>NZ_JBHVIN010000014.1:0-269399 GCF_042799575.1 Streptomyces sp. NPDC057682 | reverse complement strand
GCGCCCGGCAGCGGCCGGGCGCACCGCCCCTCGCGCGTCACTTCTTCAGCGTCGGGGAGCCGAGGACCAGATCGCCCATGTCGCAGGAGTCGCCCGGATCGGCGTACGAGATGCTGAGCCGCAGGACGCCGGTGACGGGCACCGAGATCGGCTTCGGCTTGCCGAGCAGCACCTCACCGGTGAAACCGGGCTCGCCGTCGACCTCGATGGTGATCCGGGCGGCCTTGTTCGACGAGTTGTCGTCGACCCCGGCGACCAGGGTGAGGGTCTTCCACTCGCGGCTCAGGTTGTACTCCGCGGAGCCGCTGCACTCCTCGTCGCCGCCGTCCGGGACCAGGGCGGTGTCGTAGTACGTGCTGTTCAGGGTGCCGCTGCCGACGGCCAGGTCGGCGAACTGGCCGCTGGCGACCGGGTCCAGGGTGGTGAGCGACTTGCTGTCCACCGAGGCCGCCTCGGGCGGTGCGGTGGTGCCGTCCGAGGCCCCCGGGGAGGCCGTCGACCCGCTCTCCGGCTCTTCCGCCGACCCGTCGGCGGGCGTCGTCGTCGTGACCGTCACCGTGGGCGCCGCCTTCGCCCCCTTGCCGTCGCCCTTGTCGTCGTCACCCGTGCGCAGGGCCTGGACGCCGATCGTCACCAGGGCGGCCGCCAGGGCGAGCGAGAGCAGCGGGACGAGGACCGGCCGGCGCTTCTTCGCCGGCTTCGACGGTGCCGGTGCCGGTGCCGGTGCCGGGGCCCGGGTCACGGCGGTCGGGGTGGGAGCGGCCGGTGTCGGGACCGTCGGTTCCGGTGCGGACGGCTCCTCCGGGGCCGTTTCCGGACGGACGGTCGTGGGCGGCGCCACCCCCGGGTCGCCGGAGGCGGTGATCGGCGGGGGGAAGGCGGGCGGCTGTGCCGGGAGGCCGGCGAGGGGTGGTGCCCCGAGCGGCGGAGTGGGAACGCCCGGCGGCAGGAGCGGGGCCGGAGGGGCGTCCTGTACGGACTCCGCGCGCTGCGAGGGGCCCGTGACCGTCGTGGACACCACGGCGGACCGTACGTCCTTCACCCAGGACGACAGGCTCTCGGGGCGGCCGTCCGGCTCGGCCGCGCAGACGGAGAGGATGCGGTCCCGGCGCTCGGGCGTCGCGGCGGCCACCTGGGGGAGGGCGCGCAGCGCGGCCCGCAACTGCTCGGGGGTGCTGGGCGGGGCCTCGCCGCTGAGCAGGAAGTAGGCGATCGCGCCGAAGGCGTACCGGTCGGTGCCGGGGGTCCGCTTGCCCTCGAAGACCTCCGGGGCCGCGTAGCCGGGGGTGAACCAGACCTCGGCGGTCTGGTGGTCGGCGGTGAGCTTGCTCAGCCCGAAGTCCACGAGCGTGGCCTGGCCGTGCGCGTCGACCATGACGTTGCCGGGGGAGAGGTCGCCGTGGACGACGGTGCGGCCCGAGGGGGTCGCCCGGCCCGAGTGCAGCCAGTCCAGCACGTCCGCGAGCTGTTCGAGCGTACGGAGCACCTCGCGGCGTTCGGCGTGCGTGGTGAGCGTCCGCTCGGCGCGCCAGTCCCGCAGGTCGAGCCCGTCGACATGGTTCATGACCAGGACCAGGGCCCGTCCCGCGGCGGTGGACGCGTCCCCGGCCCCGTGGATCGGCGGCCCCTCGAAGTGCTCGCGCACGCCGACGACACCCGGCCGGTTCACAAAGCGCAGCAGCTCCGCCTGTTCCCGCCATTTGGCGCTGAGCCGCTGGAACTGCTCGATGGTGATCGTGGTCTTGGAGTCGAGCACCTTGACGACCACGGTCTCGGGGGCGCCGTCGAGCTCGATCTCCGCCCGGTACAGCACGGCCTCGCCGCCGCGGCCGATGGAGTTGAGCAGGCGGTATCTGTCCGGTGCCGGATCGGGCCCGATATGGTGCGACGCGCTGTTCAACAGACCCCCCAGGGACGGTAATTGGGAAGCTCACAAGATAGCGGGGATCACCCGCGCCCGGGAGCACCGAGGGGGCCCGCCGAGCGGCCGTCCGCCGGACACTCCCGAGGCGCCCCCGCCGCCGTACGGCGGTGCGCATATCGCTCATAGGGGGATCGAAGCCCTGTGAGTAAGCCCACGAAACGGGCAAACGATCACAGATGGCTGTCAGAGTGACGGTTCTCAGGTCATGCGTTCTCACGCGGACGGTCCTGCCCGGACCCCCGCGGGGACCACGAACCCGCAGGGAGCACGTCCCTTGGCTGCCATCGCCCGCTGGTGCGTCACGCACCGCCTCCTCGCCGTTCTCCTCTGGCTGCTCGCGCTCGGCGGGACGGCGGCCGCGGCCGGGTTCGCCGGTTCCGCCTACACCAACGACTACGAGGCGCCCGGCACCGAGTCCGGGCAGGCCTCCCAGTTGCTGAAGAGCGGCTTCACCCATCTCGGCGGGGACACGGACACGCTCGTCTGGCACACCGACGACTCCACGGTGCGGGCCACGGACGTCACCCAGAAGATGACGAGAACCCTGCACGAGATCGAACGGCTGCCGGGCGTCGGCGCGGTCGAGGGACCGTACACGGAGACCGGCGCCGGGCAGATCAGCGCCGACGGGCACACCGCCTACGCCACGATCACCTTCGACCGCGGCGCGGACGACATCCCCGTCGCCCAGGCCGAGGCCGTCGTCGACACCGCGAAGGCCGCCGCGAGCGAGCATCTGCGGGTCGAACTGGGCGGCCCGGCCACAGCACTCACCGAGGCACCGGCCGCGCACCTCAGCGAGGCCGTCGGGGTGGCCGTCGCCGCCGTGGTGCTCTTCCTCGCCTTCGGCTCGCTCGCCGCGAGCCTGCTGCCCATCGCCACCGCCCTCGTCTCGGTCGGCACCGCCTACGCGGGCATCGTGCTGCTCGGCCATCTGATGACCGTCGCCGACTTCGCGCCCATGCTGGGCATGCTCGTGGGGCTCGGCGTCGGCATCGACTACGCGCTCTTCATCGTCACCCGGCACCGCAGGGCGCTGCGGCGCGGCATGAGTGTCCCGGAGGCGGCCGAGCACGCCGTCGCCACGACCGGGCGGGCCGTCGTCTTCGCCGGGGCCACCGTCTGCATCGCGCTCCTCGGCATGCTGATCCTGCGGCTGAGCTTCCTCAACGGCGTCGCCGTCGCGGCCTCGCTCACCGTGGTGCTGACCGTGGCGGCCTCCGTCACCCTGCTGCCCGCGCTGCTCTCGCTGATCGGCATGCGGGCGCTGAGCCGGCGCGAACGGCGGCGGCTCGCCGAGCACGGCCCGCGGCCCGAGCCGCCCACCGGTTTCGCCGCCCGCTGGTCCGCCTTCGTCGAGCGCCACCCCAAGCTGCTGGGCGGCCTCGCGGCCCTCGTCATGCTGGGCCTCGCCCTGCCCACCTTCTCGCTCCACCTCGGCAGCTCCGACCAGGGCAACAACGCGAGGTCCTCGACCACCCGGCAGGCGTACGACCTGCTCGCCGACGGCTTCGGCCCCGGGGTGAACGGCCCGCTGACGATCGCCGCCCGGCTGGACGGCGCCGACGACCGGCTCGCCATGGACGCCCTGCCCGCCACGCTCCGCGCCACCGACGGGGTCGCCCGGGTGCTGCCCGTCACCTACAACTCCAGCGGCGACACCGCGTACGTCACCGTCGTCCCCGACTCCTCCCCGCAGTCCCGGGAGACCAGCGAACTCGTCGACCGGCTCCGCGCCGACGTGCTGCCGAAGGCCGCCGACAACACCTCGCTGCGCACCCATGTGGGCGGGGTCACCGCCAGCTACGACGACTTCGCCGGGATCATCATCGGCAAGCTGCCGCTCTTCGTCGGCGTCGTCATAGGGCTCGGCTGTCTGCTCCTGCTGATGGCGTTCCGCTCGGTCGGCATCCCGCTGAAGGCGGCCGTGATGAACGTGGCGGCGGTCGCCGCCTCGTTCGGCGTCGTCGTCGCGATCTTCCAGTGGGGCTGGGGCAGCGAACTGCTGGGCCTGGGCAGCGCGGGCCCCATCGAGCCCTTCCTCCCCGTGATCATGGTGTCCGTCCTCTTCGGCCTCTCCATGGACTACCAGGTCTTCCTGGTCGGCCGGATGTACGAGGAGTGGCTGGAGAGCCGGGACAACTGCCGGGCGGTCCGGGTCGGCCTCGCCGAGACCAGCCGGGTGATCAACTCGGCCGCGGTGATCATGATCTCCGTCTTCCTCGCCTTCGTGCTCAGCGGCGACCGGGTCATCGCGATGTTCGGCATCGCCCTCGCCGCCGCCGTCGCCCTGGACGCCTTCGTGCTGCGCACCCTGCTGGTGCCCGCGCTGATGCATCTGCTCGGCGGGGCGAACTGGTGGCTTCCCGGCTGGCTGGACCGCCGTCTGCCGCGCATCAGCATCGAGCCGCCGGAGACCGCGGCGATCCCGCGGCCGTCGGTCCCCGCGACCTCCGCGACCGACGGGGCGGAGGAGGCCGTACCGGCCGGGCGGGCGGCCCGCTGAGCCGCCGCCCCCGCCCGCGTACGGCACCGCGCCGCGCCGTCTAAGGCATCCGCGGGGCGGGGCGGGGCCGGACCCCGGTGGTACCCGCCGTCCTCTAAGGCGGCGGCCTTGCAGGGATGCGGAACTCGCCCGATGCGACGGGACCCCCTGGGGGACGAGAGTGGTGGCACGGCGGAAGACCCGCCGGACCACCACTCTCGTCTTCAGGGGACACGCATGTACGAGCTGGAGCTCCACAAGATCATGGCCGCCGAGCTGGTCCGCCGGGCCGCGACCGAGCGGCTGGCGCGCGAGGCCCGCCGGGCGGCGCGGAAGGCCCGCCGGTCCGCCCGCCACGAGGACGAGGGGACGGTGAGTACGGACCGCGAGCGGTTCGCCCCCGCCGCGTAGGGACCGGTCGCGATGCCCGCCGGGACGACCGGGCCCGCGGTGTCGGACCCGTGTGCGATGCTCGGCTCCGTGGAGACCAGGTCAGTCAGCCCCGTGTTCGTCGGCCGCACCGGCGAGTTCAGCACCCTCACCGAGGCGCTCGCCCGCGCCGCCGCCCCCACGGACGGCGGCGGCGGGCCGCAGGCGCTGCTCGTGGGCGGCGAGGCGGGCGTCGGCAAGACCCGGCTGGTCGAGGAGTTCCTCTCGGTGGCGGTCCGCCGCGAGGCCGCCGTCGCGGTCGGCGGCTGTGTGGAGATCGGCGCCGACGGCCTGCCGTACGCGCCCTTCTCCACCGCCCTGCGGACCCTGCACCGCACCCTGCCCGAGGAGATGGCGGCCGCCTGCGCCGGACAGGAGCGCGAGCTGGCCCGGCTCCTGCCCGAGCTCGGCGAGGCCGGCCGGGGCGCCGCCGACGAGCACGACACCGCCCGCCTCTTCGAGCTCACCGCCCGCCTGCTGGAACGGATCTCGGCCGACCGCGTCGTCGTCCTCGTCCTGGAGGACCTGCACTGGGCCGACTCCTCCACGCGGCATCTGCTCGCCTATCTCGTCCGGACGCTGCGCACCGGCCGCCTCGTCGTCGTCGGCACCTACCGCGCCGACGACATCCACCGCCGCCATCCGCTGCGCCCCCTCCTGGCCGAGCTGGACCGGCTGCGCACCGTGCGCCGGATCGAACTGCGCCGCTTCAACCGCGCCGAGGTCCGCCGCCAGCTCACCGGCATACTCGCCGACACCCCCGAGCCCGGCCTGGTGGACGAGATATTCGAGCGCTCCGACGGCAACGCTTTCTTCGTCGAGGAACTGGCCTGCGCGCTGGAGTGCGGGGACGGCGACGGGAGCGTGCTCCCCGACTCGCTGCGCGATCTGCTCCTGGTGCGTGTGGAGGCGCTCTCGGACGACGCCCAGCGCGTCGCCCGGATCGTCGCCGAGGGCGGCTCCACCGTCGAGTACGAACTGCTCGCCGCGGTCGCCGGACTCGCCGAGGACGAGCTGATCGAGGCGCTGCGCGGGGCCGTCGGCGCCAATCTGCTGCTCACCACCCCGGAGGGCAACGGCTACCGCTTCCGCCACTCCCTCGTCCGCGAGGCCGTCAGCGACGATCTGCTGCCCGGCGAGCGCTCCCGCCTCAACCGCCGGTACGCCGAGGCGCTGGAGGCCGACCCCTCCCTCGTCCGCGACGGTGAGCGGGCCACCCGGCTGGCCAGCTACTGGTACGGCGCGCACGATCCCGCCAAGGCCCTGCCCGCCGTCGTCAAGGCCTCCGTCGAGGCCCGCCACCGCAACGCGTACGCCGAACAGCTGCGGCTGCTGGAACGCGCGATGGAGCTGTGGGACGACGCCCCGGAAGAGGTGCGCGGCACCCTGCGCCCGATCGAGCACGCCGAGGTGTACCCGGCCTGCGGACCGGACGGCTGCCCCGCCCTCGGCTATCTCGACCTGATGGCCGAGGCCACGATCGCCGCCCGCTTCGGCGGCGAGCGGGAGCGGGCCCTGGCGATCTGCAAGCGGGCCCTGCGCATCCTGGAGGGCGAGGACGACGCCCTGCGCGCCGCCTGGTTCTGGGTGCAGCGCTCCCGCCTCGTCCAGGACACCACCCGCGGCGACGGCTGGGACGAACTGGCCACCGCCGAGGAGCTGGTCCGGGGACTGCCCCCGTCGGCCGTGCACGCCGACGTGCTCACCAGCGTGGCCGGCTGGGGCGCGCTGCACCGGCCCGGCCCCGACACGCTCGTCGCCACCGACCGGGCCGTGGAGTACGCCCGGCTGGTCGGCGCCGAGTCCATCGAACTGCACGCCCGGCTCACCCGGGGCTGGCTGACCGTCGACGCCGGAGCGGTCGACGAGGGCATCACCGAGATGTACGAGGTCCGCGACCGCGCCGACGAGCTGGGCATCGTCGGCATCATGGGCCGCGCCTCGATCAACCTGCCCTCCATCCTGGAGGGTACGGGCCGTTCGCTGGAGGCCGTGGCCGCCGCAGACCGGGGCATCGAGACCTGCCACAACCACGGGATCGCGGACATGGAGGCCTGGGTCCGCACCAACCAGGCGATGTCCCTCTTCTCGCTCGGCCGCTGGGACGAGGCGCTGACCACCACCGAGGCCGCCTCCCGCAAGGCGTTCTCCCGCAAGTCCCAGGGGCTCGTCGCCAGCCGCCGCACCGAAGTGGCCCTGGCCCGAGGGGACCTGGCGGAGGCCGAGCACCAACTGGCCCTGGCCCGCCGCTGCTTCGGCACCAGCGACCCCCAGCCCCAGCACTTCCTCAACCTGGCCCGGCACGCCCTCGTCCTCGCCGCCCAGCAGGGCGGTCTGCCCGAGGCCCGCGGCATCTTCGAGGCACAGGCCGCGGAGGGCTTCCCGCCCGGCACCCAGCGGTACGCCTTCCCGATGCTGCACGCCGTCGCGGCGGCCGAGGCCGACGCCCGCGGCCTGCCCGCCACCGAACCGGGCCGGCCCGCCGTCCTCGCCCTCGTCCGCTCCCACCTCAAGCGGCTGCCGGTCTTCGTCCCCGTCTGGGCCGCCTACGCGACGCTGATCGAGGCCGAGCTGGCCCGTGCCGAGGGCGTCGACACCCCGGACCACTGGTCGGACGCCGCCCGCTCCTTCGCCCCGCTGAGCCGCCCGTACGAGACGGCGCAGATCCACCACCGCTGGGCCGAGGCCCTGCTGATCGCCGCCGGTGACCGGGGCGCTGCCACGACCCTGCTGCGCGAGGCCCACGCCGCGGCCCGCCGGCTCGGGGCGCGCCCCCTCGCCGAGTCCGTCGAGCTGCTGGCCGGCCGGGCCCGGATCGCCCTCGGCGAGGCGGCCACCGCCCCCGACGAGGAGGTCCCGGACGCGGTGACAGTTCCGGAGCGGGGCGAGGAACAGGAGGGCCCGGACCACGAGGAGCAGCTGAGGGCCGCGGCGGCCGCCGCCGTGGAGTCCTTCGGGCTGACCCCGCGCGAGCAGGACGTCCACCGGCTGGTGGCGGCGGGGCACACCAACCGCAGGATCGCCGAGGAGCTCTACATCTCGCCCAAGACGGCGAGCGTGCACGTCTCCAACATCCTCGCCAAGCTCGGCGTCAACGGCCGGGGCGAGGCGGCCGCCCTGGCCCACCGGCTGCGGCTGTACCGCACGCCGAGGGAGGACGCGTAACGGGACGGGGGAGTCCGGCGGGGCGCGCTCAGGCGCCGTCCCCGTCCGCGCCGCCCGCGTCACCGTCCCCGTCGGCGTGGCCGCCGTCGCCGTTTCCGTCCCCGCCGTCGTCCGGCTCCGCCGGGTCGCCGTCGTCCTCGTCGCGGCGGCGCACCACGACCTTGCCCGAGGACAGATCGATCGGACCGCGCGCGGGATCGCCGACGCCGAGATCCACCCGGCTCAGCTCCAGGCGCCTGCGCTCGTCGTTGGTGTGCCTGCGGCCGGGTGCGAAGAGTTCCTCGAAGAAGTTGAACACGGTGTGCGCACCCTTCCGCCTGCTGTCGTCGGCCCCGGCTACCGCACCTCGGCCACCAGGATCCTGTCGTCCCCCGGCTTCGGGGTGCCGCGCCCGTCCGTCTCGCTGGTCACCAGCCAGAGCCGGTCACCACCGGCGGCGAGCACCGTGCGCAGCCGCCCGTACGTCCCCTTCAGGAACGCCTGGGGGGCCGCCAGTGGTTCCTGGTCCGTGCCGGACAGCGGAATCCGCCACAGACGCTCACCACGCAGCCCGGCCATCCAGACCGAACCCCTGACGTAGGCGATGCCGCTCGGCGACGCCTCGGACGTCTTCCACTGTGCCACGGGATCGAGGAAACCCGCCTTGCCGGCCTTGCCCTCCGCCTCGGGCCAGCCGTAGTTGCCGCCCGGCACGATGAGGTTCAGCTCGTCCCAGGTGTCCTGGCCGAACTCCGAGGCCCACAGCCGTTTGCGGCCGTCCCAGGCGAGCCCCTGCACATTGCGGTGACCGGGCGAATACACCACGGAGTCGGCGCGCGGATTGCCGTGCAGCGGCTCGCCGTCCGGGGTCATCCGCAGGATCTTGCCCGCCAGCGAGTCCTCGTCCTGGGCCAGCCCTTTGTCACCGGTCTCGCCGGTGCCCGCGTACAGCGCGCGGTCCGGGCCGAAGGCGATCCGTCCGCCGTTGTGGACCGCCCCCTTGGGGATGCCCCGCAGGATGGTGTCCGGGGCACCCAGCAGCTGGCCCGGGTTCGTGCCCTTCTCGTCGTACAGCATCCGGGCGATGCGGTTGTCCGACGCGGTGGTGAAGTACGCGTAGACGAGATGGTCCGTGCCGTAGTCGGGCGAGACGGCGAGCCCGAGCAGGCCGCCCTCGCCGCCGGCGGCGACCCCCGGAACCGTGCCCAGCAGGGTCTTCTTCCCGGTCCTGCCGTCGATCCGGGTGATCGTCCCCTTGTCGCGGGAGCCCACCAGCAGATCGCCGTCCGGCAGCTCCGCCAGCCCCCAGGGGGAGTCGAGCCCCCGGGCGAGCGTGGAGACCACCTTCACCGAGCCCTTCGCGGGCGGACCCGAGGGCGAGGGGGAGGGGGAGGGCGACGCCGGCGGGGAGGAGGCCGGACGGGACCCGGACGCGGCCGGGGAGCTCGCACCCTGCCCGGCCGAACTCTCCGCCCCCTCCTGCGAGGAGCACCCCGCGGCGAGGATCAGCGCACCGGCCGCCAGCGCGGCCGCCGCGCCGCGCCGCGTCCGCCGCCGGGACGGTCGACGCCCCGCCGGTTCCCGTCCGGATTCCCGCACCGCACCACGCACCACACCGATCCCTTCGACGGCCGCCATCCCCCTGTTCTTACACCGCCACCGCGCCCGGAGTTCCCCGAACGGCACCGACGGGTCAGGGATCCGGCCCACGGATCGGTTCCGCCCCGCCGCTCCCCGGGGTCCCGCCCGCCCCGACGCCCTCAGTCCCGCGCGTCCCACGACTCCCGCGCGGCCGGCAGCCGGTCGATCTCGTCGAGGTCGCGGGCCGTCAGCTCCAGACCGGCCGCGCCCGCGTTCTCCACCGCCCACCGCTCCTGCTTGGTCCCGGGCACCGGGACCACCTGGGGCCCCTGCCGCAGCACCCAGGCCAGCGCCACCTGGGCCGGGGTGGCCCCGTGCCGTTCGGCGACCCGGCGCAGCCCCACCAGCAGCGGCTGGTTCGCCGCCATCATCTCGGCGGTGAACCGGGGGTGCCTGGCCCGCAGATCGTCCGGCTCGAAGCCCTGACCGGGCGTCAGCGTCCCCGTCAGATAGCCGCTGCCCAGCGGCATCGCCGCCAGCACCCCGACCCCGCGCGCCGCGCACCACGGCACCAGCGCGTCCAGCGCCTGCCGCGACCAGACCGACAGCTCCGCCTGCACCGCGCTCACCGGGAACACCTGCTGCACCCGCTCCAGCTGCCGGATCGTTCCCTCGTGCGGCCGGGCACCCCGGCGTGCCCGCCCGGCACCGACCGCGCACAGTCCGAGGGCCCGCACCTTGCCCGCAGTCACCAGCTCCGCCATCGCGCCCCACGTCTCCTCGACGGGCACCTCCGGATCGGCGCGGTGGAGCTGGTAGAGGTCGATCACATCCGTCTGCAGCCGGCGCAGCGAGGCGTCGCAGGCCCGGCGCACGTATCCGGGGCGGCCGTTGGCCACGATGTGCTGATCGCCCACCAGGAGACCGCACTTGGTGGAGAGGAACGCCCGGTCCCGGCGTCCCCTCAGCGCCCGCCCGACCAGCAGCTCATTGGTGAACGGCCCGTACATGTCGGCGGTGTCGAGCAGATCGCTCCCCGCGTCCAGCGCCGCGTGGACCGCCCGCAGCGCGTCGTCCCCACGCTGCCGCGACGCGCTGTACGCCCAGCTCATCGGCATGCAGCCGAGACCGACCGCGCCCACGGCGAGCGCCGCCGCGCCCAGACTCCTGCGCTCCAACTCCCCGAACCCTCCCTCGTACCGCTCCCCAAACTAACCTCTGCCTCCCCACGGGGTTCGCATAGCCTCCTGACCATGACTTCCACCACGCACTCCGCGCCCGCCCCCGAGGTCTGGATGCCCTTCGAGGCGGACGGGATCGACGGACTTCCCGAGGGCCTCACCTACCGCTTCTGGGACGGCGGACCCGACTACCCGGCCGACCCCGCCGACTGCGCGTACTACGTCGTCCCCTACATGAAGGGCTCCGCCGTCGCGGTCCGTCCGCTCGCCGAGATGACCCGCGTCCAGGTCGTCCAGACGCTCTCCGCCGGCATCGACCACGTGGAGCCCGGCCTCGGCCTGCTGCCCCCCGGGGTCCGGCTCTGCAACGCCAAGGGGGTCCACGAGGCCTCCACCGCCGAACTCACCCTCGCGCTGGTCCTCGCCTCGCTGCGCGGCTTCCCCGGCTTCGTGCACGGCCAGGACAAGGAGGAGTGGCGCTCCGGCTTCTACCCGGCGCTCGCCGACAAGTCCGTGCTGATCGTGGGGTACGGCTCGATCGGCTCCGCCATCGAGGACCGGCTCGTGCCGTTCGAGTGCGCGCGGGTGGCGCGCGTCGCGCGCTCCGCACGGACAACCGCACGCGGCCCCGTACACACGCTCGACGATCTGCCCGCCCTGCTGCCCGAGGCCGACATCGTCATCCTGTCCACCCCGCTGAACCCCTCGACACAGGGGCTGGTCGGCGCGGACTTCCTCGCCGCGATGCGCGACGGGGCGCTCCTGGTGAACGTGGCGCGCGGCGGAGTCGTCGACACCAAGGCCCTGCTGTCCGAACTCGATTCCGGACGGTTGCACGCCGCCCTCGACGTCACCGACCCGGAACCGCTCCCTTCCGGCCATCCCCTCTGGCATGCTCCGAACGTCCTGATCACTCCGCACGTCGGCGGCAGCACCTCGGCGTTCCGGCCGCGGGCCAAGCGGCTGCTCGCCGGACAGTTCGGCCGCTTCGCCGCGGGCGAGCCGCTCCACAACGTCGTCCGCACCACCGGCTGACCACGCAGCGAGCAGGATCCACTCCGCTCCGTGCCGACAACCGCGCAGGTCGTCACGGAGAGTAGAGGAACTATGTCCCTGTGTGACGAGTCTGGTGTATCGTCCCGAACGGGGGGCTGCGCCGTGGCAGGGGCGGCGCCGGGGAGGAAGCCGTACGCGAGGGGGGCGATGGGCGATGGACGACCGATGGGCGAACGATCCGGCGCGCGACGGACGGCGACGGCCCGAGGCGTCCCGGCACCGGGGGCATGCGGCGCCGGGCCGTTTCCGGACACTCCCGCCCGTCTCGCGGCCTGCGGCGGGACCTTCCGGACACGGCCCGGCGGGGTCATCCCGGTGAGCGCGCCGGCGGGCACGCGCACCGCGGTCCTGGCGCCCCGCCGCACCGCCGGCCGGACCCCCGCACTGGTCCCGCAGCTCGTCCTCGGCCTCGTCTGCACGGGGTACGCGGTGGGGGCGTCGGTCGGCTGGGGATCGGCCCGACTGGCCCTCTTCATGGGCGACTTCGGCCTCAGCGCCGCCGCGCTCGCCGCCGCCGTCTCCTGCTTCCTCTTCGCCCGCTCCGCCGACCTGCGCTTCCGCCCGGCCTGGCTGCTGTTCTCGCTCTCCTCGCTGATGGCCGCCGGCGGCAACGCCGTCTGGGGGTGGTACGAGTGCGTGCGCGGGATCCGCGTGCCCAGCCCCTCGGTCGCCGACCTCTTCTTCCTCTGCTTCGCCCCGCCCGCCATCGTGGGCCTGCTGGTCCTCGCCAAACGCCCCGTCACCCGGGCCGGATGGGTCTGCCTGGTGCTCGACGCCTGGCTGATCGGCGGCTCGCTCCTCACGCTCTCCTGGAGCCTGGCCCTCGCCCACACCGCGCACCTGGCGGACGCCGAGGGCGTCAGCGTGACCCGGGCGGCGCTCTCGCTCGCCTATCCGCTGCTCGACATCGTCCTCGTCTCCATGGTGCTCGCCCTGCACTTCCGGCGCGCCAACGTCAACCGCGCCGCGGTCAACACCGCCATCGCCGCGCTCGCCCTCACCGTCCTGTGCGACGCGCTGTTCACCTCACCGCTGCTCCGCCAGACCTACCACTCCGGCCAGTTGCTCGACGCGGGCTGGTTCGCCGGATCGCTGCTCCTCGCGTACGCCCCCTGGGGCGCCGGCCGGGACGCGCGGGCCGCCGGGGAGGACGCGGCGGGCGCGGCCCCCCGGACCACCACGACGCCCAGCCGCCCGATCGCCGGTTCGCTGGCCGCGCTGACGCCGTATCTGGCGGCGGCCGTCTGCACCCTGGGCATCCTCTACAACGTCATCGAGGGCCGCCGGGTGGACCGCGTGGTGGTCCTCACCGGCTGCACGGTGGTCCTCGCCCTGGTCGTCCGGCAGGGCATCATGCTCGTCGACAACATCGCCCTCACCCAGGAACTGGCCCAGAAGGAGAACCACTTCCGCTCCCTGGTGCAGGGCTCCAGCGACGTCATCATGATCGCCGCCCCGACCGGTGTCCTGCGCTACGTCAGCCCCGCCGCCGCCGGTGTGTACGGCCGGGAGGCGGACGAGCTGGTCGGCGCCGAACTGGCCTCGATCATCCACCCCGAGGACCTGGGCCGGGTGGTCCACGAAGTGCGCCGGTTCCTCGCCGCCCCGCCCGGCGACGAACCCACCACGCGCATCGAATGCCGCTTCCGCTCCGGCAGCGGCGACTGGCTGAACGTCGAGTCCACCGTCAACCGCCACCAGGGCGGGCTGATCCTCAACAGCCGCGACGTCACCGAACGGGTGCGCCTCCAGGCCCAGTTGCAGCACAACGCCGAGCACGACCCGCTCACCGACCTGCCCAACCGGGCGCTGTTCACCTCCCGGGTCCGCAAGGCGCTCGGCGGCCGCCGCTCCGGCGACGCGGGCACGGCGGTCCTCTTCATCGACCTGGACGGCTTCAAGGCCGCCAACGACCGGCTCGGCCACCAGGCCGGCGACGAGCTGCTGATCCAGGCCGCCCGCCGGCTACAGGACTCCATCCGGGCCGGCGACACCGCGGCCCGGCTCGGCGGCGACGAGTTCGCCGCCCTCATCGTCGGCGACGGCGCACGCGACCAGGCCGCCCGCGAGTTCCAGGTCCACGAGATCGCCGACCGGCTGCGCGTCACCCTCTCCGAGCCCTACCGCATCGGCGCCGGCGAGGCCCGCGTCACCGCCTCCATCGGCGTCGCCTTCGCCGAGCCCGGGAGCACCCCCACCGACCTCATGCGCAACGCCGACCTCGCGATGTACCGCGCCAAGGCCGGCGGCAAGGACCGCGTGGAGCTGTACGCCCCGCAGATGCAGGCCGAGGTGGCCCGCCGCTCCGAACTGGCGGCCCGGCTGCGCAGCGCCCTGCGCGACGGGGAGTTCGCCCTGCTGCACCAGCCCGTGGTGCATCTGGCCAGCGGGACGGTCGCCGCCGTCGCCGCCCAGGCCCGCTGGCGCTCCGCCCAGGGCATCCTGTTCACCCCCGCCGAGTTCCTCCGGGTGGCCGAGGACAGCGAGCGCACCGCGGAGCTGGGCCGCTGGCTGCTGGAGGAGGCCGTGGAGCAGGCCGCCGACCGGGCCAGGGCCGGGCACCAGGTCGCGGTCGCCGTCCGCCTTCCGGCCCGCAGGCTCCTCGACAAGGGGATCCCCTTCGGCTCCGTGGAGGCGCTGCTGACGCGCTACGGGCTGCCCTCCGGGGCGCTGATGATCGAGGTCGCCGACAGCGACCCCCGGGTCCCCTTCGAGGAGCTGGAGCAGCGCCTGGCCGCCCTGCGCAGACTCGGCGTACGGATCGCGCTCGACGGCTTCGGCAGCGGCTACGCGGCGATCAACGCACTGCGCCGGCTCCCCATCGACGTACTGAAACTGGACCGGGGCCTGGTCGAGGGCGTCGTGGAGTCCGCCCGGCTCCACAAGATCACCAGCGGGCTGCTGAGGATCGCCTGCGACCTCGGCATGCAGTCCGTGGCCGACGGCGTCGACGTACCGGAGCAGGTCCTCGCGCTGCGCGCCATGGGGTGCACGCACGGCCAGGGCATGGCGTTCTCCGGACCGCTCGACGAGTACCGGCTGCGCCGCGCACTGGTCCGGGGAGAGTTCCCGGTGCCCGGCGGGAAGATGGTCCGGCCGGTGCTGGCGGGGGGTTCGGTGCCCCTCCTGACGGGTTCACATGCTGAGACGCCCGTCCCACCCACTTGACACGTCGAGTGCGTCGGAGAGAGGGTCAATGCCATGCGCACCCGAATTCTCGTACTTGGACAGCGCGTCGGCTGAAGCGGAGTCCCTCGATGGCTCCGCCACCCGCACCGACGCGCTCCCCTCGCTTGCCTCACGGCACGAGGGGTTTTTTGTTGCACTGGCACCACGCAAAACGTCGTAAAACACTCGCGAAAACCTCAGCTTCGAGAAGAGAATGCCGATGACCGAGCAGGCCACCGGGGCCCACCATCCCCAGCCGCGGGCCCGTAACGGCGGATCGTCCTCCGCCACCGTTGAGCACGTCACGGGTGCGCAGTCCCTCATCCGCTCCCTCGAGGAGGTGGGGGCCGACACGGTATTCGGCATTCCCGGCGGCGCCATCCTTCCGGCGTACGACCCGATGATGGACTCCCGGCGCGTCCGTCACGTTCTCGTCCGCCACGAGCAGGGCGCGGGCCACGCGGCCACCGGCTACGCCCAGGCCACCGGCAAGGTCGGCGTCTGCATGGCCACCAGCGGCCCCGGCGCCACCAACCTGGTCACCCCGATCGCCGACGCGTACCTGGACTCGGTGCCGATCGTCGCGATCACCGGCCAGGTCGCCTCCGCCGCCATCGGTACGGACGCCTTCCAGGAGGCGGACATCTGCGGCATCACGATGCCGGTCACCAAGCACAACTTCCTGGTCACCAAGGCCGAGGACATCCCGCACACGATCGCCGAGGCCTTCCACATCGCCGCCTCCGGCCGTCCGGGACCGGTCCTGGTCGACATCGCCAAGGACGCCCTCCAGGCGCAGACCACCTTCAGTTGGCCGCCGGTGATGGACCTGCCGGGCTACCGCCCGGTCACCAAGCCGCACGCCAAGCAGATCCGTGAGGCCGCCAAGCTCATCACCCAGGCCAAGCGCCCGGTGCTGTACGTGGGCGGCGGCGTCATGAAGGCCGGGGCCACCGCCGAACTCAAGGTGCTGGCCGAGCTGACCGGAGCGCCCGTCACCACCACGCTGATGGCGCTCGGCTCCTTCCCCGACAGCCACCCGCTGCACGTGGGAATGCCCGGTATGCACGGTTCGGTCACCGCCGTCACCGCGCTGCAGAAGGCCGATCTGATCGTCGCCCTCGGGGCCCGCTTCGACGACCGCGTCACCGGCAAGCTGGACAGCTTCGCCCCGTACGCCAAGGTCGTCCACGCCGACATCGACCCCGCCGAGATCGGCAAGAACCGCGAGGCCGACGTCCCGATCGTCGGTGACGCCCGCGAGGTCATCGCCGATCTGGTCCAGGCCGTCCAGGCCGAGCACACCGAGGGCAACACCGGTGACTATGCCGCCTGGTGGAAGGACCTCAACCGCTGGCGCGAGACCTACCCGCTCGGTTACGACCTGCCGGAGGACGGCAGCCTCTCGCCGCAGCAGGTCATCAAGCGCATCGGTGAACTCGCCCCGCCGGACACGATCTTCGCCGCGGGCGTCGGCCAGCACCAGATGTGGGCCTCGCACTTCATCCAGTATGAGCAGCCCGCCACCTGGCTGAACTCCGGCGGCGCCGGGACGATGGGCTACGCGGTCCCGGCCGCGATGGGGGCCAAGGCCGGCATGCCCGATCGCCCGGTCTGGGCGATCGACGGCGACGGCTGCTTCCAGATGACAAATCAGGAGCTCACCACCTGCGCGCTCAACAACATCCCGATCAAGGTCGCCGTCATCAACAACGGTGCCCTCGGGATGGTCCGCCAGTGGCAGACGCTCTTCTACAACCAGCGGTACTCCAACACCGTGCTGCACTCCGGCGCCGACACCGACGGCAACGCGGCGAAGGGCACCCGGGTCCCGGACTTCGTCAAGCTGTCCGAGGCCATGGGCTGCCACGCGATCCGCTGCGAGGACCCGGCCGACCTGGACAAGGTCATCGCCGAGGCCAACGCGATCAACGACCGCCCGGTCGTCATCGACTTCATCGTCCACGAGGACGCCATGGTGTGGCCGATGGTCGCCGCCGGCACCTCCAACGACGAGGTCATGGCCGCGCGGGGCGTCCGCCCCGACTTCGGCGACAACGAAGACGACTGAGACAGAGAGAGACCGACTCCATGTCCACCAAGCACACGCTCTCCGTCCTGGTCGAGAACAAGCCCGGTGTCCTCGCCCGGATCACCGCCCTGTTCTCCCGCCGCGGCTTCAACATCGACTCGCTCGCGGTCGGTACCACCGAACACCCCGACATCTCCCGCATCACCATCGTCGTGAATGTCGAGGACCTGCCCCTGGAGCAGGTGACCAAGCAGCTCAACAAGCTGGTCAACGTCCTGAAGATCGTCGAACTGGAGCCCTCCGCTGCGATCCAGCGGGAGCTCGTCCTGGTGAAGGTCCGCGCCGACAACGAGACCCGCTCCCAGATCGTCGAGATCGTCCAGCTGTTCCGGGCCAAGACCGTGGACGTCTCCCCGGAGGCCGTCACGATCGAGGCGACCGGCGGCGCCGACAAACTGGAGGCGATGCTCAAGATGCTGGAGCAGTACGGCATCAAGGAGCTCGTCCAGTCCGGCACCATTGCCATAGGGCGCGGCGCGCGCTCGATCACCGACCGGTCCCTGCGCGCCCTCGACCGCACGGCGTAACCCCCCCGGGGACTCGCCGACCCGCCGCCGCTCGTATGGCGAGACCCGAAAACGTATCTGACGCACCCCGCCGTACGGTGGGACGCAACACCTGCACACCAAGGAGAAGACCCAGTGGCCGAGCTGTTCTACGACGACGATGCCGACCTGTCCATCATCCAGGGCCGCAAGGTCGCGGTCCTCGGCTACGGCAGCCAGGGCCACGCCCACGCGCTGTCGCTGCGTGACTCGGGTGTCGACGTCCGTGTCGGTCTGCACGAGGGCTCCAAGTCCAAGGCCAAGGCCGAGGAGCAGGGCCTGCGCGTGGTGACCCCGTCCGAGGCCGCCGCCGAGGCCGACGTCATCATGATCCTGGTCCCGGACCCGATCCAGGCCCAGGTCTACGAGGAGTCCGTCAAGGACAACCTCAAGGACGGCGACGCGCTGTTCTTCGGCCACGGCCTGAACATCCGCTTCGGCTTCATCAAGCCGCCGGCCAACGTCGACGTCTGCATGGTCGCCCCCAAGGGCCCGGGTCACCTGGTCCGCCGCCAGTACGAGGAGGGCCGCGGCGTTCCGTGCATCGTGGCCGTCGAGCAGGACGCCACGGGCAAGGGCCTGGAGCTGGCGCTCTCGTACGCCAAGGGCATCGGCGGCACCCGCGCCGGCGTCATCAAGACGACCTTCACCGAGGAGACCGAGACCGACCTCTTCGGCGAGCAGGCCGTCCTCTGCGGTGGCACCGCCGCTCTGGTCAAGGCCGGTTTCGAGACCCTGACCGAGGCCGGCTACCAGCCGGAGATCGCGTACTTCGAGTGCCTGCACGAGCTGAAGCTCATCGTGGACCTCATGTACGAGGGCGGCCTGGAGAAGATGCGCTGGTCGATCTCCGAGACCGCCGAGTGGGGCGACTACGTCACCGGTCCGCGGATCATCACGGACGCCACCAAGGCCGAGATGAAGAAGGTTCTCGCCGAGATCCAGGACGGCACCTTCGCCAAGACCTGGATGGCCGAGTACCACAACGGTCTGCCCAAGTACAACGAGTACAAGAAGGCCGACAGCGACCACCTCCTGGAGACCACGGGCCGTGAGCTGCGCAAGCTCATGAGCTGGGTCAACGACGAGGACGCGTAGTACACCGGCCCCGGGGGCGGACCACGGTCCGCCCCCGGGGCCGTTTCCACCGCTGGAAGAGGCGGCGTCGTACGTGTGTACAAGTCGTCCAGCCTCGTGTGGGTGATCCTTCCAACGGGGCGCAGTACGCGTCCTCCCGCATGACTACACTTCTCCACACATACACGCGTCAGGCCCACAGTGTCGTGCGTCTTCCACGCGGCAAGCCCCTCCACCGCCTGCGGCCGTCGGGACGGCCGTCCGCACTGGATCTGTGAGGACTCACGTGAGCTCGAAACCTGTCGTACTCATCGCTGAAGAGCTGTCGCCCGCCACGGTGGACGCCCTGGGACCGGACTTCGAGATCCGGCACTGCAACGGCGCGGACCGCGCCGAGTTGCTCCCCGCCATCGCCGACGTCGACGCCATCCTGGTGCGCTCCGCCACCAAGGTCGACGCCGAGGCGATCGCCGCCGCGAAGAAGCTCCGGGTCGTCGCCCGCGCCGGCGTCGGTCTGGACAACGTGGACGTCTCCGCCGCCACCAAGGCCGGCGTGATGGTCGTGAACGCCCCGACCTCCAACATCGTCACCGCCGCCGAGCTGGCCTGCGGTCTCCTCGTCGCCACCGCGCGCAACATCCCGCAGGCCAACACCGCCCTGAAGAACGGCGAGTGGAAGCGCTCCAAGTACACCGGCGTCGAGCTGAGCGAGAAGACCCTCGGTGTCGTCGGCCTCGGCCGCATCGGCGTCCTGGTCGCCCAGCGGATGTCGGCCTTCGGCATGAAGATCGTCGCGTACGACCCCTACGTCCAGCCGGCCCGCGCCGCGCAGATGGGCGTCAAGCTCCTCTCGCTGGACGAGCTGCTGGAGGTCTCCGACTTCATCACCGTGCACCTCCCGAAGACCCCGGAGACGCTGGGTCTGATCGGTGACGAGGCGCTGCACAAGGTGAAGCCCTCGGTGCGCATCGTCAACGCCGCGCGCGGCGGCATCGTCGACGAGGAGGCGCTGGCCTCCGCCCTCAAGGAGGGCCGCGTCGCCGGCGCCGGTCTCGACGTGTACGCCAAGGAGCCCTGCACGGACTCCCCGCTGTTCCAGTTCGACCAGGTCGTCTGCACCCCGCACCTGGGCGCCTCCACCGACGAGGCCCAGGAGAAGGCGGGCATCGCCGTCGCCAAGTCCGTCCGTCTGGCGCTCGCCGGTGAGCTGGTCCCGGACGCGGTCAACGTCCAGGGCGGCGTCATCGCCGAGGACGTGCGCCCGGGTCTGCCGCTCGCCGAGAAGCTGGGCCGGATCTTCACCGCCCTGGCCGGCGAGGTGGCCGCCCGCCTCGACGTCGAGGTCTACGGCGAGATCACCCAGCACGACGTCAAGGTGCTCGAACTCTCCGCGCTCAAGGGCGTGTTCGAGGACGTCGTCGACGAGACGGTGTCCTACGTCAACGCCCCGCTGTTCGCGCAGGAGCGCGGTGTCGAGGTCCGCCTCACCACCAGCTCCGAGTCGCCCGACCACCGCAACGTGGTCACCGTCCGGGGCACCCTGGCCGGCGGCGAGGAGGTCGCGGTCTCCGGCACCCTGGCCGGCCCCAAGCACCTCCAGAAGATCGTCGCCATCGGCGACCGCGATGTGGACCTGGCGCTCGCCGACCACATGGTCGTGCTGCGCTACGACGACCGCCCCGGCGTCGTCGGCGTGGTCGGCAAGGTCCTCGGCGAGGCCGGTCTGAACATCGCGGGCATGCAGGTCTCCCGCGCCGCCGCGGGCGGCGAGGCGCTGGTCGTCCTCACCGTCGACGACACCGTCCCGGCGTCGGTGCTGGCCGAGATCGCCTCGGAGATCGGCGCGGCCTCGGCCCGCTCGGTCGACCTCACCGACTGACCCTCACCGCCCGGCCTTCCGCGCGGACCCGTTCCCGTGCGGCCGTACCCGGCATCTAGACGTACGTCTTACACAAACGTCTGCATGCCGGGTACGCTGCTGTCATGGGACATCGTGAGGATCTGCTCGAAGGCGCCAAGCGCTGCCTGCTGGAGAAGGGGTACGCCCGTACCACGGCACGCGACATCGTCGCCGCGTCGGGCACCAACCTCGCCTCCATCGGCTACCACTACGGCTCCAAGGAGGCCCTGCTCAACCTCGCCTTCCTGAAGGTGACGGAGGAGTGGGGCGAGGTGCTGACCGAGGGCGAGGACGGGGAGCCGGACGCGCCCGAGGTGCCGGCCGCGCCGCTCGACCAGTTCCGCGAGACCTGGGAGCGGGTGATCGGGAGCTATGAGCAGACCCGGGCGGTCTGGCAGCTCCAGATGGAGGTCATCTCCCGGATCGACTCCGACCCCGGCCTCCAGAAGGCCCTGGCCGGACCGCAGAAGGAGGGCCGCGACGGCCTCGCCGAGTCCATGCTCGGCATCGACCCCGAGACCGACCCGGAGAAGGCGCGGGTGGCCGGTCTCTTCTGCCAGGCGCTGCTCGCCGGGGTCATGGTCCAGTGGCTGATGGACAGCGAGTCGGCGCCCTCCGCCCAGGATCTGACGGACGGTCTGAAGGCTGTCCTGGAGGGCCGGACGCAGCCCGCCCCGGCACCGGTCGGTACCGCCCGGTGACCGTCAGGGCGGGGGAGGACTTCGCGCTCGGCCGGGCGGTCGCGGACGTCGAGGCCCTGGCGGCCGCCCCGCTGCCCGCGGGCGGTCCGGTCACGGCCGAGGGCGATCCCGCCACGGGGGAGTGGGCGGCGACGACCGGGGACGGGTTCCGCGTCGTCCCGCTCTGGGAGTCCGGATCCTTCGTCGGGGTGGACGGTGCCGCCTGGGACGAGGCCCAGGAGGCCGGGGACACCCGGCTGGCCGCGCTCACCGGGGAGCTGGACCGCCGCTGGGGCGGCCACCACGAGGTGCCGGTCCACGGCGCGCTCCTGCTCCACCAGGCGGGCGAGCCGGTGCCCGAGCTCTTCGCGGCGCTGCTCGACGAGGACTGCACCGGCGATCTGCTCGTCTGGGGGCCGGTCACCGCGGGCCGGCGCTGGATCGCGGTGGGCGTCGGCCACAGCGACGGGGACGCGCCCCTGATCATGGCCGCCGCCGTCAGCGACCGCCCGATCATCGCCCCGGACCCGCCGGCCTGGCTCTGAGCCGACGGCCGTCAGACCCTGCGGTCCGGCCCGGCACGGCCCCGAACGCGCCCTACGCCGGTGGCAGCGCCCGGCACAGGGCCTCCAGCGCGGCGCCGAAGGCGTGGTCCGGTGGTGTCGCGTAGCCGACGACCAGTCCGTCCGGGGCGTCGGCCGGCGCGTCGGGATGGCGGAAGGCGTCCAGTCCGTCCAGGGCGAGCCCCTGCCAGGTGGCGGCCTTCACCGTGGACCGCTCGGTCCCGGGCGGCAGCCGCAGCACGGCGTGCAGCCCGGCCGCGATGCCGGTGGCCGTGATGTGCGGAGCCCGCGCGGCGAGCGCGGCGACGAGCCGGTCGCGGCGGTCGCGGTAGGTGCGGCGCATCCGGCGGACATGGCGGTCGTAGTGACCGGAGGCGATCAGCTCGGCCAGGGTCAGCTGGTCGGGCACGCTCGCCCACGCCTCCCGTTCCCCCTTCGCCGTCAGCACCCGCTCCACCAGCCGCTCCGGCAGCACCATCCAGCCCAGCCGGACGGCCGGGGACAGGCTCTTGCTCACCGAACCCACGTACAGCACCCGGTCCGGATCCAGCCCCTGCACGGCCCCCACCGGCTCCCGGTCGTAACGGAACTCCCCGTCGTAGTCGTCCTCCACGAGCAGCCCGTCCCGGCTCCGTGCCCAGTCGACGACGGCCGCCCGGCGCTCCGGCCCCAGCGGCCCGCCGGTCGGGAACTGGTGGGCGGGTGTCAGCAGGACCGCGCGCACCCCGGAGAGCCCGGTCAGCTCCCCGGTCCGCGCCCCGTCGGCGTCGAGCGGCAGCGGGACGGTGCGCACCGCGGCGGCCTCCAGGACCGAGCGGTGGAAGGGCAGTCCGTACGCCTCCACGGCCAGCCGGCCCCGTTCCACCCCGCATGCCGTCAACAGCCGCAGGGCATGGGCGAAACCGGAGCAGATCACGATCCGGTCCGGGGTGGTGCGCACGCCGCGGGAGCGGCCCAGATAGTCCGCCAGGGCGTGGCGCAGCTCGGTCCGGCCCTGTGGATCGCCCGGTGCGAAGGCGTCGTTCGGTGCCGCGTTCAGGGCACGGCGGGCGGCGGCCAGCCAGGCGGACCGGGGGAAGGAACCGGCGTCCGGCTGCCCCTGGCGCAGATCGTGCACCGGCTCGGCCGGGCGGTGCGGGGCCCTGCGCGGGGTCCGGGCGGAGGCGACGGGGGCGGCCCGCCGCGCGACCCGTGTCCCGGAGCCCTGGCGGGCCGTCAGCCAGCCCTCGGCGACCAGCTCGGCATAGGCGTCGGCCACGGTGTTGCGGGCCAGTCCCAGATCGGCGGCGAGCGAACGGTAGGGCGGCAGTCGGGTGCCGGGGGCCAGCCTGCCGTCCCGTACGGCCTCCCGCAGCGCCCGGATGAGCACCGCCCGCCGGCTGCCCGGACCCGCCAGCTCCAAAAGCAGGTCACTGCCGATGGACCCCTCGGAATTGACCCATGAATCCGCCATGGAAATGCACCCTACGCGAGGTCTTTCGCGCTTCTAACGTAGAGGGCATGACGAACCACGACACAGCGGTCCACGCCCCCCGCATCAACTTCGCCAAGGCCGCCCCGAAGGCCTTCAGGTCCCTCATCGGCCTCGACGCCGCCGCCCGCCAGGACCTCGACCCCGCCCTCGTCGAGCTGGTGCAGATCCGCTCCTCCCAGCTCAACGGCTGCGCCTACTGCCTGCACATGCACACCAAGGACGCCCGCAAGGCGGGCGAGAGCGAGGAGCGGCTGCACATGGTGGCCGTCTGGCGGGAGGCGGCGCACTTCTTCACCGCCGAGGAGCAGGCCGCGCTGGACCTCACCGAGGCCGTCACCCTCGTCTCGCGCGGCGGCGTCCCGGACGAGGTCTACGGGCGGGCCGCCGCCGTCTTCGACGAGACCCGGCTCGCCGGACTGCTGGCCCTGATCTTCACCATCAACACCTGGAACCGGATCGCCCTGTCCACCGGCAAGGTGGCGGGCACCGACGAGCGGGCGGCCTGACGCCGCCGGCCGGGCGCCCCGGCCTCAGAGCCGGGACGCCTTGAGCGCCATGTGCAGCAGCAGCCGGTCCTCGCCGTCGTTCAGATCGAGGCCGGTGAGCTGCTGCACCCGGGAGAGCCGGTAGTAGAGCGTCTGCCGGTGGATGCCCAGCTCGGCCGCGGTCCGGGAGGCCTGGCCCGCCCGGTCGAGGAAGACCTCGGCGGTGTGCGCCAGTTCCCGCTGGGCCGGGGCGAGCAGCGGACGCACCGCGTGGTCGGACGGGGTGTCCGGTGGCAGCGCGGTCAGCAGCCGGTACGGACCGATGGCCGACCACTCGGCGAGCGGGCCGAAGCGGCTCTCCGCAGCCGCCGCGCGGGCCGCCGCCGTGGCCTCGTGCCAGGCGTCCGCCAGCTCCGCGAGTCCCCGGCGCGCCACCCCGATCCCGGCCGTCGCCGCCGGCCCGGCCGTGGCGCGCAGCCGCTCCGCGGCGGTGAGCGCCGGATCCAGCACCTCGGGGGAGCGCAGCCGGATCAGCGCGGCCAGCGCGGGACCCCCGGTGCCGCCCGGGGCGCTCGCCGCGGACAGGGCCGCCGCCGACGGCACCGTACGCGCCGACGGCGGTTCGCCCGTCCACGGCATCACGCACACCACGGTGTGCAGCCCCTCCGCGTCCGGGCCCAGCGCCTCGCTGAGCGCGGCCACCGCCATATCGCGCTGCCAGCCCCGCCCGGCCGCCAGCACCGCCCCGAACTCCCGGGACAGATCGGTGCCGGCCCGCGCCTCGTCCCAGAGCAGCGCCCCGATCCGGGCCGCCACCTCCATCGCGGACTCCAGCTGCGCGTCGGTCGGCCCCGGGTCCGCGTCGAGCAGCCAGACGTATCCGAGGACGACACCCCGATGGCGTACCGGAAGGCAGATCCGGTCGCGGTAGACACCGGCCTCCGGGGCGGCCGGGATGCGGACGGGGCCGGTGGCGCGGGTGATGCCGAAGTTCTCGAACCAGGCGCGGACCGCCGGGGTCGAACGGCGGGTCAGGATCGACCGGGTGCGGACGGGGTCCATCGCCGTGTCGTCGTCGCTGTCATGGGCGCCGAAGGCGACGAGGCCGAAATCGCGGTCCTCCAGCGTGGCCGGCACGCCCAGAGCCGCGGAGATCTCGTCGACCAGCTCCTGGTAATCGCCCTTCACCCCGCCATTCTCGCACCCCTTCAGACATATGTCTGAGATCCAGGGCACGGATGCGTGACAGCTGTCGATGGCACAGGATCGGAGGGATCCTTAGATTTCACGGTGGTTCTCCGTGCTGTACCGCTTCTGTCCCCCTCCGGGGCACTTCGGGCGGTTCGGCCTTCGTTCGTACTTTCCGTGGAGGTGCCCCGTGCTGGGTCCCGTGATTCTCGCCGCGTCACGCAGCGACAAGATGCGCCGTTTCATCTCGGCCGCACCGGGCACGAAGCAGGTCGTCGACCGGTTCATCGCCGGCGAGACCGTCGACCAGGTCGTCCCGGTCATCGAGGACGCCGCCGGCAAGGGCCTCGAAGTCACCCTCGACGTGGTCGGCGAGGACATCACCACTCCCGAGCAGGCCGCCGCCGCCCGTGACGCCTACCTGGAGCTCGTCGAGCGCCTCAAGGACCTGGGTCTGGGCACCAGGGCGGAGATGTCCGTCAAGCTCTCCATGTTCGGCCAGTCGCTGGACAACGGTCACGAGCTGGCCCTCGCCAACGTCCGCCCGGTCGTCGAGGCCGCCGCCGCGATCGGCACCACGGTCACCCTGGACGCCGAGGACCACACCACCCTCGACTCGATGTTCGCCATCCACGAGGAGCTGCGGAAGGACTTCCCGCAGACCGGCTGCGTCATCCAGGCCTACCTCTTCCGCACCGAGGAGGACGCCCGCCGGCTGGCCGCCGCCGGCAGCCGGGTGCGCATCGTGAAGGGCGCCTACAAGGAGCCCGCCTCCGTCGCGTACCAGGACAAGGCCGAGATCGACAAGGCGTACGTCCGCATCCTGAAGACGCTGATGGAGGGCGAGGGCTACCCGATGATCGGGTCCCACGACCCCCGCCTGATCGCCATCGCGCAGGAGCTGGCCCGGAAGGCCGGCCGCAAGCTCGACGAGTACGAGTTCCAGATGCTGTACGGCATCCGCAGCGACGAGCACATCCGCCTCGCCGCCGAGGGCCACCGCATGCGCGTGTACACCGCCTACGGCACCGACTGGTACGGCTACTTCATGCGCCGCCTCGCCGAGAAGCCGGCCAACCTCCTCTTCTTCGGCCGCTCCATCCTCACCAAGGGCTGAGCACCCCTCCATCCGACTACCTCAAGGAGCAACGGACACCATGGACGCTGTCACCCAGGTCCCCGCACCGGTCAACGAGCCGGTCCACTCCTACGCCCCGGGCACCCCGGAGCGCGCCCGTCTGGAGGCGAAGCTCAAGGAGCTCGGCGAGAACCCGATCGAGCTGCCGATGACCATCGGCGGCGTCAAGCGCATGGGCGGCGGCGCGCGCGTCGACGTCGTGCAGCCGCACAACCACAAGGCCGTCCTCGGCACCTTCGCCGGCGCCACCGAGCAGGACGCCCAGGATGCGATCGACGCCGCCCTGGCCGCCGCCCCGGCCTGGCGCGCGATGTCCTTCGACGACCGCGCCGCGATCATCCTGCGCGCCGCCGAGCTGCTCTCCGGCCCCTGGCGCGAGACGCTGGCCGCCTCCACGATGCTGGGCCAGGGCAAGACCGCCCAGCAGGCCGAGATCGACTGTCCCTGCGAGCTGGTCGACTTCTGGCGCTTCAACGTGCACTACGCGCGCCAGATCCTCGCCGAGCAGCCCCCGGCCAACTCCCCGGGCGTGTGGAACCGCATGGACCACCGCCCGCTGGAGGGCTTCGTCTACGCGATCACGCCGTTCAACTTCTCGGCCATCGCCGCCAACCTGCCGACCGCGCCCGCCCTCATGGGCAACGTCGTCGTGTGGAAGCCGTCCCCGACCCAGACCCACGCCGCCGTGCTGCTGATGCAGCTCCTGGAGGAGGCCGGTCTGCCCAAGGGCGTCATCAACCTGGTGACCGGCGACGGCATCGCCGTCTCCGAGGTGGCGCTGAACCACCGCGACCTGGCCGGCATCCACTTCACCGGCTCCACCCCGACCTTCCAGCACCTGTGGAAGACCGTCGGCACCAACATCGCCAACTACCGCACCTACCCGCGGCTCGTCGGCGAGACCGGTGGCAAGGACTTCGTCGTCGCCCACCCCTCCGCCGACCCGGCGGTCCTGAAGACCGCCCTGACCCGCGGTGCCTTCGAGTACCAGGGCCAGAAGTGCTCGGCGACCTCGCGCGCCTACATCCCGGCCTCGATCTGGAACGCGGGCTTCAAGGAGGCCTTCGCGGCCGAGGTCGACTCCATCACCATGGGCGACGTCACCGACCTGTCGCACTTCATGGGCGCCGTCATCGACGACCGCTCCTTCGCGAAGAACAAGGCCGCCATCGACCGCGCCGCCGCCGACCCGGCGTGCACGATCGTCGCGGGCGGCACCTACGACGACTCGGTGGGCTACTTCGTCCGCCCGACCGTCATCGAGTGCACCGACCCCGAGAACGAGGTCTTCACGACCGAGTACTTCGGCCCGATCCTCGCCGTCCACGTCTACGAGGACGAGAACTACGACGCGATGCTGGAGCAGATGGAGTCGGTCTCCGACTACGCCCTGACCGGTTCCGTCATCGCGAACGACCGCGCCGCGGCCGCGTACACGATGGAGAAGCTGCGGTACGCCGCGGGCAACTTCTACATCAACGACAAGTCGACCGGTGCCGTCGTCGGCCAGCAGCCCTTCGGCGGCGGCCGTGCCTCCGGCACCAACGACAAGGCCGGTGCGCCGCAGAACCTCCAGCGCTGGACCCTGACCCGGGCCATCAAGGAGACCCTGGTCCCGCCGACCGAGTACACCTACCCCCACCAGGGCTGACGCCCACCGGGGCGCCCGCGGGCGCCCCGCCCCGATTCCCGCCCCCCGCCCGGTTCCCCTGCCGGCCGGGGGGCGGTTTCCATGCGCGCGCCCATGACGGCCGGAAGGCTGACAGGCTGGGTCCCATGACCCAGCCCATGCCGAGCACCGCCCACACCTCCGCCCTCGCCCCCGCCTTCCTCGACGAGATCCACGCCTTCCTGGACACCGCCTTCGAGGGGCGGTTCGACGCCCACGACTGGGACCACACCCTGGGCGGCGTCCACGCCTGGGTGAGCGACGGCAGCGGGCTCCTCGCGCACGGCAGCGTGATCCAGCGGCGCGCGGTGCACGCCGGGCGCTCGCTCCGGGTCGGTTACGTGGAGGGCGTCGCCGTCCGCGCCGGCCACCGGCGCCGGGGGCTCGGCGGGCGGATCATGGCCGCCCTGGAGGAGGTCGTCGACGGGGCGTACGCCTTCGGGGCGCTCGCCGCGTCGGCCGGCGCGGTCCCGCTGTACACCGGACGCGGCTGGACGGCGTGGCCCGGACGGATCGCGGTCCAGGGCCCCGAGGGCGTCGTCCGGCTGCCGCACGAGGAGGGCAGCACGTATGTCCGGGGGACCGGCGGCGCACCCCTTCCGGCGACCGGGGAACCGGGCTCCGACCTGCTGGTCTTCGACTGGCGGGACGGCGACGTGATGTGAGCGGAGGAGAGGTGTGCGTAAACCTCCGTCTCAGATAGTAGGAAGTCCGAGTAATTGTGGAGACAGACCGGCAGGGCTGCCTTAGCTTTGTAGAAGCCGAACGTCTCGCTTGATCGAGCGACCGGCGGTCGTGAGCGCGCGCCCCGCGCAGGCAACCCCTGCGGCGCCCGCTCCCCGCCCCTTCCGGCACCTCGAAATCACCGATCTCGACAGCACGCTCACGCTGTGCGGATTTCGAAATCCTCGCGATCTCAAGGAGTCGATCACCATGGCCGAGACCACTGTCCGCCGCCGCGTCCGCCACTCCCACCGCCCCACCGAGTCCGAGCGGCAGAACGCCGCCGCCGCCCTGCAGCGCGCGCTCGACCGCAGGGACAACGGCGGCTCCACCGGTCACTGAACCGGGCCGCCCGCACGGGGCCGGGGCTCAGCCCCTGCTGATCTCGAAGTGGTCGATGCGCGCCCCCGACTCGGCGAGCGCGCTGACCTTCATCCGGGGGTGCCGCCCCGTCTCCACCTCCACCGCGAGGAACGAGAAGCCGGTGTAGCGCACCCGCGACCACTCCACGGTCTCGGCGGCCTTCGCGCCGCCCTTGGCCACGTGGTACGTGTCCACGCTCTCCAGGTCCGTGACATGCCCCTCGTAGCTGTCCGGCACCGGGAAGTCGTACAGCGCCTTGCCCGCGCCGCCCGCCGTGACGTAGACGATGCCGTCGCGCGTCGGATCGGTGCGCTCGCCGATCGGCACGGGGCGCCGGACCGCGTTCCTCAGGATCGCGTCCGTACGCTCGTACACGTGGTTGTGGCCGTTGATCACCAGGTCCACCTGGTGCTTCTCGAACAGCGGCACCCACGCCTCGCGCACCCCGCCGTCCGAGGCGTGCGCGTTGGTCGTGGAGAAGGCGCAGTGGTGGAAGAAGACCACCAGGAAGTCGATGTCGTGCCGGGCCCGCAGTTCGCCCAGGCGCCGGTCCAGCCAGCGGGTCTGACGGCCGCCGCTGATGCCGAAGTTGGCCGGGATCTCGTAGCTGACGTCGTTGGCGTCGAGCGCGATCACCCCCACGTTGCCGTGCACGAAGGAGTACGCGCCGGGCTGGTTCACCGGGTCCGGGCCGTTGTCCGGCAGCGTCCAGCGGGCGTTCTGCCCGCCGTAGCCGTCCGGTGAGTACCAGGCCTCCATGTCGTGGTTGCCGGTCGTCACCATCCACGGCACCGTCTTGGAGACCGTCTCCGTCTGCGCGAGGAACTGGTCCCAGGTGCGGGCGTCGTAGGTGTCGGTGGGCCGGCCGGAGCCCGAGGGGTCGGCGTAGCAGATGTCCCCGGCGTGCAGGTGGAACGCGGGGTTCTGGCCCAGGATCAGCTGGTCGTTGCCGAGGGCGTGGTAGCTGACGCCCTGGTCGCCGAAGGCGGTGAAGGTGAAGTTCCGGGCGCGTTCGGGCGCGGTGGTGAAGGTGCCGAGCGTGCCCAGGTGGCGGGTGTCGGCCGGGTCGAAGCCGTCGTGGCCGACGCCGTAGTAGTACGTCGTACCGGGCTTCAGCCGCTCCAGGGCCGCGTGCACGTAGTACTGCTCGGCGGCCGCGATCCTTCCGTCGTTCAGCAGCGGCGTGGTGAGGTGGCGGACCTCTGCGTCGATCTTCCGGCTGAGCGCCCACGGCTTGAGGCCGATCCGGATGTACGGGCGGCGCACGGCGAAGGGGACCTGCCAGGAGACCGTCATCCGCGTCTTCGGATCGGCGCCGTAGGCCAGGTGGCGGCCGAAGGGGGCCACCAGGGCGCCGTCGACCCGGGTGGTGGTCGCGGAGGTGAGTACCGAGGGGGCCGCGTGGGCGGGGGAGGAGGCGAGCCCGGCGGTGCCGGCCACGGCGGCGGTCGCCACGCCGGTGCGCAGCACACCGCGCCGGGTCAGCCGGGAGCGCAGGTACTCGTGCTGCTCGGCCATGGTCATGCGGTCGGCGAGCTTCTCGGGGATGCCGAAGCGGGGGATGTCCATGGGCGACAACCTGCACCGGCCGGCTGTCTCCGTACCGTCGGATAGGTGAACGGTACACGTACAGCTCCCCATGTGTCCGTATGGTGGACGTGACGTGTCATGGGGTGGGACGCGCAGTAAGGTGCGGACATGTCTCGCAGCATCAATCTCGCAGTGATCCCCGGTGACGGTATCGGCCAGGAGGTCGTGGCCCAGGGCCTCAAGGTCCTCAACGCTGTTCTCCCGCAGGACGTGAAGCTGGAGACCAAGGAGTACGACCTTGGCGCCCGGCGCTGGCACCGTACCGGCGAAACCCTCCCCGACGCGGAGCTCGACGCCCTCAAGGGCCACGACGCCATCCTGCTCGGTGCGATCGGTGACCCGTCCGTGCCCTCCGGCGTGCTGGAGCGCGGGCTGCTGCTGAAGCTGCGCTTCGCCTTCGACCACTTCATCAACCTGCGCCCGTCGAAGCTCTTCCCGAACACCGCGACCCCGCTGGCCGGCCGCCCGGACATCGACTTCGTCGTCGTCCGCGAGGGCACCGAGGGCCCGTACACCGGCAACGGCGGCTCGCTGCGCACCGGCACGGAGCACGAGGTCGCCACCGAGGTCAGCGTCAACACCGCCTACGGTGTCGAGCGCGTGGTCCGCGACGCCTTCGAGCGCGCCGCCGCCCGCCCCCGCAAGAAGCTGACGCTGGTCCACAAGAACAACGTCCTGGTCTACGCGGGCCACCTGTGGAAGAACACCTTCGACAAGGTCGCGTCCGAGTACCCCCAGGTCACCACCGACTACCTGCACGTCGACGCGGCGACGATCTTCTTCGTCACCCAGCCGGAGCGCTTCGACGTCATCGTCACCGACAACCTCTTCGGCGACATCCTCACCGACCTCGCCGCCGCCGTCACCGGCGGTATCGGCCTGGCCGCCTCCGGCAACATCAACCCGACGGGCGCCTTCCCGTCGATGTTCGAGCCGGTCCACGGCTCCGCCCCCGACATCGCGGGGCAGGGCAAGGCCGACCCGACCGCCACGATCCTCTCCGTCGCCCTCCTGCTGCGCCACCTCGGCTACGAGTCCGAGGCCGCGCGCATCGAGGACGCCGTCTCCGCCGACCTGGCGGAGCGCGACGGGGCCCGTACGACCGACGAGATCGGCGACGCCCTCGCGGTACGCGTAGCGGGCTGATCCGACGACTCCACCACGAAGCCGCCGGGTCGCAGACGCACCCGGCGGCTTCTCCTGTGCGGCCCCGGGTGCCACCATCGAACCCGGACCGCATACGCGTCATTTCCGTGCACGGCCCCCGTCGGGCGATAATCGAACGGGACCGTGGCCGCAGTGAAGCTCGGACGTCCTAGTACCTGTCTGACAGGGGAGGCGCGGACGCGGCCCGACACACACAAATACGGTGAAGGACACGCACTCATGACGACCACGATCGAGCTCAAGCCCTCCTCGAACCCACTGTCCGACGCGGAGCGCGAGGCCATCCTGGCCAAGCCGGGCTTCGGCCGCTACTTCACCGACCACATGGTGACCATCAAGTGGACCGAGGGGCGCGGCTGGCACGACGCGCAGCTCGTCCCGTACGCCCCGCTGTCGATCGACCCGGCCAATATGACGCTCCACTACGGCCAGGAGATCTTCGAGGGGCTCAAGGCCTACCGCCAGCCCGACGGCACGGTCGCCACGTTCCGGCCCGAGGCCAACGGCGAGCGCTTCCGGGCCTCCGCGCGCCGGCTGGCCATGCCGGAGCTGCCCGTCGAGACCTTCGTCGCGGCCTGCGACGCGCTGGTCCGCCAGGACGCGGCCTGGGTGCCGCCGCACGGCGGCGAGGAGTCGCTGTACCTGCGCCCGTTCATGATCGCGACCGAGGTCGGCCTGGGCGTCCGGCCCGCCAACGAGTACCTCTTCCTCGTGATCGCCTCGCCGGCCGGTGCCTACTTCCCCGGCGGGGTGAAGCCCGTCTCCATCTGGCTCTCCGAGGACCGCGTCCGCGCCGTCCCGGGCGGCATGGGCGACGCCAAGACCGGCGGCAACTACGCCGCCTCCCTCCTCGCCCAGGCCGAGGCCGCCGCCAAGGGCTGCGACCAGGTCGCCTACCTCGACGCCGTCGAGCACCAGTGGGTCGAGGAACTGGGCGGGATGAACCTGTACTTCGTCTACGGGGACCACATCGTCACCCCGACCCTCACCGGCTCCCTCCTCGCGGGCATCACCCGCGACTCGCTCCTCAAGCTCGCCGGGGACCTCGGCTGCACCTCCGAGGAGCGCCGCGTCTCCATCGGGCAGTGGCGCGACCACACCGCCGACTCCACCCTCACCGAGGTCTTCGCCTGCGGCACCGCCGCCGTCATCACCCCGGTCGGCACGGTGAAGAGCGCGGGCGGCGAGTGGACCCAGGGCGACGGCACCCCCGGCCCGGTCACCCTCAAGCTGCGCGAGCGCCTGCTGGACATCCAGCGCGGCGTCGTCGAGGACACCCACGGCTGGATGCACCCGCTCGGCTAGGACGGACCTTCCACCGAGGCCGCGCCCCCTCTTGTTCCGGGGGCGCGGCCCCGTCCGTTTCCGGCCTCTCACCCGGTCGTGGAGGGGGCGCACACACGTCCGGGTGGCGCCCGTGCTGTGCGCCCTTGTCCGGCTTCCGGCGGTTCGGGCACGGTGACGGATCATGGGACGAGAGCAGTGGAAGAAAATCTGGGTCGGCTCGGCCGGGAACATGGTCGAGTGGTTCGACTGGTTCGTCTACGCCACCTTCGCGGTCTACTTCGCCGACGCCTTCTTCCCCGAGGGCAACGAGACCGCCAACCTCATGAACACGATGGGCATCTTCGCCGTCGGCTTCTTCATGCGCCCGGTCGGCGGCTGGCTGCTCGGCCGGATCGGTGACCGCAGAGGCCGCAAGGCCGCGCTCACCCTGACCGTCACCCTGATGTCGGCCTCCGCGATCCTCATCGCCTGCGCCCCCACCTACGCCACCGCCGGATACGCGGGCGTCGCCGTCCTGATGCTCGCCCGGCTGCTCCAGGGCCTGTCCGTCGGCGGCGAGTACGCCGCCAGCGCCACCTATCTCACCGAGGCCTCCGCCCCCGAGCGGCGTGGCTTCGCCTCCAGCTTCCAGTACGTCTCCATGACCGCCGGGCAGCTCGTCGGCCTCGGTCTCCAGATCCTCCTCCAGCGCAACCTGTCGGACGCCGCGCTGCACAGCTGGGGCTGGCGCATCCCCTTCGTCGTCGGCGCGCTCGGCGCCGCGATCGTCTTCTACCTGCGGCGTTCCCTGCTGGAGACCGAGGTGTACGCGGACTCCGGGGCCGCCGCCGACGCGAGCCGGGGCACCCTGGGGCTGCTGTGGCAGCACCGCCGCGAGGCCTTCCTGGTGATGGCGCTGACCATGGGCGGGACCGTCGCCTACTACACGTACACGACGTACCTCACGAAGTTCCTCTCGAAGAGCGCGGGCATGGACAAGTCCACCGCCTCGCTCGTCAGTTTCTGCGCGCTGTTCGTCTTCATGTGCGTCCAGCCGCCGGCCGGCATGCTCTCCGACCGGATCGGCCGCCGCCCGCTGCTCATCACCTTCGCGGTCGGCTCGACCTTCCTGACCGTGCCGATCATGACGCTGCTGCGGCACGCGGACACCTTCTGGCCCGCCTTCGGCCTCGCGCTGCTGGCCCTGCTGGTGGTGACCGGCTACACCTCCATCAACGCCTGTGTGAAGGCGGAACTCTTCCCGACCGGCATCCGCGCGCTGGGTGTCGGGCTCTCCTACGCCCTGGCCAACGCGCTGTTCGGCGGCACCGCCGAGTACGTGGCGCTGTGGTTCAAGAGGGCCGGTCACGAATCGGGCTTCTACTGGTACGTGGCGGGGTGCGCGGCCGTCTCGCTCGTCGTCTATCTGACGATGCGCGAGACCAGGGACATCGATCTGAACCGGGTCGCCGCCCTCGACGGGGGGAAGCGGGCGGCCGTCCCGGAAGCGACCACGATCACGCCCGCATCCTGAGACGGGGCGGGGCGCGGGGGCGGTCCTGTGCGAGACTGCCTCCGTGCCCTCGTTCGTCATGATTATTGGCAGCAGGCGCGCCGGTCCGCAGTGACCGTTCCGTATCACCACGTACGGCACGGCCACCGTGCCCCAGACCCGCGCGCAGACCTCTCGCACCCGCGAGGGGTTTTTTCGTTTTCCGGCCCTCACCACGGCCGGGGCGAGGCACGCGGGATGATGGGGGCAAGTGGAATCAGATCGTCCGGATCCACTCATCCGACAGGAGTCAGACCAGCATGACCACCAAGGCCAAGCCCACCGACGACAGTTTCCACGTCTTCGACACCACGCTGCGCGACGGCGCCCAGCGTGAAGGCATCAACCTGACGGTCGCGGACAAGCTGACCATCGCCCGGCACCTGGACGAGTTCGGCGTCGGCTTCATCGAGGGCGGCTGGCCCGGAGCCAACCCCCGCGACACCGAGTTCTTCGCCCGTGCCCGCGAGGAGATCGACTTCCGCAACGCGGAGCTGGTCGCCTTCGGCGCGACCCGCCGGGCCGGCGGCACCGCCGCCGACGACCCGCAGGTCAAGGCGCTGCTGGACTCGGGCGCCCCGGTGATCACGCTGGTCGCCAAGTCGCACGACCGCCATGTGGAGCTGGCCCTGCGCACCACCCTGGACGAGAACCTGGAGATGGTCCGCGACACCGTCTCCCACCTGCGCGAACAGGGCCGCCGGGTCTTCGTCGACTGCGAGCACTTCTTCGACGGCTACCGCGCCAACCCCGAGTACGCCAAGGCCGTCGTCAAGGCCGCCTCCGAGGCCGGCGCCGACGTCGTCATCCTCTGCGACACCAACGGCGGCATGCTCCCGGCCCAGGTCCAGGCCGTCGTCTCCACGGTCCTCGCCGACACCGGAGCCCGGCTCGGCATCCACGCCCAGGACGACACCGGCTGCGCCGTCGCCAACACCCTGGCTGCCGTGGACGCCGGCGCCACCCACGTCCAGTGCACCGCCAACGGCTACGGCGAGCGGGTCGGCAACGCCAACCTCTTCCCCGTCGTCGCGGCGCTGGAGCTGAAGTACGGCAAGAAGGTGCTGCCCGAGGGTGCGCTCGCCGACATGACCCGCGTCTCCCACGCCATCGCCGAGGTCGTCAACCTGACGCCCTCCACCCACCAGCCCTACGTCGGCGTCTCCGCGTTCGCGCACAAGGCCGGGCTGCACGCCTCCGCGATCAAGGTCGACCCGGATCTCTACCAGCACATCGACCCCGCCCTCGTCGGCAACACCATGCGGATGCTGGTCTCCGACATGGCCGGCCGCGCCTCCATCGAGCTCAAGAGCCAGGAGCTGGGCGTCGACCTCGGCGGCGACCGCGCGCTCATCGGCCGCGTCGTCGAGCGGGTCAAGGAGCGCGAGCTCCAGGGCTACACCTACGAGGCCGCCGACGCCTCCTTCGAACTGCTGCTGCGCGCCGAGGCCGAGGGCCGGGTACGCCGCTACTTCCGCACCGAGTCCTGGCGCGCCATCGTCGAGGACCGCCCCGACGGCACGCACGCCAACGAGGCCACCGTGAAGCTCTGGGCCCAGGGCGAGCGCATCGTCGCCACCGCCGAGGGCAACGGCCCGGTCAACGCGCTGGACCGGGCGCTGCGCGTGGCCCTGGAGCGGATCTTCCCTCAGCTCGCCAAGATGGAGCTGATGGACTACAAGGTCCGCATCCTGGAGGGCCGCACCGGCACCGAGTCCACCACCCGGGTCCTGATCACCACGGGCGACGGCTCCGGCGACTGGGCGACCGTGGGGGTCGCCGAGAACGTCATCGCCGCGTCCTGGCAGGCCCTGGAGGACGCGTACACCTACGGGCTGCTCCGCGCGGGCGTCGAGCCCACCGAGTAGGACGTGGGGGTGGTCCGGCCACGGCCCGACCACCCCCACGTCCGGGGAAGCGCGGGCGCCGCTACTGGAGGCGCCACTTCTGGTTGGCCGCGCCGGTGCACGTCCAGATCTGGGTACGGGCCCCGTTGGCCGTCGACCGGTCCACGACGTCCAGGCACTTGTCCGCCGCCGTGCTGACCAGATCGCCCGTCGCGGCGTTGTAGCTCCAGCGCTGCGCCGCGGTGCCGTTGCAGGTGTACAGCTGGACCTTCGCCCCGTTCTCCGTGGAGCCCCCGGTCACGTCCAGGCAGGCGCCGAGCGTGCGGACGCTGCCGTCGCTCTGGAGCGTCCAGCGCTGGTTGGCCGCGCCGGTGCAGTCCCAGATCTGGACCGGGGTGCCGTCCGCCCCGGAGTTCCCGGTCGCGTCCAGGCACTTGCCGGAACCGTTGAACGCGCCCGAGGTGCCGCCGCTGCCCGAACCGGACTGCGTCCCCGACCAGGTGAAGGTCGCCGAGGTGCGGGCAGGCAGGGTGTAGGTGAAGGTGCTGCCGCCCCAGTTGACCGTGAGCTGCTGGGCGGAGCCGCCGCCGTTGTACGCGATCAGTGCCTTGGAGCCGTCCGGGTTGCGCCAGGCGACGTTCGGGACGGTGGAGCTGGCCGTGGAGGAGATCCGGGCGGCGCCGGGCCGGACGAACTTGGTCAGATGCCCCATCGTGTAGTACTCGATCGTGTAGTCGACCTGGCCGCTCCTGGAATCCCCGTCGTGCACGGTGATCAGGCCGTCGCAGGTGCCGCAGCCGCCGTTGTGCGGGCCGCGGTTCTGATCCACCGCCAGGGACCACTTGGTCACCGACTTCGCCCAGTTGCGGGTGTAATCGATGATGTTCATCATGTCTTCGCGCTGCTGGTCGGCGATCCAGGTGCCGCCGGAGTGCTCGGTCTGGAAGGCGTCCATCGACGGGTACTGGGCGTGCACCGCCGTCTGCTTGGTGATGTCGCCGCCGTAGCCGTGCCAGGCCACCCCGCCGAAGTTGGGGTGGCTGCGGACCGCGGCGTCGTCCACGGTGGCCGCGGCGTACGCGTCGTAGGTGTCCCAGTTCCAGTCGTGCGCCAGCACCTTGGTGGCCAGGCCCGCGCCGGCCAGCTTGGGCAGCAGCTCGTTCTTGGTGAAGTAGGCCAGGCCGGAGCCGTTCCAGCTCATCGAGGGGTAACCGCCGCAGCAGGTGGGCTCGTTCTGCGCGGTGACGTAGTCGACCGGGACGCCCTGGTCGCGGTAGGCCTGGAGGTACTTCACGAAGTAGTCGGCGTAGGTGCCGTAGTTCTCCGCCTTCAGCCAGCCGCCGTTGAGCTGCCCGCTGTCCTTCATCCAGGCCGGCGCGGTCCACGGCGAGGCCACCGTCGTCAGCGCCGGGTTGAGCTGCTTGGCCTGTTTCGTCAGCGGCAGCACGTCTTCGAGATCATGTGCGATCGAGAACTTCGCGAGGGACGGGTCGGTCTGACCGGCCGGCAGGTCGTCGTACGTGTAGCCGTACCGCGCCAGGTCCGAACCGCCCATCGGATTGCGGACGAAGGACAGCCCGATGCCCTCCGTGGGGGAGAAGAGCTTCTTCATCGTGGCGTCACGGGTCGCCTGGCTGAGCGCCCCGCTGCTCTTCATCAGGTAGGCGGCGGTGTCGGTGAAGGAGGCTCCGCCGCCGGTGAAGGTCTGGTAGCGGGTGTTCTCGTCCACCGTGACGGTGGTGCCGGCGCCGCCGCTGCCCGCGGTGAAGGTGATCGGGGTCTGGTCCTGGAGGCCGCGCGTGACATGGCGGCCCCCCGCGTCGTCCGTGGTGGTCAGGGCGATGTGCACCGTCTCGCCCGCGGCCTGGGCGGTGCCGGACGAGAGCCCGGAGAGACCGGCGGTCGCGAGCACGGCGGCGAGCAGTGCCCTCGCCGCCCTTCCTGAACGGGTCATGGCTGGATGCCTTCCTCGGCGGGAGCGTGGGGGAAGTGCCGTCGGACGAGGCAGGAGTGAACGGCACCCGCGTGTTCACGTCAAGAGGCCTGCGCGTTCATTAGTTGAACGCAATCACCGTCTCCGCGTGCCGTCGAAATGGGTCCGGACCAATTTCGACGTGAAGTATTGACGGCCGTGTTCCAGCGGGGTTAACTCACGCCACCAACGCCGGTACCGGTTCCGGAACCGGTTGCGGTACCGGTTCCACTCCCGGCCGCTTGCTCTGTCCCGTTCTGTCCTGGAGGCCCCCGATGCGTGTCACCATCGCCGACGTCGCCCGTGAGGCCGGCGTCAGCAAGACGACCGTGTCCCGGGTCATCAACACCAAGGGAGAAGTGGACGGTTCGACGGCCGCCCGCGTTCGTGAAGTGATCGCACAGCTCGGCTACGTACCCAGCTCGGGAGCCGTCGGACTGGCCCGCGGCAGCAGCCGTACGGTCGGCATGCTGGTGCCCTCGCTGACCTGGCCGTGGATGGGCGAGGTGCTCCAGGGCGTCGTCGACACCGTCGAGGCGGCCGACTACGGACTCCTGCTCTTCACCTGCAACCGCGGCGCCGAGTCCGTCCAGCGCTTCACCAGCCAGGTGTCGGCGCGCGCCTTCGACGGACTCGTGGTCGTCGAACCGGAGAACACCCTCGACCACCTCACCTCCCTGCACCGCAGCGGCCTGCCGATCGTGCTGATCGACGATCGCGGCCACCACCCCGAATTCCCCTCCGTCGTGACCACCAACCACGACGGGGGCGCGTCGGCCGCTCGCCATCTGCGGGCCGCCGGCCGCACCCGGCCCCTCGTCGTCACCGGCCCCGAGGACTTCGGCTGCGTACGCGACCGGCTGGCGGGATTCCTCTCTGTGCTGCCCACCGACCTCGTCGTCCGCGGCGACTTCACCGAGGCCTGCGGCCGGCTGGCCGTGGAGCGGCTCCTCGCCTCCGGCACGGAGTTCGACTCGGTCTTCGCCCACAACGACATCTCGGCGGCCGGCGTCCTGCGGGCGCTGCGCGCCGCCGGACGGAGCGTGCCCGACGACGTCGCGGTGGTCGGCTTCGACGACATCCCGATGGCCGAGCACACCGAACCGCCCCTGACGACCGTGCGCCAGCCCACCCGGCAGATGGGTGAGACGGCCGCACGGATGCTGCTCTCCCACCTCGGCGGCACACCGGCACCCGACGCGCCGGTCGTCCTGCCCACCGAACTGGTCGTGCGCCACTCGGCGCCCTAGCGGACCGGGCTCCGGTCCGCCAGGGCGCCGAGTGGCGCACGGCGGGCCGCCCGCACCGCACCCCGTACCACCGCACAGGCCGTCGTCCGGCGTGCCCCGCGCTGCCCGTTTCCGGATCTCCCAGACCCGCCAGTCCCTCCTGGAGTCGCCATGTCCGCACGCCGTCACCACACGCTCAGAGCCGTCGCGGTCGCCACCGCGGTGGTCGCGCTCGCCGCCGGATGCTCGTCCGCCAACTCCAACCGGAACAACAAGTCCGGCGGCGGCGCCACCGGTGTGCTGAACCTCGGCAAGCCGGACGGACCGCAGACCAACAACAGCAACCCGTTCCTCAACACCTCGGCCGGTGCCACCCTCGGCTACCGCTGGATGATCTACGAGCCGCTGGCGATGGTGAGCCAGATCCGGCCGTCCGACAAGGCCGACCCGTGGCTGGCGACGGACTGGAAGTGGGACCTCAACTACACGAAGGTCACGTTCACCCTCGACGACCGCGCCAAGTGGGCCGACGGCAAGCCGCTCACCGCCGAGGACGTCGCGTTCACCTTCGACCTGCTGAAGAAGCACCCGGCGCTCAACGCCGACGGCATCAAGTGGGGCGGCGTCGAGGTCCAGGACAAGAAGGTCGTCCTGACCTTCGACGACTCGCAGTACGTCAACCAGAACAAGATCATCCAGCAGTACATCGTGCCCAAGCACATCTGGGAGAAGGTCGACAACCCGGAGACCTGGCCCAACCGGACGCCCGTCGGCTCCGGCCCGTACAAGCTGAAGACCTTCACCCCGCAGACCACCACCCTGGTCGCCACGCCGACCTACTGGAAGGGGTCGACGAAGGTCAAGGAGCTGCGCTACAGCACGTACAACGACAACAACGCCGCCACCACGGCGCTGGCCAGCGGCAAGCTGGAGTGGTCGTTCGTCTTCATGCCGGACTTCAAGAAGCTCTTCATCGACAAGGACCCGAAGAACCACAAGCTGTGGTTCCCCTCCGGGCTCGGCATCCACGGCCTCTGGTTCAACACCACCCGCAAGCCCTTCGACAACCCGGCGCTGCGCAAGGCCATGGCGATGGTCATCGACCGCAACGCCATCTACACCCAGGCCGAGGCCACGCTCTACCCGGAGATCACCAACCCCACCGGCATTCCGCTGCCGGCCGGTGAGTCCTTCATCGCCCCCGAGTACAAGAGCGCCACCACCAAGCCCGACGTCGAGGGCGCCAAGAAGGTCCTGGAGAAGGCCGGCTTCACCCTCGCCGGCGGCGTCCTCAAGGACCCGTCCGGCAAGCCGGTGAAGCTGACGCTCACCGACCCGGCCGGCTGGAACGACTACATCACCGGCCTGTCGATCATCAAGGACAACATCAAGCAGATCGGCATCGACGCCAAGGTCAAGACGCAGACCGCCGACGCCTGGGGCGCGAACGTCGCCAACGGCAACTTCGACGCCACCCTGCACTGGACCAACAGCGGCGCCACCCCGTACGACATGTACCAGAACATCATGGACGGCGCGCTGCTCCAGCCCATCGGCAAGCCCTCCCAGCAGGGCAACTTCGGCCGCTTCAAGAGCACCGAGGCGACCGAGGCGCTGAAGGACTTCGCCGAGGCCACCACGGAGACCGCCCGCACCGCGGCGATGGCCACCCTCCAGAAGATCATGGTCGAGCAGGCGCCGATGGTCCCGACCGCCGCGGCCCCCATCGGGGCGGAGTACTCCACCAAGAACTGGGTGGGCTGGCCGACCGAGGCCGACCCGTACGCCGACCCGCAGCACACCCAGCGCTCCTCGCTGGAGATCGTGCTGAGGCTCAAGCCCGCCAAGTAGTACGCAGCGATTCAGGGGATTCAGGGACGCAGGGTATCGGCCATGTCTGAACAGTCAGAGAACAACCACATCGTGCTCGAAGCACGCGGAGTCACCAAGCACTTCGCCGTGCGGCGCACCGCCCGCGACCTCCTCGCGCGCACCCGCCGCACCGTCCACGCCGTCGACGACGCCTCGCTGGAACTGCGGCGCGGCACCGTCACGGCCCTGGTGGGGGAGTCGGGCTCCGGGAAGTCCACCGTCGCCAGACTGCTCGCCCAGCTGTATCCGCTCACCTCGGGCGAGATCCTCCTGGACGGGCAGCCGGTGAAGGCCGGACGTGGCCGGTCCTTCCGCAGTTACGTACGCCGGGTCCAGCTGATCTTCCAGGACCCGTTCGCCTCACTGAACCCCGTGCACACCGTGCGCTACCACCTGACCCGGTCACTGAGGATCCACGGCCGGGCCGGCAGCGGCGAGGAGGAGCTGGAGAAGAACCTGACCGCTCTGCTGAACCGGGTCCAGCTGACTCCTCCTCATCAGTACCTGGACAAGTTCCCGCACGAGCTGTCCGGCGGTCAGCGCCAGCGCGTGGCCATCGCCCGCGCGCTCGGCGCCGACCCCCGGGTCCTCCTCGCCGACGAGCCCGTCTCGATGCTGGACGTCTCCATCCGGCTCGGGATCCTCAACCTCCTCAAGGACCTCAAGGACCGCTTCCACCTGGCGATCCTCTACATCACCCACGACATCGCGTCCGCCCGCTACTTCGCCGACACCACCCTCGTGATGTACGCGGGCCGCATCGTCGAGGGCGGCGACAGCGAGACCGTCACCCAGCGCCCCGCCCACCCGTACACCCAGCTCCTCATCGCCTCCGCCCCCCACCCGGACCGGGCGGGCGACGACGAGGACAACGAGGACGGGGAGGAGAACGGCACCGGCGAGCCGCCCTCCCTCATCGACCCGCCGGCCGGCTGCCGCTTCCACCCCCGCTGCCCCAAGGCGATGGAGCGCTGCCGCACCGAACTGCCGCCGCGCTTCGACCTGGCCGACGGCCAGTGGGCCGCCTGCTGGCTGTACGAGAACACCGGCACCGCCCGCACCGACGACCACGAGAAGGAGGCTGCGAAGTGAAGTTCCTGCTCCAACGGCTCGCCTTCTACCTGGTCACCGCCTGGGCCGCCATCACCATCAACTTCCTCATCCCGCGGCTGATGCCCGGAGACCCCGTCCAGGCACTGATCGCCCGCTTCCAGGGCCAGCTGGACACCAGCGCCATCGACTCGCTGAAGGCCCTCTTCGGCCTCGACAAGAACCAGTCGCTCTGGGAGCAGTACACCGACTACTGGTCCCATCTGCTCCACGGCGACCTCGGCCTCTCCTTCACCTTCTTCCCCACCCCGGTCAGCGAGATCATCGCGCAGTCGCTGCCCTGGACCCTCGCCCTCGTCGGCATCACCACACTGATCAGCTTCGTCCTCGGCACCGGCCTCGGGGTCTTCGCGGGCTGGCGGCGCGGCTCCTGGATGGACAACCTGCTGCCCGTCACCACGTTCATCTCGTCGATCCCGTACTTCTGGCTCGGGCTCATCGCGATCTGGCTGTTCGCCACGAAGTGGTCGCTCTTCCCCTTCGAGGGCGGCTACGACAACTGGCTGGTGCCGGCCTTCGACTGGCCGTTCATCTCCAGCGCGCTCTACCACGGGGTGCTGCCCGGCTGCACGATCGTCCTCAGCGCGGTCGCCGGATGGATCCTCGGCATGCGGAACATGATGGTGACGGTGTCCAGCGAGGACTACGTCATGGTCGCCCAGGCCAAGGGGCTCTCCGAGCGCCGGGTGATGTTCGGCTACGCGGCACGCAACGCGATCCTGCCCAACATCTCCGGCTTCGCCCTCTCGCTCGGCTTCATCGTCGGCGGCACGCTCCTGGTGGAGATGGTCTTCAACTACCCGGGCATCGGCTACCAGCTCTTCCAGGGCGTGGGAGCCAAGGACTACCCCCTGATGCAGGGCATCTTCCTCATCATCACGCTCGCCGTCCTCGCGGCGAACCTCCTCGCCGACATCCTCTACATGCTCCTCGACCCCCGTACCCGAAGGGAGGCGTAGGGCTGTGGCCGTCACCGCAACCGAGACCGCCGTACTCGACGCCGCCGAGACCCCGGCAGCGAGCAGGCGCCGCTTCCGCTTCCTGCGGGGCCGGAAGACCGTCATCGGACTGGGCATCCTGCTCTTCTTCGTGCTGATCGCGATCGTCGGCCCGTGGGTCGCCCCGTACGACCCCGACACCATGAGCCAGGACCTGCTGCAACCGCCCTCCGGTTCGCACTGGTTCGGCACCACGCAGACCGGTCAGGACGTGCTCTCGCAGATCCTCGTCGGCACCCGGGGCGTGCTCGTCGTCGGCTTCGTCGCGGGCATCCTCGCGACCGCCCTGTCCGTGCTGATCGGCGTCACCGCCGGTTTCCTCGGCGGACTGGCCGACGAGGTGCTGTCGCTGCTGTCCAACGTCTTCCTGGTCATCCCCGGACTGCCGCTGATCATCATCATCGCCAGCTTCGTCACGGACGCCGGCGACCTGCTCATCGCGGTCGTCATCGCCCTCACCTCCTGGGCCTGGGGCGCCCGTGTGCTGCGCGCCCAGACGCTGTCGCTGCGCCGCCGCGACTACGTGGAGGCGGCCCGCGCCACCGGCGAGCCGACCTGGCGGATCATCATCTTCGAGGTGATGCCCAACCTCACCGCGGTCATCGCCTCCGGATTCGTCGGCACGGTCATCTTCGCGATCCTCTCCGAGATCACCCTGGCCTTCATCGGCGTCGCCGACATCTCCAACTGGAACTGGGGGACCGTCCTGTTCTGGGCGCAGTCCAGCCAGGCACTCGCCCAGGGCGCGTGGTGGTGGTTCGTCCCGGCCGGGCTCTGCATCGCCCTGCTCGGCATGTCCCTCGCGCTGATCAACTTCGGCATCGACGAGTTCGTCAACCCGCGGCTGCGCACCGAGACCGGCGGCTCCCGCAAGGTCAGGATGCGCGTCGGCTTCACCCCGGTGACCCGTACCGGCACCCCGCGCCACAAGGAGACCCGCTCATGAGCGAGCCCGTCCTCACCATCAGCGGCCTCGACGTGGACTACGGCACCGGCGCCGACGCCGTGCACGCCCTGCGCGACATCGACCTCACCCTGCACCGCGGCGAAGTCCTCGGCCTCGCCGGCGAGTCCGGCTCCGGGAAGTCCACCCTCGCCTACGCCGTCACCCGGCTGCTCTCCCCGCCCGGCGTGATCACCGGCGGCGAGGTCCACTACCACCGGCGCGACGGCGAGGCCCTGGACCTCCTCGCCATGTCCGCCGCCGAACTGCGGGCCTTCCGCTGGCAGGAGCTGTCCATCGTCTTCCAGGGCGCGATGAACTCCCTGAACCCGGTGTACACGGTCCACAACCAGCTCACGGACGTCCTCCAGGCCCACCGCCCCGAGATGAGGAAGGCCGAGCGCACCGCACGCGCCCGGGAACTCCTCCACCTGGTCGGCATCTCCGCCGACCGGCTCGGCGCCTACCCCCACCAGCTCTCCGGCGGCATGCGCCAGCGCGTGATGATCGCGATGGCGCTCGCCCTGGAACCCGAGATCGTCATCATGGACGAGCCCACCACCGCGCTCGACGTCGTCATGCAGCGCCAGATCCTGCGCCAGCTCGTCCGGCTCCGCGAGGAACTCGGTTTCTCGGTCGTCTTCATCACCCACGACATCTCCCTCCTCATCGAGTTCTCCGACCGGATCGCGATCATGTACGGCGGCCGGATCGTCGAGCAGGCCGGCGCCTCCGACATCTACCGGGAACCGCACCACCCCTACAGCGCCGGACTGCTCCACTCCTTCCCCGCGCTCCACGGCCCCCGCCGCGAACTCAGCGGCATCCCCGGCTCGCCCCCGCACCTGTCCGCGATGCCGGCCGGCTGCGCCTTCCACCCCCGCTGCGCCAAGCGGACCGAGGGCTGCGACACCCATGTCCCGGTGCTCGCCGCACCGGACGGCACGGACGGCTCCCGCTCGGTGGCCTGCTGGCTCCACCGGGGCCTCCCGGCCACCGCCGCCGCACCGGCCGCCGCCGCCCAGGGATGACCCCGGGCCGGTCCGGCGGGTCAGGGCCGGACCGGCCCGGGGCGCAGCCACCGGGGCCCGTCGACCGCACCGCACACCTCAGGAGAACCATGAACCTCGTCACCCCTCAGTCCTACGCCCGCGAGATCGCCGCCCAGGCCGTCCCGGGCCTGCCCGCGGGCTTCCGCTGGGGCGTCGCCACCGCCGCGTACCAGATCGAGGGCGCGGCGGCCGAGGACGGCAGAACACCGTCGATCTGGGACACGTACTGCGGGGTGCCGGGCATGGTCGTGCGCGGCGAGAACGGCGACGTGGCCTGCGACCACTACCACCGGATGCCCGAGGACGTCGCGCTCATCGCGGACCTCGGCGTCGACACCTACCGCTTCTCGCTGGCCTGGCCCCGCATCCAGCCGGGCGGCCGGGGCCCGGCCAACCAGAAGGGCCTCGACTTCTACAAGCGGCTCGTCGACGAGCTGGACGCCAAGGGCGTCACCCCGTGGATCACCCTCTACCACTGGGACCTCCCGCAGGAGCTGGAGGACGCGGGCGGCTGGCCGGCCCGCGACACCGCGTTCCGCTTCGCCGAGTACGCCGCGCTCGCCTACGACGCGCTGGGCGACCGGGTGATGCACTGGACCACGCTCAACGAACCCTGGTGCTCGGCCATGCTCGGCTACGCCTACGGCAACCAGGCCCCGGGCCGGCAGAACTTCGGCGAGGCCGTGCAGGCCGTGCACCACCTGCTCCTCGGCCACGGCCTCGCCGCGCAGTACCTGCGCGAACAGGCCGGGGCCCGGGGCAACGCGCTGGAGCTCGGCATCACCCTCAACCTGGGCACCGCGACGCCCGAGACCGACAGCCCCGAGGACGCCGAGGCCTGCCGCCGCGCCGACGGGATGGGCGCCCGCCTCTACCTGGACCCCGTCGTCAAGGGCTCCTACCCGGAGGACGTCGTCGCCGACCTCGCAGCCCAGGGCATCGCGCTCCCCGTGGAGGACGGCGACCTGGCCGCCATCTCCACCCCCCTCGACGTCCTCGGCGTCAACTTCTACCGGGGCGCGCTGTTCTCCGGCACCACGGAGGACGGCGCCACCACCGACGCCGACGGCCTGCCCGTCACCCGGCAGGTGGAGCGCGATCTGCCGCGCACCGCGATGGACTGGGAGATCACCCCCGGCGCCCTCACGGACCTGCTCGTCCGTCTGGAGAACGACTACGGCCTCCCGACGGTCGTCACGGAGAACGGTGCCGCCTTCGACGACACCGTCTCCGAGGACGGCGAGATCCACGACGCGGACCGCACCACGTATCTCGCCGACCACATCGCCGCCGTCGCCGACGCCCGCGCCCAAGGGGCCGACGTCCGGGGCTACTTCGCCTGGTCGCTCATGGACAACTTCGAATGGTCCTACGGCTACGACAAGCGGTTCGGCATCGTCCGCGTCGACTACGACACGCAGCAGCGGACCCTCAAGGACAGCGCCAAGTGGTACCGCGACACCATCCACCTCACCCGCAACGCGTAGCCGCGCCGCGCGTGGCCGCGCCACCCCCACGGATACGAACGGGAACCCCACCATGCCCTCTCGTACGACCCTGGCAGCCACCACCGCCGCTCTGATCGCCCTCGCCGCCCCCATGGCCTTCGCCGCCGACCCGGCCCCCGCGCCGGCGGCGGTGGCCGCGGCCTGGGACACCGACCGGGCGGCCGCCGCCCACGCCGCCGACCCGGCCTCCGTCACCGCATCCGGCAGCGAGAACGACGCCGTCGGCCCCGGAAACGCGGCCGACGGCGACGGCGCCACCCGCTGGTCCAGCGACTTCGCCGACAACGCCTGGATCCGCGTCGACCTCGGCTCCGTCATCCGGATCAGCAGCGTCACCCTCGACTGGGAGGCCGCCTACGGCAAGAAGTACGTCCTTGAGGTGTCCAGGAACGGCACCGACTGGACCCCCTTCTACACCGAGGACGACGGCACCGGCGGCAGCGTCACCGCGCACACCTACCCCCAGGAGGTCACCGGCCGCTACGTCCGGATGCGCGGCGTCCAACGCGCCACCGCCTGGGGCTACTCGCTGTACTCCTTCAAGGTGTACGGCGGAGAACAGGCCCCCGCCTCCACCACCCGCACCAACCTCGCCCTCAACCACCCCGCGTACGGCGACCTCTACCAGCACGCCGGCAACTCGCCCGCCTACGTCACGGACGGCGGCTGGCCCGCCGACCTCAAGGCGGACCGGTCCCGCTGGTCCAGCGACTGGAACGCCGACCGCTGGGTCGGCGTCGACCTCGGCGCCACCTCCACCATCGACACCGTGGACCTGTACTGGGAGGCGGCCTACGCCGTCGACTACCGCATCCAGGTCTCCGACGACAACCGCACCTGGCGCACCGTCTACCAGCCGTCCGCCGCCGACGTCGCCGCCCGCCGCGCCGACGTCAAGGCACCGGGCGACGCCGTCGGACGCCACGACACCGTCACCCTGCCCACCCCGGCGACCGGCCGCTACGTCCGGATGCTGGGCGTGGAGCGCCGCTCCTTCTACAACCCCGCGCCCGCCACCGCCCAGTTCGGCTACTCGCTCTACGAGTTCCAGGTGTGGGGCACCGGCGGCAGCGCGAGCGCCGCCTACCCGGCCCTCCCCAAGAACCCGGGCGGCGCCTACACCACCACCTTCTTCGACGACTTCACCGGCTCCGGCCTCGACCGCACCAAGTGGCGCGTGGTCCGCACCGGCACGGAGATGGGCCCGGTCAACGGCGAATCCCAGGCGTACGTCGACTCGCCGGACACCATCCGCACCGAGAACGGCTCCCTAATCCTCCAGTCGAACTACTGCAAGGGCTGCACCCAGACGCCCAACGGCACCTTCGACTTCACCTCCGGCCGCATCGACACCAACACCAAGTTCGACTTCACCTACGGCAAGGTCAGCGCCCGCATGAAGCTGCCGGTCGGCGACGGCTTCTGGCCCGCCTTCTGGCTGCTCGGCAGCAACGTCGACGACCCGAAGGTCTCCTGGCCCGGCTCCGGCGAGACCGACATCATGGAGAACATCGGCTACGGCGACTGGACCAGCTCCGCCCTGCACGGCCCCGGCTACTCCGCCGACGGCAACATCGGCAAGCAGCAGACGTACCCCGACGGGGGCCGCGCCGACGCCTGGCACACCTACGGCGTCGAGTGGACGCCCGAGGGCATGACGTTCACCGTCGACGACCGCGTCGTCCAGACGACCTCACGCCAGAAGCTGGAGTCGACCCGTGGCCAGTGGGTCTTCGACCACAACCAGTACGTGATCCTCAACCTCGCCCTCGGCGGCGCCTACCCGGCCGGCTGGAACAAGGTCACCCAGCCCTACTGGGGCCTGCCGCAGTCCAGCGTCGACCGGGTCGCCCAGGGCGGCATCAAGGCGGAGATCGACTGGGTCAGGGTCGAACAGAAGAAGTAGCCCACCGGAGCCGCGCGGACGAAGCACCCATCGGAGCCGCGCAGATAGAAGCACCCCACCGAACCGGCGCCCGGCCCGTGAGGGGGCCGGGCGCCCCCAGAACCACCCCCCACACCCCCACACCCCCCACAGGCACGTCACCTTCCCGTACCACCCGCACCGCCGCGCGCTCCACGGCACCGCATCCCGCCGCGGAGCGCGCGGCCACCGTACGAAGGAGCCGTTCATGCCATCACGCACCCGCCACAGGGCGAGACCCGCGACCGCCGCCCTGGCCGTCGCGACCGTCCTGGCCGGACTGCTCGCGGGCGCCACCCCCGGTTCGGCGGCCCCGGCCGACGAACCGGCCCCCGTCGCCGTCGACCGGTTCGAGGGCGAGGTCCCCTTCGCCGCCCAGCCGGCCGAGGGCATCTTCACCTGGGGCGGGGACGCCGACGACCCGCCCACGCTCGCCCTGGCCGAGCGCGCGGACGCCCCCGAGGGCGCCAAGGTCCTCGAAGGCAGCTACGACATCAGCGGCTACGGCGGCTTCAGCCACGACTACGCCGCCGCCGGACCCGCCCACGACTGGTCCGCCCACAAGGGCGTCCGCTTCTGGTGGTACGGCCAGAACACCGCACCCCTGCCGCCCGGTTCGGGCAAGCGCATCAGCTTCGAGATCAAGGACGGCGGCGCCCACGGCGAGGCCTCCGAACTCTGGACCACCTCCTTCACCGACGACTGGGAGGGCTGGCACCAGGTCGAGATCCCCTTCGCCGACTTCGTCTACCGCACCGACTACCAGCCCGTCGGCGGCATCGACCAGGTCCTCGGCCTCACCGAGATGTGGGGCTACGCCCTCACCCTCCCGCCGGGCGGCCCCGGCACGTTCGCCCTCGACGGCATCGAGCTGTACGGGAAGGCCGACGCCGCCCTGAAGGCGAGCGTGGTCACCGACGCGGCCGTGCACCCCGTGAAGCAGGGCGGCACCGCGGAGATCGGCCTCTCGGTCGCCACCACCGGGTCCGCCCCGCTGGAGGAACCGGTCACCGTCGCCTACACGACCAAGGGCGGCACGGCGGCCGCCGACACCGACTACACCCCGGTCACCGGCACGTACACCTTCCCCGCGGGCACCCCGTCCGGCACCACCCACCGCGTCACCGTCACCACGAAGAAGGTCACCGGGGCCGCCTCCGCGAAGACCGTTCCGCTGGAGCTGACCGTCACCGGCGCCCGGCCGCCGAAGGAGAACCCGCAGGTCGTCATCGACGCCCACGGACTGCCGTACCAGAACGCGAAACTGCCCGTGAAGCAGCGCGTCGCCGATCTCCTCGCCCGGATGTCGCCCGCCGAGAAGGCCGGTCAGATGACCCAGGCCGAACGCAACGCGCTCGCCTCGCAGGGCGACATCGCCGCGTACGACCTCGGCTCGCTGCTCTCCGGCGGCGGTTCGGTCCCCACGCCCAACACCCCCGAGGCATGGGCGAAGATGGTCGACGGCTATCAACTGCGCGCCCAGGCCACCCGCTTCCAGATCCCGCTGATCTACGGCGTGGACGCGGTGCACGGCCACAACAACCTCGTCGGCGCGACGATCATGCCGCACAACGTGGGCCTCGGCGCCACCCGTGACCCGAAGCTCGCCGAGCGGACCGGGGCCGTCACCGCGAACGAGGTGCGGGCCACCGGCGTCCCCTGGGACTTCGCGCCCTGCCTCTGCGTCTCGCGCGACGAACGCTGGGGCCGTTCCTACGAGGCCTACGGCGAGGACCCGGCGCTCGTGAAGTCCCTGGAGACCGTGATCCAGGGCATGCAGGGCGCGGCCACGGGCAAGGACCTCTCCCGCAACGACAAGGTCCTGGCCACCGCCAAGCACTACGTCGGGGACGGCGGTACGGAGTACGGCTCCTCGACCACCGGTTCGTACCCGATCGACCAGGGCGTCACCAAGGTCACCCGCCAGGAGCTGGAGGCCGTCCACCTCGCCCCCTTCGAGGACGCCGTGAAGCGCGGCGTCGGCACGGTCATGCCGTCCTACTCCTCGCTCGACATCATCGGCGACGACCGGGGCCCCGTGAAGATGCACGCCGACGCCGAGATGATCAACGGTGTCCTCAAGGACCGCATGGGCTTCGAGGGCTTCGTCATCAGCGACTACAAGGCCATCGACCAGATCCCCGGCGACTACGCGAGCGACGTGCGCACCTCCATCAACGCCGGACTCGACATGATCATGGTCCCGACGGCGTACCAGGAGTTCACCGCGACCCTTCAGGACGAGGTCGCCGCGGGCCGCATCCCGCAGTCCCGCATCGACGACGCGGTCTCCCGCATCCTCACCCAGAAGTTCAGGCTCGGCCTCTTCGAGAAGCCCTACGCCGACACCGCCAACCTGGAACGGATCGGCTCCGCCGAACACCGCGCCGTGGCCCGTCAGGCCGCCGCCGAGTCCCAGGTCCTCCTGAAGAACGACGGCGGCGTCCTGCCGCTGAAGTCCTCCCAGAAGGTGTACGTCGCCGGCTCCAACGCCGACGACATCGGCAACCAGGCGGGCGGCTGGACCGTCAGCTGGCAGGGCTCCTCCGGCGACATCACCCCCGGCACCACGATCCTCTCCGCCATGAAGAAGGACGCCGCCTCCGTCACCTACTCCGAGGACGCCTCCGCCGACACCACCGGCTACGACGTCGGCGTGGTCGTCGTCGGCGAGACCCCGTACGCCGAGGGCGTCGGCGATGTCGGCAACGGCCACGACCTCGAACTCTCCGCCGCCGACAAGGCCGCCGTCGACAAGGTCTGCGCCGCGATGAAGTGCGCCGTCCTCATCGTCTCCGGCCGCCCCCAGCTCATCGGCGACCGGCTGGGCGACATCGACGCCCTGGTGGCCTCCTGGCTGCCGGGCACCGAGGGCGACGGCGTCGCCGACGTCCTCTACGGCAAGCGCCCCTTCACCGGACAGCTCCCCGTCACCTGGCCCAGGTCCGTCGACCAGCTCCCCATCAACGTCGGCGACTCCTCCTACGACCCCCAGTTCCCCTACGGCTGGGGCCTCACCACCCTCAAGAAGCCCCCGTCCGGCGGCGAACTCACCCTCACCGCCCTCGCCCTGGCCGCCCGCCTGACCGAAAAGGCCGGCCTCGCCCACACCGACGCGGGCCGCGCCCTGGCCACCCAGGCCCGGCTCCTCGTCCAGCAGAAGGCGGACGGCACCTTCACCGAGGCCTTCTCCAAGCCCTTCGCCGAAGCCGACCACCTCGCCCTCACCGGCGACCTGACCGGCGCGATGGCCCGGTACCGGGCGGCCTATCGGGCCGCCTGACGGGGGGAAACGGGCGGGCGGCGAGAATGGCCGCCCGCCCGTTTCGCGTGCCCGCACAGATGAGGACCGGATGAACCGCGCCGCAGAGCTCCGTACGTCCGTTTTCGGTATGCCGCTGCCCGCCTGCCTGGTCGCGGCGGTCGAGGACGGCAGGTGGATGGAGCTGGCCCGTTCCCCCGGGATCGCGGCCGTGTTCGGCCGGGCCCCGGTCCGTCCCGTGTTCCACACGTTCTCCGGCATGCGCGGAATGACGCGGTGGTGGCGCGAGGAACTCGACGAGGAGATCCTGCGGTGCTACGCCGGGACCTCCGCGGAGCCTGCCTCGCCCGGCCGTATGCCGCGGCTGAGGACCGTGATCATCGGAAACCTCGGACCCGACCTCCTCTTCGCGCTGGACTACGGGCGGTCGTCCACCGAACCGGCAGTCGCCTTCCTGGGGGAGGAGGATTCCTGGCGGACGGTTTCCGCGAACGTCCGCGGTCTGATGGACGCCCTCGATCCACGACGGGCCCACACGTGACAGGACCCCTGGCCTCGACGAGGGAACCAACGACCGTTCAGGGGCGTGGGACCGGACCGGACGTCCGGAACCAACGTGTCCGAGTCGCCGCTGCGCCCGGCCCGTTTCGCCGTATGCGCATGGGGCTCAGACAGCTCCCGCCCGGTGTCGCCCCGGCGTCGTGCCGACGAGGCAAGTGAACGCCTGGATGAAGGCGCTCGGGTTCGTCCAGCCGCAGGCGTGGGCGGTGCGGGTGGTGTCGTGGTTCTCGGCGAGGAGAACGAGGGCGTGGCAGACGCGGAGCTGGGTGCGCCATTCGTAGAAGGTCATGGACAGTTCGTCGCGGAACAGCCGGCTGAGGGTGCGGGGGCTCGCCCCGACGGCCCTGCCGAGACCGGCGAGCGACGTCGTGTCGGCCGGGTTCGCGGAGAGGATCCGGGCGAGGGCGCGCAGCCGGTCGTCGCGGGGTTCCGGCAGGTGGAGGGGCTGTTCGCGCGCTTCCCGGAGTTCGTCGACGAGGACCCGGCGCAGCCGGGCGAGGGCGGCGGGGGCGCGGGTCGGCGGTTCGCCGCCCTCGCCCGGGGTGGTCAGGGCGAGCAGGACCTCGCGGGCGAGCGGCGAGGCCAGGAACACCACCGGGCGGTCCGGGACGAGGCGTGCGAGGGACGGCGGGAGGAAGACGATCCGCATGTCCGTGTCCCCGTGGGCCCGGTGCCGGTGGGGGAACGCGGCCGGGATCCAGGCGACCCGGTTGGCGGGCACGACCCAGGTGCCGCGCCCGGTGCGGACGGTCAGGACGCCGGCCGCCGCGTACACGAGATGACCCCGCCCGTGCGCGCGCTCGGCGCTCGCACCGCCGGACGGCCACAGATGACGCCCGCCGGACGGCCAGACGGACGAGACGGGACCGGGGGACTCACCGTCGTGGCGGGGAACAGGCACAGCCTGGCATCGTAGCGCTACCACGCCACCGCTCACCCCGGCGAGACTCCTCGGCAGGGGTACGGGACATCCGCCCGCACCCCTGCGGAAGGAGAGAGCCATGACCGTATTCGTCCTGGTCCCCGGCGCGTGGAAGGGCGCCTGGGCGTACGAGCACGTCGTCCCGCTCCTGGAGCGCGCCGGCCACACCGCGCACGCCCTCACCCTGACCGGCCTGCGCCCCGACGACGAGCCCGCCGTCGTCGCCACCGCCGGACTGGACACCCACGCCTCCGACGTCCTGCGGCTCCTGGACCGCACCGGCGCCACCGGGGTGACCCTCGTCGGCCACAGCTACGCCGGGCTCGTCGTCGCGGCCGCCGCCGACCGCGCGGCCGGCCGGGTCGCCCGGCTGGTGCACCTCGACGCGTACGTACCGGACGACGGCGACTCCTGCTGGTCCTCGACCAACGCGCACTTCAGGGAGGTCTTCGCGGCCGGGGCGGCGGACACGGGCTACTCCGTCGCCCCGCCGGGCCACCGCGGCGACCCGCGCCGCCGCCCCCACCCCCTCGCCTCGTTCCTCCAGACGGTCCGCCTCACCGGCGCCCACGCCCGCGTCCCGCGCCGGGAGTTCGTGTACTGCGCGGGCTGGGAGGACCGCACCCCGTTCACCGGACTCCGGGACCGGCTCCTGACCGACCCCGGGTGGCGCGTCCACACCCTGCCCACTGGCCACGACGCCATGCGCGAGGACCCGGAGGCGGTCGCGGCGCTGCTGCTCGACGCGGGCAAGGGGGACGGGCCGACACTCCGTTCGGACAGGATCCCCGTGCGGCGATGAGTTCCGACACCTTCGCCGCCGTCCTACGCCACACCGCGCGCGACGATCGAAGGCCCCTTGCTGCCCTCGGTCTCACCGTATGAATCCGGACAGATGCCGATCCCGTAAGGGGCCCTGAGTGCTGCGGCGTTGCCGATCCCGGTGCGGACGTGATCGCGGGTGGGCCCGGACGCACCACCGGGCCGCAGGGACAGTGCCCCGCGGCCCGGCGAAGGGGGGATGCGTCAGCGGCGGCCGCCGTGGGCGCGCTCGAAGGCGGTGAAGGCCGCCTCCTGGCGCCATTCCATGCCCGCCTTCGGGTTGTCGGAGAGGAAGTCGAGGCAGCGGGGGGTGGGGTTGCCGGCGCCGGGGCGGCTGGTGGCGCAGGCGGGGACCATGCGGTAGCCGGTGCGGGCGGAGCCTGCGGCCCAGAGGCTGCGGCCCTCGCGGAAGGCGTGTTCCAGGGAGGCGCGGGCCAGGTCCTTGAGGGTGGGGTAGTCGAGGTCGTACGTCTCGGAGGCGTACTGGTACTCGTGGCTGATGTCGATGCGGGAGACGCCGGGGTCGTCGGTGGAGAGGACGATCGGGACCCCGTAGCGCCGGTAGGCGTTGAACGGGTGGTCGGCGCCCGCGATGCCGAGGATCTGCTTGTTGCTGGAGAAGGGGACCTCGACGGCGATGTCGCGGCGGGCCATGGTGCGGGCGAGGCCGCGCCAGTTGTCCTCGTGGACGAGGTCGACGCCGTGGCCGATGCGCTCGGCGCCGGCGACGCGGACGGCCTCGTTGATGTGGAAGGTGAGGTCCTCGGGCTTGACGAGGCCGGGGGCCAGCTCACCGGCGTGCAGGGTGAGGTGGGCGCCGGGGTACTGGCCGCGCAGGTACTTCAGCATCCGCATCTGGAGGCTGTAGTTCTCCAGCGAGCTGTCCCAGTCCTCGGGCTGGACGAGGTTGACGGCGACGAAGCGCGGGTCGCGCTCGGCGAGCCGCATGCCGACGGCCATCTGCGTGAAGACGCGGGCCGGGGTGCTGCCGCGGGAGACCTGGGAGATCCAGCGGACGGGGAGCCGGCAGCCCGGGTCGGGGCGGTTGGTGTCGCAGTGCGCGGTGCGGCGGAAGTCCGCGTCGCCCTCGTCGGCCTCGCGGACCGCCTCGTCGACGACCTTGTTCAGCCCGCCGGCCAGCAGCTTGCGGTGGAAGGCGGCCAGGTCGGCGTCGTAACCCACCTTCTCGGCCAGGGCCCTGGCGCTGTCCGAGGCCGGGGTGACCATCGTCTCCAGGTAGAACTGGTTCTGCGCGACGACGGTGTTGGCGACGTTCGCCAGGAGCTTGCCCCGGTCCCAGGTCGCCAGGCCGAACTTGCCGAAGGTGTCGAAGAAGTGGTCGTGCCCCGACTCGCCGGCCGGGAAGTCCTGCATGGACCAGGCCCGGACGATCTCCTGGCGGAACGCCGCGTCGGTCCGCGCGTCGGCGGCCGGGCGGGTGCCGGGGCCGCACGGCGGCGCCACCGCCGTCATCGTCGCGTCGATGCACAGGCCCTTGTCGATCGCGAGCTTGATCAGGTACTCGGTGGTGGCCGCACCGGACAGGTGGTTGTGGAGGTCGCCGCCCTTGGGCAGCGCCTTGAAGAAGGCCTTCAGCGCGGCGGGCCTGCCCTGGAGCGAGTCGAGGTACGCGGAGGTCCTGCGCTCGGCCGGGGTGACCACACGCGGCGAGGCGTCCTGCGCGGGCGCGGCGGCCGTGGCGGGCACGACCGGGAGCAGGGTCAGCAGGGCGAGGGTGCCGCCGAACCCGGCCAGGAGCGGGGACTTGGGACGGCGGGCCGTCCGAATGGAAGAGATCACCGCCGCATGATCGCGCCCGCCGTGCCCGATTACGGCCCCGAGCCACGTCCGCGCGGGCACGTCCACCCGATCGAGTGCGGGGGAGTGGCCGCCAGTTCGAGCGCGGGGCGGTGAGGGCGAGTTCGCGTACGGGGAGTGGCGGCGAGTCCGGTCCGGCCGCGGGGCGGCAGTCACCCGTTCGCACGTGGGGAGCGGCAGCCGGTTCGGGAAAGCCCCGGCGCGAGGTTCCGCCGCCAGTTCGGAAAAGTTCCGCCGCCCACCGGTCGTTTGTACAGCTCACCGGACCGGCCTTTGGTCCAGACCACTAATGGGAGGCAGGCGCTCTTTACCGGACCCCCGGGCCTGTGGCTCACTGTGTCGTGTTCGCGACAACTGGACGCGCGTAGATCAGGACGAAACGTGCGGCCGGTCGGGCCTGTCGCGGTATCCGCCCCCCCACCCAGCAGGAGGCCGCCTTGTTCTCCCGGACCACCCCGCGTTCCCTCACCCTCGCCCGCCGACGCCTCACCCTGGCCGGTGTCCTCGGCACGAGCGCCGCGCTGCTCCTCGGACTGATGTCCAGCACTGCCACGGCCGCACCCGCCAAGCACGACCCCATCCCGCTCGGCCAGGGATACATGGGTGTCGGCTACCTCCCGGACGGCCAGGCGTTCAGACCGGACACCAAGCAGCTGCGCCTCGACGCCCAGCCGGAGGTCACCGTCAAGGCCAACCCGCTCGGCATCGACGTCTCCAAGTGGCAGGGCTCCATCAACTGGACCTCGGTGCGCGGCGCCGGGATCGAGTTCGCCTGGATGAAGGCCACCGAGGGCCTGACCTACAAGGACCCGAACTTCAACTCCAACTACCCGAACGCCTACTACGCCGGTGTGATCCGGGGCGCCTACCACTTCGCCCGCCCGGACGTCTCCGGCGGCGCCGCCCAGGCCACGTTCTTCGCGGGCAACGGCGGCGGCTGGTCGCGCGACAACCTCACGCTGCCGGGCGTCCTGGACATCGAGGGCACCTGCTACGGCTACTCGCAGGCGTCCATGCGCCAGTGGATCCTGGACTTCTACAACACGTACAAGTCCCGCACCGGCCGTGACGTCGTGATCTACACCAGCCCCAGCTGGTGGAACACCTGCACCGGCGGCTGGACCGGCATGTCCACCCGCAGCCCGCTCTGGGTCGCCCACTGGACCACGGCCACCAACCCGACCATCCCGGCGGGCTTCCCGTACTGGACGGTCTGGCAGTACAGCTCCACCGGATCGGTGAGCGGCATCTCCGGCGCCGTCGACCGCGACCGCTTCGGCGGCGACCGCTCCCGGCTGCTCGCCCTGGCCAACAACACCCCGTGACGGTGTGACACGGGACGTCGTTGCCCCTCGGGGCGCGGCGGACCCGTGCGAGAGGCGTGCGGGCCGGAGCGGCCGAATCACCCCGGCCGCTCCGGCCCGCGCGTGTGGAGCCGGGCCCGTTCCCCCCTCGTGTACGCCTCCCACGGCGTCCACGCCGGGCCCGCGTGTGGAGCACTGCCGCCTGACAACTTACGGAGCACCCATGGACCCCACGCCACCCCTCAGCAGGCGCGCCGCCCTCGCCGCCGGAGCCGCGGCCCTGGCCGGCGGACTCGGAGCGACCGCCGCCGCGCAGGCCGCCGCACGGACGCCGGAGCACGCGCGGTCTCCGGAGAACGCACGGAAACCGGAAGCCGTACGGCCCCCGGAGGCCGCCCGCCCCCCGGCCGCCGTCGCCGCCCTGACCCCCCAGCAGCGCGCCGGGCAGTGCGTCATCCACTCCTACCCCGGGCTCACCCCTCCGGCCTCGCTGATGAACGCCATCGAGCAGGGGCGCACGGCCGGGGTGATCTTCTTCGGGGAGAACATCGAGAACCTGACCCAGATCGAGGGCGTCGTCCGCTCGATGAAGGCCGCGCACGCCAACTCCCCGGTGCAGGCCCCGCTGCTCCTGATGACCGACCAGGAGGGCGGCGTGGTCCGTCGGCTGCCGGGAGAGCCGGTGATGTCCGCCAAGGACGTCGGCGCCTCCGCCGACCCCCTCCAGTGGGCCGACTTCACCGGCGGCGGCGCGGGGATGAACCTCGCGGGCGTCGGCATGAACGTCAACCTCGCGCCGGTCCTCGACGTGTACCGCAAGACCGGTGACTTCACCGACCAGTACGAGCGTTCCTACAGCAAGTCGGCCGCCGCGGTGGCCAGTTGCGGTACGGCGTTCATCCGCGCGCAGCAGGACGTCGGGGTCGCCGCCACCGCGAAGCACTTCCCGGGCCTCGGCCCCGCCTCGGCGAGCCAGAACACGGACCTGCGCTCCGTCACGCTCACCACGTCCGCGGCCACACTGCGCGGGGTGGACGAGGCGCCGTACCGGGACGCCGTCGCGGCGGGCGTGAAGCTCGTCATGCTCTCGTGGGCGATCTACTCCGCCCTGGACCCCGCCCGCCCGGCCGGGCTCTCCCCGACGGTCGTCTCCGAACTGCGCGACCGCCTCGGCTACACGGGCGTCACGATCACCGACGCCCTGGAGGCCGGGGCGCTCCAGTCCTTCGGCACGACCGCGCAGCGCGCGGTCGCGGCGGCCTCCGCGGGCATGGACCTGGTGCTGTGCTCCTCGCGCAGCGTCTCCCAGGGCGACACTGCGGTCACCGCGCTCAGCGAGGCCCTGGCCTCCGGCGGACTCGACGGCGCCCGCTTCGACGCGGCCGCCGCACGCGTCAACGCACTGCGGACGGGGCTGTAGGCGGGGCCGGCCGGGGCCGGTGAGCGGGCACGCGGGTGTACGGGCTCGCGGGTGTGCCGACCGGGCGCCGTACGGCTCCGGACGGGTGTGGCAGCCGGGGCCGACGGGGCTCGTACGGCTCCGGACGGGTGTGGCGTCCGGGGCCTGCGGGGCCTACGGGGCCTACGGGGTCGTACGGCTCCGGGCGGCGGACCCGGCTCTGCCCAGGTCCAGCACCCCGACTCGCTGGCCCCCGCTCATCTCGCCGGTCGGCCGGAACCCGAGCCGCAGATAGAAGCGCTCCGGACCGTCCTCACCCGGATGCCACGTGGTCGTCAGGGCGGTCCCGCCGCGCCGCCGGATTTCCGCCGCCACCGACTCGACCGCGAACCGGCCGCAGCCGTGCCCCTGTTCGCCCGCCGCGACGTTCAGCCGCCACAGTCCGGAGCGCAGATCGCTCTCCCCGCCGCCGAAGGGGATGTCGAAGAACGCCATCAGGAAGCCGACGGGCCGGTCGCCGTCCAGGATGAGGCGGGGCCAGGCCGTATCGCCGTACGCGTACGCCTCGGCCAGGGACTTCACGACCGGGGCGACCAGGTGTTCCTGATCCGCACGCACCTTGAGCGCGATGGCGGAGTCGACGTTGTCGGGGGTGATCTTCTCCAGGCGGAGTGCGGTGGTCATGCGGGCACCCTATGCGCGGGCTCGCACGGGCGCTCCGGCGACCCGAGGCGCGGAATAAGCCCCTCCATGATCGCCCTTTGGCCCGTTGGGGGCTCACACCGCCACCGCCCCGGCCGCTACGTTCGGCTGCGGACCGAACACACACAGCCAGGAGGAAAGGCAACGATGCGCCCCACAAGCTCCGTCAGCCGCTTAGCGAAGACACTCATGGCCTGTGCCGCCTCGGCCGCCGTGGCCACCGTGGGACTCGCCGTCCCACCGGCCGCCGCCGCGCCCGCCGGGACCGCCGCCGCACCCGCCGTCTCGGCGGATGCCGAGCCCGGCGGGGCCTGTACGGCGGCGGATCTCGGCACCCGGCACCCGTACATCAAGACCACCGAAGTGACCCCGGTCATCACCCACTTCAAGGGCTGGTACGTCACCGAGGGCTCGACCGGCACCCAGAAGGTGACCACGACCGTGCAGACGGTCGTCAAGGTGACCGTGGGCGCCAACGCCTCCGGCAACGTCGAAGGCGCCTTCCCCCAGCTCGCCCTCACGAAGGCCGGCGCGACCGTGGGCCTCAACGTGCAGTTGGAGTACACCTCCACCAACACCGCGGCGACGGAGGTCACCTGGAACTTCGCCAGTCCGGGCTACTACGGCCTCTACAAGGGGACCAAGAAGGTCACCGGCACCTACGGCAGCCTCAACTGCAACCGCGCCCAGCAGGCCGACGGCAGTTGGGCCCTGAAGTGGGTCGAGGGCGGCGGCGCCGGGAGCTTCACCACCTTCACGACCCTCGAAGAGGGCGCGGTGCGCTGCGAGGACGCCGTTCCCGCCGACAGCATCATGCGCAAGGCGCAGGACCTGCTGGACTGCGGCTCCGCCCTCGCCACCGCGACCCACCCGGCCGGTGAGGTGACCTCGGCGAAGGCCGCCGAGGCGAGGAAGGCGGCGCAGGCCGAGCAGGCCGCCGCCGAGCGGGCCGTCGGCGCCCGGACCGCACAGGCCCCCGCGAACCCGGCCCCGGCCCCCGCCCCGCTTGCCGCCCTGAACTGCCAGGCCGCCGTCTACAAGATCGACGTCCCCGGCAAGCCCCTCAACTGGAGCGCACCGCTCCTGCCCGGCGACGGCATCCGCCTGCGCGAATCCAACTTCCTCAGCGCCCACCTGGACAACTGGAAGCTCTGCAACGTCACGGAGTCCAACGGGGTCGTCGAGGCATCCCTGTGGAACTGGGGCAACGGCGGATGCGCCACCGTCCCGGCGGCCGCCGCCAACCAGGAGCTGGGCGTCCTGACCACGGCCTCCTGCGTGGAGGACGATCTCCAGCGCTTCTACATCTACCGTGACGTGCCCGGCAGCACGAAGGTCGGCATCCAGAACAAGTACTCCGGCTCCATGGCCGGCCACGACCGCTACGCCGACGGAGAGCAGATCCGCCAGTACTCCAGCGGCCGGCAGAACGGCACGGGTACGTACACCATGACCGTGGTCTGACGACCCCCGCCCTGTGAACGCGCGCCCCGCACGGCACCCCTGGGCTTCCCGGCCCCGTGCGGGGCGCCGCGCATCTCTCCGCCCCGGCCCCGTACGAAGCCGTAGGTTGGGGCCATGCCAGAGACGACGTCCACGACGCCCCCCGCGCCCGTTCCCGGCTCCGCCGCCGATGTCGTCCGCACCTGGGACGCCCGCGCCGACCACTATCTCCGGCTGTTCCGGGACGAGTTGGAGAGCAAGCCATTCGACCTGGAGGCCCTGGACGCGTTCGCCGGGCGGGTCGTCCCGGGCGGCCGGGTGTACGACGCCGGCTGCGGCCCCTGCGGCCACGTCACTCAGTTCCTGACGGACCGGGGCCTCGACGTCCTCGGCATCGACCTCTCCCCGCGCTGCGTCGCCCTCGCCCGCCGCGAACGCCCCGACTGCCGGTTCGCCGTCCAGGACCACCGCACCCTCACCGAACCCCTCGACGGCCTCGTCGCCTACTACTCCCTCCACGACCAGCCCCGCGCCGGACTCCCCGCCACCCTCGCCGCCTGGGCTACGGCCCTCCGCCCCGGCGGCCAGCTCCTCGTCGTGGCGAAGGAAGGCACGCACGACGGTGTGATCGACGACCCACTCGGCAGCGATCTGCGGGTCTACTGGGCGGAGTTCACGGAGTACGAGCTCCGCCGCGCGGCCGGGAACGCGTCCTTCCGGGTCGACACCTGCACGGTCCGCGAGGCGTACGAGAACGAGATCCCGACCCGCCGGATCTACCTCGCGGCGACCCGCGCCGCGTGAGCCGTGGACCTCAGCCGTCGAGGGGCGCGGTGAGGCGGTCGAGAACGTGCCGGATGCCGGGCTGCCCACCCGTACCCGAGCGATGGAGGGCATGGACGCTCCGGTGGACCGGCACGCGCAGGGTGTGGATGCTCAGGTCCGGTCCGGGCGCCGGCAGCGCCATGCGGGGAATGAGGGCGACTCCTGCGCGTCGGGCGACCAGGGCCGTCAGAACGGCGAAGTCGCCCGCCACCGCCACGGCTCGCGGAACGAAGCCTGCGGCCCCGCAGGCGCGTTGTGTCATCTCGTGGCAGGCCGTCTCGGGGCCGGGGAGGAGCCACGGGGCATCGGCGAACCGGCGCAGATCTGCCGGTGCTCCGGGAGCGAGTCGGTGGTCGGCGGCGTCGGCGGGGTGCAGGACGAGATGTACGGGTTCCTCGAAGAGAGCCGTCCGCTCGCATCCTGCGGGAAGCGGCCGGGGAAGCAGGCTGTAGGAGTGGGTGACCGCGATGTCGACCTCGCGGCGCCCGAGGGCGGCCTCCGCGGCATCGGGTTCGTGTTCGACCAGGAACACGGCGGGCTCCGCCGGGTCCGGTGGCGTGCCGGGCTCGGGCCAGAGGGCGGGGGCGATCGTGCGGGCGGCGGAGGCGAAGGCGGCGACGCGGACCGTGCCGCGTTCGCCCTGGCGCAGTGCCGCCAGATCCGATTCGGCGGCGGCGAGGTTGCCGAGGAGGACATGCGCATGGTCCACGAGACGCTGCCCCGCGCCGGTGAGGTGGAGGGTGCGTCCCCGCTTCTCCAGGAGTGGCACCCCCGCTTCCTTCTCCAGCACGGCCAGCTGCTGGGACACGGCCGGGCCGGTGAGGTGCAGGGCACGGGCTGCGGCGGCAACCGTGCCCTGCGAGGCGAACTCGACCAGTACGCGAAGTCGGCGGACATCCAACAAGAAAGATCTCCTACCTGATCAGCAAGAAAAAGGTAACTGGACCTAATGTATATGACCGGGCAGGGTCGACAGGGTGAAGTTCAACAAGACTCTGTTCGCCCTGGCCGCCACCGTGCTGCTGTGGGCCACCGCCTTCCCCGCGATCCGGGTGGCGCTGGAGGGCTACGGACCGGCCCAGCTGTCCTTCCTCCGCCTTGCCGTCGCCTCCCTCGCGCTCGCGGCCGTCGCCCCGGCGCTGGGAGTGCGCCGCCCCGAGCGCGCCGATCTCTGGCGCATCGCCCTCGCGGGCGGTGCCGGGATGAGCGCCTACCAGCTCCTGCTGAACTGGGGGGAGGTCCATGTGCCCGCGGGCACCGCCAGCCTGATCGTGGCCGCCGTCCCCGCGATGAGCGCCGTACTGGCGGCCTGCTTCCTGGGTGAACGGTTCACCCCGGCCAGGGCCGGCGGAACACTCGTCGCGCTCGCCGGCGCGGCTCTCGTCGGCGTGTCCGGCAAGGAGAGCGGATACACGGCCGCGGCATGGGCCGTCCTCGCCGCCGCGTGCAGCCAGGCCGTCTACAACCTGACGATCAAGCCCCTGCTGCACCGCTACACCGGGCTCGAAGTCGCCTCCTACGCGATGTGGGCCGGAACCGCCCTTCTCGTCCCCCTCGCCCCCAGCACCGTCCGGGCCGCGTTCGGCGCCCCGGCCGGTACGACGGCGGCGGTCGTCTTCCTCGGCCTCCTGCCCTCGGCGGCCGGGTTCGTCATCTGGGGCTACGCCGTCGCCCGGCTCAGCGTCACCGCCGCCACCGCCGCGCTCCACCTCGTCCCCGCGGTCACGCTCGCCGTCTCCTACCTCTGGCTCGGAGAGCAACCGCGCCCCGTCGCGGTGCTCGGCGGACTCGTCACCATCGCCGGCCTCGTCCTTCTCAACAAGCCCCGAGCAATGGGCAGTCGGCGGCTCGGACGCGCGGCGAAGCGATCAGTAAGTCGGTTGACGCGCAGGGGTGGAACGACGGACGTTCAGCCGTGACCCACCGATGCGCGACAGGGCCGGAGAGAGGGCACGCGGGATGACGTTCGGAGACAGGGCCCCGGAACCGGGACGAGAGGGCGTCCGGCGGCGCCCGGTGCGGTGGAGCGGGTGCTCGTGACGAGCTTCTTCGAGCAGGTGCACACCGTGGGACGGGTCAAGCCCCGTGGCGAGGCTGTGCAGTTCAGCTGGCCCGGGGTGTACTTCGAGGGCCGCTTCCGCGGGACGGGTGTCGGAGTGGTGCTGGACTGCGCCGCCGCCGACTACGACGTCCAGGTCGACGGGGCGACCGTCGCCACCCTGGTCACGCCCGGCGACACCACGCACTGGGTCGACGGCCTGCGGGACGGTGAGCACACGGTCCGGGTCGTCAAACGCAACGACACCCCGGGGGACATCAGCACGTTCGGAGGTTTCGTCGCCGCGCCCGGAGGTGCCGTACTGAACGGACCGGCGCCGAGGGACCGCCAGATCGAATTCATCGGAGACTCCCTCACCGTGGGCTACGGCAATGTCTCGGGCACCCGCGTCTGCGATCCCGAACAGCTCAAGCGGACCACCAACACCGACGTGAGCCACGGTGCGCTGGCAGCCCGCCAGTTGGACGCCGACTACCAGATCAACGGTCTCTCCGGCCTCGGCATGGTGCGCAACGTCGCCGGCATCTGCCCGGACCTCACCTACCGGACGCACTACGACCGGGCTCTGCTGAGCGTGGACGGCGACGTCTGGCGGAACCCGGGGACGTGGCGCCCCCAGATCGTGGTGGTCAACCTCGGCTCCAACGACTTCACCGACCTCACGCCCGGTGAGCCGTGGACCCCGGAAACCCTCGCCGCCGCCTACCGCGCCTCCTACGGCGCCTTCCTACGCACACTCCGCACGCGCTACGGTCCCGCCACCGCCCTCGTGGCCGTCGGCTTCGACAGAAACGCCGAGCACGTCCGGCAGGTGGTCGAGGCGTGCAACGACGCCGGGGACAGCGGGGTCCACTACTGGTACCTCGACACGTCCGGCCTGGACTTCCTCGGATGCGACGGACACGCCTCGGCCCGGGACGACCGGCTGATCGCCGACCGGCTCGTCCCGTTCCTCAGCAGCCTGCTGACGTAACCCTCGCCGCGAGGAACGCCGCCCACGCGCGCGGGAGGACCGTCAGCACGGGGCCGTCGGCGACCTTGGAGTCACGGACGTGGACGGCGGCGGGGTGGGCGGCGACCTCTACGCAGTCGCCGCCCTGGTCGCTGCTGTAGCTGGACTTGAACCAGTTGAGGCCAGTGCGGTGTGCTGCGCGGTTCATGTCTCTCCAAGCAGTCTGTCCAGTAGGCGCACGCTCTCCGCAGGGGAGAGCGCCTGCGACTGCAGCATCCCATACTTCTGCAGGAGCACACTGACGTCGTCCGGGTCATCGTGCAGCACGTTGGTCAACTGACCTTCGATGTAAGCGAGATGATCGTGGTCTGGTGTCTCCAGCAACACCATGGGGCCTGCGAGACCCGCATGACCGAGCGTCGTCATCGGCATGATCTGGAAGCCGACGAAGGGGAGCTCCGCACACGCGCGAAGGTGCCTGATCTGCTCCCGTAAAACGGCCGGATCTCCGATCCGGCTGCGCAAGATGCTCTCCTCCAGGATGAAGTGCAGCATCGGGCGAGGCTTGCGGGTGAGCAGCCGCTGCCGGTCGAGTCGTGCGGCGACCCACTCCTCCAGTTGGTCCTCCTCGATGGGAGGGTAGAGGCACGAAAACACGAACCGCGCGTACGGCTCGGTCTGGAGCTGGCCGGGGACCACCTGGTTCTGGTACGAGAGCAGCGTCAGCGCTTCCTGTTCGTAATCGATGAAGTCGTGGACGAACGCGGGAAACCGCTCCTTCTGCGGCACCCGCGCGACCGCGACCGCCAACGCCCCCTTCGTATCCAGCAACTCATCGAGCAGGATCGCCAGATCGAGCTGAAGGGGCCGCCGCCCCTGCTCCACGGACGCGATGGTGTCCTCGCCGACATTCAGCCTTTCCGTGAGGGCGGCCTGCGTGAGGCCCGCCGCTTTGCGGAACATGGCGAGTTGGGCACCGATGAGATGCCAGGACGTGACGCGCTTGGTGTTCTTTGCCGACTGCATGCCGAACCTCTCCCCGTAACGGGTTCCCGCTGACCCGTCAGAGGCCGTACAGGCGACCTGTACGACCTGACGCACTGATCAACCGTAGTGACGGTGTGTGATGTTCGTCTCGTGAACGAGACAACTCAACTTCCCTGCTTCCGCGAGGCGTTCTACCGGCGGGAACGCAGGTCGATCCCGCTCGTACGGAGGTTCGTGCGGGCGGCGCTGGACGCATGGGCGTGCGAAGTGAATGCCGATGAAGTGGTGCTCTGTGTGAGCGAACTGGCGACGAACGCGCTCGTGCACGGGGTGCCGCCGGGGCGCGGGTTCCGGGTGCGGGTGTTCTGGGAGCGGGAGGGCGGGCGGCTCCGCGTGGAGATGCACGACAGCGGGGACGGGGAGGTGCCGGAGGTGCGGCCGGGCGGGCCGCTGCCGGCCGGGGACGACGAGGGCGGGCGGGGGCTGGTGCTGGTGTCGGCGCTGGCGGACGCGTGGGGGGTGGGGGAGCGGAAGCCGGGGAAGATCGTCTGGTGTGAGTTTGCCGTTCCGGCAATGATCTTTGCCGAATCCGGGGTGAGTGCGCACCATCTCTCGTAGATGGAGGTGCTTCGGATGAGCAACACGCAGACGCGTACGTACGACGTGGTGGTGATCGGCGGCGGGGCCGCCGGTCTCAGCGGGGCGCTGGCCCTGGGGCGGGCCCGGCGGTCGGTGCTGGTGATCGACGCGGGGAGCCCGCGCAACGCGCCCGCCTCGCACATGCACAACTACCTGGGCCGGGAGGGCACCCCGCCCGCCGAACTGCTGGCGATCGGGCGCGAGGAAGTGGCCGGGTACGGGGTCGAGGTGGAGGAGGGTGAGGCCGTCTCGGCGGAGCGGCTGGCCGACGGGGACGGGTTCCGGGTCGTACGGGCGGACGGCACGGCCGTCACCGCCCGGCGGCTGCTCGTGACGACCGGGCTGACCGACGAGCTGCCGGCGGTGCCGGGGTTGGCCGAACACTGGGGCGAGGGCGTGCTGCACTGCCCGTACTGCCACGGCTGGGAGGTGCGGGACGCGGCGATCGGCATCATCGCCGTCACGCCGATGGCCGTCCACCAGGCGCTGATGTGGCGGCAGTGGAGCGCGGACGTCACGCTCTTCCTCCGCGACGCGTACGAGCCGACGGAGGAGGAGTACGAGGAGCTGGCCGCGCGCGGGATCGCCGTGGTCGACGGCGAGGTGACCGGGCTGGAGGCGTCCGGTGGCCGCGTCACCGGAGTGGTGCTGGCCGGCGGGCGCGTCGTACCGCGGGACGCGGTGGTCGTGCAGCCGCGGTTCACCGCGCGCTCCGGCGTACTGGAGGGGCTGGGCCTGCGCCCCGTACCGCTGGAGGCGGGCGGGCACACCCTGGGGACGTACATCGCCGCCGATCCGGCCGGGGCCACCGAGGTGCCGGGGGTGTGGGTGGCCGGTAACGTCGCCAGCCTGATGGACCAGGTCATCGTCGCCGCCGCGGCCGGGCTCAAGGCCGGGGCCGCCATCAACGGCGACCTGATCGCCGACGACACCCGGCGCGCGGTCGAGGCCCGCCGCGCGCCCTTCTCCGCCCGCGCCGAGCGCGAGGTGTGCGAGAAGGTGACGGGAGACCGTCGCCACGGACTGGAGGGGGCAACCCGATGACCACCGACCACACCGCACAGCCGTCCGACGCCGAGATGTGGGACGAGCGCTACCGAGAGAGCCACCGGATCTGGAGCGGCAACCCCAACGCCGTCCTCGTCCGCGAGGTGGAGGGCATGCCCCCGGGGCGGGCGCTCGACCTCGGCTGCGGGGAGGGCGCGGACGCCGTCTGGCTGGCCCGCTGGGGCTGGCAGGTCACCGCCACCGACATCTCGCGCGTCGCCCTGGGCCGGGCCGCCGAGCACGCGGCCGAGGCGGGCGTCGCGGACCGGATCGACTGGCAGTTCCACGACCTCGGGGTCACCTTCCCCGAGGGGGAGTTCGACCTGGTCTCCGCGCAGTTCCTGCACTCCATGGGCGACCTGCCCCGCGAGGAGATCCTGCGCCGCGCCGCGCGGGCCGTCGCCCCCGGCGGAGTCCTCCTGATCGTCGGCCACGCGGGCTTCCCGCCGTGGGACCACGACCACGCGCACATGGAACTGCCCACCACCGACGAGGTGCTGGCCTCCCTCGAACTCCCCGAGGGCGAATGGGACGTCCTGCTCAGCGCCGAGCACGAGCGCGTCCAGAACGACCCGGACGGCAACCCCGTCACCCGTACCGACAACGCCCTGAAGGTACGCCGTCGTTGACGGTGGATCAGCAGGTGGCGGCGATGAGGGGGTGCGGTCGCGGGAAAGCGACCGCACCCCCTCCCGTATAGGACATGGCCTGGCCTATAGCCCGCCTACGGTGGTTCTTGTTCGAGGGAACAGGCACCGACGGAAGGCAGAACGATGACCGCGAGCCAGACGATCAACCGCACCGAGAACGAGGCCCCGGCGGTCACCGGCGAGCGCGCCGACCTGCTGGAGATGCTGGCCAAGCAGCGCCACTTCCTCCGCTTCACCACCCGCGACCTCACCGACGAGCAGGCCGGGCTGCGGACCACCGCGAGCGCGCTCTGTCTGGGCGGCCTGATCAAGCACGTCACCTCGGTGGAGCGGTCCTGGGCCGGGTTCGCCGTGGAGGGGGCCTCCGCGATGCCGGACTTCACGCAGATGACCGAGGAGGACTTCGCGCGGCGGGCCGACGAGTTCAGGATGCTGCCCGGCGAGACGCTGGCCGGGGTGCTCGGCGCGTACGAGGAGGCCGCCCGCCGGACCGACGAGCTGGTCGCCACCGTGCCCGACCTCGACCTGCGCCACGCGCTGCCGAAGGCGCCCTGGAACGAGCCCGGCAAGGAGTGGTCGGTCCGCCAGGTGCTGATGCACATCGCCACCGAGACCGCCCAGCACGCCGGTCACGCCGACATCATCCGCGAATCGCTGGACGGCGCGAAGAGCATGGGCTGACCCGGCGACGGGCGGGAAAGCTACTGCATCAGCTTCCGGGCGGTGCAGTAGCTTTCCCACGCGTCGGGCCCCGGCGTCCGGGGCCCGGCGTCATCCCGTCCCGGACGATGCGGAGGTCCGCCGTGCCCCGAGAAGCCCCCTACCTGGCCGTGGCCGAGAAGCTGCGCGCACGCGTGCTCGCGGGGGAGTGGGGGACCGGCGGGCGACTGCCGTCCCGGGCGCGGCTGGCCGAGGAGTACGGGGTCGGGCGGAACGTCGTGCAGCGGGCCGTCGAACGGCTGGCCGTCGACGGTCTCCTGGAGGGGCGCACCGGATCCGGCACCTACGTCACCACTCCGCGCGAGCGGCTGCGCCTCGTCCGCTCCCGGCACCGCGAACGGCGCCGGGCCTCGCCCGCACGGCCCGATCCCCGGGAGCGCGGCGCGGCGGACTCCTGGGACGCGGACAGCCGGGTGGGGGTCCCCGCCCCCGAGGACATCGCCGCCCGCCTGGCCGTCGCACCCGGCGAGCCGTGCGTCCGCACCCGCTACGAGTTCCTGGCCGGCGGGCAGCCCGTCCAGTTGTCGGAGTCCTGGGAACCGGCCGCCCTCACGGACGGGACACCGGTCCGGCTGCCGGAGGCCGGCCCCCTCGCCGGGCAGGGCGTGGTCGCGCGGATGCGCGCGATCGGCATCACCGTCTCCACCGTCGTCGAGATCCCCCGCCCGGCCCGCGCCACCCGGGCCCAGGCCCACCTGCTGGGCATCGGCGCCGGCGATCTCGTCCTCCGGATCGAGCGCACCATCTACGCGACGGACGGGCGCCCGGTGGAGACGGCCGACCTGGTCGTCCCGGACGCGCGGCGGGAGGTCGTCTACGAGTTCGGGGCCGAGGCGCCCCGCCCGTCCCCGGACTCCCCTCACTCGCCCTACTCGCCTGACTCCCCGGCCTCACCGATCTCCCAGGGGTCCGGACCGTCCCGGCCGTCCGGCTCATGAGCGGGACCTCGGAGTCCGCCCGCAGGTGCGAGGACGGGGGCGGAGGCACCGACGCTCCGCGCACGGCCCGCCCCGGGGTGCTGCGCGACCGGGACTTCGCGCGGCTCTTCGCCGCCACGGCCTTCGGCCAGCTCGGCGACCGGGTCGTGTTCCTCGCCCTGCCGCTGGTCGCGCTCACGGCGCTGCGGGCCGGCGCCTTCGAGGTCGGGCTGCTGACCGCGATGACGACGGCCGGATCGCTGCTCGTCGGGCTGCCCGCCGGGGCGTGGGTGGACCGGGCGGGGAAGCGGTCCGTGATGGTCCGCGCCGACCTGGGCCGGGCTCTCGTGCTCCTGTCCGTACCGTCGGCGTGGTGGGCGGGGCTCCTCACGATCGAGTGGCTGTACGCGGTCGCGCTCGTCCACGGGGTGCTGACGGTCTTCTTCGACGTCGCGTACCAGAGCTGTCTGCCCCAGGTGGTGGGGCGCGACCGGCTGGTGGAGGCGAACGCGCGGCTCTCCACCGTCCGTTCGGTGACCTCGATCGGCGGACCGGCACTCGCCGGCCCCCTCGTCGCACTCGTCGGAGCCCCCGCGACCCTGCTGGCCGGCTCGATGGGCATGGCCCTGTCCGGGCTACTGGCCCTCACCCTGCGGACGGGTGGGCGTCCGCCGCGCGCGGGCGGGCGCCGCCGGCTGGCGGCGGAGATCGGGGAGGGGCTGCGGTTCGTCCTGGGGCACCCCGTGCTGCGGGCGGTGATGCTCGGCGACTCCCTGTTCAACCTGTGCCTGGTGATGTACCAGAGCATGCTGCTGGTCTTCCTCGAACGCGAGATCGCCCTCGGTGCGTTCGGCATGGGGCTGATCTTCGCGGGCATGGGGTGCGGCGCGCTGCTCGGGGCGCTGACGGCGGGCGTGGCAGCGCGGCGGATCGGGCAGGGCCGGGTCGTCTGGGCTGCGACCCTGGCCACCTGCCCGCTCACCGCCCTCATGCCGCTCGCGCGGCCCGGCTGGAGCGTCTGCGCGGCCGCCGCCGGACTGGCCGCGCTCTCGCTGGGCGGGGTCGTCCGCGTCGTCGCGCAGTCCAGCCTCCAGCAGGCCCTGACCCCCGACCGGCTCCTCGGCCGGACGAGCGCGACCGTCCGCTTCGTGTCCTGGGGCGGCATCCCGCTCGGCGGACTGCTCGGCGGCGCCGCCGGCACGGTGCTCGGCGCCCGGGGAACGCTGTGGGCCGGGGCGGCGGGCATGACGGTGAGCGTCGTGCCCGTCCTCCTGTCGCCGCTACGGAGCGGGTGGACCCCGCCCGCCGTGCGGGCCCCGGGCCCGCAGCCGTGAGACCTCAGCCCAGTTCGTCCGGCTCCGGCTCGTCCCGTACCGCCAGCCCCGCCACCCACAGAGGCATCAGCCAGTGGGCGACGAACACCGTGGCGAGCACGGGCACGAGCAGCGCGGCGGCCTCCACCCGACCGGCCCAGGAACCGCCGGCCACGACCCCGAGGGCGACGGCCAGCAGCAGCGTCGTCAGCCGGTGCGCGCGGGCCCGTACCCGGTCCCGCTCCCGGACCTGGCGCTCGTCGAGCACGGGCGTGCGCAGTTCGAGCAGGCCGCGCGTGGCGCCGTTCAGGACGCCGGTGGCCACGCACCAGGGCAGCACCAGGGCGAGCAGCACGAACGGCGGCCATGCGCGGTCGCCGGTGTACGAGAGGATCCCGGCGGCCAGACCCCCGGCCGTCAGGGCGGCATGGGCGGCGACCGCCGTGCGGCGGCGCGCGGCCGTCGCGTACAGGGCGCTCGCCCGGCCGTCGTTCATCAGGGCGAACATCCGCCGGTCGTAGCGCGTGGGCGCGGTCCTGGCCGTGGTCGTCATCGCTTCCTCCCGTACACCTCGTCCGTGAGCGGGCGGAACGGTCGCAAGGAGAACAGCGCCTCCACCGGCAGGCCGAAGAACTCGGCGATGCGCAGGGCCAGATCGAGGCTCGGGTTGTACTGCCCGCGCTCGATGTAGCCGATGGTCTGGTAGTGGACGCCGACCGCCTCGGCCAGGGCCTGCCGCGACACCGTGCGTTCCGCGCGGACGACCGCCAGCCTGTTGTGCACCTGCTCGCTCATGTATAAGAAGTACTACATCGTGATGCAGAGTCGCAAGAAGGAAACGCCGAGCGCCCGCCGCCCACCCCCGTAGGGGCGGACGGCGGGCGCTCGGTTCCGGGGAGGATCAGGCGGCGGCCTTGATCGCGGAGATGTCGAAGTTCAGCTTCACCTTGTCGCTGACCATCACGCCGCCGGTCTCCAGGGCCGCGTTCCAGGTCAGGCCCCAGTCGGAGCGCAGGATGTCGGCGCTGCCCTCGAAGCCCACGCGCTCGTTGCCGTAGACGTCGGTCGCGGAGCCGTTGAACTCCAGGTCGATGGCGAGCGGGCGGGTGACGTCCTTGATGGTGAGGTCGCCCGTGACGCGGTACTTGTCGCCGCCGAGCTGCTCGGCCGAGGTCGAGCGGAAGGTCATCAGGGGGAACTTCTCGGCGTCGAAGAAGTCGCCGCTCACCAGGTGGCCGTCGCGGTCGGCGATACCCGTGTCCACACTGGCGATCTTGACGTCGATCGAGGCGGTGGAGGCGCCCGGGTCGCTGCCGTCCAGCTTCAGGCTGCCCTCGTGCTCACCGAAGGTGCCCCGCACATTGGTGACCATCGCGTGGCGGACCGTGAAGCCGATGCTGCTGTGCGCCGGGTCGATCGTGTAGTCGCCGGTGAGGGCGGCCAGGGCGGGGTCGACGGCGACGGGGGTGGTCGCGGCGGGGGCGGTGGTGTTCTTGCGGTTGAACAGAGCCATGGCTCCTCCTCGGGGACGCGATCGAGCGGGGGCTCGTCGTAGTTGTTTAACCTTCAACGAGATTCACTGTAGACCCATCTTGTTCAAAGTTCAACATCTAGGGTTCCTGTTGTTATGGGGGTGGGTCCGGCCGAGGGGGCGGGGCGGGCCCGTGTTCACGTGACCGTCACCGCCCGCCCTCTGGCGGACGCGCGTAGAACTCGGGCAGTATCGAGCCGCCATCTTTGTCATGCACAGGAGGAGGAGACCCCCCATGGTGTCCCGAATGACGCTGCGCCCCGTCCTGACCGCCCTCGCCCTCGTCCTCGGCGCGCTCTTCGCCCCCGGCGTCGGTGTCGTCAGCGGTACGACGGACGCCTACGCCGTCACCAAGCTCACGCACAGCCAGGCGACCGCCCGGTTCAGCTCCTCCGGCATCACCTGGTCGTCCTCCGGAGGCTGTTCCAACCGCAACGTCTCCACCTGCACCTCCTTCGACCAGCTCAACCTGGCCACCGCCCAGGGCGCCCAGACGCTCAAGAGCGCCACCGGCTGCGCCCTCAACATCACCGGCGGCACCGAGACCGGCCACGCCAGTGGCACGTACTCGCACTGGAACGGCTACAAGCTCGACTTCGGCAAGACCACCTGCCTCACCAACTACGTGCACGGCGTCTTCAGCTACATCGGCCTGCGCGGCGACGGCGCGCCCCAGTACAAGTCCGGCTCCGGCAACATCTACGCGGACGAGGGCAACCACTGGGACGTGACGTACTACAACTGCGGCGGCTGCTGACCGCCTCCGGACATACCGGTGCCCCCGTCCCGGGACGGGGGCACCGGTATGTCCGGAGGCGGTCAGGCCCCCACGGCCACCGTGAAGCGCCTCGGGTTGCCGTCGTTCGCGGCGCCCGAGACGTCCGGCTGGCCGTCGGGGCGGACGTCGTCGTAGGGGAACGCGTAGCCGATCGGGCTGTTGGCGTGGACGATCCTCGACCAGTGGTTGGTCACCGCGCCCTGGTAGTAGTCGGCCACCGAGGTGCCGTTCGGCTGGTCCGGGTGGCTGAGCATGATCGAGCGGTTGAAGCCGGCCGCCAGCCGGGCCAGCAGCGCCTTCTTGTCGTCGTTGTCCGCCGGGTTGTTGGTGAACGGCCCGTGGTTGCAGGTGAAGACGTCCTTGGAGACGGGCTTGGTGAAGGTGTGGCCGCCGTCGAACGTCAGGAGGTCGCCGCTCACCCGGCCCGTGCGGAGGCCGCGCCCGCCCTGGAGGTCGATGCGCAGGTCCGTCGAGCGGTACTTCTCCCAGACCTGGTCGATCTGCGCCGTGAACAGATCGCGGAACGGCATCTGGTCCGGACGGTCGAAGAAGGGCGCCATCAGGTTCTGCGGCGAGATGACCCGCAGGACGCGGCCGTCCGCGCCACGGGTCACCAGCCGGTCCCACGGCTGGCCGTCGGCCGCCGCCTGGGCGATGAGCTGGTCCGCGATCCGGTCCACCGCGCCGTCCGGCAGCGGGGCCACCGTGTGCGTGGTGTCGCCCTCCAGGGTCAGCCCGATCGGCAGTGCCGTCACCAGGTCCACGTAGCTGATGTTCGCGTACAGCTGCTGCGGGTTGAACGTGAACTCGCAGAACGACCAGGTGCGCCCGTAGTTGGGGTCCGTGGCGGTGGAGAAGGCCGGTTCGACCAGGGCGGGGCCCGGGTTGAGGAAGAAGTCGAGGGTGTCGTCGCGCACGAAGTACACCCGGGCGCCGTACATCTGGGGGAGCGTCAGGACGACCGGCGCCCCGCCCGCCGCGTTCAGCGGGATCGCGCAGTCGACCGGCAGCGGGGTCTGCGGCGCCGCGGGGGAGTCCGGGTGGTAGACCCCGCCGTCCGCGCGGAGCAGCACCCAGCGGTCGGTGCCCTGTTCGTGGCCGGTGACGTACGCGTTGACGCGGCCCGGCAACGAGCGGTTCACCAGGGCCAGTTCGCAGGTCGCGGCCGAGGCCGAGGCACTCGGACTCAGAGCGCTGCCCCATACGGGGTACGTCAGCGCGGTGGCGGAGGCGGCGAGGCCGCCGGAGAGGAACATTCTGCGCGAAATCATGAAGGCGACTCCGGGGTGTGGGGGATGCGGACGGCGCTGTCGTCCGGGGAGGCGTCCGCGGTGCGCACCACTTTCGCGAGAGCCGCCACGGCCGTCAAGACTTATGACTGAGAGCGCTCTCAAAAACCGGGAGTCTTCACAACTCGATGATGAGGAACGGTACTTGGCGGGGTGATGGTGCCCTGTCCGATCCGCCGTGATCAGGAACCGAACACGGGGGCGAAGGCGGTTCCCAGCCGGGCCACTTGGACTTACGCGGCGCGGTTGTTGGACTGGAGCGGCCCTCGGAGCCGTCCGTCGTTGACGGTGCGCGGACAGGACGACTACGCAGAGCCCATGTCGCCACGATTCACTTCGGCGGGCGTCGCAGCCGCCGCCTCAGCCGCCGTCCTGGCTCTGGTGGGAACCGCTCTGCCCGCCACAGCCGCCGCCCCCTCGCCCGCCGCGGCCCGCGCCGCCGTACCGGCCGACGCCCCGGTCATCGGATCGGCGCAGCTCTCCGTCGCCGTCGCCGACGACTTCCCCCGCGTCCTCGCGTACACCGACCGGGCCACCGGGGCCGTCCTGACCGGCAGCACCCGCCCGGTCACCGCCGTCACCCTCAACGGCACCGCGCACCCCGTCCACCTCAAGGGCGCCCCCGTGATCACCGGCTCGGCCGCGCGCTACACCCTGGTCTTCGCGGACCTGCCCGGTGTGGAGATCGACGCCTCGCTGACCGTCTCCGGACGCGCCACCACCTTCAAGGTGACCGCCGTCCGCGACACCGCGGCCTTCCGCCTGTCCACCCTCGACATCCCCGGCCACGACCTCGTCTCCGTCGCCGGCACCGACCCCGGGGCCGCCACCGCCTTCACGAAGCTCGACCCGGACTCCACCCGGACCGCCGACGTCTTCGCGAAGGTCACCGACGCCACGCCGGCCGACGCCGCCCCGCTCGGCGCCACCTACGCGATCGTCAACACCGGCTCCCTGGCCGCGGCCGTCGAGTCCAACTCCTCGTACGACAAGCCCTCCGGCGCCACCGGCGGCGACGACGCCCGCTTCTGGCACCAGGCTTGCAAGGACGACGACGGCACCACCCGCGTCGGCGTGTGGTCCGGCCAGTGGACCTACCGGGGCGAGGGCGCGCCGCAGCCCGAGAGCGGCGACGACCTGCCCTGGGCCAAGATCGTCGTCACCCCCGACGCCAACGGGGACCGGACCGTCGACTGGCAGGACGGCGCCGTCGCCTTCCGGACCATCGGCGTGACCGCCCCGGGCAGCGAGGACACCGCGGACCGGGTCATCACCCACATCCCGTTCAACTTCGCCAGCCAGGCCACCCACCCCTTCCTGCGCACCCTCGACGACGTCAAGCGGATCTCCCTGGCCACCGACGGACTGGGCCAGTTCGCCCTGCTCAAGGGCTACGCCTCCGAGGGCCACGACTCCGCCCACCCCGACTACGGCGGCGACTACAACAAGCGCGCCGGCGGGCTGAAGGACCTCAACAAGCTCCTGAAGGCCGGAAAGAAGTGGGGCGCCGGCTTCGGCGTCCACGTCAACGCCACCGAGGCCTACCCCGAGGCGAAGGCGTTCGACGAGACCCTCGTCGACAAGTCGAAACCCGGCTGGAACTGGCTCAACCAGAGCTACTACATCGACCAGCGCCGCGACCTCAACAGCGGCGACCTGGCCAAGCGCTTCCAGCAGCTCCGCGACGAGACCGACAGCAACCTCGGCATGCTGTACATCGACGTCTACTACACGCACGGCTGGATCGCCGACAAGACCCTCCGGTCCCTCCAGAAGCAGGGCTGGAACGTCTCCAGCGAATGGGCCGACAAGTTCGAGCGCGGCTCGCTCTGGTCCCACTGGGCCAACGACCTCGACTACGGCGGCGCCACCAACAAGGGCCTCAACTCGCGGATCATCCGGTTCATCCGCAACAGCGAGAAGGACGTCTGGAACAACGACCCCGTCCTCGGCCAGAGCGCCATCGAGGAGTTCGAGGGCTGGACCGGCGAGACCGACTGGAACGCCTTCTACGCCAACGTCTGGCAGCGCGATCTGCCCGCCAAGTACCTCCAGCAGCAGAAGATCATCCGCTGGAACGGCAACGACATCACGTTCACCGGCGGGGTCACCGGCACCGTCGAGGACGGGAAGCGCACCTTCCACGACCACGGCCGCACGGTCCTCAGCGGCACCGACTACCTGCTGCCGTGGGACGGCGGCAAGAAGCTCTACCACTACAGCCAGAAGGGCGGCACCACCACCTGGCAGGTGCCCTCCACCGGCCGCTACACCGTCTACCGGCTCACCGACAACGGCCGGGTGAAGACCGGCACCGTACGGCCCGTCGACGGCCGGATCACGCTGACCGCCGAGGCCGGACAGCCCTACGTCCTCTACCCGGACCAGGCACCCGCGGCCGCGGACCCCGCCTGGGGCGAGGGCACCCCCGTCGCCGACCCCGGCTTCAACGACGCCGGCCTGCGCGCCTGGACGAAGACCGGGACCGTTGCCCGCGACACCGACGGACAGGGCCGCAACAGCGCGAAGCTCTCCGGCACCGCGACCGCCGCCGTATCGCAGCGGATCGACGGACTGACGCCCGGCGCCCGCTACACCGCCTCCGCGCTCATCGAGGTCCAGCCCGGGAAGACCCGGCACACCACCCTGTCGGCCGGCGGGAAAACCGTCGCCGTGGACCGCTCCACCGCGAAGGACTACGTCGCCGCCTCGGACTGGCACGGCACCTACTTCCAGCGCGCCGGGGTCGTCTTCACCGCCCCGGCGAACGGGCGCACCACCCTGCGGATCGAGGCCGCCGCCGGCAGCGGCGCCACCGTCCGCGCCGACGACGTCCGCATCGTCGCGGACGCACCCGCCGCCGCCCCGGCCGGCACCGTCGTCCACGAGGACTTCGAACACGTCGACCAGGGCTGGGGCCCCTTCCTCAAGGGCGACGCGGGCGGCTCCACCGACCCCCGCACCAGCATCTCCCAGCTGCACGCCCCGTACACCCAGGCCGGCTGGAACGGGAAGCTCGTCGACGACGTCCTCGGCGGCAAGGAGTCGCTGAAGGCCCACGAGGAGAACACCGGGCTCGTCTACCGCACCGCCCCCTGGACCGTCCCGATGACCGACGGCCACCGCTACAGGGTGGAGTACTCCTACCAGTCCAGCCACGCCGGGGCCTACGAATGGGTCGACGGCTACGACCGGATCACCGCCGACGGCACCCCGTCCTCGGTCGAGACCCGGACCACCGCCATCGGCGCCCGGCACACCACCGGCCGCTTCACCGAGACCGTCACCGCGGGCTGCGGCGACACCTGGACCGGGCTGCGCAAGCGCGGCGACGCCCCCGAGGGCGCCGACTTCGTCCTGGACGACTTCACCGTCACCGACCTGGGCGAGGCCCCCGCCGGTGAACGCGCCGCCTGCGGCACCCTCACCCTCGACCCGGGCGCCGAGACCCTGGAGCCCGGCACCGCCACCCCCGTGACGGCGAGCTTCACCAACCACGAGGCCACCGCCGCCACCAACGTCTCGGTCACCCTCGCCCTCCCCGAGGGCTGGACAGCCGAACCCGCGGGCGCCGTCACCTTCGACTCCGTCGCGGCCGGCGCGAAGGCCACCGCGAGCTGGCGGGTCACCCCGCCGGTCGACGCCCCCTACCGCACGTACACGCTGAGCGCCGAGGCCGCGTACACCACCGGCGGCGAGTCCCGCACGCTCGGCGCCCAGACCTCGGTACGCACCCTTCCGCCGCCGCCCACCACCGACAGCTGGGCCAGTGACCTGGACTGGACGGCGTCCACCAACGGCTGGGGACCGGTCGAACGCGATCTGTCCAACGGCGAGACCGGCACCGGCGACGGCACCCCGCTGACCGTCGACGGCACCGTCTACACCAAGGGCCTGGGCAGCCACGCCCCGGCGAGCATCCGCTACTACCTGGGCGGCCGGTGCACCTCGTTCACCGCCGAGGTCGGGGTGGACGACGTACAGAAGTCCGCTGGCAGCGTGCGGTTCTCCGTCGCGGCGGACGGCACCCGGAAGGTGACGTCCCCGGTCCTGCGGGCCGCGGACGGGGCCTGGTCGCTCACCGCCGACGTGACCGGGGCGAAGTACGTCGACCTGGTCGTCGACGACGCCGGGGACGGCAACGGCAACGACCACGCCGACTGGGGCGACGCCCGCTTCCACTGCGGAGGCTGAGCACGGGACCCCCGGGGGGACGACACCCCCTCCGGGGGTCCCGCGTACGGAGTCTGGGAACCACGGCCCGTGCACGCGTACTCTCGGTGGCTATGGGGGAGTTGAGAGCGGACTGGCGGCTGCGACTGCGCCACGGCGGACCGGACGGGCCGGTGTGCGGGGCCGGGGTGCTCCTCACCCAGGACCGGATGCTCACCTGCGCCCATGTCGTCGGCGAGCCGGACGCCCGGATGTGGGTCGAGTTCGCCGAGAACCAGGCCGTGCCCCCGGTCGGCGCCCGGGTCGCCCCCGACGGCTGGCTGCCCGGACGCGAGGGGCCCGACCGCGAGGACATCGCCGTCCTGGCCCTGGACAGCCCCCGCCCGCAGGCGTCCCCCGCCCGCCTCGTCCGCACCCTGGAACGCGGCGGCGAGGTCTGGATCGGCGGCTACTCCCAGTCCTTCGACGACGGCATGTGGCTCGCCGGCCGGATCAGCGGCCTCCACGGCGATCTGGTGCAACTCGACGCCGGGTCCAACGCCGAAGTGGTCCGGCCCGGTTTCAGCGGCGCCGCCGTCCAGACCCGGGGCCCGCGCCCCGGCACCGAGCAGGTCGTCGGCCTCGTCGTCAGCTGGCGCGGCGATCTGGAGCTGGACCTGCCGACCGACAACGACCTCGCGTTCTCCTACATGATCCCCGTCGACCGCATCGCCGCGCTGGTCCCGCTGGTCGCCGAGCTGAGCGGGCCGGACGGCTGGGACGCGGGCCTGGAGGAGCGGCTGCGGCAGTGGTTCGCCGGCACCGGACAGCCCGCCGTGCGCTTCGGCGTCGTCCCCCCGGACACCGGCCGCGACCGCGCCCTCCAGCACCAGCTGCACCGCGCCCACCTCGTCTTCCACGGCGGCCGGACCCGGCCCGAGGAACTCGTCGAGACCCTGGTGGCCCAACTGCGCCCGCCCCGCCACCAGCGCAACGCCTACCGCGACTGGCTCCTGGAGGGCGGCCCCGCCCCCGACCGCACCGACGGCGGCCGGCCCGCCACCGGCCCCGTCCTCGCCGTCGTCGGCCTGGACCGGGCCCCCGAACCCGCCGCCCTGGTGCCCCTGCTGGCCCGGGTGCGCACCCTCGGCTTCCGGCTGCTGATCGTCTTCCGCGACCCGGCCGGCGCCGGACTCGACGAGGTGGCCGACCGGCTGCTGGTCCCCGCCCTGGAGGAGCGCGCCGAGGACCTGCTGCGCCGCGCCGAACGCGCCGAACGGGAGTGGTCCCGGCTGCACTCCATGGTCGACACCGCTTCCCTGCCCCCGCGCCCGGCCGTCACCGCCGCCGCCCGCCGCCACCGGCTGCGCGAACTGCGCCTGCTGCCCGGCCCGCACGACCGGCTCGACGCCCTGAAGCGGCTGTTACGGGAGTTACGCGACGACCTCGACCCGCCCGGACCCGCGGGGACCTCCGGACTCGAAGGGCCCGGCACCGGCCCCGCCCCGGGGCGCCGATGAGGATCCCCTGCCCGCACCGCCGCTTCACCGGCGCCCCCTGCGAGGGCGCCGTCGAACCCACCGGCCACTGCGACACCTGCGGCCGGGGCGAGACCGCCCCCGGACCGCCCCCGCTCGCCACCGCCCCCGCGCTCCAGGGCCCCGCCGGACTGCTCGAACTCCCGCCGATGGACCCGGGCACCGTCGCCGCACGGCTGGCCGCCGCCGACCGGCCCGTACGCATCGTGATGACCTGCTCGGCCGAGGCCTGCCGCACCGCCTTCGTCCCGCCGTACACCGCCGCCCCGCCACCGGACGAGGGGTACTGCCCGCAGTGCGGCGCCCCCTACTCCTACCGGCCCGAACTGTCCAAGGACGACCCCCCGCTCCAGGACCAGTACCGCATCCGGGGCCCCATCGCCCACGGCGGCCAGGGCTGGGTCTACCTCGCCGAGGACACCCACCTGGAGGACCTGGTCGCCGTCAAGGGCCTCCTCAACCGCTACGCCGAACGCGGCGCCGCCCAGGCCGGTGAGGAACGCCGCAACCTCGTCGCCATCCGGCACGAACGCATCGTCCAGATCCGCGACTTCGTCTCCAGCCCCAACCCGGACGGCACCGTCTCCGGCGGCTACATCGTGATGGAGGACGTCGGCGACCGCACCCTCTCCGCCGTCGTCGAGGCCACCCGCACCGGCGCCTTCGTCCTCGACATCGAGCACGTCCTCACCTACGGCTGCCAGATCCTGGAGGCCCTCGCCCATCTGCACGGCATGGGCTTCCTCTACGGCGACATGAAGCCGTCCAACGTCATCCACCACCGCGACGGCATCAAGGTCATCGACCTCGGCGGCCTCCGCAGGGCCGGGGCCACCGACCCGCCGCCCGTCATCACCCCGCGGTTCGCCGCCCCCGAGACAGAGGCCGGCGCCCCCCTCACCGTCGCCCACGACCTGCACACCGTCGGCGTCACCCTCGCCGAACTCGCGGGCTGGGCCGTCGGCGACGACGTCCCCGGCCTCGGCATCAGCTCCTTCCGGCTCGTCGTCGAACGGGCCACCGCCCGCGACCCGGAACGCCGCTTCGGCTCCGCCGAGGAGATGGCCGGCCAACTGCGCGGCGTCCTGCGCGAGATCCGCGCCCTGCGCGGCAAACGCGACCAGCCCGAGCCCTCCGCCCACTTCACGCCCTCCGCCGAACTGCTCGGCGCCCGGCTGGGCTCGGTCCCCGGCTACCCGCACTGGCTGGACCGCCCGCTCCCCGGCCGCCGCACCACGCCCCGGGCCCCGGCCCTCGACCCCGGGCTCCCCACCCCGACCGAGATCGCCCGCCGGCTGCCGGTGCCCCGGCCCTACCCGCACGATCCGCGGGCCGCCCGCTTCGGCGTCAGCAGCTACGACCCCGGCCAGCCGCTCACCCAGCCCGAACACGGCGAACCATCGGTCGAGGTCTGCCTGCACAACGCCCGGCTGCTCCTCGGCCAGGACGGCGCCGACGCCCTGACCGCCGCCCGGGAACAGGTCCAGGCCGCCGCCGCCATCCCCGGCCCCGGCCCGGTGCGCCAGTGGCGGCTCAGCTGGCACTGGGGACTCGTCGCCCTGCGCAGCGCCGACGTCCTGGACGACCGGACCGCGATGCTCGAAGCGGCCCGCGAGCACTTCTCCGCCGTGCACCGCGCGCTGCCCGGCGAGTACGCCGCCAAGCTCGCCCTCGCCTACAGCGCCGAACAGCTCGCCGCCCACCGCCCCGACGCCCCCGGCCCGTCCGCGTACGAACTCTTCCGGGCCGTGCACGCCCGCAACCCCTCGCACGTCGGCGCCGCCCTGGGCCTCGCCAGGGCCGCCCTGGCACGCGGCGACCGGGAGGCGGCCGTCGCCGTCCTCGACCAGGTCCCGGACGAGTCGCGGGACCACACCGTCGCCCGCGTCGCCGCCCTGCGCGTCCGCGCCGCCCGGCTCCCCGCCGGGGACCGGCCGCTGCCCGGGACGGCCGAGATCGACGCCTGCCTCGCCGCGCTCTCCCCGCGCGCCCCCGCCCCGGTGATCACCGGCGAGGAACCGGCCTGGCTGCTGCGGACCGAGCTGTACGAATGGAAACTCGACGCCCTCCTCACCACCGCCGGTCCGCCCGGGACCCCCCGGACACGGCCCGGCCCGCTCCGCGCCGGACTGCCGCCCCCACCGGTGCCCGGCGAACGGGCGGTCCGCGCCGAACTGGAGCAGTGCTACCGCCGGCTGGCCCGGCAGCGGCAACGCCGGGCCGAGTACGAGCGGTTCATCGACCTCTCGCACGCCGTCCGCCCCCAGACCGGCCTCTGACCCGGGTCCCCACCGCCCCGGACCACCCCGCCCGGCCCACCCCCGTCCCGTCACCGCTGGAGGCAGCCCCATGGACGCGACCGCCCCGCCGACCGGGCTGGACTTCGGCGTCTTCCTCGACGTGCGGCGCGACCAGCAGCCGCACCACGCCGCCCGGATCGAGGCCCATCTGCGGGTCGAGGCCACCGGAACCGGCCCCCGCGACGAGATGCCCGCGCTCGACGTGGCACTCGTCCTCGCCCTGGACGTCTCCGCGGCCCGCCGCGAACCGGCCGCCGCCGCCCTCGCCGCCGCGCTGCGCGGACTGCCCGACGGCGTCTCGTTCGCCGTCCTCGGCGGTGCCGACGCGCACGGGGAACCGGCCCGCTGCTATCCGCTGGGCGACCGCTGGGCGCTGGCCGGTACACGGGAGAAGCGGCGCGCCGCCTTCAGCGCGGGAAGCGTCGCCCCGGCCTCCGGGGACCGGCCGCCGCCCGGCTACCGGACCTGGCTGGCCGCCGCCCGCACCCTGTTCGCCGAACGCCCGCTGCCCCTGCGCCATCTGCTGCTGATCACCGACGGAAGCGGCGACGACCCGGCCGACCACGACGCCCTCCGCGCCGAACTGGACCGCTGCGCGGGCGTGTTCACCGCCGATGTGCTCGCCGTCGGCGGCGACTGGGACCCCGCGCCCCTGCTCGCCGTCGTGGAGACGCTGTACGGGGACGCCGCGCACACCCCCGACCGCTTCGCCCCGGCCGTCGCCGAGGCGGTCCGGCGGCTGCGCAGGGTCCGCAGCCCCGAACTCCCCCTCGTCGTCACCGCCCGCCCGGCGGTCCGCGCGGTGGAACTGGCCGAGACCGCCCCGCACGCCCAGCGGCTCACCCCCGTGCACCCGCCCGGGGAGCCCCGCCGCACCCTCTTCCCCACCCACCGCTGGGAACCCGGCGTACGCGACTACCTGCTGACCGTCCACGCCGACGCGAGCACCGATCCGCTCGGCGAACTCCTGCAACTGGTCAGCGTGCGGATCGCGGACACCACGGCCCCGCTGGTGGTCCGCTGGCTGCCGCCCGGCGTCGCCGTCGCGGCCGGCGGCGGGGGCGAGACGCTCCAGGCGATGAACGCCGCCACCCGGATGCGCACCGCCCTCGACCGCGGATACGCCGCCCTCGACCCGCTCAGCCGGAGCGAGGCCGAACAGCACTTCGGGACCGCCGTCCGGCTCGCCACCGAGATGGGCGCCGACTGGGTGCTGGAGGTCGTCCGCAAGGTCGCCGACATCGTGGACGGCGCGCACGGCGTGGTCCGGCTCGCCCCGGCCGTCGACCGGGGGACCGTGCGCCGCGGCCGGCTGGACCTCGCCACGGGCCACCGGCTGGAGCTGTCCGGCCCGGCCGGCGGCACGCCCCGCCCCTGCCCGGACTGCCGCCGCCCCGGCGGCCCCCGCGCCCGCTACTGCATCGCCTGCGGAAGGAGGCTGTGATGCGCCTGCCGACCCGCCGCCAGGGCCTCTCCCGCACCCGCCGGCTGCTCGAACGGCATCTGCTCCTCGCCCTCGTCACCGCCCTCGTCGCCCTGACCGCCCTGTACGTCTCCTACCGCGAGGTGCAGGACGCCGCGGGCGACATGCGCACCCGAGGCGCCCCCGCCGTCCAGGGCGTCGCCGCCACCCAGCTCGCCCTGCTCCGCGCCCAGGCCGAGGCGAGGAGTTCCCACGCGCTGGGCATCGACGAGGTGGTCGGCGCCGGGGCACGGTACGAGAGCCAGCTGGCCGCCGCCGACCAGGGCCTCTCCCGGCTCTCCGACATCCAGCTCGACGGGGAACGCGGCCGGGGCGTCCTGGAGACGGTCAACAACGGCCTGCTCACCTCGTACAACAGCTCCATCACCCCCGCGGCCGTCAAATACGTCCACGACGACGCGATGCAGGCGCTGAAGTTCTCCGAGGCGCAGACGATCCTCACCCGGCCCGACACCGGCGTGGTGCCCCGCCTGGACGTCCTCCAGGAGCACCAGATGCGGCACGTCGCCCTGACCAGCTCGCTCGGCCCCCTCCAGCGCGCCGGCTGGGCCGTCGCCGAACTGGCCCTGCTGGCCCTGGCCCTGATCTGCCTCAGCGCCCTGTGGCTGCTGCGCACCCGCTGCGGGCGCAGCCTCGACCCCTTCCTGCTGGCCGCGCTGCTGGTGGCCGTCGCGCTCGCCGTCGTTCCCCTGTGGGTCACCGCGCAGACCCAGCAGCGGCTGGACGAGGCCCGCCACGGGCTGACCGCCATCGAACAGCGCGCCGGCGAGGCCAAGGACCGGGCCCGCGCGACCGACCCCCTCACGCGCGACGCGAAGGAGCTGGCCCGGGACGTCAAGGCCCTGGCCCGCGACCAGAGGTACGTCACCGACCACTCCCGCACCCTGCGCGTCCGGCTGGCCGCCCGCGACCGGCAGTCCATGACGTACTACGGGGCGCTCGGCGGCTCCGCGCTCATCGTGCTGCTGCCCGTCGCCGGCATCGGCCGCCGGCTCGCCGCCGACTACTGGAGGGCCGGATGACCCGGCGCCTGCGCCTGCTCCTGCTGGTCCTCACCCTGTTCACCGCCACCGCCGGCTGCGGGCTCGGAGCCCCCGGCGGCAGCGACGCGGAGGTGAAGGTGACCATCCTCGGTCCGTGGGCCGGAGACCAGGAACGCCGCTTCAAGGAGGTCCTCGACGGATTCGGCATCCCGTACGCCTACCAGGGCACCGCGGCCACCCGCGAGGTGCTGCTCGCCGAGGTCCAGGCCGGTGATCCGCCGGACATCGCGATCCTGCCGGGCATCGGCGACCTCGTCGAGTACGCGGTGGACCGGCGGCTCCAGCCGCTGAAGGGGCTGTACGACCCCGCCGAGTACGGCAATCCGTGGCGGCCCCGGGCCGCGCGCGTACCGGGCGACCTCTGGGTGCCGCTCAAGGCCGACCTGAAGTCCGTCGTCTGGTACCGGAAGGACTCCGCCCCGCCGACCGGCCCCGCCCCGCTCACCTCGTGGTGCATGGGCATGGTCGACGACGGGGCGTCCGGCTGGCCGGGCAGCGACTGGATCGAGGACCTGATCCTCCAGCGCGCGGGCCCGGTGCTGTACGCGCGCTGGGCGACCGGGGACCTGAAGTGGACCGACGACCCGGTGGTGGACGCCTGGACCGCCTGGGCCGGCCTGCTGGCCCAGGACCCCGATCCGGAGCTCGCGACCGTGCACGGCATGCTGCGCGCCGACCACCGCGGCCCGGACGGCGGCCACGGACTGCTCTTCGCGGGCGGCTGCGACCTGGAACACCAGGGTTCCTTCGCCCGTGCCTTCTACGGCGGCCTCCGGGACCGGGCGGCCTTCGTGGACTCCGCGGCCCTGCTCCCCGGCGGACCGTATACGGTGAAGGGCCACGAGGTGGCGGCCGACTTCGCCGCGCTCTTCGGCCGGAGCCCCGAGGCCCGGGAGATGCTGAGGCGGCTCGCCTCCAAGGAGGGCCAGGAGGCGTGGGGGCGCACCGGAGGGGTCTTCTCGGCCAACGCGGCCGTCGCGCCCAAGACGGGCCCGGTCGACCGCGAGGTGAGCGGACGCTTCACGGACCAGCGGGTGCCCCTCTGCCTGGACGCCTCGGACGTGATGCCGGCGGTCGTCCGCGACGCGTTCTACGAGGCGGTCCTGCTGACCATGGCCCACCCCGGCGAACCGGTCCGCACCTGGCTCCGGGACGTCCAGCGGGTCCAGGACGCCCAGCCCCGGGACGCTCCCCGGCTGACCGGGGTGTGCGGCAGACCACAGTGAACGCTTGTGGAACCCCCACAAACGAGAACCGGTACGGGCTGGTACTTCGCCTGCATGGCTCAAGGGTTCTGTCAGGCTCCACCAGGAAACAGGTCAGGAGACTGTGCAGAGTCGACGGCGGCGTTTTCTTGGTCGGGTTCGTAGGGTCAGTACATGACCGTTGTGGACGAAACCCAGGGCGAGCCGAGCGACACCCGAGGCCGTGTGGCCGAACTGCTGGCACTGCGTGAGCAGGCCCGCCGCGGACCCAGTGACCGCGCGACCGAGGCCCAGCACGCCAAGGGCAAGCTCACGGCGCGCGAGCGGATCGCGCTGCTGCTGGACGAGGGTTCGTTCCACGAGGTCGAGCAGTTGCGCCGCCACCGGGCGACGGGTTTCGGCCTGGAGGCGAAGAAGCCGTACACGGACGGTGTGGTCACCGGCTGGGGGACGGTCGAGGGGCGGACGGTGTTCGTCTACGCGCACGACTTCCGGATCTTCGGCGGGGCGCTCGGTGAGGCCCATGCGACGAAGATCCACAAGATCATGGACATGGCCATCTCGGCCGGTGCACCGCTGGTGTCCTTGAACGACGGCGCGGGCGCCCGTATCCAGGAGGGTGTTTCCGCGCTCGCCGGGTACGGCGGGATCTTCCAGCGCAACACCAAGGCCTCGGGTGTCATCCCGCAGATCAGTGTGATGCTCGGCCCGTGCGCCGGCGGCGCCGCCTACAGTCCGGCGCTCACGGACTTCGTGTTCATGGTCCGTGAGACCTCGCAGATGTTCATCACCGGCCCCGACGTCGTCAAGGCCGTCACCGGTGAGGAGATCACGCAGAACGGTCTCGGCGGCGCCGACGTCCACGCCGAGACCTCCGGCGTCGCGCACTTCGCGTACGACGACGAGGAGACCTGCATCGCCGAGGTCCGCTACCTGATCGGCATGCTGCCCTCCAACAACCGCGAGAACCCGCCGGTCGTCCCCAGCGACGACCCGGCCGACCGGCGCGGTGACACCCTGCTGGACCTCGTGCCCGCCGACGGCAACCGTCCGTACGACATGCACAAGGTGATCGAGGAGCTCGTCGACGACGGGGACTACCTGGAGGTCCACGAGCGCTGGGCGCGCAACATCGTGTGCGCGCTGGCCCGGCTCGACGGCCAGGTCGTCGGCATCGTCGCCAACCAGCCGCAGTCCCTGGCCGGTGTGCTGGACATCGAGGCCTCCGAGAAGGCCGCCCGCTTCGTGCAGATGTGCGACGCCTTCAACATCCCGATCATCACTCTTCTGGACGTGCCCGGCTTCCTGCCCGGCGTCGACCAGGAGCACGGTGGAATCATCCGGCACGGGGCGAAGCTGCTCTACGCGTACTGCAACGCGACCGTGCCGAGGATCTCCCTGATCCTGCGCAAGGCGTACGGCGGCGCCTACATCGTCATGGACAGCCAGTCCATCGGTGCGGACCTCACCTACGCCTGGCCGACCAACGAGATCGCGGTCATGGGCGCGGAGGGCGCCGCCAACGTCATCTTCCGCCGCCAGATCGCCGACGCCGAGGACCCCGAGGCCATGCGGACCCGCATGGTCAAGGAGTACAAGGCCGAGCTCATGCACCCGTACTACGCGGCCGAACGCGGCCTCGTCGACGACGTCATCGACCCCGCCGAGACCCGCGAGGTCCTGATCGCCTCGCTGGCGATGCTCCGCACCAAGCACGCCGACCTGCCGTCCCGCAAGCACGGCAACCCCCCGCAGTAGTCCGCGGCCCCGCAGCGACCCTGCCCGGCCCCCGCGAACACCTGCCGAGAGACGGAGACCCCTTTCATGAGTACTGCCACCGCCGAGTCCGTGCTGCGCGTCGAGCGGGGTCAGGCCGACCCCGAGGAGCTGGCCGCCGTCACCGCGGTCCTGCTCGCCCGCGCCGCCGCCCAGCCCGCCGACGCCCCCGTCCGCCGCCGCGACACCGCCGGCTGGCGCCGGCTGGAGCGCACCCCCGGCTTCCGCGCCCCGCACAGCTGGCAGGGCTGACCCGCCCGGCGCCCCGCACGCACGGAAAGGGCCCCGCACTCCACGAGGAGTGCGGGGCCCTTTCCGTGTGTACGGCCCGGAGGTCCTAGCGGAGCCGTGCCATGAGGGCGTGCTCGACGAGGGTGATCAGCGCGCTCTTGGCGTCGGCGCGGTGGCGCGCGTCCGTGGTCAGGATCGGGGTGTCGGGTCCGATCTGGAGGGCTTCGCGGACCTCGTCGGGGGTGTAGGGCTGGTGTCCGTCGAAGCCGTTGAGGGCGATGACGAAGGGGAGTCCGCTGTTCTCGAAGTAGTCGACGGCGGGGAAGCAGTCGGCGAGGCGGCGGGTGTCGACCAGGACGACGGCGCCGATGGCGCCGCGGACGAGGTCGTCCCACATGAACCAGAAGCGGTCCTGTCCGGGCGTACCGAAGAGGTACAGGATCAGGTCCTGGTCCAGGGTGATGCGGCCGAAGTCCATGGCCACCGTCGTGGTGGTCTTGTCCCCGGTGTGCGTCAGGTCGTCGATGCCCGCGGACGCGGACGTCATCACGGCTTCGGTGCGCAGCGGATTGATCTCCGAAACGGCACCGACAAACGTGGTCTTACCCACGCCGAAGCCCCCTGCCACCACGATCTTCGCCGAGGTAGTGGAGCGGGCCGCTCCGCCGCTAGAGCTTGCGAAGTCCACTGAGCACCCTTTCGAGCAGTGTCACATCTGGCTGGCCGCCGGCGGACTCGTCTCCGCCGGGCTGATGGATGGCGACGAGTCCGGCCTCGGCCAGGTCGGCCACGAGGATCCGGGCTACGCCGAGGGGGATCGAGAGCAGGGCCGAGATCTCGGCCACCGACTTGATCTCGAAGCACAGCCGGCAGATCCGCTGGTGCTCGGGCAACTGCCCTTGCAGCCGGGACGGATCGGCCGTCGTACTGACCAACGCCTCAATCGCGAGTTGGTAGCGCGGTCGGGTCCGTCCGCCGGTCATGGCGTACGGACGAACCAGCGGATTGTGCGCGGCCGGAGCCGTGGGAGCGGAGGGCTCGGGGGCCCGTCGCGGCTGCACCGGCTGGATACGGGGCGGCTGCGGGGCCTCCAGACGGTGCGGACGCTGCGCCCGGTGGGGCTGCTGCGGCTGCGAGGGCCAGTCCGGGCCCTGCTGCTGCGGAGCCTGCGGCTGCTGCGGCCGCGCGTACGGGTCGTAGGGCTGCGGAGCACCCTGTCTGCCGGGTACGGAGGGGTAGCCGAAGCCCTGGTCCCCGTGCTCACCCGGTACCTGCTGACCACCGTTGAACTGGTGCCCGCCTGGGGGTGTACCCACGATTCCTCCTCCGCCTGCCGGTCCCGATCCCAGTGGGTCCGCGCCACCGCACCCTATGGCGCGGTGACGCGAAACGCACGGTCTGTGTCCATTAGTTAAGAAGACTGCCCTGGAGCTCGGCACGGAGGTCCGGGGTCAGAACACTGCCGGCCCGGTCCACCAGAAGGGCCATTTCGTACCCAATCAGGCCGATGTCGGCGTCCGGGTGTGCGAGAACGGCCAAAGAGGATCCATCGGAAACGGACATGATGAAGAGGAATCCCCGCTCCATCTCCACAACTGTCTGATTCACGGCGCCGCCTTCGAAGATCCGCGAGGCACCCGCGGTCAGCGAGGTCAGACCGGAGGCGACAGCCGCCAACTGGTCCGCACGGTCGCGCGGGAATCCCTCGGACATCGCCAGCAGGAGTCCGTCGGCGGAGACCACCACCGTGTGCGACACCCCGGGGGTGTTGTCCACGAAGTTGGTGATCAACCAGTTGAGATTCTGCGCCGCCTGGCTCATCGGGCTCACACTAACGCTCCTGGTTGTAGGTATTACTGGTGTCCGAACCCGCGTTGCGTCCCCGCAGCACGCCGCGCCGCAGGTTGCTCAACCTGCCACGCACGTCCTCCGGGGCGCGGGAGACCTGGGGGCCGCCCTGCTCGGTCTGCTCGGCCGTGCCCTCGACCAGATTGGCCTTGGGCACCCGCCGGGGAAGACCGGACGGAGTGACCCCGCCCGCCTTCGGGTCGCGGAGCTTCTCGGCCCGCTCCCAGCGCTCGTCGTTCGCCGAGCGCCAGTCGTCGGAACCGTCCCCGTCCGTCCGCTCGGGCGTGGGCCGCTGCGGCAGTTCGGCCTGCCGCTGCGACTGCTGCCCGTCGGCGTCGGGACGCCGGTTCCCGCGGCCGGTCGGCTGCCAGTGCTGCTGGGCGCCGCGGCGCGGCAGACCGGCGTCGGTCAGCTCGTGGCCCGCGTTCGGAACGGGTCCCGAACGCTCGAAGCCTACGCGTTCGAGCGAGGGATCGGGAGCGCTCGGCTGAGATTCCGGTTCTGCCTGGGCAACCGGTTCGTAAGTGCCCTGATACGCACCCTGATCTGCCCACTCTTCCTGCTGGGGCTGGGAAGCGTACTGCTCGCCATAGCCCTGGACGGGAGCCTCGGGAGCCGCGTACGCAGCCTCCGGATAGCCGCCCTGGGCGGGGTAGCCGGGCTCCTGCGCATAGCCGGGGGCGCCCTGGTACGGGTCGTAGGCGCCCTCGTAGCCGGGCTGCTGCTGACCGTAGGACCCGTCGGGCTGGACGGCCTGCTGCGGCTCCTGGGCGTACGGCCCGGCGTAGGCCGCCTCCTGGCCGTATCCCGCCTCCGCGTACGGCTGCTGCGGGGCCAACTGCTGCGGGACCTCCCGCTGCTGCTCGGGGAAGGCGGGGCGCTCGGCCCCGGTCTGCGCCTCCAGCGCGGCCCGGCGCTCCTCGCGCATCAGCGAACGGCCCACCGGGTCGAGCTGGGCGGCGTCGGCCGACGGCTGCTCGTAGCGCGAGTCGTCGAAGCCCAGTTCGGCGGCGGTCCGCAGCTGGTTCGGGGCCGGTGCGGCGTCGAAGGCCTGCTGCTGCGGAATGATCGAGGAGACCGTGAAGTCGTCCTGCGCGGGGGAGCCGTCGCCGCCGCCACCGTGGGTGATGGCGTCCGGCAGCATGACCAGCGAGGTCGTGCCGGCCTGCTCGCCCGAGGGGCGCAGCTGGACCCGGATGCCGTGCCGGTCGGCCAGCCGGCCGACCACGAACAGGCCCATGCGCTGCGAGACGGCCGCGTCCACCGTCGGCGGGTTGGCCAGCTTGTGGTTGATGTCGGCGAAGTCCTCGGCGGTGAGGCCGATGCCCTTGTCGTGGATCTCGATCATCACGCGGCTGTCGGGCAGCCGGGTCGCGGTGACCCGCACCTTGGTCTGCGGCGAGGAGAACGTGGTGGCGTTCTCCAGCAGCTCGGCCAGCAGATGCACGAGGTCGGTGACGGACTGGCCGTGGATCTCGGTCTCCGGGACGCCGGAGAGCTCGATGCGCTCGTACGACTCCACCTCGGAGGAGGCGGCCCGGAGCACGTCCACCAGCGGCACGGGCTGGTTCCAGCGGCGGCCGGGCTCCTCGCCGGCGAGGACGAGGAGGTTCTCGCCGTTGCGCCGCATACGGGTCGCCAGGTGGTCCAGCCGGAACAGGCTCTCCAACTGGTCGGGGTCGGCCTCGTTGTTCTCCAGATCGGTGATCAGGGTCAGCTGGCCCTCGATGAGCGACTGGTTGCGGCGCGAGAGGTTCGTGAAGATCGCGTTGACGTTGCCCCGCAGCATGGCCTGCTCGGCGGCGAGCCGGACGGCCTCGCGGTGCACCTGGTCGAAGGCGCGGGCGACCTCCCCGATCTCGTCCTGGCTGGTGATCGGGATCGGCTGGACCCGGGTGTCCACCCGGCCCGGGTCGGTCCGCGAGAGCTGGTCGACGAGGGAGGGCAGCCGCTGCTCGGCGATGGAGAACGCGGCGGTGCGCAGCCGGCGCATCGAGCGGCTCATCTGCCGGGCCATGAGCCCGGCCAGCACGAACGCGGCCAGCAGCGCGACGATCACGACGGCGGCGTTGACGATGGCGTCGGTGCGGGCCGAGGACGAGATCTCCGCGGCCTCGGTCACCGCCTTGTCGACCAGCTCGTCCTCGACCGTGGTGTAGCCGTCGAACTTCGCCGTGGCGGCGGACATCCAGGTCTCCGGGGTGATCCCCTTCGCCTTCAGCTGCTCGGGGCTGCGGCCGAGCCCGATCTCCTTGGCCATGCCGTCGAAGACCGAACCGTCGACGGTGGGCGGTGCCACGAAGGGCTCGCCCGCCGCGTCGGCCTGCTGCTTGGCGGTCTTGAGCTTGGCGGCGCCCTCGGCGGCCTTCTGGGACATCACCGTCTTCAGCCGCGCGGCGTCGGCGTCCGTACCACCGGAGGTGAACTCGCCGAGGGCGATCTGCTCCAGGTAGTTGTACGAGCCGAAGGCCTTGACCTGGTCGTTGAAGAGGCCGTCCTCACGGCTGGGGCGGACCAGGAGGTGCATGCCGATCGAGCGCTGAAGCGATTCTGCAGCCTTGGCCAGCTCGATCGCGTAGACGGTGCGGCCGTAGCTGGTGATGTTGCCGGTGCCCAGACCCAGCTCGTTGGAGAACTCCATCAGGGAGTGCTGTACCTGGGTGTAGCCCTCCTCGGTCTTCACCGGGTCGAGGGCGGCCGTGTAGGCGGCCTTGCGCAGCTGCGGGAGCTTCGGCTCCTCCAGCCTGAACAGCTTGAGGCGGCGGTCCAGGCCCCGCTTGTTCGGCATGCCCTTCACCGCGGTGTCGAACTTCTCCGCCGCCGCGTCGGTGGTCGCACGCGCCTGCGTGACGACCTCGGAGTCGCGCTTGTTGGAGAGGAGGGGCTGGGCCGTGAGGTCGCGCTCGTTGAGCAGTGCCTGGCCGTACTCGGCGGCGGCGCGCACGACCAGCGCGGTCTTCTCGGCGTCCTGGGCCTCCTGCCAGGTGTCGATGGACCCCTTCACCTGGAAACCGCCCATGACCAGGCCGACCAGGACGGGGATCAGGAGGATCGCGTTCAGCCGGGTGGGCACCCGCCAGTTGCGGGGGGACAGCCGGCTGGTGCTGCCACCGGCCGGCATCTCCTCGGACATCTCGGCGGACGGCACCGCGGCACGGGGCGGCGGGGTGAAGTTGCCCCGCTCAGCCTGCGCCGTGGAGCCCTCGTTGTTACGCCTCACTCGACCAACAACCTCTCGGCGTCGGCACCTACGCTGTGCCGTGTTTCGTTCAGGGCCGTACTACTCGGAAGTTCGTCGCATTGCAGCACGGCTGCCTGTCGCCTTCCAAACAGTCGGAATCGGCGATTCGAAGTGGCCCAGACCTCAGATAAAACGGGCATAAAGAGCGAGCCCCGCCAAAAGGCGGGGCTCATGTGAGCGCAGCGGCACCGGTCGTACGCGTCGTGTGTCGACCGTGCGGCAATTCTCTGTCGAAACGTTATGAACACGGGGGCGGATCGTGTCAAAGGACACAGTCCGCCCCCGTGTGACTACGGCAACTGACGTACCGCACTACCGACTTGTGCCTACTTGAGCCGTGCCATGAGGGCGTGCTCGACCAGGGTGATCAGGCCGCTCTTGGCGTCGGCGCGGTGGCGCGCGTCCGTCGTGATGATCGGGGTGTCGGGTCCGATCTGGAGGGCTTCGCGGACCTCGTCGGGGGTGTAGGGCTGGTGTCCGTCGAAGCCGTTGAGGGCGATGACGAAGGGGAGTCCGCTGTTCTCGAAGTAGTCGACGGCGGGGAAGCAGTCGGCGAGGCGGCGGGTGTCGACCAGGACGACGGCGCCGATGGCGCCGCGGACGAGGTCGTCCCACATGAACCAGAAGCGGTCCTGTCCGGGCGTACCGAAGAGGTACAGGATCAGGTCCTGGTCCAGGGTGATGCGGCCGAAGTCCATGGCCACCGTCGTGGTGGTCTTGCCTCCGGTGTGTGTCAGGTCGTCGATGCCCGCGGACGCGGACGTCATCACGGCTTCGGTGCGCAGCGGATTGATCTCCGAAACGGCACCGACGAACGTGGTCTTGCCCACGCCGAATCCACCCGCCACCACGATCTTCGCCGAGGTGGTGGCACGGGTCGCGCCGCCGCTAGAGCTTGCGAAGTCCACTGAGCACCCTTTCGAGCAGTGTCACATCCGGCGCGCCGCCGGCCTCTCCGTTGCCCGGCTGGTGGATGGCCACCATGCCGGCTTCCGCCAGGTCCGCGACCAGGATCCGCGCCACCCCGAGCGGCATCGACAGCAGCGCCGACACCTCCGCCACCGACTTGACCTCACGGCACAGATGGCAGATCCGCTGGTGCTCGGGGAGCAGGGTCCCCAGATGCGCGGGGTCGGCCGTGGTGCTGACCAGCGCCTCTATCGCGAGCTGGTAGCGAGGTCGGGTCCGGCCGCCGGTCATGGCGTACGGGCGGACCAGCGGCTGATCGCCTTCACCTTCGTACGGTGCGTGGTTCAACGCACCGTACGGATCGGGTGAGGCGGGTGGCGGGGTCATGAATCCTCCGGGCGTGACAGCAGGGTGTCGGCTTGCCGTCTGAAGGGGCCGGTGGGGGGCTCTAAGCGGCCTGACGGGCGAGGGTTGATTGCGGTACCTGGGCTAATCGTCTGTGTCACCGATGCACGGCCGCCTAGTGGAGCAGGCTGCCCTGGAGTTCGGCTCGGAGGTCCGGGGTCAGGACGGTGCCCGCCCGGTCCACCAGGAGCGCCATCTCGTAGCCCACCAGACCGATGTCGGCGTCCGGGTGGGCCAGGACGGCCAGCGAGGAGCCGTCGGAGATGGACATGAGGAAGAGGAACCCGCGTTCCATCTCCACCACGGTCTGGCTGACGGCGCCGCCCTCGAAGATCCGGGAGGCGCCCGCGGTCAGCGAGGTCAGACCGGAGGCGACGGCCGCCAGCTGGTCGGCGCGGTCGCGCGGGAAACCTTCGGACATCGCCAGCAGCAGGCCGTCCGCGGAGACCACCACCGTGTGGGACACCCCGGGGGTGTTGTCCACGAAGTTGGTGATCAGCCAGTTCAGATTCTGCGCGGCCTGACTCATCGGGCTCAACTAACGCTCCTGCTGGTGAGTGGGGCCGATAGGGAAACTGCCGGTCGACTGGCCGTTGCTGTTGGCCTGACGTCCCTGCTGGATGCCCCGGCGGAGATTGGTCAGCCGCCCGCGCACATCATCGGGCGCACGCGACACCTGGGGACCGGACTGGTGGTTCTGCTGCTGGGCGGTGCCCGGCACCAGATTGGCACGCGGAACCCGGCGAGGCAGGCCGGACGTGGTAATTCCACCCGCGGCGGGCTTCTTGACCCGCTCCGCCTGCCGGACGATCTCGTCGTTCGGCGAGGGACGCCAGGCGGGCGTCGCCCCGGTGGACTCGTTGCGCGACTCGGGCACCTGGGCCGGGGCCGGACGCTCCCCGCCGGACTGCTGCGGGAAGGCCGGGGCCTGCGACGCGGCGGGCTGCTGCGGCGCACCCTGCTGCGGGCCGTGGAACCAGTTGGTCTCCAGCGTGTCGTACAGCGGGGTACGGCCGTCGCCGGGGCCCGCCGGGGGCAGTGCCTCCGGCTGCTGCGGCTGCGGGCGGAAGTCGCCGCCCTGCGGCTGGACCGGCGGACGCGGCGCGCCGAAGTCCTGCGTGTCGCGGTCGCGCTGGCGCGGTGCCGGCCGGTCCTGGTCCTGGCCGGGCTGCGGGGCCGAGAAATCCGGGCGGGCGAACTGCGCGGTGCTCGCGGGGTCCTGGGCCTGCGGCTGCGGCGCGAAGGGCTGCTGCGGGGCCGGGGCCGAGAAGTCCGGGCGGGCGAACTGCGCGGTGCTCGCGGGGTCCTGGGCCTGCGGCGGGAACGGCTGCTGCGGACGCGGGGTCAGCGGCGGCGGCGTCACCGGACGCGGGAACTGGCCGGTGGACTCGGGCTCCTCGTGACCGCGCGGCGCGTCGAGCGGGGCGCGGTGCTGGGCGGCCGGGTCCTCCGTGCTGCCCCAGCTGGTGGTCTGGGGACGCTGCGGCTGGGGGTTGCCACCCGGCAGCTCGGCACGCGGGCCGCCGACCGGGGGCAGCTGACGGCCGCCCTGGCCGGGGCCGCCGGGCTGCTGGAAACCGGTGTTCTGGCCGGGCCGGTCCTGCTGCGGGTGCGGAACCTGGCGGGCCGGGCCGGCCGGCTGCTCGGGGCGCCGCTGGTCGAACAGGCTCGGCCGGCTCGTGTCCGGGCCGTTGTCGCCCTGACCGCGGGCACCGAGCCGGGCACCGCCGCCGAAGGCGCCGGCCAGTCCGCCGCCCTGGCGCGGGGCCGGGGGCTCGGGCTGACGGGTCTGCGGGGCGTTGCCGCCCGGTCCGCTCGGGAACGCGGACTCGGACGGGCCGCCGGGCTGACCGGGCTGGCCCTGGCCCCGGGCGGCGTCGCGGGACGGCAGGGCCGCCCGCGGACCGCTGCCCGCACCGACCTGGCCGCGTGCGGCGGACGGACCGCCGGCGAGCAGGCCGCCGGGGGCCGGGGACGCGGAGTCGAGGCCGGGACGCTGCGCGGTGCCGCCGGCCGGCAGACCGCCGCCCTGCGGGGAGGACTGCTGGGGCTGGCCCGGGGCCTGCTTGGGCGCCGGCTGCTTGCCGCCGTGCGCCACGTCGACCGGGAGCATGACCAGCGCGGTCGTACCACCGGAGTCGGAGGGGCGGAGCTGGATGCGGATGCCGTGACGCAGCGACAGGCGGCCGACCACGAACAGACCCATGCGGCGCGAGACCGAGACGTCCACGGTGGGCGGCGAGGCGAGCCGCTCGTTGATCGCCGCGAGGTCCTCGGGGGAGAGGCCGATGCCCGTGTCGTGGATCTCGACGAGCACCCGGCCGTCCGGCAGCGCGTGACCGGTGACCCGGACCTTCGTCTGCGGCGAGGAGAACGAGGTGGCGTTCTCCAGCAGCTCGGCGAGCAGGTGCACGAGGTCGTTGACGACCCGGCCGGCGACCTCGGTGGCGGGCACCGCGGCCAGTTCGATGCGCTCGTACTGCTCCACCTCGGACGCGGCGGCGCGGAGCACGTCGACCAGCGGCACGGGGCGGGTCCAGCGGCGGCCCGGCTCCTCGCCGGCGAGGACGAGGAGGTTCTCGCCGTTACGGCGCATTCGGGTCGCGAGGTGGTCGAGCTTGAAGAGCGAGGACAGCTGGTCCGGGTCGGCCTCGCGCGACTCCAGCTCGGAGATGAGCGAGAGCTGGCGCTGGATGAGGCCCTGTGAACGGCGCGAGAGGTTGGTGAACATCGCGTTGACGTTGCCCCGGAGGAGGGCCTGTTCGGCGGCGAGGCGGACGGCCTCGCGGTGCACGTCGTCGAAGGCCGCGGCCACCTTGCCGATCTCGTCGCGGGAGTGGACACCGACGGACTCGACGGAGGTGTCGACGTCCTGCGGGTCCGACTCCGAGAGCTGCTTGACGAGCTCGGGCAGCCGGTCCTGGGCGACGCGGGTGGCCGTGTCCTGGAGGCGGCGCAGCGAGCGGATCATGGACCGGGCGACGACGAAGGCGCCGACCAGCGAGACACCGAGGACGAACAGGATGAGCGCACCGCTGATGATCGCTTCGCGCTGGGACTGGTCGCGCAGCTCGCGCGCCTTGCCCTCCATGTCGCTGAGGAGCGTCTCCTCGATCTGCTTCATGGCCTGGATCTTGGTGGAGTCCTGGTCGTACCAGTCCATGTACGAACGGCGGGCGCCGGGGCTGCTCATGCCGTTCGCGTTGTCGAGCACCTTCTTGGCGTAGGTGTCGGCGGCCTTGATCTCGGGCTGGCCCTCGTCGAGTGTGGAGGTCAGCTCCTCGGCGCTCTTGCCCGTGGTGGTGTAGATCGCCTCGAAGGAGCGGCGGGCCGCGTCCTCCTTGCGCTGGGCGGCGAGACCGAACTGCTGGTCGTTCCGGTTGAGATGGGGTTCCTTGGCGTTGCTGTTCGGCAGCGCCGCGGCGATGATCGCGCGCTGGATCGACGCGTACTCCTTGGCGGAGGAGAAGGCCGCCAGGGCACGCGTGCGCTTGATCATCTCGGGGCTGCTGGTCGCCTGCGCCATGTCCTGCGAGAGGCTCAGCAGCGAGGTGATCAGCTGGCTGTAGGCGTCGACGGTCTGGAGACTCGGACTGCCCTCGGCGTACGCCTGCTTGCGGATGTCGCGGATGCCGCCGAGCTGCGAGGCGATCTGCTGGACGCTGGAGTGGATGCTCTCCAGAGCCTCGTCACCGGAGGTGTCACCGATGTCGTTGGTCGCGGTGAAGAAGGCCTTCTTCGCCCGGTCCGTCTTCTTGCGGGGCTCCGTGACCTTGAAGTCGTCCGCGGCGACGCCGTTGGACAGCGGGCCCGCCGACCGGTCGCGCTCCTCCTGGAGCGCCTGGGCCAGCGAGGTCGCCTGCTTCGTCATCTTCGTCAGCAGCTGCATGTGCTCCAGCTGCTGGATGTCGTTCATGGAGTCGTTGATGCGCAGACCGCCCAGGGTGGTCGCGGCGACCACGGGGAGGGCCAGCAGGGAGACCAGGCGCGTGGAGATGCGCCAGTTGCGGAGCGCTACGCGCGACCCCGTGTTGACCGGGCCGCGCGGCTTGAGCGCGGAGGCCGGGTCGGACTCGCCGCCCGCCGTCGCGCCGGGCCGGCGGTCGCGGTCGCTGCTCTCACCGGCCGCGGCCGGTCCGGGGTTCTGGGCGTGCTGGGGCGAGGAACCGCGGTCGGTCCCGCCGCGCGGCTCCTGTTCCGCCGCAGCGCTGCCATCCCTCTTGAAACGTCCCTGCACTAGCGTCGCAACCTCTGGACCAGGCGTTCCTCCGTCGGGGGACGGAAAGAACGGTGTCGGCGTCGTGGGGCGTCTTACCGCCCCATGGTGGTCTTTGAGTGGCCGGCGCTCTTCCCCTTCCCGCCGCCACTCGGCGCTGCGTTGCGCCCCCTGCGCGCCGGCTTGAAACCCGCGGCGGTGCGTGGAATTCCAGCACAGTGCCGGATCTCCAACAAGGCCCCGGTATCGGGCCGTGACCTGCGTGACGGTTTGTGATGACAGGGTAACAAGCCGTGGAACGCGATCATCGGCATAACGGACTATTGCGGGTGAATCAGGTGGGGGTGGGGGGTGTCCCAGTCGAGATGATCAGGGGCGGAATGGTGGATTCAGGGGTGCAATGTCGGATTTCTCCGACCGTAAAGGCCGCCCGAATTGACGCGAATGTCTGTCACTTCGTGAGCAAACTCACATGATGATCGCCGTCTCTTCCTGGCCTTTGGAGGGAATCGGATGTTTAGCCTGGCGCTTTACAGGGTCGGCAGAACCGACAACCGGCGCCCCCGAACGGGGTGCCCCTACCGACAGGGTCCGGACCGCAGATGAAGACGACGATGACGTTCCGCAACACCGCCAACCCCCGGCGCACGACGCTGGCGCACCTCAAGGACGCCGAGGCGCTGAGCACGCCGGAGCAGCGGGAGCACACCGTCGAACTGCCCTCGCAGACCGCCAACCCGCGCCGCACGATCCTGATGACCGCCCCCGCGACCGCCACCCCCGCCGAATAGCCCGGCGGCCCCGCGGCATCGCACGGCGTCCCCCCTCACCGCGTTAGCCTGGAGCGTCAGTCTTCAGCCAGCCAGCAAGTGAGGGGCGACAGCAACCCGTGCGCATCGCCAGGTTCTCCATCGACGGCAATGTCGCCTTCGGCGCCGTCGAGGGCGACGGACCCGATGGTCTCGTCCTCGACATCATCAAGGGCATCCCGTACGCCGACTTCGAGCTCTCCGGGACCAAGGTCCCGCTGAACAAGGTCCGGCTGCTGCCGCCCGTGCTCCCCAACAAGGTCGTGGCCATCGGCCGCAACTACGCGGAGCACGCCGCCGAGCTCGGCCACGAGGTCCCCGACGTCCCCGTCGCCTTCCTCAAGCCCACCACCTCGGTGATCGGCTCCGGCGACGCCGTCGAGTACCCCTCCTTCTCCCAGGACGTGCACTACGAGGGCGAGCTGGCCGTGGTCATCGGCCGGATGTGCCGCGAGGTGCCCCGGGAGCGGGTCAAGGACGTCGTCTTCGGCTACACCTGCGCCAACGACGTCACCGCCCGCGACGCGCAGCAGCGCGAGAAGCAGTGGGCCAGGGCCAAGGGCTTCGACACCTCGTGCCCCCTCGGCCCCTGGGTGGAGACCGACCTCGACCCCGGCGACCTCGCGATCCAGACGACCGTCAACGGCGAGCAACGCCAGCTCGGCCGGACGAGCGACATGGTCCGGAGCATCGAGGACCTGGTCGTCCACATCACGGAGGCCATGACCCTGCTCCCGGGCGACGTGATCCTCACCGGCACACCCGCGGGGGTCGGACCCCTCCACGTCGGCGACGAGGTCGCCGTCACCATCGAAGGCATCGGCACTCTCACCAACAAGGTGATCAAGCGTGGCTAACGCACCTGTACGCGTCCGTTTCTGTCCCTCCCCGACGGGCAACCCCCACGTCGGCCTGGTCCGGACGGCCCTTTTCAACTGGGCCTTCGCCCGGCACCACCAGGGCACCCTGGTCTTCCGCATCGAGGACACCGACGCGGCACGCGACTCCGAGGAGTCGTACGAGCAGCTCCTGGAAGCCATGCGCTGGCTCGGCCTGGACTGGGACGAGGGCCCCGAGGTCGGCGGCCCGCACGCCCCGTACCGCCAGTCGCAGCGCATGGACATCTACAAGGACGTCGCCGAGAAGCTGCTCGCCGCCGGTCACGCGTACCCCTGCTACTGCACCACCGAGGAACTGGACACCCGCCGCGACGCCGCCCGTGCCGCCGGGAAGCCGTCGGGCTACGACGGCCACTGCCGCGACCTCACGGCCGAGCAGAAGGCCGCGTACGAGGCCGAGGGCCGTACCTCGATCGTGCGCTTCCGGATGCCCGACGAGGCCATCACCTTCACCGACCTGGTCCGCGGCGACATCACCGTCCAGCCGGAGAACGTGCCGGACTACGGCATCGTCCGCGCCAACGGCGCCCCCCTGTACACCCTGGTCAACCCGGTCGACGACGCCCTGATGGAGATCACCCACGTCCTGCGCGGCGAGGACCTGCTCTCCTCCACCCCGCGCCAGATCGCCCTCTACCGGGCGCTCATCGAGCTGGGCATCGCCAAGGACACCCCGGCCTTCGGGCACCTGCCGTACGTCATGGGCGAGGGCAACAAGAAGCTCTCCAAGCGCGACCCGCAGGCCTCGCTCAACCTCTACCGCGAGCGCGGCTTCCTGCCCGAGGGGCTGCTGAACTACCTCTCGCTGCTGGGCTGGTCGATCGCCGAGGACCGCGACATCTTCGACATCGACGAGATGGTCGCCGCCTTCGACATCACGGACGTCAACGCCAACCCGGCCCGCTTCGACCTCAAGAAGTGCGAGCACGTCAACGCCGAGCACATCCGCCGGCTCGACGTGAAGACCTTCACCGAGGCCTGCGGTCCGTGGCTGCACGCCCCGTTCGCCCCCTGGGCCCCCGAGGCCTTCGACGCGGACGTGTTCGCCGAGATCGCCCCGCACGCCCAGACCCGCGTCACCGTGCTCTCCGAGATCACGGCCAACGTGGACTTCCTCTTCCTCGACGAGCCGGCCGTGGACGAGGCCTCCTGGGCCAAGGCGATGAAGGAGGGCTCCGACGCCCTGCTCACCACCGCCCGCGCCAAGCTGGCCGAGGCCGAGTGGAACGCGGACGCGCTGAAGAACGCCGTCCTCACGGCCGGCGAGGAGCACGGCCTGAAGCTCGGCAAGGCGCAGGCCCCGGTCCGGGTGGCCGTCACCGGCCGGACGGTCGGTCTGCCGCTTTTCGAGTCCCTGGAGATCCTGGGCCGCGAGCGGACCCTGGCCCGGGTGGACGCGGCCCTGGCCAGGCTGGCCGCGTAACGCACGGCACCGTACGACGCACGGGCCCGGCGACCGCACCACGCGGCCGCCGGGCCCGTCCTCGTGTCCGCGGGCATAGGGTCGGAGCATGCCGACGATCAGAGCCGTTCTCTGGGACGTGGACGACACCCTCTTCGACTACACATCCGCCGCCACCACGGGGATGCGGAACCATCTCGCGGCGGAGGGGCTGCCCGTGCGCTACGGGACGGCCGAGGAGGCCGTCGAGGACTGGCACCGGCTCACCCGGCGCCACTGGGCGCGGTTCGCGGACGGGGAGGCCACCTTCGAGGGCCAGCGCCGCGACCGGGCCAGGGAGTTCCTGGACCGCCCGCTGGACGACGAGGCTGCCGACGCCTGGTTCGGGCGCCACGTGGCCCATTTCGAGGCCGCCTGGGCCCTGTTCCCCGACGTGGTGCCCGCGCTCGACGCCCTGGCCGCCGGCCACCGGCACGCCGTGCTGTCCAACTCCGCGCTGCACCACCAGCACCGCAAACTGGAGGTGCTCGGGGTGCGCGACCGCTTCGAGACCGTCCTGTGCGCCGCGGAACTGGGCGTCTCCAAGCCCGACGCCGCCGCCTTCCACACCGCCTGCGAGGCCCTGGAACTCGATCCCGGTGAGGTGATGTACGTGGGGGACGAGCCGGACATCGACGCCGCCGGAGCGATCGCCGCGGGGCTCGTGGGTGTCTGGCTGGACCGGCGCGGGCGCGGCGGGCGGCCCGAGTTGGCACGGATCACCGGGCTCGCGCAGCTCCCCGGCCTGCTGGCGGGCGATACCCGTTTTGGAGCGCCGGACACCTTCGGGTAATGTTCTTTCTGCGCCGCCCGAGCGGGCCGAAAGATCCGGCCGGGAAGCGCAGACAGAAAAGAAACCCCCAGGGGTTGATTTTCAGTGGGCTATGGTGTAATTGGCAACACTACGGTTTCTGGTACCGTCATTCTAGGTTCGAGTCCTGGTAGCCCAGCGCAGTACAAGCAAGTTGCAGGAACAAGCCCCCGTTGTGTAGCGGCCTAGCACGCTGCCCTCTCACGGCAGTAGCGCCGGTTCGAATCCGGTCGGGGGTACAGATCCTTCCCGCGGGAACATCTGGGTCGCACCCACGTTCTCGATGCAGGATCGCTAGGGCCCCCGTTGTGTAGCGGCCTAGCACGCTGCCCTCTCACGGCAGTAGCGCCGGTTCGAATCCGGTCGGGGGTACTTGTAACACCATGGGCTATGGTGTAATTGGCAACACTACGGTTTCTGGTACCGTCATTCTAGGTTCGAGTCCTGGTAGCCCAGCGCAACACCGCAGTATCCAAGCCCCCGTTGTGTAGCGGCCTAGCACGCTGCCCTCTCACGGCAGTAGCGCCGGTTCAAATCCGGTCGGGGGTACAACAGAGAAGAACGCGAAGGCCCTTCACTCCGGTGAGGGGTCTTTCGCCTGTCCGGCCCGGTGAGGGGCGACCCGGAGGCCGCCCGGCCCCCGGGTGGCGGGGATCACAGACCGTAGCGCCGGGCCGACTCCTCCTCCTGGGCCAGCCGACGCAGCGCCGTGAGGACCGGTTCGTACAGCACGGCCGCGGCGACCGCCATCTCCACCTGTTCCGTCTCCGTGGGATGGCTCTCCATCAGGTCCAGATCGCGCACCGCCGCCGCGTGCATCAGCCGGGCGTACTCCGCGAGCCGGTCCTCGGGGCACGGATAGCCGAGCCGGAGCAGGGTGGCCAGCGAGGCCACCAGGGAGCGGTGCGAGGGGGAGAGGGCGCCGATCTCCCGTGCGGTCGACCAGCCCAGGGCCTCCAGGAGCCGGTCCACCTCCGCGGCGGCCGCCGCCGTCTCCGGGGCCTCCTCGTCCGCGTCGGGGCCGTGCGGCAGCGCCCAGAGGGCCGCGCCGAGCCGCATGGTGCGGCCCAGGGAGGCGTCGTCGGCGTGGTGCAGCACCTCCCGGGCCGTGGCCACCGGGAGCCGGCCCACCTGGAGGAGGGCCCGGATCAGCCGCAGCCGGCGCACATGGCTCTCGTCGTACTCGGCCTGGGTGGCGCTCACCCGCCGCCCCGCGGGCAACAGCCCCTCCCGCAGGTAGTACTTGATCGTCGCGGTGCTCACACCGCTGCGCCCGCTCAGTTCCGAGAGCCGCATTCCGTTCCCTCCCTTGCGCCGCCCCGGGGGCGGTGCCACGATCCAACCATTGGATAGCGCCACTCTCCAACGAGCCAGGGGGATCACATGTTCGCGAAACCGATACCGGGACGGACGACCGCGGCGGCCGAGGGGGACGTGGTCGTCCTCCTCATCGGGATGCGCATCAACCACTTCCGGGGCGTGCACCACTGGCTGCCGGTGCTGTTCGCCATGCCGCGCATGCTGCGGGAGTTGAGCCGGGACCGGAGCCGGGGGCTGCTCGGCTACCACCTGCTGACCGGCTCCCCGAGGACGTACTACGTCGTCCAGTACTGGGAGTCCAAGGAGAAGCTGTACGCGTACGCGATGGCGCCGGACATGCTGCACCGCAAGGCGTGGGCGATGATCAACCGCAAGGAGAAGAAGTCCCGGCAGCACGTGGGACTGTGGCACGAGACCTACATCGTGCCCGAGGGCGGCTACGAGTCCATCTACGCGGATATGCCGGCGTACGGACTGGCCGCGGCGACCGGCTCACTGCCGATCGAGGGGCGGGGCCGCCGGGCGGCGGACCGTCTCGCGCACCGCTCGCCGGCACGGTGAGGCACGGCGGGGTTCTGTGCGAGGAGGGGGCCGCCACGACGCTGGGGCGGCCTCTGGAGGAGAAGGGGCGGACGCGCGGGCTCAGCCGGAGCGGCGCAGCGCCTCGCTGAGCCGGGCGGCCGAGTCGATGACGGCCTGGGCGTGCATCCGGCCCGGGTGGCGGGTCAGCCGCTCGATCGGTCCGGAGACCGAGACGGCCGCGACCACCCGGTTCGACGGGCCGCGCACGGGGGCGGAGACCGAGGCGACGCCCGGTTCGCGCTCACCGATCGACTGGGCCCAGCCCCGGCGGCGCACGCCGGAGAGCGCCGTCGCCGTGAAGCGGGCGCCCTGGAGGCCGCGGTGCAGGCGCTCCGGCTCCTCCCAGGCCATCAGGATCTGGGCCGAGGAGCCCGCCTTCATCGTGAGCGTGGAGCCGACCGGGACGGTGTCCCGCAGTCCGGACAGCCGTTCCGCCGCCGCCACGCAGATCCGCATGTCGCCCTGTCGGCGGTAGAGCTGGGCGCTCTCGCCGGTGATGTCGCGCAGGTGGGTGAGCACCGGTCCGGCCGTGGCCAGGAGCCGGTCCTCGCCCGCCGCCGCCGCGAGTTCCGACAGGCGGGGGCCGAGAATGAATCTCCCCTGCATGTCTCTCGCAACCATGCGGTGATGTTCGAGTGCCACGGCCAGCCGGTGGGCCGTGGGTCGTGCGAGCCCGGTCGCCGCGACCAGCCCGGCGAGGGTGGCCGGTCCGGACTCCAGGGCGCTCAATACCAGAGCCGCCTTGTCGAGAACGCCGACGCCGCTAGAGTTGTCCATACGACGATACTCGCGTCTCACTCTGTGAAACGCAAGTTCAATTTTCCGGGGAAGTTGCGAACCTGTACCGGCGGCCCCACAACGGCCCGTAGCCACCGCCCCGCACGGGGGTCCGGACGGGGGCGCACCGAATCTCTAGTTGGGCCGGCGAAGACGCCGGCCGGAGGGAAAGCGATGGGTAGGACACTCGCGGAGAAGGTTTGGGACGACCACGTCGTCCGGCGCGCCGAGGGCGAGCCCGACCTCCTCTTCATCGATCTGCACCTGCTGCACGAGGTGACCAGTCCGCAGGCCTTCGACGGTCTGCGGCAGGCCGGACGCCCGGTGCGGCGCCTCGACCTCACCATCGCCACCGAGGACCACAACACCCCGACCCTCGACATCGACAAGCCGATCGCCGACCCGGTCTCCCGCGCCCAGCTGGAGACGCTGCGCAAGAACTGCGCGGAGTTCGGCGTCCGGCTGCACCCGCTGGGCGACGTCGAGCAGGGTGTGGTCCACGTGGTCGGCCCGCAGCTGGGTCTGACCCAGCCCGGCACCACGGTGGTCTGCGGCGACTCCCACACGTCCACGCACGGCGCCTTCGGCGCCCTGGCGTTCGGCATCGGCACCAGCCAGGTCGAGCACGTGCTGGCGACCCAGACGCTGCCGCTGGCCCGTCCGAAGACGATGGCCATCACCGTCGACGGCGAACTGCCCGAGGGCGTCACCGCCAAGGACCTGATCCTCGCGATCATCGCCCGGATCGGCACCGGCGGCGGCCAGGGCTACATCCTGGAGTACCGCGGCTCCGCCATCGAGAAGCTCTCGATGGAGGCCCGGATGACCATCTGCAACATGTCGATCGAGGCCGGCGCGCGGGCGGGCATGATCGCCCCCGACGCGACCACCTTCGACTACCTCCGCGGCCGTGACCACGCGCCGCAGGGCGCGGACTGGGACGAGGCCGTCGCGTACTGGAAGACGCTGCGCACGGACGAGGACGCGGTCTTCGACGCCGAGGTCGTCATCGACGCCGCCGCGCTCTCGCCGTTCGTCACCTGGGGCACCAACCCGGGCCAGGGCGCGCCGCTGTCGTCCGCCGTCCCCGACCCGGCTTCGTACGAGGACGCCTCGGAGCGCACCGCCGCCGAAAAGGCCCTGGAGTACATGGGGTTGACCGCCGGACAGCCGCTGCGCGAGATCGGTGTCGACACCGTCTTCGTAGGCTCCTGCACCAACGGCCGCATCGAGGACCTGCGCAACGCGGCCGCGGTGCTGGAAGGCCGCAAAGTCGCCGACGGCGTGCGGATGCTGGTCGTCCCGGGCTCGGTCCGGGTCGCCCTGCAGGCCGTCGAGGAGGGCCTGGACAAGGTCTTCACCGCCGCCGGCGCCGAATGGCGGCACGCGGGCTGCTCGATGTGCCTCGGTATGAACCCCGACCAGCTGGCCCCCGGCGAGCGCTCCGCCTCCACCTCGAACCGCAACTTCGAGGGCCGGCAGGGCAAGGGCGGCCGTACGCACCTGGTCTCCCCGCAGGTCGCCGCCGCCACCGCCGTGCTGGGCCATCTGGCCTCGCCGGCCGACCTGTCCGACGCCCGTACGCCCGCCGGAGTCTGAGAATCATGGAAGCTTTCACCACGCACACCGGCCGGGCCGTCCCGCTGCGCCGCAGCAACGTGGACACCGACCAGATCATCCCCGCCCACTGGCTGAAGAAGGTCACCCGGGACGGCTTCGAGGACGGGCTCTTCGAGGCCTGGCGCAAGGACGAGACCTTCGTCCTCAACCGCCCGGAGCGCCAGGGCGCCACGGTCCTGGTGGCCGGCCCCGACTTCGGCACCGGCTCGTCCCGCGAGCACGCCGTCTGGGCGCTCCAGAACTACGGCTTCAAGGCCGTCATCTCCTCCCGGTTCGCCGACATCTTCCGCGGGAACTCGCTGAAGAACGGGCTGTTGACCGTGGTCCTGGAGCAGCCGGTCGTCGACGCCATCTGGGAGCTCACCGAGGCCGACCCGACCGCCGAGGTCACCGTCGACCTGGAGAAGCGCCAGGTCGTCGCCGGTGACATCACCGCCGCCTTCGAGCTGGACGAGAACTCCCGCTGGCGGCTGCTGAACGGTCTCGACGACATCAGCCTCACCCTGCAGAACGATGCGGACATCGCGGCCTACGAGGCGGCCAGGCCGGCCCACAAGCCCCGTACAATTTCCGCCTGAGCAGCGCGTTTCCAGGACTGCGCCCCCTGCCTTCTGGTAGGGGGCGCAGTCGCTTGTTGAGACCCCGTCGGGCGACAACTCGCCCCAGATGGCACAATCGGTGCATGGAACGCGACAGCCAACTCAAGCTTTACGGCCACGTCGCCGACCAATTGAAGGAAGCGCACTCCCGAGTGCGTGCACTGCAAGTCCCGGAGGGCGTACGGATGGCGCTGAACCGGAAGCTGCTGGTCGTCACGGCCGCGGCGAAGCACGATCTCCCGGATGCGGCAAGGCGTCTGGACCGTTTGATGAAGGACCTCGACGAGGGCCGATTCCCCGAAGGTGGCTGACTCTGCGGAACTGCGCAGCGGTCGACTTCGTTGCGGCACTAGGGTGATTAGCCCGTTTCGTGTTTGATTTGCGGTATATATCTGCCTAACGTGCGAAAAAGCCGGAAAGTTTCGTTCCGGCAATGTCTCCGAAGGGGAAGACGTGAACAAGGCCCAGCTCGTAGAAGCGATTGCCGACAAGCTCGGCGGCCGTCAGCAGGCCGCGGACGCCGTGGACGCGGTGCTCGACGCCATCGTCCGTGCCGTCGTCGCAGGTGACCGCGTTTCGGTCACCGGCTTCGGCTCGTTCGAGAAGGTCGACCGCCCCGCCCGCTACGCCCGCAACCCGCAGACGGGTGAGCGCGTGCGGGTCAAGAAGACCTCGGTGCCCCGCTTCCGCGCGGGACAGGGCTTCAAGGACCTGGTGAGCGGCTCCAAGAAGCTCCCCAAGAACGATGTCGCCGTGAAGAAGGCCCCCAAGGGCAGCCTCTCGGGCGGTTCTTCCACCCGGACGACGGCCAAGGCCGCCGCCAAGAAGGCCACGGCGAAGAAGGCCACCGCCAAGAAGGCCACGGCGAAGAAGGCCGTGACCGCGGTGAAGAAGACCACCGCGGCAGCCAAGAAGACCACCGCGAAGAAGACCTCCGCGGCGGCGAAGAAGACCACCGCGGCCGCGAAGAAGGCGGCCCCCGCGGCGGCGAAGAAGACCACGGCGACCAAGAAGGCCACCGCCGCCAAGACCGCGCCCGCCAAGAAGGCCACGGCCAAGAAGGCGCCCGCGAAGAAGACCACGGCGCGCAAGACCACGGCCAAGAAGGCCACCGCACGCAAGAAGTGAGACCGGGCCGCACCGGGCCCTCACACGCGCCGGGCCGGGCTCCCCTCGGGGGAGCCCGGCCCGCGGGCTGTCCGGGGCCCCGTCCGGGCGCGGGCCCGTGACGCCGCAGGGGTCAGAAGGTCTGGAGCGTCACCAGGGTGATCCGCAGGGCCGCCCCCGCGCCCTCGCCCTCGATCCGCACCCGCTGCCCCGGACGCAGCAGCCGCAGCCCGCCCGCGTCGAAGGCCGCGGCGTCGAAGTCCACCGGGGTGCCGTCGTCGAGCAGCACACTGCCGGTACGGGTCTCGGGATCGTACGTGTACGAGGTCGCCTGCATGGACGGAAGCCTAGGGCCTTTCGTGCGGGACGGTCCTAAGGACTGTCGGCCGCCGGTACCCCGGCGGCCCAGCGCCCCGCCGTGTACGGGCCCACGCCCAGGGCGAGCGCCGCCCGGAGGTCCGCGCCGGTGTCCACGTCCCGGCGCACCGAATCGATGCCCGCCAGCGTGATCTCCACCGCGCCCGACGCCAGATGCCGGGCCCGCGACGGACCGCCGAAAGCGGGCCGCAATTCCACTCCCGGGCCCGCCGACAGAAATGTCGTCCCGATTCCCTCCGCATCGGTCACAAAAGCGCGCGGAAAAGCGGCGGCGAATTCGATGACACGGGACAATTCCGCCGGACGCAGCGCGGGCAGGTCCGCGTTCAGCGCGGCGACCGCGGCCCGGGGCCTGCCCGTCCGCACCACGCGCTCACCGTGCGCGAGAGCGGCGTTGAGCCCCGCCGCCGGGACATCGGGCACGATCCGCGCCCCGAGAGCCGCCAGCGCGGCGGCGGCCGCCGCGTCGTCCGTGACGACCACCACATCGGCCACGGCCGGGCAGGACAGCGCGGCGGACACCGTGTCGCGGGCGAACGCCAGGGCCAGCCGGGGCCGCAGCAGCGGGCCCGAGGCGGGCGTCAGCCTGCTCTTGGCCCGCGCCAAGGGCTTCAGCGGGACGACCAGTGACCAGGGTCCGGTCGGGTCGGTGTTCGTGGCGGTCTCCCCGTCGGTGCGCATGGCCGCCTATTCTCGCCTGCCGGTGCGACAACCCGGAGGGTCGGTCCCGAAGGCGAGGCGTACGGTGTTCTCGACAGAGCAGGGGCCTGGGGCGAGACTTGACCCTCGGTAGTCAGGCAGCAGTCCGCTCCACAGTCAGGCCATAGAGGAAGGTGTCCGAGTGTCCCGCCGCAGAATCGGCTTCTGGTACCGCCTGGCGGCGGTCATCGCGAAACCGCCGCTGGTGATTCTGTTCAAGCGCGACTGGCGGGGAATGGAACACATTCCGGCCGACGGCGGATTCATCACCGCGGTCAATCACAACTCCTACCTGGACCCGCTGTCGTACGGGCATTTCCAGTACAACACCGGCCGGGTGCCCCGGCTCCTCGCCAAGGCGGGCCTGTTCAAGGCCCCCTTCGTCGGCATGATGCTGCGCGGCACCGGCCAGATCCCGGTGTACCGCGAGACGACGAACGCGATGGACGCCTTCCGGGCCGCCGTCGACGCCATCGAACGCGGGGAGTGCGTCGCCTTCTACCCCGAGGGCACCCTCACCCGCGACCCCGACATGTGGCCGATGGCCGGCAAGACCGGCGCCGCCCGCGTCGCGTTGACGACCCGCGCACCGGTGATCCCGGTCGCGCAGTGGGGCGCCAACCTCGCGATGCCGCCGTACGCCAAGGAGAAGAAGGTCCGGCTCTTCCCCCGCAAGACCCTCCGGGTCCAGGCGGGCCCGCCCGTCGACCTCTCCCGGTTCTACGATCGGGAGGCCACGCCCGAGGTGCTCCGCGAGGTGACCGAGATCATCATGCGGGCGATCACGGAGCAACTGGAGCAGGTGCGCGGCGAGAAGGCCCCCGCCGAGCCGTACGACCACCGCAGGGCCCGCGCCGAGCAGCGGCGCAGGGCCGAAGGAGAGGGAACCACGTGACGCACCCCGTCAAGGCCGCCGTCTTCGGAACCGGCTCCTGGGGTACGGCCTTCGGCATGGTCCTCGCGGACGCGGGCTGCGAGGTCACCCTCTGGGGACGCCGGGCCGAGATCGCCGACGCCGTCAACACCACCCGCACCAACCCCGACTACCTCCCCGGCATCCAGCTGCCCGAATCGGTCCGGGCCACCACGGACGCCGCCGAGGCGCTGCGCGGCGCCGACTTCGCGGTCCTCGTCGTGCCCTCCCAGACGCTGCGCGCCAACCTCGCGGCCTGGACGCCGTACCTGGAGCCGCAGACGGTCCTGGTCTCCCTGATGAAGGGCGTCGAACTCGGCACCGCCGAGCGGATGAGCGAGGTCGTCCAGGAGGTCACGGGGGTCGGCCCGGAGCGGGTCGCCGTCGTCACCGGCCCCAACCTCGCCAAGGAGATCGCCGAACGCCGCCCCGCGGCCGCCGTCGTCGCCAGCACGGACGAGGCCGTGGCCCGCCGCCTCCAGGCCGCCTGCCACACCTCGTACTTCCGCCCCTACACCAGCACCGACGTGGTCGGCTGCGAACTCGGCGGCGCCGTCAAGAACGTCATCGGGCTGGCCGTCGGCATCGCCAACGGCATGGGGCTCGGCGACAACGCCAAGGGCTCGCTCATCACCCGCGGCCTCGCCGAGACCATCCGGCTGGGCGTCGCCATGGGCGCCGACCCGCTGACCTTCTCCGGCCTCGCCGGACTCGGCGACCTGGTGGCGACCTGCTCCTCGCCGCTCTCGCGCAACAACACCTTCGGCACCAACCTCGGCCGGGGCATGACGCTCCAGGAGGCCATCGCGGCCACCAAGCAGACCGCCGAGGGCGTCAAGTCCTGCGAGTCGGTCCTCGACCTGGCCCGGCGCCACCACGTCGACATGCCCATCACCGAGACGGTCGCCGGCATCGTCCACGAGGGCAAGTCGCCGCTGGTCGCGGTCAAGGAGCTGATGTCGCGCACCGCCAAGGCCGAACGGCACTGACCCCGTTCGGCCCCGGGCGGCCCCGGCCACGCTGACGCCACCGGTACCAGCAGGTACGCTCAACGCGATATGAGCAGCGAGAACCTCCCCCAGAGCACGGAGCACCAGCTCCGCAAGCCGCGTGTGGCCGTCGTGTTCGGCGGCCGCAGCTCCGAGCACGGCATTTCGGTGGTCACGGCCGGCGCGGTCCTGAACGCGATCGACCGGACGAAGTACGACGTCCTGCCGATCGGCATCACGACGGACGGCCGCTGGGCGCTCACCGCCGACGCACCCGAACGCATGGCCATCACCGACCGGCGGATGCCGGACGTGACCGAACTGGCCGAGTCCGAGGACGGCGGCGTCGTGCTCTCCGTCGACCCCGGCAGCCGCGAAGTGGTCTACACGGAGCCCGGATCGGTCCCCAAGGCGCTCGGCGAGGTCGACGTCGTCTTCCCCGTCCTGCACGGCCCGTACGGGGAGGACGGCACGCTCCAGGGCCTGCTGGAGCTCTCCGGGGTGCCGTACGTCGGCGCCGGGGTGCTCGCCTCGGCGGTCGGCCAGGACAAGGAGTACATGAAGCGGGTCTTCACCTCCTTCGGACTCCCCGTCGGCCCCTACGTCGTCGTACGCCCCCGGGAGTGGGACAACGACCGGCAGGCCGCCCGCAAGCGCATCGTGGACTTCGCCGGCGAGCACGGCTGGCCGCTCTTCGTGAAGCCCGCCCGCGCCGGCTCCTCCATCGGCATCACCAAGGTCGACGACCTCGCCGGGCTCGACGAGGCGATCGAGGAGGCCCGCCGCCACGACCCCAAGTTCCTCGTCGAGTCGCTGCTGCGCGGCCGCGAGATCGAGTGCGGGGTGCTGGAGTTCGAGGACGGCCCGCGCGCCAGCGTGCCCGCCGAGATCCCCCCGGTCACCGCGCACGACTTCTACGACTTCGAGGCCAAGTACATCGACGCCGCCTCCGGGATCGTGCCCGCCCCGCTCACCCCCGAACAGACCGCCGAGGTCCAGCGGCTCGCCGTCGAGGCCTTCGAGGCGGCCTCCTGCGAGGGCCTGGTCCGCGCCGACTTCTTCCTCACCGAGGACGGCGGCTTCGTCATCAACGAGATCAACACCCTGCCGGGCTTCACCCCGATCTCCATGTACCCGCGCATGTGGCAGGAGAGCGGCGTCAGCTACCAGCAGCTGGTGGACCGCCTCATCCAGGCGGCGCTGGACCGGCCGACCGGCCTGCGCTGACCCGCGGAACACCCCTGCAGGCGTGCGCCCCGCGAACGGGCGCACGCCTACAGGCTGGGCGGGACGGTCTTCTTGACCGCGGAGGCGAACGCCGCCAGGGGCGTCGCGTCGTGCGCGTACGCCTCGGAGAGCGTGACCTCCACGTACGCCTTGCGCAGCGTCGTGGTGAACCGGGGCCCGGCGTCCTCACGCTGCTCCAGCATCCAGTTGACGCCGTCCGCCTCCGCGGCCTTCGCCTGGGGGTCGCTCATCTTCTCGGGGCGCGGGACACCGCAGCGCAGTACGATCGCCCCGTCCCCCCACCCGGCCGTCAGATCGGAACGGGGCGAGGGGTCCTCGCGCTCCAGCCCCGCGACGGAACGCGGCAGCTCCTTGTGCAGGGCACGGCAGTAGGCTGCGGCTTCCGAGGACGGAGTGGGCACCGTGACCGACGCCGACGGGTCCGAGGAACAGCCCGCCGCAGCCAGCAGGACCAGGGCGGCGGACGGGCCGAGGAGCACGGGGCGGGGGAGCCGGCGGCGGGTAGACGTCACCGGCCCAGCGTAGACGGGGGCTACAGGTGAACGACCGGGCAGGTCAGGGTTCGGGTGATGCCGTCCACTTGCTGGACCTTGGCGACCACCATGCGTCCGAGTTCATCGACCGTGTCGGCCTGGGCACGCACGATCACGTCGTAGGGGCCGGTGACGTCTTCTGCCTGGATCACTCCCGGAATCCTGGAGATGGTCTCGGCGACGGTCGACGCCTTGCCCACCTCGGTCTGAATAAGGATGTACGCCTGTACCACGGAACCTCCAGGGCGGCCACGAGGATCATGTGGGGGAAAGGGACGCCACGTTATCGCGTCGTCGCGCGCCGCGGGGAGACCTGGGGGCCGGAAGACGTCCACAGCGTGGCGTACGGAACGCACAGGTTGACGTATTCCTTGACGGTACCGACCGCGGCCGGGGCCCGCGACCGCGCGTCCGGCGGCGCGGACGGGGGCCGGACCATGCCCGTGACCAGCAAGACCGGCCGTACGCGCCGGCGACCGCGCTCCACGACCGGGCGGGCACCCGGGGCGCTGGAGCAGGCCGGACGCCCGTCCGGCCCCATCGATGAGAGGTGAGACTCGGTGAAGGGAACCGTGGGCGAGTTGGGGGAGTTCGGCCTCATCAGGGAGCTGACGTCCCGGCTGACCACCACCCCGGCGGTACGGCTGGGGCCCGGCGACGACGCCGCGGTCGTGACCGCCCCCGACCGCAGGGTCGTGGCCAGCACGGACATCCTGCTGGAGGGACGGCACTTCCGGCGCGACTGGTCGACGGCGTACGACGTCGGCCGCAAGGCCGCCGCGCAGAACCTCGCCGACATCGCCGCCATGGGGGCCGTGCCCACCGCGCTGCTCCTCGGCCTGGTCACCCCGGCCGAACTCCCGGTCACCTGGGCCGGCGAGCTGATGGACGGCATCCGTGACGAGTGCCAGGTCGCCGGGGCCGCCGTGGTCGGCGGCGACGTGGTGCGCGGCGACACCATCACCGTCGCGATCACCGCGCTCGGCGATCTGCGCAACCACGAACCGGTCACCCGGGCCGGCGCCCAGCCCGGCGACGTCGTCGCCGTCACCGGCTGGCTCGGCTGGTCCGCCGCCGGATACGCCGTGCTCTCCCGCGGCTTCCGCTCGCCCCGCGCCTTCGTCGAGGCCCACCGCCGCCCCGAACCGCCCTACCACGCGGGCCCCGCGGCGGCCGGTCTCGGCGCCACCGCGATGACCGACGTCAGCGACGGGCTCGTCGCCGACCTGGGACACATCGCCGAGGCCAGCAAGGTCCGCATCGACCTGCGCTCCGGTTCCATCGACATCCCCTCGCAGATGTCCGACATCGGCCAGGCCGTCGGCGTCGACCCGCTCCAGTGGGTGCTCACCGGGGGAGAGGACCACGCGATCGTCGCCACGTTCCCGCCGGACGTGAAGCTGCCGGCCCGCTGGAAGGTGATCGGCGAGGTCGTCAACCCCTCGGCGCTGCCGCAGGTGACGGTCGACGGGGCGCCCTGGACCAGCACCGGCGGCTGGGACCACTTCGGCGGCATCGAGGACGCCCAGTAGATTGCGGCCCATGCCGATATCTTCCGCCGCACCGCCCCGTGTGCTCACCGTCGCCGGATCCGATTCCGGCGGCGGTGCGGGCATCCAGGCCGATCTGAAGACCATGCTGGCCCTCGGCGTCCACGGGATGAGCGTGCTGACCGCCGTCACCGCGCAGAACTCGCGGGGCGTCCAGGGCGCCTGGGAGCTGCCCGCGGACGCCGTGCGCGCCCAGTACCGCAGCGTCATGGACGACATCGGGGCCGATGCCGTCAAGACCGGCATGCTCGCCTCCGCGGAGCTGGTCGAGACCGTCGCCGCGCTGCTCGCCGGGACCGGCGCCCCGGCCGTCGTCGACCCCGTCGGCGTCTCCAAGCACGGGGATCCGCTGCTCGCCGCCGAGGCGCTGGACTCGGTCCGTACGAAACTGCTGCCGGTCGCCACCGTCGCCACCCCGAACCTCGACGAAGTGGCCCAGCTCACGGGGATCACCGTCACCGACGAGGCCGGAATGCGCCGGGCCGCGGCCGCCCTGCTGGAGTACGGGCCGCGCTGGGTGGTGATCAAGGGCGGGCATCTGCCGGGCGACCCCGTCGACCTGCTCACCGACGGCACCGAGGAGCACTGGCTGCGCGCCCCCCGCCACGACAACCGCCACACCCACGGAACGGGCTGCACGCTCGCCTCCGCCATCGCCTGCGGACTGGCCACCGGCCAGGACGTGCCCACGGCCGTACGGGCCGCCAAGGCCTATGTCACCGGGGCGATCGCCGCGGGCTTCCCGCTCGGCTCCGGGATCGGCCCCGTCGACCACGCCTGGCGGCTGCGCGACCCCCGCTGAGCGGCCGGGCCCCCTGAGCGGCCGGGCCCCCTGAGCGGCCGCGCCGCCGGAGCCGCGCACAGCAAAAAGCCGGTCCACCGAGATGGACCGGCTTTTTGGGCAACCGGTAGGGCTGCGCTACGACGGGAACGTCAGCGCGCGACCTTGCCGGCCTTGATGCACGAGGTGCAGACGTTGAGCCGCTTCGGCGTCCGCCCGACCACGGCACGCACGCGCTGGATGTTGGGATTCCAGCGACGGGACGTACGGCGGTGCGAGTGCGAAATGCTGTTGCCGAAGCTCGGCCCCTTGCCGCAAACGTCGCAGTTGGCAGCCACGGGTCACTCCAAAACTTCAGATGCACTTACAGTGAATTCCGGCACGCCGGATTCATTGGATGAAGTGGCGGTACCGGGGGAATGTCCCGACTTACGTCGGGCAACCGAAGCAGCATACAACGGCTGCGTCGGAGATACGAAACTACCATGGGTTCGGCGGCCGCCCGCCCCGCCCCTGGAGCCGGGCCGCCCGCCGGCCGGGACTACTCTGCGGTGCAGCCCGCCGCCCCGGTACGCGTTTCGAGGAGGACCATCAGGTGTCGCAGACCGCGGACGACCTGGACGCCGACGCGGTGCGCACCTGGTGCTCACGGGCGCTGGACGCGCTGGGCCGGGAACGCGAGGCCATCGACGCGATCAACGTCTATCCCGTCGCCGACGGCGACACCGGCACCAACCTCTATCTGACCGTGGAATCCGCGGCGGCCGCCGTCGAGGCCGTCTTCGCCGCCCACGAGACCGGACCGCTGGCCCCCTCCACCGCCGACGCGGTGCGCGCCATGGCCCACGGGGCGCTGATCGGCGCCCGGGGCAACTCCGGCACGATCCTGGCGCAGCTGCTGCGCGGCATGGCCGGGGTGCTCGCCGGCGGGAGCGGACCCGGCCCGCTGCGCCTGGCCCTGGCCCGCGCCGCCGTCTCGGCCCGCGAGGCCGTCGCCCACCCCGTCGAGGGCACCGTCCTCACCGTGGCCACCGCCGCCGCGGAGGCCGCCGCACGGACCCCGGACGACGCCACGGTCGCGGCGGTGGCCACCGCCGCCCACGCGGGCGCCCGCACGGCCCTGGACGCCACCCCCGGCCAGCTCGCGGTCCTCGGCCGGGCCGGGGTCGTGGACGCGGGCGGACGCGGACTCGTCGCGGTGCTCGGCGCCCTGGTCGAAGCGGTCACCGGACAGCCCCCGGAGCCGGTGGCCCCGACGGTGCCCGTCCCCGCCCCGGTCCTGGACTGCCCCTCGGCCGACGGACCGCAGGACGGCCCGGCCTTCGAGGTCATCTACCTGCTGGAGGCCGAGGACGCCGCCGTGGAGCGGCTGCGCACCCGGCTCGACAGCCTCGGGGACTCCCTCGTCGTCGTCGGCGGCGACGGACTGTGGAACGTCCATGTCCACGTCGACGACGCGGGCGCGGCGGTGGAGGCCGGCGTGGAGGCCGGCCGCCCGCACCGCATCCGGATCACCCACTTCGCCGCCGACCGCGGCCACGCCCGCCCCGAACCCGCCCAGCGCGCCGTCGTCGTGGTCGTCCCCGGCGACGGGCTCGCCGGCCTCTGTGCGGAGGCCGGGGCCACCACCGTGCTCGCCCGGCCCGGCGAACCCCTCGCCAGCGGCGAACTCGCCGACGCCATCCGCCGCGCGCACGCCCGCGAGGTGGTGCTGCTGCCCAACGACGGGGAACTGCGCCACACCGCGGCCGCCGCCGCCGAACAGGCCAGGGCCGCCGGCATCCGGGTCGCCCTCGTTCCGACGCGGGCCGCCGTCCAGGGCATCGCCGCCCTCGCCGTCCACGAACCGGACCGCAGCTTCGACGAGGACGTGGTCGCCATGACCGCCGCGGCCGGAGCCACCCGCTACGCCGAACTCGCCGTCGCCGAACGGCAGTCCTGGACCATGGCGGGCATCTGCCAGGCCGGCGACATCCTGGGCCTCATCGACGGCGATGTCGCCGTCATCGGCGAGGACATCCCCGCCACCGCCCGCACGGTCCTGGACCGCATGCTCGCCGCCGGCGGCGAACTGGTCACCCTCGTCCTCGGCGAGGACGTCCCCGACACCCTCGCGCACATGCTGGAGGAGCACGTCCGCGAGGGCTATCTCGCCGTCGACACCGTGGTGTACCGGGGCGGCCACCAGTGCGCGCCCCTCCTGATCGGGGTGGAGTAGGGCCGGGGCGCGGTGTCGGGCGCGGCGGCTCGCGGCACCGGCGGGACGCCCGGCCGGCTCCGCCGCCGGGACATCCGCCGCCCGGCGCCCCCGCACCGGACATCCCGCCCTGCCGGGCGGGCCCCGTGACCCGTCCGGTCCGGGCTCAGGGCCTGTCCGGTCCGGGCTCAGGACCCGTCCGGTCCGGGCTCAGGACCGCCCCGCCCCCGTCACGTACGCCCGCAGCGACTCCGCCTCCGCGCGCCGGGCGTCCGCCGTCTCGTCGGTGTCCGGCGGGACGTCCTCGTACGCGGCGACGACGGCGGCGGCCCGGCGCAGCGCACCCTCCGGGCGGCCGAGGTCGGCCTCCAGCCAGGCGGCCATCAGCTCCGCGGCGGTCCGTTGCGCCGTCGCCTCCGGACCCGCCGGGGCGAGGACGGCCACGGCGCGGTCGACCTGGCCGAGGGCTTCCTCGTAGGCCAGCCTGGCCGGGTCGTCCGGGGCCTCGCCCGGGTCCTCCTCGCAGGCGTGGGCGATCAGTTCGGCCGTCTGGCGGCAGGTGTCCGCCAGCTCCTCGCGGAGTCCGGCCTCCTCGCAGACGCGCTCGGCCTCGGCCATGAACGCGCGGGCGGGCGCGAGCCCCGGGAGGCCCTCCCGGATCGCGATCCAGGCCCGGACCCGCAGGGTGCGGACCAGCGGGGCCGTCTCGCCCAGCTCCCGCCACAGCTCACCGGCGCGGGTGTAGGCCAGGTCCGCCTCGGGATTCAGCTCGGCCCGGTAGAGCGCCTGCCCGGCCAACTGGGCGAGCATCGCGTGGTCGTGCTGCTCCGGCCAGCCCCGGGCGACATCGGCCGCCCGCAGCCAGTGCTCGGCCGCCGCCCGGGGCTCGTCGAGCGCCATCAGCCCGTCGCCCAGCCACCACAGCGTCTGGACGAGCATGCCCTCCCCGTGGTTCTCGACGTCGATGTCCGGCAGCACGGACTCCAGGACGGCGGCCGCCTCCGCGGCCCGCCCCAGCCGCAGCAGCCAGCCGCCCAGCTGATGACGGGCGTAGACGCCCAGCGCCTCGTCCCCGCCCTCGTCCGCCCAGTGCGCGGCGTCCAGCCCCGCCTCCGTCGCCTCCTCGAACCGGCCCGCGTCCGCCACCGTCTCGGCCAGCTGGAGCAGCAGCCGGGCCCGCCCGGCCGCCGGCAGCCGGCTCCCGCCGTGTTCCAGCGCCGCCCGCACGGAACGCTCCGCCGCCTCGTGGTCGCCGAGCTGCACCTGGATCCGGCCCGCCCGCGCCTCGTACTCGACGGCGAACCACGGCAGCCCCGCGGCCACCGTCTCGTCGGCCGCGCGCGTGTACAGCCCGGCCGCGGCGGGGCCGTCGCCGCCGAACCCGGCGACGTCCGCGAGGAAGCCCAGCACCTCGGCGAGACGGGAGGGCACCCCGTCCTCGTCCCGCAGCGGCTCGGCGAACTCCAGGGTCTCCCGCGCCGCCCGGTCGAGCGCGGCGACCGCCGCCTCCCCGGCCTTCTCGTCCTCCGCGCGCATCAGCGCCTGCCGGGCGATCCGGGCCCGGCACACCAGCACCCCGCTCGCCTGCCGGGCCGTGGCCGCGCCCTGCGTGTGCAGCGCGAGCGCCCGGACGACCAGCGGCCCGATCTCCCGCGCCGCCTCGTCACCGGCGCCGTCCATCGACAGCAGGAAGGCCCGCCGGGCCAGCGCCGCCACCGCCTCCCCGGCGTCGCCGGCCTCCTCGTACAACCGGGACGCCGTCGCGAACAGCTCCGCGCCCTCGGCGGCCGGCCGTTCGCCGTCCATCGCCAGATGGTCCGCCATGCTCGCCCGGTCGTGGACGGTCAGCACATCCGGCTCGCCGTCCTTCCCGTCCCGCTCCGCGACCGCCCGCCAGGCGGGACCGGCCTGCGGATCATGGGCGTCCGAGAGCCGCTTCGCCTCGGCCAGCAGCCCGGCCAGATCCCGTTCCGGCGCCTCGGACCGCTCCTCCGGCGCCGGGGGCACCGGCACGGCGGCGGCCGCCGGCCGCGCCGCCCGCACACCCAGCGGCAGCCGGTCCAGCAGCGGCCGGCGCGCCAGCCGCTCCCGGGTCTGCCCGCCCACGTACCCGTTGCCGTTGCGCTCGTCGAAACGGGCGGCGAGGGCCAGCGCCCGCGCGCGGGCCTCGACGGCCAGCGTCGCGGCGGTCCACTCGGTACCGGCCGGACCGGGCACCGGCTGCGCCCCGTGCCCCAGCGCGACCAGCCGGTCCATCAGCACGGCCGTCACGGCCAGATAGTCCAGCAGGCTGCCCGGATTGCCGTCGTCCGTGAAGTACGCCGGACGCTCGGCCAGGATCTCCAGCCCCCGCGCCTCGTTGCCGGTCAGCGCGCAGAACTCGATGTGCAGCGCGACCGCGTACCGCATGCTCTCCATCGGCCGCACCAGCCGGTAGCCGCGCAGATGGTGCGCCCTGGCCCGGTCCGCCCGCCCGGTCCGCAGCAGCGGCAGCAGCGAGGCGGCCAGCACCGCGTGCGGCTCGTGCGCACAGGTGTGCTCGCCCTCCAGCACCGGCGCCCAGGCGGCCAGCCCCTCCTCGTCCCGGTCCCGCAGCACGTGCCAGCCGCCCTGCTCGTGCAGTTCGCACGCGTGGCAGTTGGCCATCCGGTCGCGTTCGGCGGCCTGCCACGCGGCGTACGCCCGCCCGGCCCGCTCCATGTCGCCCAGATGCCGGGCGATCTCCAGCTCGCCCTGGTGCACCGCCCGTGTCGAATGGCCCGCGAGGCGGTAGCGGTGCGCCATCTCCGCCTGCCACTTCTCGATGGCGGCCAGCGGGATGTGCGGCTGGTCGACCATGGAACTGGAGACCCACTTGAACATCCAGAACAGATGGTGGGTCATGAACGCGTCGAAATCGTCCGGCCGTTCGTCCCACATCCGCAGCAGCCGCGCGAACGGGACGAACATCTTGTCCTTCTCGGAGCTGTAGTTGTAGACCTGCAGCTGGTGGACCAGCGCCTCCACCAGCAGCGGGGCGTCCCCGCTCTGCTCGGCCTCGGCCAGCAGCCGCTCCGCGCGGGCGTTGCGGGCGGGCCCCTCGGGCTCGTCCAGCAACTCCCGCAGGGACTGGCGGATCGTCGCGGTGCCGGCGCTCATCGGCCGTCCTCCTGGGGGTGTGCGGGGGAGTTCCCCGGTACGACGGGTGCGGCCCACTCCAGCAGTCCGGCGAAGGCCCGGTTCAGCAGCGCCGAGTCGGCGGGCCGCAGCGGCCGCTGGGCCATCAGCAGCGCCTGCCCGTACAGCGCCTCCGTGGCGGTCGCCGCCAGCTCCGGGGAGTCCAACGCACCGATCCGGCGGATCAGCGGATTGAGATGGTTCAGGACCAGCCGGGCCCGCGGCGCCGAACCCCGCAACGAGCCGAGAATGCCCGCCCACAGCTCGTCCGCCTGCTCCTCGGCCTCCGCCCGCGCCTGCTCGTGACGGGCCGAACGGTCGTCCAGATGCAGCGCCGGCACCGTCAGCGGATGGAACGCGCGCAGCGCCACGTCGCAGCCCAGCGGATCCAGCCGGGCCCGCGCCGCCGCCAGGAACGGCGCCAGCGCCAGCTCCTCCTGCGGATCGACCGCGTCCAGATGCGCGGTGACGGTGTCCGCGTCCAGCTCCGCCACCACCGTCCCCGGCCGGGCCGAGGGCAGCGCCTCCACCAGCTCGGTGTCGTACGTGTAGCCGCCGTTGACCACCCCGATGCCCTGAGCCGACGCGATCGGCGCGACCTGGCGGAACTCCTCCACGGAGCGGGTGAAGTGCACCACCGGATGGCGCCGGGCGAACTCCTCCAGCGACAGCCGGCCGTCCGTCGTCTCGAACGGCAGCCACGGCAGCATCGTGCGCAACATCGCCCCGTCGTGCCGGGCCAGCGACTTCACGCCCAGATGGTGCACGGACAGGAACTCCGCGAGCCGTTCCGGATCGCCCGCGGCCAGACCCGTCAGCCAGTCCCTGATCCGTTCGCCCAGCGCCTCGCGGACCGCGGCCAGCGTCTCGTCCGCGTACAGCGCCTCCCGCGAGGCCGTGGGCCGCAGGGTGTCCGTGTCGACGACGCACCGCACGAAGAACGCCCACTCCGGCAGCAGCTCGTCCGCCCGGTCCGTGAGCAGCATGCCCTTGAGATGGACCCGGTGGCCCGCGCGCTGCGCCGGACTCACCGCCGACGGCAGCACGTACGCCACCCCGCGGATCCCGGCGAGCGGAAGGTCCAGGTCGACGGTGTCGAGCGGCGAGAAGCCGAACAGCTCGTGGCAGTGGCGGGCGAGCGCCACCCGCCGCGCCGCCGGGCTCGGATGCGCGCGGTCCCACGGGGCCGGCAGCTCGGTGACGGCCGTGTCGCCGACCCGCACGTCGTACGGCAGCAGCGAACCGAAGTCCCGGGCCAGCGCGCGCACCCGCTCCTCGGACAGCCAGTCGCCGGAGCCCGGCCGGGCCGTCAGATGCACCGTCGTGCCCGGCTCCGGACGCGCCTCGTCGGGCAGCGTACGCACGGTGTACGAACCGTCGTCGCGGGCGCACCACTCCACCGGCGGCGCACCGGGCGTCCGCGCCGAGCGGCTCACCACCCGGATCTCCGCGGCGACCACGAAACAGGCGAGCAGCCCGATCCCGAACTGGCCCAGGAACTCCGCCCGTGCCGAGGCCAGCCCCTCGGCACCGTCCCGTTTGGAACTGCGCCCGATCGTCGCGAGCAGGCTGTGCACATCGGACTCGGTCAGCCCGATGCCGCTGTCCTCGACGCGCAGCCGGCCCTCCCCGGCGTACAGCCGCACCAGCGCGGGGGCGTCCGGCTGTTCTGCGCGCCGGGCCGTGAGGGCGTCCACGGCGTTCTGCAGCAGCTCGCGCAGATAGACGCGCGGCGAGGAGTAGAGATGGTGGGAGAGAAGGTCGACCAGACCGCGCAGATCCACCTGGAAGGTGTGCGGCTGCCGGGCGGCGGGGTCGAAGGACGCGGAATTCGCTGAGTTCTCAGATGTCATTCGTCGCAGCGCCGGTGGGGGGACTTGCGACAGCGCGGGTCGGGCGATCCCCCGCGGGGCGATCGCGAACGAGAGCGTGGGAGCCGATCCTAGGGGTCGGGCGACAAATCTGACCAGCGGTTTCGCAGGGTTCTGGCGGCGTCCCCGGCACGTCTGTCAGTGGAGTGGTGTGCAATGGATCGCGTGTCTGCGTTCGACGAACCCCTCAAGAAGCTCCTTGGCGGTGCCACCGCGAAGGTGATGGCCGACCACCTCGACCTGCACACGGTCGGTGATCTGCTGCACCACTACCCGCGGCGGTACGAGGAGCGGGGGCGGCTCACGGCGCTGACCGATCTCCCGCTCGACGAGCACGTGACGGTCGTCGCCCAGGTCGCCGACGCCCGGGTGCTGACGTTCAACGGAGGCCGGGGCAGCGGCAGGCGCCTCGAAGTCACGCTCACCGACGGCCACGGCCGGCTCCAGCTCGTCTTCTTCGGCCACGGCGTCCACAAACCGCACAAGGAGCTGCTGCCGGGCCGGCGCGCCATGTTCGCCGGCAAGGTCTCCGTCTTCAACCGCAAGACACAGCTCGCCCACCCCACCTACCAGCTGCTCGACGCCGACCCGGCCGACGAGAGCGGCGCCGCCGAGGCCGTGGACGCCTTCGCGGGCCGGCTGCTGCCGATCTACCCCGCCTGCAAGCAGCTCGACTCCTGGCGGATCGCCAAGGCGGTCGACGCCGTGCTGCCCAGCGCCCGGGAGGCCGTCGACCCGCTGCCCCCGGCGCTGCGCGAGGGCCGCGGCTTCGCCGCGCTGCCCGAGGCCCTGCTGAAGATCCACCGGCCGCAGACCAAGGCCGACATCGCGGAGGCCAGGGAGCGGCTGAAATGGGACGAGGCCTTCGTCCTCCAGGTCGCCCTGGCCCGCCGGAGGCACACGGAGACCCAGCTGCCCGCCACCGCCCGCCGGCCCGCCCCGGACGGACTCCTCGACGCCTTCGACGCCAAGCTCCCCTTCACCCTCACCGACGGCCAGCGGAAGGTCTCAGAGGAGATCTTCGACGACCTCGCCACCGAGCACCCCATGCACCGCCTCCTCCAGGGGGAGGTCGGATCCGGGAAGACCATGGTGGCCCTGCGCGCCATGCTCGCGGTCGTGGACGCCGGCGGCCAGGCCGCGATGCTCGCCCCCACCGAGGTCCTCGCCCAGCAGCACCACCGCTCGGTCACCGAGATGATGGGGGAGCTGGCCGAAGGCGGCATGTTGGGCGGTGCCGAGCTGGGTACGAAGGTCGTACTGCTCACCGGATCGATGGGGACCGCCGCCCGCCGGCAGGCCCTGCTCGACCTGGTCACCGGCGAGGCCGGCATCGTCATCGGGACGCACGCGCTGATCGAGGACAAGGTCAAGTTCCACGACCTCGGCCTGGTCGTCGTGGACGAGCAGCACCGCTTCGGGGTCGAACAGCGCGACGCCCTTCGCTCCAAGGCGCACTCCCAGGGGGAGAAGAGGTCCCCGCACCTGCTCGTCATGACCGCGACCCCCATCCCCCGGACGGTCGCCATGACCGTCTTCGGGGACCTGGAGACCTCCGTCCTCGACCAGCTCCCGGCCGGCCGCTCACCCATCGCCAGCCATGTCGTCCCCGCCAAGGACAAGCCCCACTTCCTCAGCCGCGCCTGGGAACGGGTCCGCGAGGAGGTGGAGAACGGCCACCAGGCCTATGTCGTCTGCCCCCGCATCGGCGACGACGAGGACGACCCGGCGAAGAAGAAGGGGAAGAAGTCCGCCGAGGAGGAGGCCGCGGCGGACAAGCGCCCGCCGCTCGCCGTCCTGGACATCGCCGAGCAGCTCGCCAAGGGCCCCCTGCACGGTCTGCGCGTCGAGGTGCTGCACGGCAGGATGCAGCCGGACGACAAGGACGACGTGATGCGCCGCTTCGCCGCCGGCGACGTCGACGTCCTCGTCGCCACCACCGTCATCGAGGTCGGCGTCAACGTCCCCAACGCCACCGCCATGGTGATCATGGACGCCGACCGCTTCGGCGTCTCCCAGCTCCACCAGCTGCGCGGCCGGGTCGGCCGCGGCTCCGCCCCCGGGCTCTGCCTGCTGGTCAGCGAGGCCCACGAGGCGAGCCCCGCCCGCGCCCGGCTCTCCGCTGTCGCCGCCACCCTCGACGGCTTCGAGCTCTCCCGCATCGACCTCGAACAGCGCCGCGAGGGCGACGTCCTCGGCCAGGCCCAGTCCGGCGTGCGGTCCTCGCTGCGGGTCCTCAGCGTCATCGACGACGAGGAGGTCATCGCAGCCGCCCGCCAGGAGGCCGCCGCCGTCGTCGCCGCCGACCCGGAGCTGGAGCACCTGCCGGAGCTGCGCACCGCGCTCGACGCGCTGGTCGACAAGGAGCGCGAGGAGTACCTCGACAAGGGCTGAGCGCGCGCCGGCGGATCCCCGTCCGGGCCCGAGGGGTCCGGACGAGGCCCGCCGGCACGGCTCCGGGCCGGGGAGACGCCCCGGGGCGCCCGGCCTCCGCCGACGCCATATCGTGGGGTGCACGGCGTCCGCAGCACCCTGCCCGCCGCCCCGAACCGAGGACCAGACACCCATGACCCGCGTGATCGCAGGCGTGGCCGGCGGACGCCGCCTGGCCGTCCCGCCCGGCACCGGCACCCGCCCCACCTCCGACCGCGCGCGGGAAGGCCTGTTCTCCACCTGGCAGGCGCTCCTCGGCACCCTCGACGGCATGCGGATCGCCGACCTCTACGCCGGTTCGGGGGCCGTCGGCCTCGAAGCGCTCTCCCGGGGCGCCGCCCACGCCCTGCTCGTGGAGGCCGACGCCGGGGCCGTCCGCACCGTCCGCGACAACGTCCGCACCCTGGGCCTGCCCGGCGCCGAGGTCCGGGCGGGCAAAGCCGAACAGATCGTGACAGGACCGCCCCCGGCCGACCCGTACGACATCGTCTTCCTCGACCCGCCCTACGCCGTCACGGACGACGATCTTGGCGAGATCCTGCTCACACTCCGTGCCCAGGGGTGGCTCGCGGACGATGCGCTCGTCACCGTGGAACGCAGCACCAGAGGCGGAGAATTCGGCTGGCCGGACGGCTTCGAACCACTGCGGGCCCGCCGCTACGGCGAGGGAACGCTTTGGTACGGTCGCGCCGCCGCTCCGTGCGAAGACGCACGATGACCGGACCGGAGAGCGAGGGAACCAAGTTGCGCCGCGCCGTCTGCCCGGGGTCGTTCGACCCCATCACCAACGGACATCTCGACATCATCGGCCGCGCCTCGAAGCTGTACGACGTCGTACATGTCGCGGTGATGATCAACCAGTCCAAAAAGGGTCTGTTCACGGTCGACGAGCGGATCGACCTGATCCGCCAGGTCACCTCGGACTTCGGCAACGTCCAGGTCGAGTCCTTCCACGGACTGCTGGTCGACTTCTGCAAGCAGCGCGACATCCCGGCGATCGTGAAGGGCCTGCGGGCCGTCAGCGACTTCGACTACGAACTCCAGATGGCCCAGATGAACAACGGGCTCTCGGGCGTCGAAACGCTCTTCGTGCCGACCAATCCGACCTACAGCTTCCTGTCGTCCTCGCTGGTCAAGGAGGTGGCGACCTGGGGCGGCGACGTCTCGCACCTGCTGCCGCCCCCGGTCCATGCCGCCCTGACCGAGCGCCTCGCCCAGCGCTGAGCCGCTGACGGCACGTCACCAGGTGTCGGGCGGGCACCGACTGGCCGTACAGTCGTCCCGTCCGTCTCCAATCCGCAGTAGAGAGTGGCGAGCACACGGTGGACGTGCAGAAGAAGCTCGACGAGATCGTCGAAGCGGTCGGGAACGCCCGGTCGATGCCCATGTCGGCGTCCTGCGTGGTCAACCGCGCCGACCTGCTCGCGATGCTCGAAGAGGTGCGCGAGGCCCTGCCCGGCTCGCTCGCCCAGGCGGCCGAGGTCATCGGTGGCCACGAGCAGCTCGTCGAGCAGGCCCGCCAGGAGGCCGGACGGATCATCGAGTCCGCCCACGCCGAGCGCGGCTCCCTCGTCTCCGACACCGAGGTCGCCCGCCGCGCGCAGGCGGAGGCCGACCGGATCCTCGGCGAGGCCCGCCAGGAGGCCGACGAGGTCCGCTCCGAGGCGGACGAGTACGTCGACAGCAAGCTCGCCAACTTCGAGGTCGTCCTCACCAAGACCATCGGTTCCGTCGACCGGGGCCGCGAGAAGCTGCTCGGCCGGGGCCAGGGCATCGACGAGCACGGCTACGAGGACCCCGATTTCACCGAGGCGCCCGAGCGCAGCGCCGACCCGGAGACGCTCCGGCGCCGCGCCGACGAGTACGTGGACACCAAGCTCGGCGCCTTCGAGGCCGTGCTCGCCAAGACCCTGGAGGCCGTCGGCCGGGGCCGGCAGAAGTTGCACGGCCGGGTCGCCACGGACGAGCTGGGCGCCCACATCGCCGCCCAGGACGCGGCGGGCGACCAGGGCCGCACCAGCGACGAGGACCACTGGGCCGGACTGGCCGAGATCGCCGCCCCGCAGCCGCTCCCGCAGCCCCGGCAGGGCGAGCCCGCGTACGGGGCGCAGCCGGAGCCGCAGTACGCGCAAACGTACGGCTACCAGGACCAGCGGCAGGACGCCTACGGGGACCAGCAGTCCCAGGACATCTACGGGGACCAGCGGCAGGACGCCTACCAGGAGCCCGTGCGGCAGGACGTCTACGGCTACCCGCAGCAGCCCGATCCCTATGCGGCCTACCAGCAGCAGGGCTACGACCCGAACCAGGGCCAGGCCGTGGCCCAGGGCGGCTACGACGCCTGGCAGCAGCCGGTCCAGGGCGGGCAGCAGCTCCCGCCCCAGGGCGAGGGCGCGCTGGACGAGACCAGCCTCTTCGACACCAGCATGATCGACCTGGACCAGCTCCGCCGGTACGAACAGGGGCGCTGACCGCTCCCCGGCGCCCGGGAGCGGGACGGGGGCGGGGAACGGGGCCGGATTGGGAGCTGGGCGGTGTGTCCAGTATCCTGGCTCTTCGGTCGCGCGTATGTCCGCGATCCCGGCTGCCCGCTTCGACTCCGGACCGGTCGGCCCCCACCCCCCTGACGCGCACGATCCGAAAGCAGGAAGACCCCTGAACGGCAACCTCGACCACCGCAACCCCCTCGTGTTCGATACGCACGAGCTGGGCCGGCGTCCTGGTGCCATGAAGCGGCTGACCCGCACGGTGGACGCCCCGAAGGACTTCGGGATCGACGGGGTCATCGGTGTGCCGGAGGGCGCGCCGGTGGAGCTGGAGCTCCGCCTCGAATCCGTCATGGAGGGTGTGCTCGTCACCGGCACCGCCCGTGCGGCCGCCGAGGGGGAGTGCGTAAGGTGTCTGGAGCCGCTGAGCCTTGAGGTCGAGGCGGACTTCCAGGAAATGTTCTCGTACCCTGACGCCGATGACCGGAACGGTGGCAAGTCCGCCGCCCCGGTCGACGACGCCGAGGACGACGAGGACAGGTTCTTCCTCGAGGACGGCTTGCTCGACCTCGAGTCGGTGCTGCGTGATGCGGTGGTGCTCGCACTGCCGATGCAGCCGGTGTGCCGGGAGACCTGCGCCGGTCTGTGCTCCGAGTGCGGAGTCAGGCTGGACGAGAATCCCGGTCACCACCACGATGCCGTCGACGCTCGTTGGGCGGCACTGCAAGGACTCGCCGAGACCATTCAGGACGGCGAGAAGGACAACATGGGCGGCGCCGGCACCGGCGTCGACGAGAAGCAGGAGAAGTAGCCGTGGCTGTTCCGAAGCGGAAGATGTCGCGCAGCAACACGCGCCACCGCCGGTCGCAGTGGAAGGCTGCGGTCCCCACCCTGGTTTCGTGCGAGCGTTGCCAGGAGCCGAAGCTGCAGCACATCGCGTGCCCCAGCTGCGGCACGTACAACAAGCGCCAGGTCCTCGAGGTCTGAGCGGCTGGTGAGAGGCCCGATGTCTGAGTTGTCCCACGCCAAGAAGCAGGCAGACAACGTCAACACAGCCTCGTCCCACACGCTTCTGGAAGGGCGGCTCGGGTATCACCTCGAGTCCGCCCTTCTGGTGCGTGCGCTGACCCATCGTTCGTACGCGTACGAGAACGGCGGTCTGCCCACCAACGAACGGCTCGAGTTCCTCGGGGACTCGGTGCTCGGTCTGGTGGTCACCGACACGCTGTACCGCACCCACCCCGACCTGCCCGAAGGCCAACTGGCCAAGTTGCGGGCCGCGGTGGTCAACTCTCGTGCGCTGGCGGAAGTGGGCCGCGGCCTCGAACTCGGCTCCTTCATCCGGCTCGGCCGGGGCGAAGAGGGCACGGGCGGCCGGGACAAGGCCTCCATCCTCGCCGACACCCTCGAAGCGGTGATCGGCGCGGTCTATCTCGATCAGGGCCTCGACGCGGCATCGGAGCTGGTCCACCGGCTCTTCGATCCGCTGATCGACCGGTCCTCGAACCTCGGTGCCGGCCTGGACTGGAAGACCAGCCTCCAGGAGCTGACCGCGAGCGAGAGCCTCGGAGTCCCCGAGTACCTCGTCACGGAGACCGGCCCCGACCACGAGAAGACCTTTACTGCTGCCGCCCGCGTCGGTGGTGTCTCGTACGGCACCGGCACCGGCCGTAGCAAGAAGGAAGCGGAGCAGCAGGCGGCCGAGTCCGCCTGGCGCGAGATCAGCGCCGCCGCGGAAGCACGGGAGGCGGAGGCCAAGGCCGCCGCCGACGGAGGGGCCGCCGACACCCCTGCCGCCCCGTCGTCCACGGACGCCGCTCCGGCCTGATCCACGAGACCCCCGGTGCGCCCGCGCACCGGGGGTTCTCCGTGCCCGAATCCCACCGCCCCACCTGATCCAGGAGAACCGGACCGTGCCCGAGCTGCCCGAGGTCGAAGTAGTCCGGCGCGGTCTCGAACGCTGGGTCACCGGCCGCAGGGTCGAGGACGTGGAGGTCCTGCACCCGCGCGCGGTCCGCCGCCATCTCGCCGGAGGCCCCGACTTCGCGGCCCGGCTCGCCGGAGCGCGCCTCGGCACGGCGATGCGGCGCGGCAAATACCTCTGGGTACCCCTCGACGACGCCGACACCTCGCTCCTCGGCCACCTCGGCATGAGCGGCCAGCTCCTCGTCCAGCCCGAGGACGCACCCGACGAGAAGCACCTGAGGGTCAGGGTCCGCTTCGCCGACAGCACCGGCACCGAACTCCGCTTCGTCGACCAGCGCACCTTCGGCGGGCTCTCGCTCCACGAGAACACCCCCGACGGACTGCCCGACACCATCGCGCACATCGCCCGCGACCCCCTGGACCCGGCCTTCGACGACGCCGCCTTCCACACCGCGCTCCGCCTGCGCCGCACCACCGTCAAACGCGCCCTGCTCGACCAGTCGCTGATCAGCGGGGTCGGCAACATCTACGCGGACGAGGCGCTCTGGCGCTCCCGGCTGCACTACGACCGGGCGACCGCCACGCTGACCAGGCCGAGGACGGCCGAGCTGCTGGGTCACGTCCGGGACGTGATGAACGCGGCGCTCGCACAGGGCGGCACCAGTTTCGACAGCCTCTATGTGAACGTGAACGGGGAGTCGGGCTACTTCGACCGCTCGCTCGACGCCTACGGCCGCGAGGACGAGCCCTGCCACCGCTGCGGTACGGCGATGCGACGGCGCCCCTGGATGAACCGGTCGAGCTACTTCTGCCCCCGCTGCCAGCGCCCGCCGCGTCCCGGAGCCGTGTCCTAGGAGGCGTCGGCCGGTGCCCTGTGCGCCGTGTCGTAGCGCGCGCGGGCGTCGAGCACCTCGGACATCCGGCCCTCGACCAGCTCGATGAGGGCCAGCAGCCGGGCGGTGACCTCACGCCCGAGCGGGGTCAGCTCGTAGTCGACCCGGGGCGGATTGGTGGGCTGCGCCTCGCGGTGGACCAGCCCGTCGCGCTCCAGGGCGTGCAGGGTCTGGGAGAGCATCTTCTCGCTCACCCCGTCGACCCGGCGGCGCAGCGCGTTGAACCGGAGGCTTCCCTCGTACAGCGCGCCGAGCGTCAGACTGCCCCAGCGGCCCGTGGCGTGCTCCAGTGTGGAGCGGGAAGGGCACCGCCGGGAGAACACGTCGAAGAGGAGCGCGTCGACCGCTCCGTCGTTCTCGTCGCCGGGGTTCTCGTGCATGGAGACAGCGTACGCCCCACAGCGCTTTCCACGGGTTTGCGCAAACCGCGGGAAAGGCTGTGGGGCGTACGGGGAATCCGTGCCCGGTGGTGCGGGCGGCGGGGCCGGCGGGCGGTCCCGGCCGTCCTCAGAAACCGAAGTCCTGGGTCCACCACGGGCCGCCGGCACCGAAGTGGACGCCGACGCCGAGGGTCGTGTAATCGCAGTTGAGAATGTTTGCCCGGTGGCCCTCGCTGGCCATCCAGGCGTCCATCACGGCCTGGGCGTCGGCCTGGCCGCGGGCGATGTTCTCACCGCCGAGCCCCGAGACACCGGCCGCGGAGGCGCGGTCCCAGGGGGTTTTGCCGTCGGGGTCCGTGTGGTCGAAGAACCCGCGGGCGGCCATGTCGTCGCTGAAGTTCTGGGCCAGCGAGGCGAGCGAGTTGTTCGCCTTGACCGGGGTGCAGCCGACCTTGGCGCGCTCCTGGTTGACGAGGGCGAGCACGGCGGCCTCGGCCGAGGCGGCGGTGCCCGGGGAGGCCGGAGCGGTGGCGGCCTTGACGGCCGTGGACGGGCTGGGCGCGGCGGCGGGTGCCGCGCTCCTCGTCGCCGGGGCGGAGGCCGTCGGCTTCTTCGCGGCCGGGGCGGACGAGGTCTTCGTCGCGGCGGCGGACCGCTCGGCCTGCCTGGTCGCGGCGGGTGTCCGGGTCGGGGACGCGCTCTTCGACGGGCTCGCGGAGGCGCTCGTGGACGGGGCCGCGGAGCTGGTCGCGGCCTTGGGCGAGACCGTCCGGGCGGGCGCCTCGGCGCGCGCCGTACCCCGGCTGGCCGGGGCGGAGGAGGTCGCGCGGTCGGCCGGCGCGGTCCGGCCCCCGTCCTGCGACAGCAGATTCGGGGCGGCCTCGGAGCGGACCCGGTCGGTGGCCGGGCCACCGCTCACGACGGAGCTGTCGCTACCGGGTATCAGGCCGGTGGCCACGGCGACGGCGCCGACGGCCACGGCGGCGGAGACCCCGAGCAGCCCGGTGCGCATCGGCAGGCCGCCGAGCTTTCCCCGGCGCGCGGTCCGGTCGTGGCCCGCGGCCCCGTCGGTGGACTGTTCAGCGGCGGGAGCTGCCGCGGAGCGTCGATGGCGTCCCATCTGCTGTGCCCTTCTGACGATCTGGACGCCGTTGTCGGCGCACCTTTGCTCACCCGAACGAGTGAAGCTATTGCGAGGGGACTGTACGCCATGAGGAATCGGAGGGAAGTGCTCCGAAAGCAATTGGCCGGTTAGCGTTCGGGCATGAACGAAGATGTGCGCCTCACCGCATGGGTACGCGGCCGAGTACAGCAAGTAGGGTTCCGCTGGTTCACCAGGGCAAACGCTTTGGAGATCGGTGGCCTCACCGGATTCGCCCTGAATCTCGACGACGGCCGGGTGCAGGTCGTGGCGGAGGGTCGGCGTGAGAATTGCCACCGCCTGCTCGACTGGCTCCGCTCGGACGACACTCCCGGCCGGGTCGACGGAGTCACTGAGATCTGGGACACGCCGCGCGGTGGATACGAGGGCTTCGCGATCCGCTGATCATGCTCCCCGGGAGGGTGTGCAGGGGGCTCGTGTCCGTACCGTGTCCGGCGTGTGTCGCGGGGTGACGGCGGGGGCGCCGGCCCCGCGTACACATGAAATGACCTGCGGAATGTCCTGATGGTTGCCAAGATTCGGTTGCCGTGCCAGGCTGCGGCGACAAGGATGATCCCAGGACCCCCGAGGGCCCCGCAGGAGAGTCGCGCCGCATGATCGTCACCGCCGCGCGCCCCCGGGCCGCCCGCCTCTACGGGGTGTGATCGTGTTGACCGTCAAACTTTTTGGTGAGACGCTGAAATCCCCGCGCACCTCAGCTGTTCGGCAGGGCTGTTTGGCAGCAGAACAGCAGTGCACACAGAGCACTGCCGAGCACCGCGGGTGCGAATCCCTCACGACCCACACCGCATCGGTCGGTCACTCAGTGTGGAGGACCATCCATCATGGCAAAGGCGCTTCTCGGTTACGTCGGCGGTTCCGACCCGCGACTTCTCGCCGAGATGCGACGGCTCCAGCAGCGCGTCCAGGATCTTGAGTCCGAGCTCGTACGGATTCAGGACGAGAACGACGCGCTCAACGCCGCCGCCCAGCACCAGCAGTCGCTGCTCGAAAGCATCGACATCGACGTACCCCAGGCGGAGCCGGCGCTGACCTGACCGCAGGGCCCCTTCTTTCCGGGGCCGGTCGGGTCATACGCGTCAACCGCACGGGAATCATCGCCGGAACGTCACCGGATCATTGAAGATCAATTGCCGGAATCACCTGCATCACGTGTGCTCCACGGCCGCTGATCTGCTTCTTCGTCCGCCGCGTCATTGATCCGGTACGCACGCCTTCAACGGGGGCGACGGATCGGTCGACGCGGCACCGCACACGAAATCATTGGGGACGCTTCGGCGTCCCTTCTTTCTTTTCCCCTCCGGCCCGCGCAGGTCCCGCCCCGGGCGTACACCCCTTCCCTTACCGTCTGATGTGCCCTGCACCTTCATCAGCGAAACCGAGCGTGAAAGGTAGAGTCCGGCGGCGTGCACCTCAAGGCCCTGACCCTGCGTGGTTTCAAATCGTTCGCGTCCGCCACCACCCTGCGGTTCGAACCCGGTATCACCTGTGTCGTCGGCCCCAACGGGTCGGGCAAGTCCAATGTGGTGGACGCGCTCTCCTGGGTCATGGGGGAGCAGGGCGCCAAATCCCTGCGCGGCGGCAAGATGGAGGACGTCATCTTCGCCGGCACCACCGGGCGTCCGCCGCTCGGCCGGGCCGAGGTCTCGCTGACGATCGACAACTCCGACGGGGCGCTGCCCATCGAGTACGCCGAGGTGACGATCACCCGGATCATGTTCCGCAACGGCGGCAGCGAGTACCAGATCAACGGGGACACCTGCCGGCTGCTCGACATCCAGGAACTCCTCTCCGACTCCGGGATCGGCAGGGAGATGCACGTCATCGTCGGCCAGGGCCAGCTGGACTCCGTCCTGCACGCCGACCCGACGGGCCGTCGCGCGTTCATCGAGGAGGCCGCGGGCGTCCTCAAGCACCGCAAGCGCAAGGAGAAGGCGCTGCGGAAGCTCGACGCGATGGGCGCCAATCTGGCCAGGGTCCAGGACCTCACCGACGAACTGAGGAGGCAGCTCAAGCCACTCGGCCGGCAGGCGGCGGTGGCCCGCCGGGCCGCCGTCATCCAGGCCGACCTCCGCGACGCCCGGCTCCGCCTCCTCGCCGACGACCTGGTCACCCTGCGCACCGCGCTCCAGGGCGAGATCGCGGACGAGGCCGCGCTCAAGCAGCGCCGCGAGGCGGCCGAGGCGGAGCTCGGCGCCGCCCTGGCGCGCGAGGCCGAACTGGAGGACGAGGTACGGAGGCTGACGCCGAGGCTCCAGCGGGCCCAGCAGACCTGGTACGAGCTGTCGCAGCTCGCCGAGCGGGTACGCGGCACGATCTCGCTGGCCGACGCCCGGGTGAAGAGCGCCACCGCGCCCCAGGAGGAGGAGCGCCGCGGGCGCGACCCCGAGGACATGGAGCGCGAGGCGGCCCGCATCCGCGAGCAGGAGGCCGAGCTCACCGCCGCGCTGGAGGCGGCCGAGCACGCCCTGGAGGACACCGCCGCCCACCGCGCGGAGCTGGAGCGGGAACTGGCAGCCGAGGAGCGCCGCCTCAAGGACGCCGCCCGCGCCCTGGCCGACCGCCGCGAAGGGCTCGCCCGGCTGAACGGCCAGGTCAACGCCGCGCGCGGCCGGGCCGCTTCCGCGCAGGCGGAGATCGACCGGCTGGCCGAGGCCCGCGACGAGGCCCAGGAACGGGCGGTCGCGGCCCAGGAGGAGTACGAGCAGCTGAAGGCCGAGGTCGACGGCCTGGACGCCGACGACACGGAGCTGGGCGAGCGTCACGAGACCGCGCGCGGCGAGCTGAAGGAGGCCGAACGGGCCCTGTCCGCCGCCCGCGAGGAGGTCACCGCCGCCGAACGCAGACGCGCGGCGGTCGCGGCCCGGCACGACGCCCTGGCCCTCGGGCTGCGCCGCAAGGACGGGACGGAGGCGCTGCTCGGCGCCCGGGACCGGCTGACCGGACTGCTCGGCCCCGCCGCCGAACTGCTCACGGTCGCCCCCGGCTACGAGATCGCGGTGGCGGCCGCCCTGGGGGCGGCGGCGGACGCCGTCGCCGTGACGGACCCGGCCGCCGCGGCCGAGGCGATCCGGCTGCTCCGCAAGCAGGACGCGGGCCGCGCCGCACTGCTCCTCGGCGGCCCGAGGGGGCATGGCGGCGTTCCCGGCGCCGGGGACGGGCACGGGTCCACCGGACTCCATGACGGCGGAGCCCCGGACGGCCCCGGCGCCGAGCCGCACGTACCGGAACAGGGCGTGCCCGGTTCCTCGGCGGAACCGCACGTCCCCGGGCAGGGCGCTCCCCGGCCCGGACCCGCCGGGCCGTTTCCCGGGCAGGCCACCGACCCCCAGCGGGAGCCGGGCGCGGATTCGGACGGGACCGCCGGGACCGGCGGCGGCCCCGCGCGGCCCGTCGCCGCCCTCGCGGCCCAGGGACACCCCGCCGGTACGCCCACCGCCGCAGCGGTGGGTGCCACCGGGCCCACGGGGGCCGCGGCCGCGCTCGCCGTCGCCGATCTCGTCACCGGGCCCGTCGAACTGATGGCCGCCGTCCGCAGGCTGGTCCGGGACATGGTCGTGGTCGGGACGCTGGAGGACGCCGAGGACCTGGTCGCCGCCCGTCCGGAGCTGACCGCCGTCACCGGTGAGGGCGATGTGCTCTCCGCCCACTTCGCGCACGGCGGTTCGGCCGGCGCGCCCAGCCTGCTGGAGGTCCAGGCCTCCGTGGACGAGGCGGCGGCCGAGCTGGCCGAACTCGCCGTGCGGTGCGAGGAACTGGCCGAGGCGCAGCGGCGGGCGGCCGGGCTGCGCACGGACCGCGCCGCGCTCGTCGAGGAGCTGGGGGAGCGCCGCCGGGCCGCCGAACGGGAGAAGTCCGGCGTGGCCCAGCAGCTCGGCCGGCTGGCCGGGCAGGCCCGGGGCGCGGCGGGCGAGGCCGAGCGGATGACCGCCTCCGCCGCGCGTGCCCAGGAGGCCCTGGAACGGGCCACGGAGGAGGCCGGGGAACTCGCCGAACGGCTGCTGGTCGCCGAGGAGGCGGCCGGGGACGGGGCGGACGAGGAGCCGGACGCCTCGGTACGCGACCGGCTCGCCGCCGACGGCGCCAACGCCCGCCAGACCGAGATGGAGGCCCGCCTCCAGCTCCGTACCCACGAGGAACGCGTCAAGGCGCTCGCCGGGCGGGCCGACTCCCTGGACCGCGGCGCCCGCGCCGAACGCGAGGCGCGCGCCCGCGTCGAGCGCCGCCGCGCCCGGCTGCGCCACGAGGCCGCGGTGGCCACCGCCGTCGCTTCCGGGGCCCGGCAGCTCCTCGCGCACGTCGAGGTCTCCGTCGTACGGGCCGAGGAGGAGCGGCAGGCCGCGGACGCCTCGAAGGCGGGACGGGAACGGGAGCTGGCCGCCGAGCGCGCCCGGGGGCGGGAGCTGAAGGGCGAGCTGGACAAGCTGACCGACTCGGTCCACCGGGGCGAGGTGCTGGGCGCCGAGAAGCGGCTGCGGATCGAGCAGCTGGAGACGAAGGCGCTGGAGGAGCTGGGCGTCGAACCGGCCGGTCTGACGGCGGAGTACGGCCCCGACCAGCTCGTCCCGCCGTCGCCCGCCGCGCAGGGGGAGGAGCTGCCGGAGGATCCGGAGCATCCGCGCAACCTGCCGAGGCCGTTCGTGCGGGCCGAGCAGGAGAAACGGCTCCGGTCGGCCGAACGGGCGTACCAGCAACTCGGGAAGGTGAATCCGCTCGCCCTGGAGGAGTTCTCGGCGCTGGAGGAGCGGCACAAGTTCCTCTCCGAGCAGCTGGAGGACCTGAAGAAGACCCGGGCCGATCTGCTCCAGGTCGTCAAGGAGGTCGACGAACGGGTCGAGCAGGTCTTCACCGAGGCCTACCGCGACACCGCCCGGGAGTTCGAGGGCGTTTTTTCCCGGCTCTTCCCGGGCGGCGAGGGGCGGCTGATCCTGACCGACCCCGACAACATGCTCGCCACCGGGGTGGACGTGGAGGCCCGGCCGCCGGGCAAGAAGGTCAAGCGGCTCTCCCTGCTGTCCGGCGGGGAGCGGTCCCTGACCGCCGTGGCGCTGCTGGTCTCGATCTTCAAGGCCCGGCCGAGTCCGTTCTATGTGATGGACGAGGTCGAGGCGGCGCTCGACGACACCAATCTCCAGCGGCTGATCCGGATCATGGAGGAGCTCCAGGAGAGCTCCCAGCTCATCGTGATCACCCACCAGAAGCGGACGATGGAGGTCGCCGACGCGCTGTACGGCGTCTCGATGCAGGGCGACGGGGTCTCCAAGGTGATCAGTCAGCGGCTGCGCTGAGCGCGGCCGTTCCCGAGTGGTGGGGCGGCCGAAGGTGTGCGCCACTGGAGAGCAGCTCACCCCACGCCCGACGTCGCGGCCCGGCCCCAGGGAGTCCTCACGTGTCCAGCACCCCGCAGGGTCCGGCGTCAGGGGCGCGTTCGGCCCATCCGGACCACATCGGCCACGTCATCTTCATCACGGCGGCCGCCGCGATGGGCGGTTTCCTGTTCGGCTACGACAGTTCCGTCATCAACGGCGCCGTCGAGGCGATCCGGGACCGGTACGACATCGGCTCCGGCACGCTGGCCCAGGTCATCGCCATCGCCCTGATCGGCTGCGCGATCGGCGCCGCCACCGCCGGACGGATCGCCGACCGCATCGGCCGCATCCGCTGCATGCAGATCTCCTCCGTGCTGTTCACCATCAGCGCCGTGGGATCGGCCCTCCCGTTCGCGCTCTGGGACCTGGCGATGTGGCGCATCATCGGCGGCTTCGCCATCGGCATGGCCTCCGTGATCGGCCCGGCGTACATCGCCGAGGTCTCGCCGCCCGCCTACCGCGGCCGGCTCGGCTCCTTCCAGCAGGCCGCCATCGTCATCGGCATCGCCATCTCCCAGCTCGTCAACTACGGCATCCTCCAGATCGCCGACGGCGACCAGCGCGGAAAGATCGGCGGTCTGGAGGCCTGGCAGTGGATGCTCGGCGTGATGGTCGTGCCCGCCGTCCTGTACGGGGTGCTGTCGTTCGCCATCCCCGAGTCGCCGCGCTTCCTGCTCTCCGTCGGCAAGCGGGAGAGGGCCCGTCAGATCCTGGAGGAGGTCGAGGGCCGACACGTCGACCTGGATGCCCGGGTCGACGAGATCGAGACCGCGATGCGCCGCGAGCACAAGTCGACCTTCCGCGACCTGCTCGGCAGCCGCTTCGGCTTCCTGCCCATCGTCTGGGTCGGCATCGGCCTCTCGGTCTTCCAGCAGCTCGTCGGCATCAACGTGGCCTTCTACTACTCGGCGACGCTCTGGCAGTCCGTCGGCATCGACCCGACCGACTCGTTCTTCTACTCGTTCACGACGTCGATCATCAACATCATCGGTACGGTCATCGCGATGGTCCTCGTCGACCGGGTCGGCCGCCGTCCGCTGGCCCTCGTCGGCTCCTGCGGCATGGCGGTCGCGCTCGCCTTCGAGGCGTGGGCCTTCTCCGCGGACCTCGTCGACGGCAAGCTCCCCACCACCGAGGGCGCGGTCGCGCTCGTCGCGGCCCATGTCTTCGTGCTCTTCTTCGCCCTCTCGTGGGGTGTCGTCGTCTGGGTGTTCCTGGGCGAGATGTTCCCCAACCGCATCCGCGCCGCGGCGCTCGGCGTCGCCGCCTCCGCCCAGTGGATCGCCAACTGGGCGATCACCGCGAGCTTCCCGAGCCTCTCCGACTGGAACCTCTCGGGCACGTACATCATCTACGCCTGCTTCGCGACGCTCTCGATCCCCTTCGTCCTCCTCTTCGTCAAGGAGACCAAGGGCAAGGCGCTGGAGGAGATGGGCTGAGCCCGGTCCGGACGGTCAGCCCTTCACCGCCTCGCAGAACAGCCGCAGACTGCGCCGGCCCTCCTCCAGCGGCATTCCGCCGCACAGCGGATGCAGCACCAGACTGTCGAGCCGGCCGGCCAGCTCCGCGCACTCGTCCGGGGTGACGATCCGGTAGACGCCCTCCTCGCGGAGCCCGTCCACCGTCGTCGCCGCCGAGCGGACGGCCGAGCGGATGTCCGGCGACTGCCACGAGGCGTACCGGCGCGCCTCGTGCAGGAAGTGCTTCCCGTACGTCTCCCACGCCCGGTCCGGGTCCTCGGAGACGTGCAGCAGCGGGGTCTCGGCCGCGGGCATCATGCAGAAGCCCTCCGTGCCGTGCACCGCCCGCCGCTCGTCGTAGTACGCCTCCAGTTCCGGCAGATGCGCGCTCGGGAACAGCGGCAGCCCGAGCCGGGCCGCCCGCCGCGCCGCCGCCCGCGAACTGCCGCCCACCAGCAGCAGCGGATGCGGCCGGGTGTACGGCCTCGGCGTGACCGTGACCGTACGGCCCCGGTAGCCGAACGGCTCCCCGGTCCACGCCTTCAGCAGCGTCTCCAGCAGCTCGTCCTGGAGCCGGCCGCGCCGACGCCATTCGACGCCCGCCCGCGCGTACTCCTCCTGGCGGTAGCCGATCCCCGCGACCGTCACCAGCCGGCCCCCGCTCAGCAGATCGAGGACCGCGATGTCCTCGGCCAGCCGCAGCGGATCGTGCAGCGGACCGATGATCGCGGAGACCGTGACCGCGATCCGCCGGGTGGCCCCGAACACGCTCCCGGCGAAGACGAAGGGCGAGGGCAGCCAGGAATCGGCGACCCCGTGGTGCTCCTCGGTCTGGATGGTGTCGATGCCGTGCTCGTCCGCGTACGCGGCCATGTCCAGGGCCGCGCGGTAACGGGCGGAGAGCGACGCCGGTGAGGCGTCGGGCTCGACGAGATTGAACCGGACGACGGTGAAGGCCATGACGCTGTCCCCTTACGCCGGGCTGGGCGGGGACCATAACTGACGCAGCGTCAGAAGTGTAGGGGTGCGGCCCGATCCGCCGGGCGGGCCCGGGGGAGCAGGGCGTACACCCCGCCGGAGACCAGGATCGTGACCGTCCAGCCCAGCCCGTTGCGGCCCGGCCAGGTGGTGGCGAACGGACCGGTGAACCACTCCACCCCCGTGAACAGCAGCCCCGCCACCAGCCCCGCGGCCCACGCGGCCACCGCCGTCCCCGCGAAGCCGCCCGTGTACCAGTAGGCGCCGGACGGCGTCGTGTCCATCAGCGCCACCGGATCGTAGACGCGCCCCCGCAGCCGGTCCACGCCGAAGACCCCGATCCAGGCGGCGAACGTCACCGCCAGCACCTGCAGGAAGGAGATGAACGAGCCCAGGAAACTGCTCGCCACGAGCATCAGCAGCGCCCCCAGGAACAGGCTGATCGCGGCGTTCACCCCGACCGCCCAGGCGCGCGGAACCGTGAATCCGAGCGTCTGCGCGGTGAAGCCCGCAGAGTACATCGACATCGCGTTGATCATCACCATGCCCAGTACGGCGATGACCAGATAGGGGACCGCGAGCCAGCGTGGCAGCAGCTCCCCGATGAACGCGACCGGATCCCGGGTCAGGGCGAGCCCCGGCGTCCCCACCCCCATCACCGCCCCCATCAGCACCATCGGCACGATCACCAGCCCGGCCCCGCCCACCGTCGCCGCCCCCATCGCCCGCCCGGACGCGGTCCGGGGCAGATAGCGGGTGAAGTCCGGCCCGGTGGGCGCCCAGCTCATCCCGCCGGCCGCCAGGGTGCCGACCCCCGCGACCATCAGCGAGACCGGGCCCGACGGGCGGTCCAGCACGCTCGTCCACGCCGTCGTCTCCGCCAGATGCGCGAGGACCAGCACGCTGAACGCGCCGAAGAGGTACGCCGACCAGGTGCAGCACAGCCGCAGCGCCCGCGCTCCCAGCCCCGACAGCAGAAAGCTGCCCGCCACGAAGGCGAGCAGGGTCGCCACGGTCAGCGTCGTCGTGCCGCGCACCCCGAAGAGCACGGCGGCCACCGCCAGCAGCGCGTACGCCCCCGTGACCGCGTTCACCGTCTCCCAGCCCCAGCGCGCCACCCAGATCAGCGCCCCCGGCGCCAGATTGCCCCGCTGCCCGAACACCGCCCGGGAGAGCGCCATCCCCGGGGCCCCGCCGTCGCGCCCGGCGGCCGAGATCCAGGCGACCAGCCCGAAGGAGACCAGCGGTGCCACCGCGGAGACCACCAGGACCTGCCAGAGGGCCAGTCCGTCCAGCACGACGAACCCGGCGCCGATGGTGAGCAGCAGCACGGTCATATTGGCCGCCACCCAGGTGGGGAAGAGCGCCCGCACCCGGCCGGTGCGCTCGCTGTCGGGCACGGGCTCCAGCCCACGGGTCTCCACGGCCGGAAGCGTACCTTCAGGGCATAGCGCTCATACCGCCCGGACGGGCCGAGGGCTCCGCCCGTCCCCCGGGCGGCACAGCGCGACCGGACCGCGCGGTCCCCGCACGCCGCCGCCCGTGACCGATACTGGGTGGGTTATGGAATTCGTCATCCTTGCTGTAGTCATCGCCCTGGTCGCGGTCGGCGTGATCAGCGGGCTCGTGGTCAGCAGCCGCAAGAAGAAGCAGCTGCCCCCGGCACCGTCGAGCACGCCGACCCTCACTCCTCCCGCCGAGCCTCACGTCGGCGAGGAGGCCGAAGAGCCGCGCGAGGAACCGCGCCGCACCATCGAGGACGTCGCGGCCCCGCCGGCCGAGGCCGCCCCCGGGACCGTCGAGCCGGAGGAGGTGCCCGCCGCCCCGGCGCTCGACGTCCCCGAGCCCACCGCCGGCCGGCTCGTCCGGCTGCGGGCCCGGCTCGCCCGCTCGCAGAACTCCCTGGGCAAGGGGCTCCTCACGCTCCTGTCCCGGGACAACCTCGACGAGGACACCTGGGAGGAGATCGAGGACACCCTCCTCACCGCCGACGTCGGCGTCGCCCCCACCCAGGAACTGGTCGAACGGCTCCGCGAGCGCGTCCGCGTCCTCGGCACCCGTACCCCCGAGGACCTGCGCGCCCTGCTGCGCGAGGAACTCATCACCCTCCTCGGCACCGACTTCGACCGTGCCGTGAAGACCGAGAGCGGCCTGGACACCCCCGGTGTCGTGATGGTCGTCGGGGTCAACGGCACCGGCAAGACCACCACCACGGGCAAGCTCGCCCGGGTGCTCGTGGCCGACGGCCGCAGCGTGGTCCTCGGCGCGGCCGACACCTTCCGCGCCGCCGCCGCCGACCAGCTCCAGACCTGGGGCGAGCGCGTGGGCGCCCGCACCGTGCGCGGACCCGAGGGCGGGGACCCGGCCTCCATCGCCTTCGACGCCGTCAAGGAGGGCATCGCCGAGGGCGCCGACGTGGTCCTCATCGACACGGCCGGCCGGCTGCACACCAAGACCGGCCTCATGGACGAGCTGGGCAAGGTCAAGCGGGTCGTCGAGAAGCACGGACCGCTCGACGAGGTCCTGCTCGTCCTGGACGCCACCACCGGACAGAACGGCCTCGTGCAGGCGCGGGTCTTCGCGGAGGTCGTCGACATCACGGGCATCGTCCTGACCAAGCTCGACGGCACCGCCAAGGGCGGCATCGTGATCGCCGTCCAGCGCGAGCTGGGTGTGCCGGTCAAGCTCATCGGCCTCGGCGAGGGGCCGGACGACCTGGCCCCCTTCGAGCCGGCGGCGTTCGTGGACGCCCTGATCGGGGACTGACCCCCGCGGCCACCACGAGGAGCCCGGCAGCACCGGTGGTGCGGCCGGGCTCCTCGCCGTCCCGGGCCGTCCCGGATTCTCCCGTTCCGTCCCGCCGGACACGGGCCGGGTGGGGGCGCGGTCAGGCGCAGGGCGCCAGACGGTGGCAGATGTACGCCAGGGTGCCCAGCAGCAGCCGGGCCTCGGGCGGCGCCGAGGCCGTGTCCAGCGACGGCGGACGCAGCCAGCGGGCCGGGCCGAGGCCGCCCTGGTCGGACGGCGGCGCCGTGATGTGCGCGCCGGAGCCGAGGGCCCTCAGGTCCAGGTCCGCGTCGTCCCACCCCATCCGGTACAGCAGCCGGGGCAGCTCGGCGGCGGCGCCCGGGGCCACCAGGAACTGCGCCCGGCCCGCCGGCGTCACCGCGACCGGCCCCGGGGGCAGTCCCATCCGCTCCATCCGGACCAGCGCCCGCCGTCCGGCCGCCTCGGCGACGTCCAGCACGTCGAAGGTCCGCCCCACCGGCAGCAGCATCGAGGCCCCGGGCACCTCGGCCCAGGCCCGCGCCGCCGCGTCCAGCGTGGTCCCGGCCGGGACCTCCCGGGCGAACTCCAGGGGATGCGCCCCGGGGGAGGGGCAGCGGGACTCCCCGCACGAGCAGACCCCGCCGGCCGCGCGGGCGCCGGGGACGACCGCCCAGCCCCACAGGCCGGTGTACTCGGCCACCGCGGTGCCCTCGGCCGCACGGCCGCGGCGCCGTGAGCCTGATCGCATCTCACGGATGCCGCCGATCGTGAAGCCCATGCCCCCTCCAACGGGTCCGGCGCGCCGGTGGTTACGAGGCGGAGCGCGGTCCGACGCTCCTCCGTCGTGGCGGTCCGGGTGGGCCGGGGCGGGCCGGGGCGTGCACGACGACTCGCGCGCCCCCGGGCGCACCCCTGCGCCCACCGTCAATCGCTCTGCGTCAAGTGAATCGCGGCCCGCCCGGGTGGCGTTCATCCGAAGGGGTGGCGAATGGTGGCGTTTCCGTAGACGCCCTCGCCGAGGGGGTGATCGTAGGATTACCGTCGGTACACGAACCATGGAAGTATGTGCGCCCACGGGTATGCCGGAGGCAACCCGGATTTCTGTTCGATGACGGTCAACCTGCATACGGGCAGCGCCGGTTCACGGCATTCTGATAGAGGTTCGCGCGAAGGTATTCGGCGGGATGGGGGCGTTCCAGTGAGTGGCAGCGGCGCAGGCAATGCGAATGCAGGCAAGCGCCCGAACGAGCTGTTGGGGTCATGGTTCGTGCGCAGCGGCTGGTCCAAGGGCGAGCTGGCCCGCCAGGTCAACCGCAGAGCACGGCAGATGGGCGCCCACCACATCAGCACCGACACCTCCCGGGTGAGGCGCTGGCTCGACGGCGAGCAGCCGCGCGAGCCGATCCCGCGCATCCTGTCGGAGCTGTTCTCCGAGCGCTTCGGCTCCGTCGTCGCCGTCGAGGACCTGGGGCTGCGCACCGCCCACCAGGCCCCGTCCGTCGCCGGGGTCGACCTGCCCTGGGCCGGACCGCAGGCCGTCGCGCTGCTCAGCGAGTTCTCCCGCAGCGATCTGATGCTGGCCCGCCGGGGCTTCCTCGGCAGCTCCCTCACCCTCGCTGCCGGCCCCGCCCTCATCGAACCCATGCAGCGCTGGCTGGTCCCCGTCGCCGGGGCCGGCGCCGTCGAGGCCGAATCGCCCGCCGCCGCCCGCCGCCCCTCCCGGCTCTCCGCCCCCGAGCTGGACCTCCTGGAATCCACCACCGCCATGTTCCGCCAGTGGGACGCCCAGTGCGGCGGCGGACTGCGCCGCAAGGCGGTCGTCGGCCAGCTCCACGAGGTCACCGACCTGCTCCAGGAGCCGCAGCCGGCCGCCACGGCCACCCGCCTCTTCCGCTGCGCCGCCGAACTGGCCGAGCTGGCGGGCTGGATGAGCTACGACGTCGGCCTCCAGCCCACCGCCCAGAAGTACTTCGTGCTCGCCCTGCACGCCTCCAAGGAGGCCGGCGACAAACCGCTCGGCTCGTACGTGCTCTCCAGCATGAGCCGCCAGATGATCCACCTCGGCCGCCCCGACGACGCGCTCGAACTGATCCACCTCGCGCAGTACGGCAGCCGCGACTGCGCCACCCCGCGCACCCAGGCCATGCTCTATGCGATGGAGGCCCGCGCTTACGCCAACATGGGCCAGCCCAGCAAGTGCAAGCGGGCCGTCCGGATGGCCGAGGACACCTTCCTCGACGCCGGTCTCGACGGCGAGCCCGAGCCCGACTGGATCCGCTTCTTCTCGGAGGCCGAGCTCAACGGGGAGAACTCCCACTCCTTCCGCGACCTCGCCTATGTCGCCGGCCGCAGCCCCAGCTACGCCTCCCTCGCCGAACCGGCGATGCGCCGGGCCGTCGAGCTCTTCGAGGAGGACGAGGAGCACCAGCGCTCCTACGCGCTCAACCTGATCGGCCTCGCCACCGTGCACCTGCTCAAGCGCGAGCCCGAGGAGTCCACCCTCCTCGCCGAGCAGGCGCTGCGCGTCGCCAAGAAGGTCCGCTCCGAGCGCGTCAACACCCGGCTGCGCAAGACCGTCGACACCGCCGCCAGGGACTTCGGGGACATCCCCGAGGTCGCCCGGCTCACCGATCTCCTCACCGAACAGCTGCCCGAGACCGCCGAAGCGGTCTGAGCGGCACCACAGCCCCGGCCACGACGGCCACCCCGCACGGACCGACTTCGGCTCCCCCGATTGCCAGGTCAGCGGGTGGTCGCCGTGGCCGGTTCGTGTGGTCGTTCCCTCACGGGTGCGTCGTAACCGCACCGTATGCGGCCCGGGCCGCAGAGTGGGCCCGAGCGCGGACCCGGCACGGGCGGTTCATGGGGACGTAACACACCGGTCCTCTTGGTCACTGCCGCGAAACACCGTGCGGCATCGGTGGAAACGGCGCTGGGCGAACCTCATGGCTCATAACGGCCCGCACCTTTTCCCCAGTGGTCCCGCACGTGGATGTGCCCCCCATCGCCCGCACGCGGCCGCACCGACGACGAGGAGACGCCGATGCCCCCAGGCATCACGACGCTTGCAGCAGACGCCCCGACGCTGTCCGCCGCCAACACCGGGTTCATGCTCATCTGCTCGGCCCTGGTGATGCTCATGACCCCGGCCCTGGCCTTCTTCTACGGAGGCATGGTCCGCGTCAAGAGCACGCTCAACATGCTGATGATGAGCTTCATCAGCCTCGGGATCGTGACGATCCTGTGGGTGCTCTACGGATTCAGCCTCGCCTTCGGCACCGACGCCGGTTCCCTCATCGGCTGGAGCCAGGACTTCGTCGGCCTCAGCGGCATCGGTGTGACGGAACTCTGGGACGGCTACACCATCCCGGTCTACGTCTTCGCGGTCTTCCAGCTGATGTTCGCCGTGCTCACCCCGGCCCTGATAAGCGGTGCCCTCGCCGACCGGGTCAAGTTCACCTCCTGGGCGCTGTTCATCACGCTCTGGGTCACCGTCGTCTACTTCCCGGTCGCCCACTGGGTCTGGGGCGCGGGCGGCTGGCTCTTCGAGCTGGGCGTCATCGACTTCGCCGGCGGCACCGCCGTCCACATCAACGCCGGAGCCGCGGCCCTCGGCGTGATCCTCGTCATCGGCAAGCGCGTCGGCTTCAAGAAGGACCCGATGCGGCCGCACAGCCTGCCGCTGGTCATGCTCGGCGCCGGTCTGCTGTGGTTCGGCTGGTTCGGCTTCAACGCCGGATCCTGGCTCGGCAACGACGACGGCGTCGGCGCGGTCATGTTCGTCAACACCCAGGTCGCCACCGCCGCCGCGATGCTCGCCTGGCTCGGTTACGAGAAGCTCCGCCACGGCTCGTTCACCACGCTCGGCGCCGCCTCCGGCGCCGTCGCCGGACTCGTCGCCATCACCCCGGCCGGCGGCGCGGTCAGCCCGCTCGGCGCGATCGCGGTCGGAGCCGTCGCGGGTGTGCTGTGCGCCATGGCCGTCGGCCTGAAGTACAAGTTCGGCTACGACGACTCCCTCGACGTGGTCGGCGTCCACCTCGTCGGCGGTATCGCCGGGTCCCTGCTCATCGGCTTCTTCGCCACCGGCGGGGTCCAGTCCGACGCCAAGGGCCTCTTCTACGGCGGCGGCCTCGACCAGCTCGGCAAGCAGGCCGTCGGTGTCGTCGCGGTCCTCGCCTACTCCCTCGTCGTCTCCGCCGTCCTCGCCTTCCTGCTCGACCGGACGATCGGGATGCGCGTCGACGAGGACGACGAGATCTCCGGTATCGACCAGGTCGAGCACGCCGAGACGGCGTACGACTTCAGCGGCGCCGGCGGTGGCGCGGCGTCCCGCACCGCGTCCCCCGCCCCCGGCACCACCGCCCCGACCAACAAGAAGGTGGACGCATGAAGCTCATCACCGCCGTCGTGAAGCCGCACCGGCTCGACGAGATCAAGGAGGCCCTCCAGGCCTTCGGCGTCCAGGGCCTCACGGTCACGGAAGCCAGCGGTTACGGGCGCCAGCGCGGCCACACCGAGGTCTACCGGGGCGCCGAGTACACCGTCGACCTCGTCCCCAAGATCCGCATCGAGGTCCTCGTCGAGGACGAGGACGCCGACCAGCTGATCGACGTCGTCGTCAAGGCGGCCCGGACCGGCAAGATCGGCGACGGCAAGGTCTGGAGCGTCCCGGTGGAGACCGCGATCAGGGTCCGCACCGGCGAACGCGGCCCCGACGCACTCTGACCGACTGAACCGCACACGGAAGGGCAGCTGGGTGACGAGCACCGAAACGACCACCGAATCCGGGGAATCGGGACCCAGCGGCTACGCGGCGGCCCGGCTGCTCCTCCTCCAGCAGGAGGAGCGGTCCGGGCCGCCGCGCCGTGCGGCCCTCGCCTCCCTCACCGACACCTGGCTGACCGGCCTGTTCGCCGCCGCGGCCGAACACGCCGGCGTCCGGGGCGCCGCCCTGGTCGCCGTCGGCGGCTACGGACGCGGCGAACTCTCCCCGCGCAGCGACCTCGACCTCCTGCTCCTGCACGACGGCCACGCCGACCCCGCGGCCGTCGCCGCCCTCGCCGACCGCATCTGGTACCCCGTCTGGGACCTCGGACTCGCCCTCGACCACTCCGTCCGCACCCCGGCCGAGGCCCGCCGCGCCGCGGCCGACGACCTCAAGGTCCAGCTCGGACTGCTCGACGCCAGGCCCGTCGCCGGAGACCTCGGCCTCGTCGCCTCGCTGCGCACCGCGATCCTCGCCGACTGGCGCAACCAGGCCCCCAAACGCCTCCCCGCCCTCGACGAACTCTGCCGCGAACGGGCCGAACGCCAGGGCGAGCTGCGCTTCCTCCTGGAACCCGACCTCAAGGAGGCCCGGGGCGGACTGCGCGACGCCACCGCCCTGCGCGCCGTCGCCGCCTCCTGGGTCGCCGACGCCCCCCGCGAAGGACTCGCCGAGGCCCGCCGGGTCCTCCTCGACACCCGCGACGCCCTCCACCTCAGCACCGGCCGCGCCACCGACCGCCTCGCCCTCCAGGAACAGGACCAGGTCGCCGAGGCACTCGGCCTCCTCGACGCCGACGCCCTGTTGCGTCAGGTCTACGAGGCCGCCCGCACCGTCTCGTACGCCACCGACGTCACCTGGCGCGAGGTCAACCGGGTGCTGCGCGCCCGCTCCGTGAGGCCCCGGCTGCGCGCCATGCTCGGCGGACGGGCGGCCCCGGCCACCGACCGCACCCCGCTCGCCGACGGGGTCGTCGAGTCCGACGGCGAGGCCGTCCTCGCCCGCACCGCCCGTCCCGAACGCGATCCGGTCCTCGTCCTGCGCGCCGCCGCCGCGGCCGCCCAGTCCGAGCTGCCGCTCTCCCGCCACGTCGTCCGCCGTCTCGCCACCGTCGCGGCCCCGCTCCCGGTGCCCTGGCCGGCCGAGGCCCGCGAGGAGCTCGTCACCCTGCTCGGCGCGGGCGAGGCCACCGTCCCCGTCTGGGAGGCACTGGAGGCCGAGGGGCTGATCACCCGGCTGCTCCCCGACTGGGAACGCGTGCACTGCCGCCCCCAGCGCAACCCCGTCCACACCTGGACCGTCGACCGCCACCTCGTCGAGACCGCCGTCCGCGCCTGTGCCCTCACCCGCCGCGTCGGCCGCCCCGACCTCCTGCTGATCGCCGCCCTGCTCCACGACATCGGCAAGGGCTGGCCCGGCGACCACTCCGTCGCCGGCGAGGTCATCGCCCGCGACATGGCCGCCCGCATCGGCTTCGACCAGCACGACGTGGGCGTCGTCGCCACCCTCGTACGCCACCATCTGCTGCTCGTCGAGACCGCCACCCGCCGCGATCTCGACGATCCGGCCACCGTCCGCTCCGTGGCGGACGCCGTCGGCAGCACCACCACCCTGGAGCTGCTGCACGCCCTCACCGAGGCCGACGCCCTGGCCACCGGACCCGCCGCCTGGTCCGCCTGGCGCGCCTCGCTCGTCGCGGACCTGGTCGCACGCGTCGCGGCCGTCCTGGCGGGGGAGGCCCCCGAGGAGCCCGGCCCCACCGAGCCCGGTGCCGAGCACGAGCGCCTGGCCGTGGAATCCCTGCGCACCGGCGAACCCGTCCTCGCCCTGCACACCCGGCCGGAGACCCCCACCGAGGACGGCGCCCCCGAACCCGTCGGCGTCGAACTCCTCATCGCGCTCCCGGACCGCCCCGGCGTCCTGCCCGCCGCCGCGGGCGTCCTCGCCCTGCACCGGCTCACCGTCCGCGCCGCCGATCTGCGGGCAGTGGAACTCCCCGCCGAACTCGGCGGACCGGGCGAGGTGCTGCTGCTCAGCTGGCGGGTCGCGGCCGAGTACGGCTCGCTGCCCCAGGCCGCCCGGCTGCGCGCCGACCTCGTCCGCGCCCTCGACGGCTCCCTGGACATCCGCGCGCGCCTGGCCGAACGCGAGGCCGCCTATCCGCGCCGCCGCGGGATGAAGGCCCCACCGCCCCGGGTGACCGTCGCCGCCGCCGGTTCCCGCCTGGCCACCGTGATCGAGGTCCGCGCACAGGACGCCCCCGGTCTGCTGCACCGGATCGGCCACGCGCTGGAGGGCAGCGGCGTACGGGTCCGCAGCGCCCACGTCTCGACGCTCGGGGCGAACGCCGTGGACGCCTTCTACGTCACGGACGCCGAGGGGGCGCCGCTGTCGCCGGAACGGGCGGCGGAGCTGGCCCAGGAGGTCGAGAAGGCGCTCGGCTGACCCCGGCCGCCCCCGAGGACGTCCGTCACGAGAACCGGGCGAGGGCTATGCCTTCCCCGGCGTCCGGATACCCTGGGGAGGACTGTCCGACCGCCCCCGACCCTGAGGACCGACGAGCGCCGTGTTCGATACTCTCTCCGACCGCCTTGCCGCGACTTTCAAGAACCTCCGGGGCAAGGGCCGCTTGTCCGAGGCCGACATCGACGCCACGGCGCGCGAGATCCGTATCGCCCTGCTCGAAGCGGATGTCGCCCTGCCCGTCGTCCGGTCCTTCATCGCCAAGGTCAAGGAGCGGGCGCGCGGCGCCGAGGTCTCCCAGGCGCTGAACCCGGCGCAGCAGGTCGTCAAGATCGTCAACGAGGAACTGATCGCCATCCTCGGCGGCGAGACCCGGCGGCTGCGGTTCGCCAAGACCGCCCCCACCGTGATCATGCTGGCCGGTCTCCAGGGTGCCGGTAAGACGACGCTCGCCGGAAAGCTCGGCCTCTGGCTGAAGGGCCAGGGCCACTCCCCGCTGCTCGTCGCCTGCGACCTCCAGCGCCCCAACGCCGTGAACCAGCTGAGCGTCGTCGCCGACCGCGCCGGTGTCGCGGTCTACGCGCCGCAGCCGGGCAACGGGGTGGGCGACCCGGTCCAGGTCGCCAAGGACTCGGTCGAGTACGCCCGGTCCAAGCAGTACGACGTCGTCGTCGTCGACACCGCCGGCCGTCTCGGCATCGACCAGGAGCTGATGCAGCAGGCCGCGGACATCCGCGACGCCGTGAGCCCGGACGAGATCCTCTTCGTCGTCGACGCCATGATCGGTCAGGACGCGGTCAACACCGCCGAAGCCTTCCGCGACGGCGTCGGCTTCGACGGCGTGGTGCTCTCCAAGCTCGACGGTGACGCCCGCGGTGGTGCGGCCCTGTCGATCGCCCATGTCACGGGCAAGCAGATCATGTTCGCGTCGAACGGTGAGAAGCTCGACGAGTTCGACGCCTTCCACCCGGACCGCATGGCGTCCCGGATCCTCGACATGGGTGACCTGCTCACCCTGATCGAGCAGGCGGAGAAGACCTTCAGCCAGGAAGAGGCCGCCAAGATGGCCTCCAAGCTGGCGTCCAGCAAGGGCAAGGACTTCACGCTCGACGACTTCCTGGCCCAGATGGAACAGGTCCGGAAGATGGGCTCCATCTCCAAGCTGCTCGGGATGCTGCCCGGCATGGGGCAGATCAAGGACCAGATCAACAACATCGACGAGCGCGACGTCGACCGCACCGCGGCGATCATCAAGTCGATGACTCCCAAGGAGCGTGCCGAGCCGACGATCATCAACGGCTCCCGGCGGGCCCGTATCGCCAAGGGTTCCGGTGTCGAGGTCAGCGCCGTGAAGAACCTGGTCGAGCGGTTCTTCGAGGCCCGCAAGATGATGTCGAAGATGGCCCAGGGCGGCGGGATGCCGGGGATGCCCGGGATGCCGGGCATGGGCGGTGGTCCCGGCCGGCAGAAGAAGCAGGTCAAGCAGGCCAAGGGCAAGCGCAAGAGCGGCAACCCGATGAAGCGCAAGGCCGAGGAAGCGGCCGAGGCGGCCCGCCGTGAGCAGGCGGCCCAGGGCGGCGTTCCGGGCCTCCCGGCGGGCGGCAACGGCCAGAACTTCGAGCTGCCCGACGAGTTCAAGAAGTTCATGGGCTGACCGCGGCCCGCCCGTCCGGCCCCGAGGGGGCGTCCGTCGTACGGCGGGCGCCCCCTCGGGCGTGCCGAGACCCGGACGTCCCTCCATGGGCCCAGCGGACCGCCCCTGAGCAGGGCTTCGCCCGTATTTCTCCCCTAATGTCGGCTGAAAGGCCGTCGGCAGAGGAGTCGCGAGTGACCAATCCCGTACCTCCCCGCGACCGTACGGACCAGCCCTGGCGCTCCGAGGGAGCCCCGCCGCCCCCGAGCCCCGGCCGCAAGATGCCCGGCGGCTGGGGCGGGCTCCTGCTGACCGCGCTGGCCGTCTATGTGATCGCCAACCTGGTGCTCTCGTTCTTCAACGGGGACGAGGAGCGGACGATCGCGTACACCGAGTTCAGCAAGCAGGTGACCTCGGGCAATGTCTCCAAGATCTACTCCAAGGGCGATGCCATCCAGGGGCAGCTGAAGAAGAAGGCGAAGGCGCCCGGCACCGACGACACGTACACCAAGTTCGTCACCCAGCGGCCCGCCTTCGCCGACGACAACCTCTGGGCCGAGCTGGTCAAGGACGATGTCACCGTCACCGCCGAGCCGGTCGTCAAGGAACGCAGCTTCCTGGCCAATCTGCTGATCTCGCTGGCACCGATGCTGCTGCTGGTCCTGCTGTGGGTGTTCATCGCCCGGCGGATGGCGCGCGGCGGGATGGGCGGCGGGATGGGCGGTTTCGGACGGAAGGCGCCTCCGAAACCGGTGGAACTGGAGGGCGCCAAGCGGACCACGTTCAAGGACGTGGCAGGCATCGACGAGGTCGAGGGCGAGCTCAACGACGTGGTCGACTTCCTGAAGAACCCCGACGCCTACCGGAAGATGGGCGCCCGCATGCCGGGCGGGGTGCTGCTCGCCGGGCCGCCCGGCACCGGGAAGACGCTGTTGGCACGGGCGGTGGCGGGGGAGGCGGGGGTGCCGTTCTTCTCGGCCTCCGCCTCGGAGTTCATCGAGATGATCGTCGGGGTCGGCGCGGGCCGGGTGCGGGAGCTGTTCGCCGAGGCGCGCAAGGTGGCCCCCGCGATCGTGTTCATCGACGAGATCGACACCATCGGCCGGGCGCGCGGCGGCGGCTCCGGCATGGGCGGACACGACGAGCGCGAGCAGACGCTCAACCAGATCCTGACCGAGATGGACGGCTTCTCCGGCTCGGAGGGGGTGGTGGTCCTCGCGGCGACCAACCGGGCCGACGTGCTGGACCCGGCCCTCACCCGGCCCGGCCGTTTCGACCGGATCGTGCAGGTCAGCCCGCCGGACCGGAGCGGCCGCGAGGCGATCCTGGAGATCCACACCCGCCGGATCCCGATGGCCGGCGACGTGGACCTGGCCCAGGTGGCGCGGACGACCCCGGGGATGACCGGCGCCGACCTGTCCAACCTCGCCAACGAGGCCGCGCTGCTCGCGGTGAAGCGCGGGCAGTCGCAGGTGGACGCCGCCGATTTCTCGGACGCCCTGGAGAAGGTGCAGCTGGGCGCGGAGCGCGCGCTGGTCATGTCGGACGAGGAGCGCCGCAGGACGGCGTACCACGAGAGCGGTCACGCCCTGCTGGGCATGGTCCAGCCCGGCGCGGACCCGGTCCGCAAGGTGACCATCGTCCCGCGCGGCCGGGCGCTGGGCGTCACCCTCTCGACGCCGGACGCCGACAAGTACGCCTACACCGAGGAGTACCTGCGCGGGCGGATCATCGGGGCGCTCGGCGGAATGGCGGCCGAGCAGGTGGTCTTCGGGGTGATCACCACGGGCGCGGAGAGCGATCTGGAACAGGTGACCCAGATGGCCCGCGGCATGGTCGGCCGCTGGGGCATGAGCGAGCGGGTGGGCCGTCTTACGGCGATCCCGGGCGACGCCCAGCAGGCCTACGGCCTGTCGGCGGCGCCCGCGACGCTGGACGCGGTGGACGGCGAGATGCGCCGGATCGTGGACGAGTGCTACGAGGAGGCGTGCCGGCTGCTGCGGGAGAACCGGGACCGCCTGGACGCCCTGGCCTCGGCGCTCCTCGCGAACGAGACGCTCGACGAGGCGGAGGCCTACCGGGCGGCCGGGATCACCCGTCTGTCGAAATGAGGCGCGGCCGGGACCGCCGGTCCGCCGCCGTGAGGCAGGGCGGGACCGCCGGCCCGCCGACGTGACACGGAGCCGGGACCGCCCGTCCGCCGCCGTGGGGCTCGGCCGGGGCTACGTCGTGCAGACGAGGTAGCGGAACACGTTGGGCATCCACACCGTGCCGTCGTCGCGCAGATGCGGATGCAGGGCCTCCGCGACCTCCTTCTCGACCTGGGTGCGGTCCGTGGCGTGCACGGCCGCGTCGAAGAGACGGGTCGAGAGCAGACCCCGGACGGCGCTGTCCAGGTCCGCGTAGCCGAAGGGGCAGGCCACCCGTCCCGAACCGTCCGGCTTCAGCCCGGCCCGGGAGGCCACGTTCTCCAGATCGTCCCGCCGCGCGCCCCGGGGGGTTCCCGGCCGCCCGGCGAGCCGGCCGGCGACGCGCAGGACCGCCTCGGTCGCGCAGCGTTCGGGCGGCCCCCAGCCGGTCAGGACGACGGAGGAGCGCCGGCCCGCCGAGGGCACGGCCGCGTCGAGCGCCCGCACCAGCGCGTCGTCGTCGCCCTCGGCGCAGCCGATCGGGGTGAAGGCGGTGATCAGGCCGTACGGTTCCGGGACGGTGTCCGGAGCGGGCACGGACTCCCGCAGCAGTGGGGCGCAGGACACCGGGGACCGCGGTGCGTCCGGGGCGGGCAGCAGCCGCGTCCGGGCGAGGGCGAGGCGTTCATGGTCGGTGTCGACGCCGGTGACCTGGGCCCCGCGGCCGGCCGCGATGAGCAGCGCGAGCCCGGAGCCGCAGCCCAGGGAAAGCATCCGGGTGCTGGGTCCCACATCGAGGCGCGCGTACACCGCCTCGTAGAGCGGGGCCAGCATCCGTTCCTGGATCTCGGCCCAGTCGCGGGCCCGGGAGCCGCTGTCCGCGGTCGCGGAGGGCTCCGTCCGAGGGTGGTGCCGGACGAGCGTTCGTGTCATGGAATGCGCCCCAATCCGCCGAGATGCCGGTCGTGCCGGTCGGTCCTGCGGGCCGGTCCGCCGGGTCGTGCCGGCCGGTCCGCCTGTCCGGAAGTCGCCCCCGCTGTCCTGCTCCGCGCCTTTCTCTCCCCGTCCTGCGTTCCCCCGTATGCCAGGGAACTGCGCATCCGGCGCCGCGTCCAGGGGTCTGCGGGAGGTGCTTGCCCGCGGGGGCGCCGGTGGGAGCGCGCCGTGCGGGAGCGCCGCCGGGACAGGGGTACGCGGAGTCGGGCCGCCCCGCTCCGCGGTCCCAGTCTCACCCGGTCCGGCCGGGCGGGCACGTCGGGCGTTCCGTACCGGGGGTAGGGTCGTGGCCCTTCCCGGCGACGGGCCCCCGAGGCCCCCGGGCGCCGGAGGCGCGGGGGTTCGCGGGGGGCGTACGCCATTTCCGCGCGCTCGGGCGTACGCGACGCTACGTACCGGCTTGGTGCGAGCTGTGCGGCTTCTCCGCAGATCAGCGCACCCGCCCTCGTCGCGACGCATCAACGGCGACTGACTGGTACGTGCAAAATATTTGGGATGGCCCGGAATCGGAACACCGAGGGCCCCGCGCTCGTTGGTCACGACGTGAGCACGACACCACCTGTACTTGCCGCAGAGCTGGCGCAGGCGTGGGCCGACATTCAGCGGTACCACCCCGAGCTGCCCGATCTGGCCGCACCCGAGTCCCTGATCGGAGAGTCCTCGTCCGCCTGCGGCGCCGAACTCTCCTTCGAGCGACTGCTCCACGAGGCAGTCCACGGCATCGCCGCCGCCAGAGGTGTCCGGGACACCTCGCGCGCCGGCCGCTACCACAACCGCCGGTTCCTCGCGATCGCCGAGGAGCTGGGCCTCGACCACGCCGAGGAGCCGCATCCCAGCAGCGGCTTCTCGCTGGTCACGCTGAACCCGGAGGCCAAGCGCCGGTACCGGCCGACGATGGAACGGCTGCAGCGCGCCCTCAAGGCGCACACGGTCGCCACCGCCGCCGACACCAAGCGCTCCTTCCGCGGGCCCGCGGCCCGGCACGGCTCCTCCGGAGGGGGCGTGCGGGTCAAGGCGGTCTGCGACTGCGGCCGCAATGTGCGCGTGGTCCCCTCGGTCCTCGCCCAGGCGCCGATCGTCTGCGGAGGTTGCGGAAAGCCGTTCCGGATCCCGGAAGCGGCGGTCGCGGTGGGGTGAGCCGATGGGGTGTGGCACAATGGCTAGCTGTACTCGACAGTCGCACAGGACCCCTCTCTCCTCCGGCTGACGCGTCCATCGGGCACCCGAGTACCGCAACCCCACGTGGCATCTTCGTTGTGCCCAACCACGTCATAGACCAGGAGACACCACTCCCGTGGCAGTCAAGATCAAGCTGAAGCGTCTGGGCAAGATCCGTTCGCCTCACTACCGCATCGTCGTCGCCGACTCCCGTACCCGCCGTGACGGCCGGGCCATCGAGGAGATCGGTCTGTACCACCCGGTGCAGAACCCCTCGCGCATCGAGGTCAACTCGGAGCGTGCGCAGTACTGGCTGTCCGTCGGCGCCCAGCCGACCGAGCCGGTCCTCGCGATCCTGAAGCTCACCGGTGACTGGCAGGCGCACAAGGGCCTCCCGGCCCCCGCGCCGCTGCTGCAGCCGGAGCCGAAGGCCGACAAGCGTGCCCTCTTCGAGGCCCTCACCAAGGACGGCGGCGAGGAGTCCAAGGGCGAGGCCATCACGCAGAAGGCCAAGAAGTCCGACAAGAAGGCCGACGAGGCTGCTGACGCGGCCGCGGCGACCGAGGCCTGAGCATGCTCGAGGAGGCTCTCGAGCACCTCGTCAAAGGCATCGTCGACAACCCCGATGACGTGCAGGTCGCCTCGCGCAACCTGCGTCGTGGACGCGTGCTGGAGGTCCGGGTCCACCCCGACGACCTCGGCAAGGTGATCGGCCGCAACGGCCGCACCGCACGCGCGCTGCGTACCGTCGTGGGCGCCATCGGCGGCCGCGGTATCCGCGTCGACCTCGTCGATGTGGACCAGGTCCGCTGACACGTTGAACACCGGCGACGGGCCGGGGAGGGCATGTGCCCACCCCGGCCCGTTGTCGTACGACAGGAGAGACACAAGGTGCAGTTGGTAGTCGCGCGGATCGGCCGCGCCCACGGCATCAAGGGCGAGGTCACCGTCGAGGTGCGCACGGACGAGCCCGAACTGCGGCTCGGCCCCGGCGCCGTCCTCCGCACCGACCCGGCCCCGGCCGGGCCGCTGACGATCGAGACCGGCCGGGTGCACAGCGGACGGCTGCTGCTGCGCTTCGAGGGCGTACGGGACCGCACCGCCGCCGAGGCGCTGCGCAACACCCTGCTGATCGCCGACGTCGACCCGGACGAGCTCCCGGAGGACCCCGAGGAGTTCTACGACCATCAGCTCATCGACCTCGACGTGGTGCTCGACGACGGCACCGTGATCGGCCGGATCAGTGAGATCAGCCACCTGCCCTCGCAGGACCTGTTCATCGTGGAGCGCCCGGACGGCAGCGAGGTGATGATCCCCTTCGTCGAGGAGATCGTCACCGGCATCGACCTGGAGGAACAGCGCGCGGTGATCACCCCGCCGCCGGGCCTCATCGACGACAGCCAGGCCGTGGTCGCCTCCTCGCGCGACGGGGAACCGGCCGACGGAGCCGCTCCGGAGACCGGGGACGGCCGCTGATGCGCCTCGACGTCGTCACGATCTTCCCGGAGTACCTGGAACCGCTGAACGTCTCGCTGGTCGGCAAGGCCCGCGCGGCCGGACGCCTGGACGTGCGGGTGCACAACCTGCGGGACTGGACGCACGACCGCCACCACACGGTCGACGACACCCCCTACGGCGGCGGCCCCGGCATGGTCATGAAGACCGAGCCCTGGGGCGAGGCCCTGGACGAGGCCCTGGCGGACGGCTACGAGTCCGGGGCGCACTCCCCGGTGCTCGTGGTACCCACGCCGAGCGGCCGGCCCTTCACCCAGGAGCTGGCCGTCGAGCTCTCCGAGCGGCCCTGGCTGATCTTCACCCCGGCCCGCTACGAGGGCATCGACCGCCGGGTCATGGACGAGTACGCCACCCGTATGCCGGTCGTCGAGGTGTCCATCGGCGACTATGTGCTGGCCGGCGGCGAGGCCGCGGTGCTGGTGATCACGGAGGCGGTGGCGCGGCTGCTGCCGGGCGTCCTCGGCAACGCCGAATCGCACCGGGACGACTCCTTCGCCCCGGGCGCGATGGCCCATCTGCTGGAGGGGCCCGTCTACACCAAACCGCCCGAGTGGCGCGGCCGGGGGATCCCGGACGTGCTGCTCAGCGGCCACCACGGGAAGATCGCCCGCTGGCGCCGGGACGAGGCCTTCCGTCGTACGGCCCTGCACCGGCCCGATCTGATCGAACGCTGCGAGGCCTCGGCCTTCGACAAGAAGGACCGGGAGATGCTCTCGATCCTGGGCTGGTCGCCGGAGCCCGGTGGCCGATTTTGGCGCAGGCCGCAGGCCGTGGAAGAATAGGCCGCTGCTGTACGTCCGCGTGCGCCCCTGCCACAGGGGGAACGACGCCCGTCCGACGTGAACGGCATTCCCGAACTCATCACCCGTCCCGTCGATGACCTGTGGCATCGGCGAAGAAAGCAGACACCATGGCTTCCCTGCTCGACGACGTCAACGCCGCATCGCTGCGCACCGACGTCCCGGCGTTCCGCCCCGGCGACACCGTCAACGTCCACGTGCGCGTGATCGAGGGCAACCGCTCCCGTATCCAGCAGTTCAAGGGCATCGTCATCCGCCGCCAGGGCGCGGGCGTCAGCGAGACCTTCACGGTCCGCAAGGTCTCCTTCAGCGTCGGCGTCGAGCGCACCTTCCCGGTGCACAGCCCGATCTTCGAGAAGATCGAGCTGATCACCCGCGGTGACGTCCGCCGCGCCAAGCTGTACTTCCTCCGTGAGCTGCGCGGCAAGGCCGCGAAGATCAAGGAGAAGCGCGACCGCTGAGCTGACTCCCTGGTCCACAGGACGGCCGGTTAAGCTCTGGCCCCGATGGACACGGAAGCTGAGCCCCAGGAGCGCGACCGCTCCTCCGAACCCGAGACGGGACCGGAGGAGGGGCCGCGCTCCTCGCGTATCCGGAGCCGGATCCCCGTCTCGCTGTCATGGCGCCGCACCCTCGCCCTCGGTGTCTTCTGTGCGGTGGCGGTGCTGCTCATCAGCACCTTCGTGGTGCAGCCCTTCCTGATCCCGAGCCACTCGATGGAACCTACGCTGAAGGTGGGGGACCGGGTGCTCGTCAACAAACTGGCGTACCGTTTCGGCTCCGTACCCCAGCGCGGTGACGTGGTGGTCTTCGACGGAACCGGCTCCTTCGTCCAGGAGCCGCCCGAGGAGAATCCCGTCGTCGGGCTGCTGCACGGAGCGGCGGCCTCCCTGGGACTCGCGGAGCCCGCCGAGACCGACTTCGTGAAGCGGGTGGTGGGCGTGGGGGGTGACCGGGTGGTCTGCTGCGACAGGCGCGGACGGGTCGAGGTGAACGGCCGGCCGGTGGACGAGGACTATCTGTACGCGGGCGACGCACCGTCCCGGGCGCCCTTCGACATCGTCGTGCCCGACGGCACGCTGTGGATGATGGGCGACCACCGCGGTAAGTCCCGCGACTCCCGCGACCATCTGGGCGAGCCCGGTGGCGGCATGGTGCCGGTGGACCGGGTGATCGGCCGGGCGGACTGGCTGGGCTGGCCGCTGGGCCGCGTGGGCTCGGTGCCCGGAACCCGGGCCTTCGACGGTACGGCCGCGGCCGGGGCGAGCCGTGGGTAACCGGGGACGACGGCCCGGCACGGTCGAACCGGGGGCGCCGGCGGGCGCCGGCCCCGGTCCGGCGGCGTCGCGCTCACTGCCCACCCGGGCCGAGCGCCGCAGACTGGCCCGCAAGGTGAAGCGGAAGCGGCGCCGGTCGGCGGTGCGGGAGATTCCGCTCCTGATCACCGTGGCGCTGCTGATCGCCCTTGTCCTGAAGACGTTCCTGGTGCAGGCCTTCGTGATCCCCTCGGGATCGATGGAGCAGACCATCCGGATCGGTGACCGGGTGCTCGTGGACAAGCTGACGCCCTGGTTCGGGTCCAAGCCGCAGCGCGGTGACGTCGTCGTGTTCAACAACCCGTCCGACTGGCCGCCGCCGAATCCGGTGGAGAGCGGCGGTTCGGACTCGCCCGTCGTGATCAAGCAGATCAAGCAGGCGCTGACCTTCGTCGGCCTGCTGCCCTCCGACGACGAACAGGACCTGATCAAACGGGTGGTCGCCGTCGGCGGAGACACCGTGCGGTGCTGCGAGCGGGACGGCCGGCTCGTCGTCAACGGAGTGGCGATCGATGAACCCTACGTATTTCCCGGCGATTCTCCGTCCACGATCAAATTCGAGGTAAAGGTTCCGGCCGGGCGAATCTTCGTCATGGGGGATCATCGGTCCAATTCGGCCGATTCACGTTTCCACCTGGACAAGACGGCCGATGGCACCGTGTCGGAGGATGCCGTGGTGGGACGGGCCGTGGTGATCGCCTGGCCGTTCGGGCACTGGCGCCACCTGGAGGAACGCTCGGCGTTCTCCGGGGTGCCGGACCCGCGCGCCGGGACGGCGGCGGGCGCCGCGCAGTCGAATAGTGTGTCCGAGGATCCCAACGGAATGATCCGGCTCCCGACCCCTGCGGAACTCCCGCTCGTTATGGGAGTGGTGGGCCTGCACCGGCTGGGGCGCAGGCGGTGGCACGGAATAAGGAGTGGATGTGGGGGATTTGGCGGTCGGCGCACGATCCGGACACGACGAACCCGAGGACCGGCCGGACGGCGTGGGGAATGTCGAGCCCGCCGGGACGACGGCGGACGCGGCGGACTCGGCGGAGCATGACGGCGACTCCCCGGGCAGCGGCAGCACGGCGCAGAAGAAGCCCCGCTCCTTCTGGAAGGAGCTGCCCCTGCTCATCGGCATCGCGCTGATCCTCGCGCTGCTGATCAAGACCTTCCTGGTGCAGGCGTTCTCGATTCCCTCGGACTCGATGCAGAACACGCTCCAGCGGGGCGACCGGGTGCTCGTGGACAAGCTGACGCCGTGGTTCGGCTCGGAGCCCGAGCGCGGCGAGGTCGTCGTCTTCCACGATCCGGGCGGCTGGCTGGAGGACAGCCAGACCCCCGAGCCGAACGTGGTGCAGAAGTTCCTCAGCTTCATCGGTCTGATGCCGTCGGCCGAGGAGAAGGACCTGATCAAGCGCGTCATCGCGGTGGGCGGTGACACGGTGGAGTGCAAGAAGAACGGTCCGGTCACGGTCAACGGCAAGGCGCTGGACGACAAGTCCTACATCTTCGAGGGCAACACTCCCTGCAACGACGAGCCGTTCGGGCCGATCAAGGTGCCCAAGGGCCGGATCTGGGTGATGGGCGACCACCGCCAGAACTCGCTGGACTCGCGCTACCACCAGGAACTCCCGGGCGGCGGCACCGTCTCCAACGACGAGGTGGTCGGCCGGGCGTTCGTGATCGCATGGCCGGTCAACCGCTGGGCGACGCTGCCGATCCCGAAGACCTTCGACCAGCCGGGGATCAACGCGGCGATGGGACTGGCCCCGGGAGCACTCGGTGTAGCCGGTGCGCTGCCCCTCGTGTTGTGGCGCCGGCGGAGGCTGACCGGCGGGCGTACCGCCGGGTAGGGTGCCGACTCGGATCAGCGATTGTCGATCTCCGATGGGGGACGCTGCGATGAGTGGAACAGGACGTACGGGTGACGGCCGCGGCCGTCTCGGCAGCAGACTGTCGGGACTGGCCGTGGCCGTCGGCTGTGTGCTCTTCCTCGGCGGCTTCGCCTGGGGAGCCGTGGTGTACCGCCCGTACACGGTCCCGACGGCGTCCATGACGCCCACCGTCGAGGCGGGCGACCGGGTGCTCGCGCAGCGGGTGGACGGCGACGACGTCCGCCGCGGCGACGTGGTGGTCTTCACCGACCCCACCTGGGGCGCCACGCCGATGGTGAAACGTGTCGTCGGGGTCGGCGGCGACAAGATCGCCTGCTGCGGCAAGGACGGCCGGCTCACGGTGAACGGGATACCCGTGGAAGAACCGTATCTTCGCTCCGGGGACCCCGCCTCGGGCAACGACTTCACGGCCGAGGTGCCCCGGGGCAGCCTGTTCCTCCTGGGCGACGACCGCAGGTCCTCGCTGGACTCCCGGGTCCACCTGGAGGACGCCGCACACGGCTCGGTGCCGCGCAGCGCCGTGACGGCCCGCGTGGACGCCGTCGCCTGGCCGCTGGGCAGCATGATCGGGCGGCCCTCCTCCTTCGCGGCGCTCCCCGGTGGGATCTCCACCGAGGGCCCGATCAAGCTCCAGCTCGGCGCGATGGTGGCCGGGGTGGTGCTCATTCTCGGCGGCGCGGTGTACGGGCCGCTCGCGGCGCGCTCCGCCCGCTCCCGTGGCAGCGGCCCGAAGCGGAACCAGCGGCGGACGGCGGCCACCGATGCCCGCTGAGATCCGCAAGGTCGCCCGTCTGGTGCTCCTCGACCCGGACGACCGCATCCTGCTGATGCACGGCTTCGAACCGGAGGACCCGGCCAGCACCTGGTGGTTCACCCCGGGAGGCGGCCTGGAGGGCGACGAGACCCACGAGCAGGCCGCCCTGCGCGAACTGGCCGAGGAGACCGGGATCACGGACGTCGAACTCGGCCCGGTGCTCTGGCGGCGGATGTGCTCCTTCCCGTTCGACGGGCGGCGCTGGGAGCAGGACGAGTGGTACTTCCTGGCGCGCACGGAACAGACCACGACGGACACCAGTGGGCAGACCGGACTGGAACGCCGCACTGTCACGGGTCTGAGGTGGTGGACTTCCGCCGAACTGTCGGCGGCGCGTGAGACGGTGTACCCGACCAGACTCGCCGAGCTGCTGCGCACGCTGCTCGACGAGGGTCCTCCGCGTACGCCGTTGGTCCTGGCCCCCGAAATCGCCTGAGCGACCCGGGAAGCCCGGCGGTCGGCGCACAATGGGGGAACGCACGGCTGAAGGGGAACATGCCAATGAGCGCCGAGGACCTCGAAAAGTACGAGACCGAGATGGAGCTGAAGCTCTACCGGGAGTACCGCGATGTCGTCGGTCTGTTCAAATACGTGATCGAGACCGAACGGCGCTTCTACCTCACCAATGACTACGAGATGCAGGTGCACTCGGTCCAGGGCGAGGTGTTCTTCGAGGTGTCCATGGCGGACGCCTGGGTCTGGGACATGTACAGGCCCGCACGTTTCGTCAAGCAGGTACGCGTCCTGACGTTCAAGGACGTCAACATCGAGGAGCTGAACAAGAGCGATCTCGAACTTCCGGGTGGCTGAGTTGTCCACAACGGCCGGGTTGTCCACCAAGATCCACTGAGGGCGGTCCGAGGCGTCACAGTCGGTGCCGGAGGTGGTGCCGGTATGAACGCACGGAGCGCACTCGGGCGGTACGGCGAGGATCTGGCGGCGCGGCTGCTGACCGAGTCGGGCATGTCCGTACTGGAACGGAACTGGCGCTGTCGCGCCGGCGAGATCGACATCGTCGCGAAGGACGGTGACGCGCTCGTCATCTGTGAGGTGAAGACCCGCAGGACGGGCGCGTTCGAGCATCCGATGGCCGCGGTCACCCCGGTCAAGGCGGACCGCCTGCGGAGGCTGGCCGGACTCTGGCTGGCCCGCTGCGGCGGACCGCCGCCGGGCGGGGTGCGGATCGACCTGGTCGGCGTGGTGCTGCCCCGGCGCGGCGCGCCGCGGGCCGAGCACGTGCGGGGGGTGGCCTGATGGCGTTCGCCCGTGCCTGCTCGGTGGCGCTCGTCGGCGTCGAGGGCGTGGTGGTGGAGGTCCAGGCGGACCTGGAGGCCGGGGTGGCGACGTTCACCCTGGTGGGACTGCCGGACAAGAGCCTGGTGGAGAGCCGGGACCGGGTCAGGGCGGCCGTGGTCAACTCCGGCGCCCAGTGGCCGCAGAAGAAACTCACGGTCGGTCTGTCACCGGCCTCGGTGCCCAAAAGTGGTTCGGGCTTCGATCTCGCCGTCGCCTGCGCCGTGCTCGGTGCCGCCGAACGCATCCCGCCCGCGTCGATCGCCGATGTGGTGATGATCGGGGAACTGGGACTGGACGGCCGGGTGCGGCCGGTGCGGGGCGTCCTGCCCGCGGTGCTCGCCGCCGCCGAGGCCGGATACCGGCAGGTGGTCGTCCCCGAGCAGACGGCGGGCGAGGCGACGCTGGTGCCCGGGGTCTCCGTCCTCGGCGTCCGCAGCCTGCGCCAGCTGGTCGCGATCCTGTGCGACGAACCGGTGCCCGACGAAGCGCGCCCCCACGAGCAGGGGCGCCCCGACCCCATGCTCGCCGGACTGATGATCCCGGGCGCCGGCACGGGGACCGGACTCCAGCGGGGTCCGGAGCCCGGGGAGGGAGGCCGTCCCGATCTGGCGGACGTCGCGGGACAGGAGTGCCCGCGCACGGCCCTGGAGGTCGCGGCGGCGGGCGGCCACCATCTGCTGCTGTCGGGGCCGCCCGGCGCCGGCAAGACGATGCTGGCCGAGCGGCTGCCCGGCATTCTGCCGCCCCTGAGCCGACAGGAATCCCTGGAGGTCACCGCGGTCCACTCCGTGGCGGGCATCCTCCCACCGGACGAACCCCTGATCTCCCGCGCGCCCTACTGCGCCCCGCACCACTCGGCGACCATGCAGTCCCTGGTCGGCGGAGGCAACGGGCTGCCGCGCCCCGGCGCGGTCTCCCTGGCCCATCGCGGCATCCTCTTCCTCGACGAGGCACCCGAGTTCTCGGTACGGGCCCTGGACGCGCTGCGCCAGCCGCTGGAGTCGGGGCACGTGGTGGTGGCCCGCAGCGCCGGGGTGGTCCGGCTGCCCGCCCGGTTCCTCATGGTGCTCGCCGCCAACCCGTGCCCCTGCGGGCGCCACACCGTCAACGGCGCCGGGTGCGAATGCCCGCCCTCGGCGATCCGCCGCTACCGGGCCCGGCTCTCGGGGCCGCTCCTGGACCGGGTGGACCTGCGGGTCGTCGTCGATCCGGTCCGACGCGAGGACCTGATGGGCCGGGGCGGCCGGGGCGAGTCGTCGGAGACGGTCGCCGCCCGGGTGCGGCGGGCCCGGGAGCGGGCGGCACAACGGCTGGCGGGCACCCCGTGGACCACCAACAGCGAGGTGCCGGGGCACGAGCTGCGGACCCGGCTGACGGCGGCGCCGGGCGCGATGCTGGCCGCCGAACGCGACATGGAGCGCGGCATCCTCACGGCACGCGGACTGGACCGCGTCCTCAGGGTGGCCTGGACGGTCGCCGACCTGCGCGAGGCGGACCGGCCGGACGCCTCGGACGTCGCCGTGGCCCTGGAACTGCGCACCGGGATCTCGCGCGGAGTCCCGATGGAGAGGGCGTCATGACGGAGCGTCGCGCGGAGGGATGCGCGAGCGACGGCGGGGGAGGGCTCTTCGGCGCTCCGGGCGCGTGGGGCGAGGGCGCCGGGACCGCCGGTACGGCGGGACACGGGCCGTCCGGTGAGGCCGGTGACCGCTGCCCCGGCCGGGACCGCTGGGCACGGGCGGCGTTGAGCCGGATCGTGGAGCCCGGGGACGTACGGGCCGGAGGGTGGCTGCGGGAGCACGGCCCGGTGGAGCTGATACGGCGGATCGCGGACCGGGACGGATCGGCCGAGCGGCTGGCCGGGATGAGCGCGCGGCGGCTCGCCGGATACCGGCTGCGCGCCGAGACCGCCCGGCCGGGCGGGGACCTCGCCGCACTGGCCTCGGCCGGCGGGCGCTTCGTCTGCCCGGGGGACCGGGAGTGGCCGACTCAGCTCGACGACCTCGGTGACGCCGCGCCCATCGGGCTGTGGGTGCGCGGCACGCCCGATCTGCGGCTGTGGGCGCTGCGCTCGGTCGCCGTCGTCGGCGCCCGCGCCTGCACCCCGTACGGGGCGCACATGGCGACCACGCTCGGCGCGGGGCTCGCCGAGCGCGGGTGGGTGGTGGTCTCCGGCGCGGCTTTCGGCGTCGACGGGGCCGCGCACCGGGGAGCCCTGGCCGCCGGGGGAGCGACCATGGCGGTGCTGGCCTGCGGTGTGGACGTCCCCTACCCGCGCGGCCACGCCGAACTGATCGGACGCGTCGCCGACCAGGGCCTCGTCGTCAGCGAACTGCCGCCGGGCGACCACCCGACGCGCGGCAGATTCGTCCTCCGCAACCGGGTCATCGCCGCGCTGACCCGGGGAACCGTCGTCGTCGAGGCCGAGCACCGCAGCGGCTCCCTGGTCACCGCGCGTCGCGCACGGCAGCTCGGCCGCTTCACCATGGGCGTGCCCGGCCCCGCCACGAGCGGACTCTCGGCCGGGGTCCACGAACTCCTGAGGGGCGAGGGCGTGCTGGTGACCGATGCCGACGAAGTCGTCGAACTGGTCGGGGACATCGGTGAACTGGCGCCCGCGCGGCGGGGCCCCCTGCTCCCCCGCGACCAGCTGGATCCCGTCGGCAGGCGGGTACTTGACGCACTGCCGGGGCGCGGCCGCGCCGACGCGCGCGAGGTGGCGCGCGGCGCGGGAACGAGCGCGGACGAGGCGCTCGGCAAGCTGTACGAACTGCACTCACTGGGGTTCGTCGAACGCGAAGGCGAGGGATGGCGGTTGACGCGACCGTCGACGCGCAATGGCGACGCGCGGCGAGGCGGTACTTGACCTGGAGCATTCGGGTGAAAAGGTGATGCCGATGACCTCGGTGGATCCTTCGGCGACGCCCCCGGGGCCGGCGCACCGGTCGGCCGCCCCGGCCACCCGTCATGTCGCCGCCCGGGTGCGCCGCCGCGCCCGGCGGCGTACGCCGGTCCACGTCCGTTCACCGGGAGGCGCACGGACCCGATCCCTTATCCTGCGCGCACCGCGACAATCCAGTCACGCTACGCTCACGAGGATTCCGGCACAGGCACAAGTCCCCCAGCACGTCACGGCAGAACGGCTCAAGGCACCACATGCCCCAGCACACCTCCGGGTCTGACCGCGCGGCAGTACCACCGGCTGCGCGTGGCACTGTGCGCCCTCCTGCCCCGTCCTCCCTCGACGAACTGTGGCGCTCGTACAAGACCACGGGCGACGAGCGGCTGCGGGAGCAGCTGATCCTGCACTACTCACCCCTGGTGAAGTACGTCGCCGGCCGGGTGAGCGTGGGACTGCCGTCCAACGTGGAGCAGGCCGACTTCGTCTCCTCCGGGGTCTTCGGACTGATCGACGCGATCGAGAAGTTCGACATCGAGCGCGCGATCAAGTTCGAGACGTACGCGATCACCCGCATCCGCGGCGCGATGATCGACGAACTCCGGGCACTGGACTGGATTCCGCGCTCGGTGCGCCAGAAGGCCCGTGCCGTGGAGCGCGCCTACGCCACGCTGGAGGCCAAGCTGCGGCGTACCCCCTCGGAGTCCGAGGTCGCCGCCGAGATGGACATCGCCCTGGAGGAACTGCACGCTGTTTTCAGCCAGTTGTCCCTGGCCAATGTCGTGGCGCTGGAGGAACTCCTCCATGTCGGCGGTGAGGGCGGCGACCGGCTCAGCCTCATGGACACGCTGGAGGACACCGCCGCCGACAACCCGGTGGAGGTGGCCGAGGACCGCGAGCTGAGAAGGCTCCTGGCCCGCGCGATCAACACCCTGCCCGACCGCGAGAAGACGGTCGTCACGCTCTACTACTACGAGGGCCTCACCCTCGCCGAGATCGGCAACGTCCTCGGGGTCACCGAGAGCCGGGTCAGCCAGATCCACACCAAGTCGGTGCTGCAACTGCGCGCCAAGCTGGCCGACGCCGGGCGCTGAGACCGCCCGGCCCGCCGCCGGGTCCGCGGACGCTTCGGCCAATGGCCGGTACCGCCCGCCCCCTCACCGGTACCGCTCGCCGTAGAGTGGACGGGTGCCCAGGATTCGAGCGGCCTCCGTGGCCGAGCACCGGACCATGCAGCGCGGCGCCCTCCTGGACGCAGCGCGCTCCCTGCTGTCCGAAGGGGGCACGGAAGCACTGACCTTCCCCGCCCTCGCCGAACGTACGGGCCTGGCCCGCTCGTCCGTGTACGAGTACTTCCGGTCACGCGCCGCCGTCGTCGAGGAACTCTGCGCCGTCGACTTCCCCGTCTGGGCGGCCGAGGTCGAGAGCGCGATGGACCGGGCTGCGACGCCCGAGGCCAAGATCGAGGCGTATGTCCGGCGCCAACTGGACCTCGTCGGGGACCGGCGTCACCGGGCCGTCGTCGCCATCTCCGCCAGTGAGCTGGACGCGGGCGCGCGCGAGAAGATCCGGGCCGCGCACGGCGGTCTGATCGCCATGATCGTGGAGGCCCTGGCCGATCTCGGACACGACGAGCCCCGACTGGCCGCCATGCTGCTCCAGGGCTCCGTCGACGCGGCCGTCCGCCGTATCGAACTGACCGTGGCGGAGGAGCCCGCCGTGATCGCGGACACCGCCGTCGCGATGATCCTCGACGGCGTCCGGGGCGCCCGCGCCATCGAGGGCTGAGACCCCGGCTCCGCCGAGGGTTCGGGCAGCGGCACCCCGAAGACCGGAAGCAGCCGGGACGGCCCCCGCCGCAGCAGCTCCGGCGGCAGCAGCGACAGCGGGTCCAGGTAGGCGTCGGCGCGGCGCAGCCCCCAGTGCAGACAGCCGCCCGCGCAGTGGAACGGCCCGGCCGCCAGGGCTCCCACGACCTGGCCCGTCGTGACCTCGTCGCCCTTCGCCACCAGCGGGCGCACCGGCTCGTAAGTGGTCCGCAGCGGCGGATCGCCCGTTCCGGCCAGCTCGATCACCATCACCCCGCGCCCCGCCACGCTCCCCGCGAAGGACACCCGGCCCGAAGCGGCCGCGAGCACGTCGGCGCCCGGAACCGCACCGAGATCGACCCCTCGGTGGCCGCGCGCGTACGGGGTGGCGGGCGGCTCCCAGCCGCGCAGGACGACAGGCCGCCCGGCCAGCGGCCAGCCGGTCCCGCTCGTGGGGCGGGCGGGACCGGAGGGTTCGGGACTCGCCGGACCGGGTGGGCCGGTGGAGTCGGAGGGGGCGGGGGAGCCGGGAGGGGGAGCCGGGGCCGAGGGGGTCTCGGCCCGTACGGGAACAGCCCCGGGGCCGATGGGGGCGGCCCGGGGGACCGGCGCGGCGGGGGAGCCGCCGTACGCCGACGCCGGCAGGCAGGCGAGAGGGGCCAGGAGCAGGCCGACGAGCAGGAGACGCGTCGGGCGCCGGCGGCGGGACTGGTCACGGTCGGTGGTGGATCGCATACCCCCACGGTCCACGGCCGGTCCGATTCATGGGGATCATGGACGAAATCTGTGGACTACCGGCCGGTTGTGGACAGCGCCGTCACCCGGCACCCGACGGGTCCCGTACACTTCTTCTGGCGATCCGGGTCACCGGGTCGACTTCGCACGCCCCGCCACCTCCCTCTTCGCGGAGGTGGCCGCGCTCCTCGGTCCCTCGTGGCACGGCGCGTCGGGGCGTCAGGCGCGACTGCAAACCCGCGGTCGCGACAACCGAGCACCTCAAGGAGAACGGCCATGGCCGTCGTCACGATGCGGGAGCTGCTGGAGAGCGGCGTCCACTTCGGTCACCAGACCCGTCGCTGGAACCCGAAGATGAAGCGCTTCATCTTCACCGAGCGCAACGGCATCTACATCATCGACCTGCTCCAGTCGCTGTCGTACATCGACCGCGCCTACGAGTTCGTCAAGGAGACCGTCGCGCACGGCGGCTCCATCATGTTCGTGGGTACGAAGAAGCAGGCCCAGGAGGCCATCGCCGAGCAGGCGACGCGCGTCGGCATGCCGTACGTCAACCAGCGTTGGCTCGGTGGCATGCTCACCAACTTCTCCACCGTCTACAAGCGCCTTCAGCGTCTGAAGGAGCTTGAGCTCATCGACTTCGAGGACGTGGCCGCCTCCGGCCTCACCAAGAAGGAGCTCCTGGTTCTCTCCCGCGAGAAGGCCAAGCTGGAGAAGACCCTCGGTGGTATCCGCGAGATGCAGAAGGTGCCGAGCGCCGTCTGGATCGTCGACACCAAGAAGGAGCACATCGCCGTCGGCGAGGCGCGCAAGCTCCACATCCCGGTCGTCGCGATCCTGGACACCAACTGCGACCCCGACGAGGTCGACTACAAGATTCCGGGCAACGACGACGCGATCCGCTCCGTCACCCTGCTCACCCGCGTGATCGCCGACGCCGTCGCCGAGGGCCTCATCGCCCGCTCCGGCGCCGCGACCGGCGACTCGAAGCCGGGCGAGAAGGCCGCCGGCGAGCCCCTCGCCGAGTGGGAGCGTGACCTGCTCGAGGGCGACAAGAAGGCCGACGCCGAGGTCCAGTCCTCCGCCGAGACCGAGAAGGTCGCCGACGCCGAGGCCCCCGCCGCCGAGGCCGCCACCGAGGCCCCCGCCGCCGAGGCCCCGGCCGCGGACGCCGAGCAGGCCTGACACCCGTCACGGCTGAAGACGGCGGGGGCCGGTGCCACAGGCACCGCCCCCGCCGTCCACCCGTAGATCTTTCAGACTCCGAGAGAGAAACACAGACTCATGGCGAACTACACCGCCGCTGACGTCAAGAAGCTCCGTGAGCTCACCGGCGCCGGCATGATGGACTGCAAGAAGGCGCTCGACGAGGCCGACGGCAACGTCGAAGGTGCCGTCGAGGCGCTGCGTATCAAGGGCCAGAAGGGCGTCGCCAAGCGCGAGGGCCGTTCCGCCGAGAACGGTGCCGTCGTCTCCCTCGTCTCCGAGGACGCGACCTCCGGCGTGCTCGTCGAGCTGAAGTGCGAGACGGACTTCGTCGCCAAGGGTGACAAGTTCCAGGCCGTCGCCAACGCGCTCGCCGCCCACGTCGCCGCGACCTCCCCGGCCGACCTCGACGCGCTGCTCGCGTCCGAGATCGAGCCCGGCAAGACCGTCCAGGCGTACGTGGACGAGGCCAACGCCAACCTCGGCGAGAAGATCGTCCTGGACCGCTTCGCGCAGTTCCAGGGTGCCTTCGTCTCCGTGTACATGCACCGCACCATGCCCGACCTGCCGCCGCAGATCGGTGTGATGGTCGAGCTGGACAAGGCCGACGCCGAGCTGGCCAAGGGCATCGCCCAGCACATCGCCGCCTTCGCGCCGAAGTACCTGTCCCGCGAGGACGTCCCGGCCGAGGTCGTCGAGGCCGAGCGCCGCGTCGCCGAGGAGACCACCCGCGCCGAGGGCAAGCCGGAGGCCGCGCTCCCGAAGATCGTCGAGGGTCGCGTCAACGGCTTCTTCAAGGAGGCGACCCTCCTCGGACAGCCGTACGCGCTGGACAACAAGAAGTCCGTCGAGAAGGTCCTGGCCGAGGCCGGTGTCAGCCTGAAGCGCTTCACGCGCATCAAGGTCGGCATCTGAGTCCGTCCGCGAAAAACGGTGGACCCCGATAGGGTCTGGTGCAGTCGACGGCCGCACACCGCCGTACGACCGCAGATCTGACGAGGAGGCCATTGCCGCTGAGGGACACCAGACCCACCGGCAATGGCCTTCTTCGTATGTGCACGAGGAGAATCTCCATGAACAAGGGCGCGGACGCCGTACAGGGTGACCACAAGCGCGACGACGGCAAGGTGGCCGGACGCTTCATGCTGAAGCTGTCCGGAGAGGCGTTCGCCGGGGGCGGCGGCCTCGGTGTCGACCCCGACGTCGTGCACGCCATCGCCCGCGAGATCGCGGCGGTCGTCCGTGACGGCGCGGAAATCGCGGTCGTCATCGGCGGCGGCAACTTCTTCCGCGGTGCCGAGCTCCAGCAGCGCGGCATGGACCGGGCCCGGTCCGACTACATGGGCATGCTCGGCACCGTCATGAACTGTCTGGCGCTCCAGGACTTCCTGGAGAAGGAAGGCATCGACTCCCGTGTCCAGACGGCCATCACCATGGGCCAGGTCGCGGAGCCGTACATCCCGCTGCGTGCCGTGCGGCACCTGGAGAAGGGGCGCGTCGTGATCTTCGGCGCGGGCATGGGCATGCCGTACTTCTCCACCGACACCACCGCGGCACAGCGCGCCCTGGAGATCGACGCCGAGGCGCTGCTGATGGGGAAGAACGGCGTGGACGGGGTCTACGACTCCGACCCGAAGACCAACCCCGGGGCCGTGAAGTTCGACGCGCTGGAGTACAGCGAGGTGCTCGCCCGCGATCTCAAGGTCGCCGACGCCACCGCCATCACGCTCTGCCGTGACAACGAGCTGCCGATCCTCGTCTTCGAGCTGACCACCGAGGGCAATATCGCCCGCGCGGTCAAGGGTGAGAAGATCGGCACGCTCGTGAGCGACCGGGGCACCCGGGCCTGACCCGCCGGCGGGACGGCCGGTGGGGGAACCCACCGCCGCCCCGGGGGCGCACGGGACGGCCCCGAAAGATGGACAACGGCCTGCCGGTCGGACACCGTGCAGGTGAGGACGCGACGCAGGACCCGCAGGGCCCGAGCATGCCGGGCCCGCTCAAGACACGCAGGAGCACGTGGTGATCGAAGAAATCCTCCTCGAGGCCGAGGAGAAGATGGAGAAGGCCGTCGTGGTCGCGAAAGAGGACTTCGCCGCCATCCGCACCGGCCGCGCGCACCCGGCGATGTTCAACAAGATCGTCGCCGACTACTACGGCGCGCTGACCCCGATCAACCAGCTGGCGTCGTTCTCGGTGCCGGAGCCCCGGATGGCCGTCGTGACGCCGTTCGACAAGAGCGCGCTGCGCAACATCGAGCAGGCGATCCGCGACTCGGACCTCGGCGTCAACCCGAGCAACGACGGCAATATCATCCGGGTGACCTTCCCGGACCTCACCGAGGAGCGTCGTCGCGACTACATCAAGGTCGCGAAGACCAAGGCCGAGGACTCCAAGATCTCGATCCGGGCCGTGCGCCGCAAGGCCAAGGAGTCGCTCGACAAGCTGGTGAAGGACAAGGAGTCGGGCGAGGACGAGGTGCGCCGCGCCGAGAAGGAGCTCGACGACACCACCGCGAAGTACGTGGCGCAGGTGGACGAGCTGCTGAAGCACAAGGAAGCCGAGCTGCTCGAAGTTTGATGAACGACTCCTCCTGGGGCGCCCCGCCGGGCGCCGGCCACGGGGCCGCCCCCGAGATGCGGGCCGCTCCGGCGGGTCCTGCCCACGATGTGCACGACGGCCAGCAGACTCGGCCCATGCCCATCGTGCCGGACAGTCCCGACGCAGGTAGAGACGCTGATGACCGTGATGACCGGGACCGGGGGGCCGGACGCCTGAGCGGCGGCCCCCTGTTCCGTGACGAGATGCCGCAGGAGCCCATGTCCACCGCGCCGCCACCCCCGCAGAAGAAGCGTGCGGGCCGTGATCTGGGATCCGCCATAGGAGTCGGCGTGGGCCTCGGGGCCGTCGTCGTCGCCTCGCTGTTCATCGTCAAGGCCGTCTTCGTCGGTGTGATCGCCGTCGCCGTCGTCGTCGGCCTCTGGGAGCTGACCTCCCGGCTGGAGGAGCGCAAGGACATCAAGGCGCCCCTCGTCCCGCTCGCGATCGGCGGCGCGGCCATGGTCGTGGCCGGTTACGCGCGCGGTGCCGAGGGCGCCTGGGTCGCCATGGCCCTCACCACCCTGGCAGTACTGGTCTGGCGGATGGCCGAGCCGCCGGAGGGCTACCTCAAGGACGTCACGGCGGGTGTCTTCGCCGCGTTCTACGTGCCTTTCCTGGCCACCTTCGTCGCCATGCTGCTGAAGGCCGACGACGGACCACAGCGGGTCCTCACCTTCCTGCTGCTGACCGTGGTCAGCGACACGGGTGCGTACGCCGTCGGCTGGCGCTTCGGCAAGCACAAGCTCGCCCCGCGCATCAGCCCCGGGAAGACCCGCGAGGGCCTTTTCGGAGCGGTCGCCTTCGCGATGGTCGCCGGTGCGCTCTGCATGCAGTTCCTGGTCGACGACGGCACCTGGTGGCAGGGCCTGCTCCTCGGCCTCGCCGTCGCCGCCAGCGCCACCCTCGGCGACCTGGGCGAGTCCATGATCAAGCGCGACCTCGGGATCAAGGACATGGGCACCCTGTTGCCCGGCCACGGCGGGATCATGGACCGTCTGGACTCCCTGCTCCCGACCGCCCCGGTCGTCTGGCTGCTCCTGGCGGTCTTCGTCGGTTCCGGCTGACCGGGGCCCGCCCCCGCGCCCGCACACGAGGGCCCACGCCTGAGGGCGCGGGCCCTCGTGGCATGTGCGGTACCCGGTACACCCCGTCCGACCTGCGATGTCATGGGTGAGAGCCCGTTGTCCACAGGACGGCGGGCGTTCACCGTTCCGTCTGCGACACTGGAAGAACCATGCCTAAGCCCGGAGAACTCACTTTCGTCGCGCCCCGCGGAGCCAAGAAGCCGCCGCGGCACCTCGCCGACCTCACGCCCGCCGAGCGCAAGGAGGCCGTCGCCGCGATCGGCGAGAAGCCGTTCCGCGCGAAGCAGCTGTCGCAGCACTACTTCGCGCGGTACGCGCACGACCCGGCGGAGTGGACGAACATTCCGGCGGGGTCGCGGGACAAGCTGCGGGAGGCGATGTTCCCGGACCTGATGTCGGTGGTGCGGCACATCAGCTGCGACGACGACACGACGCGCAAGACGCTGTGGAAGCTGCACGACGGGACGCTGGTCGAGTCGGTGCTGATGCGGTATCCGGAGCGGGTGACGATGTGCATCTCGTCGCAGGCGGGGTGCGGGATGAACTGCCCGTTCTGTGCCACGGGGCAGGCCGGTCTCGACCGGAATCTGTCGACGGCGGAGATCGTGCACCAGATCGTGGACGGGATGCGCGCGCTGCGGGACGGGGAGGTCCCGGGCGGGCCGGCCCGGCTGTCCAACATCGTGTTCATGGGGATGGGCGAGCCGCTCGCCAACTACAACCGGGTCGTGGGGGCCATCCGCCGGCTGACCGATCCCGAGCCGGACGGTCTCGGGCTGTCGCAGCGGGGGATCACCGTGTCGACAGTCGGGCTGGTGCCCGCGATGCTGCGCTTCGCCGACGAGGGCTTCAAGTGCCGGCTGGCCGTGTCGCTGCACGCCCCGGACGACGAGCTGCGCGACACGCTCGTCCCGGTGAACACGCGCTGGAAGGTGCGCGAGGTGCTCGACGCCGCGTGGGAGTACGCGGAGAAGTCCGGCCGCCGGATCTCCATCGAGTACGCGCTGATCCGCGACATCAACGACCAGGCGTGGCGCGGAGACCGGCTCGGCCGGCTCCTCAAGGGCAAGCGCGTCCACGTCAACCTGATCCCGCTGAACCCGACGCCGGGCTCCAAGTGGACCGCCTCGCGGCCCGAGGACGAGAAGGCGTTCGTCGAGGCGATCGCCGCCCACGGAGTGCCGGTCACCGTCCGGGACACCCGCGGCCAGGAGATCGACGGGGCCTGCGGTCAGCTGGCGGCGGCCGAGCGCTGAGGCCGGAAACCGCCGTGTAGCCTGGGCTCGAAGCCAATTTCATATTTCCGACAGGGGAGCGCCACAGCGCTGAGAGTGCGGCACCGAGGACAGGTCGGCCGCAGACCCTCTGAACCTCGCCCGGGTCATTCCGGGTAGGAAGTTCGGACCATACTCAAGCTGTTGCGCCCTGCCCACTTCCGGTTTCCACCGGTGCGGGCAGGGCCGCGTCTCTTCCTGGTCACCCCCAGGAGGAATCACATGAGCACCACCAAGAAGTTCGCGGTGACGGCCGTCGCCGCCGCGCTCGGCGCGACCGTGCTCGCCGGCTGCGGTTCCGACGACGAGGTGTCCGGCACGAAGGGGACCCAGGGCAGCGGTTCCAAGACCGTCACCCTCGTCAGCCACGACTCCTTCAACGCCTCCAAGGAGGTGCTGAAGGAGTTCACCCGGCAGACCGGCTACACCGTCAAGGTCCTCAAGAGCGGTGACGCGGGCGCCGCCCTCAACCAGGAGATCCTGACCAAGGGCTCGCCCCGGGGCGACGTCTTCTTCGGCGTCGACAACACCCTGCTCTCCCGGGCCCTCGACAACGGCCTGTTCACGCCGTACGAGGCCAAGGGGCTCGACAGGGTCACCGCCGCCGCGCAGCTCGACGCCGACAAGCACCGCGTCACGCCCGTCGACACCGGCGACATCTGCGTCAACTACGACAAGAAGTACTTCGCCGACAAGAAGCTCGCGCCGCCGCAGACCTTCGAGGACCTGGCGAAGCCCGCGTACAAGAACCTCCTCGTCACCGAGAACGCCGCGACCTCCTCGCCCGGCCTCGGCTTCCTCCTCGGCACCGTCGCCGCCTACGGCGAGGACGGCTACCAGGACTACTGGAAGAAGCTGAAGGCCAACGGCGTCAAGGTCGTCGACGGCTGGGAGCAGGCGTACAACGAGGAGTTCTCCGGCTCCGCCGGCGGCAAGAAGGCCAAGGCCGACCGCCCGCTGGTCGTCAGCTACGCCTCCAGCCCGCCGGTCGAGGTGCTGTACGCCGACCCGCAGCCCAAGACCGCCCCGACCGGTGTCGCCACCGGCACCTGCTTCCGCCAGATCGAGTTCGCCGGACTGCTCGACGGGGCGAAGAACGAGGAGGGCGGCAAGGCCCTGCTGGACTTCCTGATCAGCAAGCCGTTCCAGGAGGACATGCCGCTCAACATGTTCGTCAGCCCGGTGAACGAGGACGCGAAGGTGCCCGCGCTCTTCACCGACTTCGGCGCCGTCGTCGACAAGCCGACGACCGTGGCGCCGGACGCGATCGCCAAGAACCGTGAGCAGTGGGTCCAGTCGTGGTCCTCGCTCGTAGTGAAGTAGCGAAGACTCCCGTACGCGGACCGGGCGCGCGCGGGAGGTCCGCGCGCGCCCGGTCCCTGCGCGCCGGTGCGGTCCGGCTCGGTCTGATGGCCGTGCCCGTCGCGTTCTTCGCGCTGTTCTTCGCCTACCCCGTCGTCGCGATCGTGGGACGCGGGCTCAGGACGGACGGCGTCTGGCAGTTCGGGCGGTTCGGCGAGGTGCTGAGCCGGCCCGACATCGTGGACGTCCTCTGGTTCACGCTGTGGCAGGCGCTCGCCTCGACCGCGCTGACGCTGCTGATCGCCCTGCCCGGCGCGTATGTCTTCGCCCGGTTCGACTTCCCCGGCAAGCAGGTCCTGAGGGCCGTCGTCACCGTGCCGTTCGTCCTGCCCACCGTGGTCGTCGGGACCGCCTTCCTGGCCCTGCTCGGGCGAGGCGGCTTCCTGGACGAACTCTGGGGCGTCCGGCTCGACACCACCGTGTGGGCGATCCTGCCGGCGCACGTCTTCTTCAACTACGCGGTCGTCGTGCGCACCGTCGGAGGGCTCTGGGCGCAGCTCGACCCCCGGCAGGAGGAGGCCGCGCGGGTCCTCGGTGCCGGACGGTTCGCCGCCTGGCGCCGGATCACCCTGCCCGCGCTCGCCCCCGCCGTGGCGGCCGCCGCGCTGATGGTCTTCCTCTTCACCTTCACCTCCTTCGGTGTCGTCCAGATCCTCGGCGGCCCCGGCTTCTCCACCCTGGAGGTGGAGATCTACCGGCAGACCGCGCAACTGCTCGACCTGCCCACGGCGGCCGTGCTGACGCTGGTGCAGTTCGCCGCGGTCGGCGCCATCCTCGCCGTCCACGCCCGGACCGTGCGGCGCCGGGAGACCGCGCTGAAGCTCGTCGACCCGGCGCGCACGGCGCACCGGCCTCGCGGGGCGGGGCAGTGGGCGCTGCTCGGCGGGGTCCTGGCGACGGTTCTGGTGCTGATCCTGCTGCCGCTCGGGGTGCTCGTGGAGCGCTCGTTCGACGTCTCGGGCGGCCACGGTCTCGCCTACTACCGGGCCCTCGGATCGGCCGAGGCCAACAGCGGTACGTTCCTCGTCGCGCCGCTGGAGGCGATCGGGAACTCCCTGCGCTACGCGGTGGTCGCCACCCTCATCGCGGTGGTCGTCGGCGGACTGGCCGCTGCCGCCCTGACCCGGAGGGCCGGACGCCTCGTCCGCGGCTTCGACGCGCTGCTGATGCTGCCGCTCGGCGTCTCCGCCGTCACCGTAGGCTTCGGCTTCCTGATCACCCTCGACGAGCCGCCCCTGGACCTGCGGACCTCGTGGATCCTGGTGCCGCTCGCCCAGGCACTGGTCGGGGTGCCCTTCGTCGTACGCACCATGCTGCCGGTGCTCCGCGCGGTGGACGGGCGGCTGCGCGAGGCCGCCGCGGTGCTCGGCGCCTCGCCGTGGCGGGCCTGGCGGGAGGTGGATCTGCCGCTGGTGCGCCGGGCGCTGCTGGTGGCGGCCGGGTTCGCGTTCGCCGTGTCGCTCGGAGAGTTCGGGGCCACCGTCTTCATCGCGCGGCCCGACACCCCGACGCTGCCGGTGGCGGTGGCCCGGCTGCTGGGCCGGTCCGGGGAGCTGAACTACGGCCAGGCGATGGCCCTCAGCACCCTTCTCATGCTCGTGTGCGCGGTCTCGCTGCTGCTGCTCGAACGTATCCGCGTCGACCGTTCCGGGGAGTTCTAGGAATGCTGACACTCGAATCGGCCACCGTCCGCTTCGGCGGCCGGGCGGCGCTGGACGCCGTCGACCTGGAGGTCGCCGAGCACGAGATCGTCTGTGTGCTCGGGCCGAGCGGCAGCGGCAAGTCGACCCTGCTCAGGGTCGTCGCGGGACTCCAGCCGGCCGACGGCGGGCGGGTCCTGCTGGACGGTGCGGACCAGGACGGGGTGCCGGTGCACCGGCGCGGGCTCGGCCTGATGTTCCAGGACCACCAGCTCTTCCCGCACCGCTCCGCCGGAGCCAACGTCGCCTTCGGGCTGCGGATGCACGGCGTGCCCCGGGACGAGCGGACCCGCAGGGTCGCCGAACTCCTCGATCTGGTGGGCCTGCCCGGCGCCGAGCGCCGTGCCGTCGCGGAGTTGTCCGGCGGCGAGCAGCAGCGGGTCGCGCTGGCCCGCGCGCTGGCCCCCCGCCCCAAACTGCTGATGCTCGACGAACCGCTGGGCCAACTGGACCGGGGCCTGCGCGAACGGCTCGTCGTCGAACTGCGCACGCTCTTCGCGCGGCTGGGGACAACGGTCCTCGCCGTCACCCACGACCAGGGCGAGGCCTTCGCGCTCGCCGACCGGGTCGTCGTGATGCGGGACGGACGCATCGCCCAGGCGGGCACTCCGCTGGAGGTGTGGCAGCGTCCCGCGTCCGCCTTCGTCGCCCGCTTCCTGGGCTTCGACAACGTGGTGGAGGCGACCGTCACCGGCGAGGCGGCGGAGACGGCGTGGGGCAGGGTGCCGGTGCCGGCCGGTTCCCCGCAGGGCGCCTGCGACCTGCTGGTCCGGCCGGCCGGGGTGCGTCTCGGGGCGCCCACCGACGGGCTGCGGTGCACCGTGGAGGCCCGCACCTTCCGGGGCCACCACGTCGCCGTGACCCTGCGCCCCGAGCGCGGCCCGGCGCTGGAGGCCGAGTGCCCGCTGGACGCCACCCCGGACGAGGGCGCCGGCGTCGGCGTCACCTTCGACCCGGCGGAGAGCGTCGTCCTGCCCTCCGAGGGCTGACCGGCCGCCGGCCCCTCACGGGGTCAGCGGCAGCGCGGCCAGCTCGGCGATCGCCCAGGTCAGCGGGGCGAACACCAGGAGCAGCACACCCGCGCGCAGCGCCGTCGCCGCGCGCAGCGCCGAGGCCGGCGCGCCGAGCCGCAGCAGCGCCCGCGCGGTCCGGGCACGGGCCTGCCGCGCCTCCAAGGCCGTGGTCAGCAGCGTCGCCGTGGTGCAGCCGATGACGAGCACGGCGCCCAGGGCCGTGAGCGGCCCGAACGGCCTCGGCCCCGTCCCGTACAGCGCGAAGGCGGCGACGACGGCGGAGACGACCGCGCAGACCACGCCCAGGGGACGGCCGATCCGCTGCGCCTCGTCCATCAGGACCCGGCCCGCCAGCAGGCGTACGGCGCCGGGGCGCGCCGCCTGGAGCAGCCGCCCGCACAGATGGGTCAGCCCCGGGCCGGCCATGGCCAGACCGATCGCCGTCAGGGTCCAGCCCACCAGCACCCAGACGGGGGTGGAGTCGAGCCGGCCGGGCATCGGGAACGGGCTGCCGGACGTGGTGCGGTTCGCGTACGCCTCCACGGCCAGTCCGGCGGCCGTCAGGGCCACTCCCCAGGGCAGTCCGGCCGGCGCGGCGGCCGGGACCGGGATCTGCTCCCCGGGCACCAGGTCCTCGGTGTCGTCCTGGGTGCCCGGCCCCACCGGCCGGGTCCGCAGGGCCAGCGCGCTCGCCGAGGCGGCGGCCACGGGCACCACGGCCAGCAGCAGGAGGACGGCCGCGAGGGGCAGGGGCGTGTCGGCGGCCAGCAGCCCGGCGGCCGCACCGTCGAACGGGAGCCCCGACAGATCGCCGCGCAGATGCAGGAAGAACAGCAGCGCGACCATCGATCCCAGCGTGCAGGAGACGGCCGTGGAGACCGCCGCGATCACGCTCAGGCGCACCGGGCCCAGGCCCACGGCGGAGAGGCCGGGGCGCGGCCGGGTGCTGGGGTCCGTCCGGGCCACCGCGACCGCGAACTGCACGGTGGCGGCCAGCGGGACCAGGCACCACAGCAGCCGGAGCACGGAACCCGTCGAGTGCGCGGGGTGCCCCGAGGCGTAGCCGAGGGTGCAGAGCAGAAGGAAGCCGACCCCGGCGGACGCGGCGGCCACCAGCAGCCGTCCGGCCAGCACCAGGGGATGGGAACCGCGGGCTAGACGGAGAGCGAGCACGCCGCGCGACCCTCCGCATCGGGCTCGGCGGTCCGGCCGGCCGAGGCGACGCGCCGGCCGTCCAGCAGCGGTACCTCGCGGTCGGCCAGCGCGGCGATCTCCGCGTCGTGCGTGGCGACCACGACGGTGATGCCGTGCGAACGGGCCGCGCTCGTCAGGGTGCGCAGCACATGGGAGCGGTCGGTGCGGTGGAGCGATGCCGTGGGCTCGTCGGCGAAGATCACCGAGGGGGCTCCGGCCAGGGCACGGGCCACCGAGATCCGCTGGCGCTGGCTCTGCTGGAGGGTGTGCGGCCGCTTCCGCGCGCAGGGGCCGATGTCCAGGCGCTCCAGCCACTCCATGGCGGCCTTCTTGGCCTCGCGGTGCGGGACGCCGCGGAGCAGGAGCGGCAGCGCGGTGTTCTCCCAGGTGCTCAGTTCCGGGACGAGCTGCGGCTCGGGGGAGATCCAGCCGAATCTGTCGCGGCGCAGCCGCTCGCGCAGCCGCGGGCCCATGGTGTGGACCGGGACGCTGTTGAACCACACCTCGCCCTGCTGGGGCACGAGCTGGCCCGACAGACAGTGCAGCAGAGTCGTCTTGCCGCTGCCGCGCGGGCCGGTCACGGCGAGGATCTCGCCGTCGCGGACGCCCAGGGAGACCCCGCCGAGCGCCGGCGAGCCGTTGTGGGAGTGCTGCAGGGAACGTGCCCAGATCACGTCGTTGTCCGGCGGGGCCACCATGGCGTACACCTCGGTTCAGATCAGAAATCCCGTTCCCCCGTACGGGGGAACGAAGGAGGGGCCGATCGGTCACTCGGCACCGTAGGGATTCGGATCGCGGTGTGCGCACAGCACGCGGCCCGGGTGCGCCCCTTCCCACTCGAATGGGCGCACCCGGGCCGTGCGGACCGTATGAAATGACCGCCGGAGCCCCCCGAGGGATGGGTCAAGCGGTGGTCAAGCCGGGGCCGGGCCCTGGGCCGTCCGGCCCAAGGTCCGGCCGGGCCGTCAGAGCTTCGTCCAGGCCTCGGTCAGGACGGACCGGAGGATGCCCTCGATCTCGTCGAACGTGGACTGGTCGGAGACCAGCGGCGGGGCGAGCTGGACGACCGGGTCGCCGCGGTCGTCGGCCCGGCAGTACAGGCCGTTGTCGTAGAGCGCCTTGGAGAGGAAGCCGTACAGGACGCGCTCGGTCTCCTCGTCGGTGAAGGTCTCCTTGGTGGCCTTGTCCTTCACCAGCTCGATGCCGTAGAAGAAGCCGTTGCCGCGGACGTCGCCGACGATCGGCAGGTCGAGCAGCTTCTGGAGGGTGGTGAAGAAGGCGTTCTCGTGGTCGAGGACGTGCTGGTTGAGGCCCTCGCGCTCGAAGATGTCGAGGTTGGCGAGGCCGACCGCGGCGGAGACCGGGTGGCCGCCGAAGGTGTAGCCGTGCAGGAAGGTGTTGTCGGCCTCGTAGAACGGCGCGGCGAGCCGGTCCGAGACGATGCAGGCACCGATCGGGGAGTAGCCCGAGGTCATGCCCTTGGCGCAGGTGATCATGTCCGGCACGTAGCCGAACTTGTCGCAGGCGAACATCGTGCCGAGGCGGCCGAAGGCGCAGATGACCTCGTCGGAGACGAGCAGCACGTCGTACTGGTCGCAGATCTCGCGGACCCGCTGGAAGTAGCCGGGCGGCGGCGGGAAGCAGCCGCCGGCGTTCTGCACCGGCTCCAGGAAGACCGCGGCGACGGTGTCGGGGCCCTCGAAGAGGATCTGCTGCTCGATCTGGTCGGCGGCCCAGCGGCCGAAGGCCTCGGGGTCGTCGCCGTGGATCGGGGCGCGGTAGATGTTGGTGTTCGGCACCTTGTGCGCGCCGGGGACCAGCGGCTCGAAGGGGGCCTTGAGGGCCGGCAGACCGGTGATGGACAGGGCGCCCTGCGGGGTGCCGTGGTAGGCGACCGCGCGGGAGATGACCTTGTACTTGGTCGGCTTGCCCTTGAGCTTGAAGTACTGCTTGGCCAGCTTCCAGGCGGTCTCGACCGCCTCGCCGCCGCCGGTGGTGAAGAAGACCTTGTTGAGGTCGCCCGGGGCGTAGTCCGCGAGGCGCTCGGCCAGCTCGACGGCCTTGGGGTGGGCGTAGGACCACACCGGGAAGAAGGCCAGCTCCTGGGCCTGCTTGTAGGCGGCCTCGGCGAGCTCGTGGCGGCCGTGGCCGGCGTTGACCACGAACAGGCCGGACAGGCCGTCGAGGTAGCGCTTGCCCTGGTCGTCGTAGATGTAGGTGCCCTCGCCACGCACGATGGTGGGAACGGGCGCGTTCTCGTAGTCCGACATGCGGGTGAAGTGCATCCACAGGTGGTCGTACGCGGTCCGGCTGAGGTCCTTGCTCACGGCTATCGGGTTCCCCACATATAGGTCTGCTTCTTGAGCTTGAGGTAGACGAAGCTCTCGGTGGAGCGCACGCCGGGGATGGCCCGGATGCGTTTGTTGATCGTCTCCAGCAGGTGGTCGTCGTCCTCGCAGACGATCTCCACCATCAGGTCGAAGGAGCCCGCGGTCATCACCACGTACTCGCATTCGTCCATGGCCGCCAGGGCCTCCGCCACCGGGTCGAGGTCGCCCTCGACGTTGATCCCGACCATCGCCTGCCGCCGGAACCCCACGGTGAGCGGGTCGGTGACGGCGACGATCTGCATCACGCCCTGGTCCAGCAGTTTCTGGACCCGCTGGCGTACGGCGGCCTCGGAGAGGCCGACGGCCTTGCCGATCGCGGCGTACGGACGACGCCCGTCCTCCTGGAGCTGTTCGATGATCGCCAGGGAGACGGCATCGACCGCTGGGGACGATCCGTTCCCGTTCCTGGAGTCTGCGCTGCGACTGGCCACGGAGTCACTCTGCACCGGGACTCGTCTGTATCGCAACCCTGGATCGATGAAATTCGTTGTCATGCCACCCAGATCTCACTGAATCCGAAGATGACGGCGGTTGGCTATGTCGAAACCGTTACCCATGCGTCTAGGCTGGACGTCTCACCCATTGGACGTGTCGACAGGAGGGGTGGTTGTGACCACCGAGGTGCGCCGTCTGCGCAACTACATCAATGGAGAGTTCCGCGATGCCGCCGACGGGCGGACCATCGATGTGGTCAACCCGGTGACGGAGGAGGTCTACGCGACCTCCCCGCTGTCCGGTGCGGCCGACGTCGATGCCGCCATGGACGCCGCCGCGGCCGCCTTCCCCGCCTGGCGCGACGCCACGCCCGCCGAGCGCCAGCGCGCCCTGCTGAAGATCGCGGACGCCTTCGAGGAGCGCGCCGAGGACCTGATCGCGGCCGAGTCCGAGAACACCGGGAAGCCGATCGGTCTGACCCGCACCGAAGAGATCCCCCCCATGGTGGACCAGATCCGGTTCTTCGCGGGTGCGGCGCGGATGCTGGAAGGGCGCTCGGCCGGCGAGTACATGGAGGGGATGACCTCCATCGTCCGCCGTGAACCGGTCGGCGTCTGCGCGCAGGTCGCGCCGTGGAACTACCCGATGATGATGGCCGTGTGGAAGTTCGCCCCGGCGCTCGCCGCGGGCAACACCGTGGTCATCAAGCCGTCCGACACCACCCCGGCGTCCACGGTGCTGATCGCCGAGATCATCGGGCAGATCCTCCCCAAGGGCGTCTTCAACGTCATCTGCGGCGACCGCGACACCGGCCGCGCGATGGTGGAGCACAAGATCCCCGCCATGGCCTCCATCACCGGTTCGGTCCGGGCCGGCATGCAGGTCGCCGAGTCCGCCGCCAAGGACGTCAAGCGGGTCCACCTGGAGCTCGGCGGCAAGGCCCCCGTCGTGGTCTTCGAGGACACCGACATCGCCAAGGCCGTCGAGGACATCTCCGTCGCCGGATACTTCAACGCCGGCCAGGACTGCACGGCCGCCACCCGTGTGCTCGTCCACGAGTCGATCCACGACGAGTTCGTCACGGCGCTGGCCAAGGCCGCCGCTGACACGAAGACCGGCCTGCCGGACGACGAGGACGTGCTCTACGGCCCGCTCAACAACGCCAACCAGCTGGCGCAGGTCAGCGGCTTCATCGAGCGGCTGCCCGCGCACGCCCGGGTCGAGGCAGGCGGCCACCGCGTCGGCGACAAGGGCTACTTCTACGCCCCCACCGTCGTCTCCGGCCTCAAGCAGGACGACGAGATCATCCAGAACGAGGTCTTCGGCCCCGTCATCACCGTCCAGTCCTTCACCGACGAGGCCCAGGCCGTGGCATGGGCCAACGGCGTCGAGTACGCCCTGGCCTCCTCCGTCTGGACCAAGGACCACGCCCGCGCCATGCGCATGTCCAAGAACCTCGACTTCGGCTGCGTGTGGATCAACACCCACATCCCGCTCGTCGCCGAGATGCCCCACGGCGGCTTCAAGAAGTCCGGTTACGGCAAGGACCTCTCCGCCTACGGCTTCGACGACTACACCCGCATCAAGCACGTGATGACCTCCCTCGACGGCTGACCGCCGCTCCGTCCCCCGGACACGGCCCCGGGCGCACCCCGTGCGCACCCGGGGCCGTTCCCGTACCCGGATCTCCCCCGCCGGCCGGGCCGTCTTCCGCTCCCGCCCTCGACAGGGTGTGCGTACCGGGCGGGCACCGCTGGACGGATGGTCCATTGCCCGCCGTACCGTCCGGACGGCATCCTGCGCGGGTGAGAGCGATCCCGAACCACCTCATGTCCCGCCGGTCCCTGCTCACCGCCCTCGGGGCGGGAGCGGCCGGTGTCACGCTGGCCGGCTGCGGAGTCCCCGCCGCCTATGTGAAGCCGGGCGACCGCGCCGGCCGCGACTACTCCGCCGGCGATCACAGCCTGACCTTCGCCAACTGGCCCCTCTACATCGACACGGACGACGACGACGCGTCGAAGCGGCCCACCCTCGACGCGTTCAGTGAACGGACCGGGATCTCCGTCACGTACACCGAGGAGATCAACGACAACGACGAGTTCTTCGGCAAGATCAGCCCCGCCCTGATGAACCACCAGCAGACCGGCCGGGACCTGGTCGTCATCAGCGACTGGATGGCCGCGCGCTTCGTCCGCCTCGGCTGGGTCCAGGAGATGGACCGGGCCAAGCAGCCGAACGTCGCCAAGTACCTCGACCCGCAGCTGCGCTCGCCCGCCTTCGACGAGGGCCGCCGGCACAGCGTGCCCTGGCAGTCCGGAATCACCGGCATCGCCTACAACCGCAAGCGGCTCGGCCGCGAGATCAAGCACCTGAGCGATCTCTGGGCGCCCGAACTGCGCGGCAAGGTCACCCTGCTCTCCGGGCTCGACGAGTCCTTCGCCCTGCTGATGCAGGGCAACGGCGTGGACATCACCCGCTGGACGCGGGACGACTTCTACGAGATCTGCGACCAGGTCGAGAAGCTGGTGAAGACCAAGCACATCCGCCGCTTCACCGGCAACGACTACATCAAGGACCTCTCCACCGGCGACGTCCTCGCCTGCCAGGCCTACTCCGGCGACGTCATCCAGCTCCAGGCGGACAACCCCGAGATCGAGTTCGTGGTGCCCGAGGAGGGCGCCGAACTCTGGGCCGAATCCCTCATGATCCCCAATCTCGCCCGCCACAAGCGCAACGCGGAGAAGCTGGTCGACTACTACTACGAGCCCGAGGTCGCCGCCGAACTCGCCACCTGGGTCAACTACGTCTGCCCGGTACCCGCCGCACGCGACGTCCTGGCCTCCTCCAAGGACGAGGAGACCGCAGCCCTCGCCGAGGACCCGCTGATCTTCCCGGACGACGCCATGCGCGAGCGGCTGGCGATCGCCCGGGACATCACCTCCGAGGAGCGCACCGAGTTCGCCAAGAAGTGGAACTCGATCGTCGGGTTGTGAAGGCGCCACCGGGCGACGTAAAGGGCCCGTAAACCCGGGCGTACGCTGCGGACATGAGCGAGCGACGCGCCCTTCTCAGGCGCATACGCGTGTGGCTGGTCGTCTTCATCGTCTGTCTCGTGCTGAGCGGGCTCACCGCCTTCCCGCTCGTCCACGAAGTGCGCTGGGCCGAGGACCTGCTGACTTCCCCGGCCTCCCCGGTCCCCGAGCACGTTCCCGCGCTCATGGACTGGATCACCCGGGTCCGCACCGGGCTCGACCGGGCCGACACCGACCACCCCTTCGTCCTCTACGGCACCGACTGGCTGGCCTTCGCCCATCTGGTGATCGCCGTCGCCTTCTACGGCCCCTACCGCGATCCGGTCCGCAACATCTGGGTCGTCGAGTTCGGCATGATCGCCTGCGCCGGCATCGTCCCGCTCGCCCTGATCTGCGGACCGATCCGGGACATCCCCTTCTGGTGGTCGGTCATCGACATGTCGTTCGGCGTCTTCGGCGTCGTCCCCCTGCTGATCGTGCGCCGGCGGATCAAGGAGCTGGAGGCCCTGCCCGCCGACCCGGAACCGGCGCCCGGCGGGACGCCCGCGTCCGTCGCCTGAGTCACCCGCGCGACGGGGCACCGAGAGCGGCCACCACCACGTTCATCGCCGTGGTGTTCATGTCCTGGCCCTTCGCGTCCGTCGCGTTGACGCTGTAGACCAGGGTCCGGGAGAGATCGCGGGTGGCCGCTATCGCGGTGTTGTACCCCCACCGGCCACCCGTCTTGCCCCACACCTCGTGACCGCCCAGCCTCATCATCGAGAGCCCCGCGCTGTGGGCGGCCGGCGCGCCCGTCCCGTACTCGCGCACCTCCTCGCCCGGCAGCGTGAACATCGCCTCCAGCAGCGGGCCGCGCACCACCCGGCCCGCGAACAGCGCCCGGGTGAAGCGCTCCAGATCGGCCGTGGTGGAGATCAGGGCGCCCGCCGCCCAGGTGTCGCTGGTGCCCCACACCGTCACATCGCGCAGCTCGCCGTCCCCGTAGACCTGGTACCCGCGGTTGTGCGGACCCCGGATCGTGGGGTCGTCGCCCGGGAGATAGGTGTCCTTCAGGCCCAGCGGCTCCAGGATCCGGCGGGTGACCTGCGAGGCGTACGAGTCGTGGGTGACCCGCTCGATCAGCAGCCCCGCCACGGTGTAGCCGATGTTGCCGTACTCCTGCTGCGTGCCCGGCGCGAAGGTCCGCTCCCGCGCGGTGGCGCCGCGGACCACCTCCGCCGGGTCGTACCGGTCGAAACGGTGCGCGTAGACCTCCTCCGGCGTGGTGTATCCCGGGCCGATGTTCGGGATGCCGCTCGTGTGGTTCAGCAACTGGCGCACGGTGACCGTGCCGTACGCGGCAGGGATCAGATCCGGCAGGTACCGGCGCACGGGCCGGTCCAGACCCAGCCGGCCCTCCGACGCCAGTTGCAGCACGACCGCGGCCGTGAAGACCTTGGTCACCGATCCGGCCCGGAAGCGGCCGGCCGGGTCGGCGGGCCGCCCCGACACCAGATCGTGAACCCCGGCGCTGCCCCGCCAGACGCCCGAGGTGCCGCCGACCCGCACCAGGGCCGCCGTGGCGTCCCCGGACGGCAGTCCCAGCAGCGCGGAGCGCAGCGCCTCCGCGTCCGGCGCGCCGTAGGCCGGGGGCACCGAGGGGGCGGAATGACCGGCGGCGGACGCCGGGGAGGGGGCCGAGGCCAGGGCCGGCGAGGCGGAGCCCGCCGCGATGCCGAACACCAGGGCCGCCGCGACGACGGTGCGGGACGTACGAGTGGTCATGACCGGTGCCTCCTGGGCGGGTCGGACGGCCGGGAAGGGTTCCCGACTGCTCCCGGAATCCATCCTGTTGGATCACCCGCCCCCGGCGGATCACCCGCCCGGGGGTTTCACCGGGGGAGACGGTCTCCCCTGTGCGGGGGAGGCGGCGGCCGCCCCTCCCTCGGACGAGGGAGACACCAGACCGCACTCGTACGCGCAGATGACCGCCTGGATCCGGTCCCGGAGCCCCAGTTTGGAGAGCACATGGCCGACATGCGTCTTCACCGTGTGCTCGCTGACCACGAGGGCCGCCGCGATCTCCGCGTTCGACAGCCCCCGCGCCAGATGCAGCAGCGTCTCGCGCTCCCGCCCTGTCAGCACCTCCAGCCGTGCCGAGGGCTCCGCCGCCGGAGCGGCGGCCGGACGCGCGGTGTACGCGGCGATCAGCCGGCGGGCCACCGACGGCGCCAGCAGCGAGTCGCCCGCCGCCACCACCCGGACCGCGTGCACCAGATCGTCCCGCCGCACGTCCTTGAGCAGGAAACCGCTCGCCCCCGCGTGCAGCGCCTCGTAGACGTACTCGTCCGAGTCGAACGTGGTCAGCATGACCGTCCGGCACCCGCCCGCCGCCGTGATCGCACGGCAGGCCTCGATGCCGTCCGTGCCGGGCATCCGGATGTCCAGCAGCGCCACCTCGGGCGCGAGCCGCCGCACCGCGTCCACCGCCGCCGCCCCGTCGCCGGCCTCGGCCACCACCTCGATGTCCGGCTGCGCGTCCAGGATCATCGCGAAGCCGCTGCGCACCAGCTCCTGATCGTCCGCCACCACCACGCGGATCGTCACCGCACCACCCCCGTCTCCTCGTCCCGCGCCCGGCCGGGCCGGGCGTGCGGGATGATCACCTCGACCCGGAATCCCCTGCCGTCCGGACCCGGACCCGTGCGGGCCGTCCCGCCGTGTGCCGCCGCGCGCTCCCGGATGCCGGTGAGACCGTGCCCCGCCCCGCCGCCGGGGCCGCGCCCGTCGTCCGTGACCGTGACGGTCAGCGCCTCGGACCCGTGGTCCAGTACCACCCGGGCCGTCCTCGCGCCGGCATGGCGCACCACATTGGTCAGGGCCTCCTGCACGATCCGGTAGACCGTCGTCCCGACCGCGTCGCCCGGTGGCCGGGCCTCGCCCGTCACCTCGTAGCCCACGGCCGGGCCGCCGCCCGCGCCCACCCGCTCCACCAGTGCCCCGATCCCGTCCAGGGAGGGCTGCGGGGAGCGGGGGGAATCCGGTGCGGAGGCGTCGTCGCGCAGCACACCGAGCATCCGCCGCAGCTGCACCATCGCGTCCCTGCCGGTCTCCGAGATCGCGTCGAACGCCGCCTCCGCGCGCTCCGGTGCCGTACGGACCGCCACCGGACCCGCCTCCGCCTGCACGATCATCAGGCTCACCGCATGGGAGAGGATGTCGTGCATCTCCCGCGCGATACGGGCCCGTTCGCGCGCGGCCGCCCGCTCCGCCTCGATGCGCCGCGTCAGTTCCAGCTGCCGCGCCCGGTCCTCCACCGCCCACAGGTACGCCTTCCGCGTCACCGTGAAGCGCCCGAAGGCGTAGGCCGCGGCGAACACGAAGAGCGAGAAGAGCAGTTCGCGCAGTTCGTTGCCGCCCACGCCGACCGAGACCACCACACCGGCCGCCGTGAGCACGCCGATCGCGATGCGCTTCGGCGCGGAGGACCGTTCCGCCACCGTGTACAGCGCCACCAGCCCGGTGTACGGCAGCGGCTGGCCCGGCCCGTCCACGGCCAGCCGGTAGAGCGCGCCGGTGGCGAGCACCGCCACGAGGACCGTGACCGGCGCCCTGCGCCGGGCGATCAGCGGCACCACCGTCAGGGTCGTCAGCCCGTACGCCGGCCAGGTGGCCTCCGGCAGTTCCGGGGCGCGCGGCACGACGAACGGCATCGTCATGGCGGCCTGGACCAGCAGCGCGACGAGCAGGTCGACGGTGCGCGGCCCGGCCGCGAGGGCCCGTGCCCGCAGGGTGCGAATGCGCATCAGGGCTTCCGCGCCACCGCGCCGAACTGCGCGACCTCGGCGTCGGCCGTGCCGGGCGCGGACCGCCAGCGGGAGCACGACACGATCCCCGGGTCCAGCAGGTCGAGACCGTCGAAGAAGGAGGCGAACGCGAAGCGGTCGCGCGCGGTGATCGGGGGAGTGGCGTGCTCGTTCCAGAACCTCATCGCCGCCTCGTTGCCCTCGCCGCCCAGTTCCAGGGTGGGGTGGGTCAGGACCAGGTGGCTGCCGGAGGGCACCGCGTCCATCAGCCGCCGGACGATGGACAGCGCCTCGTCGGTGTCGGGGACGAAGTTCAGTATGCCCAGCATCATCACCGCGACCGGACGGTCCAGGTCCAGGGTCGGCCGGGCGGCCCGCAGGATCCGCTCGGGGTCCCGGGCGTCCGCCTCGACGTACTCGGTGGCGCCCTCGGGGGTGCTGGTCAGCAGGGCGCGGGCGTGCGCCAGGACGATCGGGTCGTGGTCGACGTAGACCACGCGGGCGTCCGGCGCGGTGTGCTGGGCGACCTCATGTGTGTTGTCCGCGGTCGGCAGCCCGGTGCCGATGTCCAGGAACTGGCCGATGCCCGCGTCCCCGGCGAGATACCGCACCACCCGGCCCAGGAACCGCCGGTCGGCGCGCGCCACTTCGCCGATGGCCGGATACATGCCGGTCACCGAGTCCCCGACCGCGCGGTCGACGGGGAAATGGTCCGTGCCGCCGAGCCAGTAGTTCCAGACCCGGGCGTTGTGCGCCACATCCGAACGGACGCGGGCGGGAAGGTGGTTGCTGTGGGGGACGGTCACGTCGGGCTCCTTGGCGCCGGCCCGGGACCCGCCGGACGGATCGCGCCGGGCCCGCGGGCCCGGTCCGGACGGAGGCCCCGGCATCATGGACGGTGAGGCGCCGTCCATGATGCCGGACCGATCAAGACCCCTGCGCCGCGGCGGAGTTCGCCAGCGTCCTGCGCAGGACGTCGATCCGGTTGGTGGTGACGGAGTCGACTCCGTCCCGGACCAGTCGGCGCATCGTGCGTCCGGTGTCCGCCGTCCACGCCGAGACCAGCAGTCCGTCGCGGTGGACGCGTTCCGTCAGCTCCCTGCTCACCAGCCCGAAGCGGTAGTTGAGCCAGCGCGGCCGGACCGCCTCCAGCAGCGCGGGCCGGGGCGGCGCCAGCGTCGTCCAGGTCAGCGCGATCTCGGCGGAGGGATCGGCGGCCCGCACCCGGAGCATCGCCTCCGCCCCCGCGCAGTACAGCGTGCGCTCGCCCGCCCCGCACTCCCGGACCACCCCGACGACACCGCGCACCGAGGCGTCCGTGGTACCGGGCAGATCGATCATCAGGCGGTGCGCGCCGGCCGCGAGCAGCGCCTCGCGCAGCGTCGGCACCCCGCCGCCGGTCAGCCCGGTCAGCTCCGCGTGGGTCAGCCGGTCCAGCCGCACGTCATGACCCCACAGCCGCTCCAGCGTGGCGTCGTGCAGCAGGACCGGCACGCCGTCGCGGGTGACGCGGACGTCGATCTCGACGACGTCCGCCCCCCGTTCCAGCGCGGACCGGATCGAGGGCAGGGTGTTCTCACGGACGCGGTACGGATCGCCGCGGTGGGCGACGGCGGTGACAGCAGTGGCCATGGGGCCATTGTCACCGCCCGGGGCCCTCACCGCCCGGTGCTCTCCAGCCACCGCGTCGTGTACGTGTCGATCTCGGTGGTGAGCGCGCGCTTCCCGGCCGGGTCGAGGAACGAGGCCTCCACGGCGTTCCTCGCGAGCGCGGCGAGTCCCCGCTCGTCCAGGTCCAGCAGGCGGGCCGCCACCGCGTACTCGTTGTTGAGGTCGGTGCCGAACATCGGCGGGTCGTCGCTGTTGATGGTGACGAGGACCCCGGCGTCCACCATCTCCTTCAGCGGGTGCTCCTCTATCACGGGCACCGCCCGCGTCGCCACGTTCGACGTGGGGCAGACCTCCAGGGCGATGCGGTGCTCGGCCAGGTGCTCCAGCAGCCGCGGATCGCGGACCGAACTGGTGCCGTGGCCGATGCGCTCGGCCCGCAGCTCCGTCAGCGCGTCCCAGACCGTCTGCGGCCCGGTGGTCTCCCCGGCGTGCGGCACGGAGTGCAGGCCCGCGGCGATCGCCCGGTCGAAGTACGGCTTGAACTGCGGCCGGTCCACCCCGATCTCCGGTCCGCCCAGTCCGAAGGAGACGAGCCCCTCCGGCCTCAGGTCCACGGCCAGCCGCGCGGTCTCCTCGGCCGATTCCAGACCGGCCTCGCCCGGAATGTCGAAGCACCAGCGCAGGACGACCCCCAGCTCGGACTCGGCGGCCTTCCGGGCGTCCTCGATGGCCTCCATGAAGGCCTGCTCGGGGATGCCCCGGCGGGTCGAGGAGAAGGGCGTCACGGTCAGCTCGGCGTAACGGATGTTCTGCCGCGCCATGTCGCGGGCGACCTCGAAGGTCAGCAGCCGGACGTCCTCGGGGGTGCGGATCAGGTCCACGACCGAGAGGTACACCTCGATGAAGTGGCGGAAGTCGGTGAACGTGAAGTAGTCGGCCAGGGCCTCGGGGGCGGTCGGGACCTTGGAGTCCGGATGGTGCGCGGCCAGCTCGGCGACGATACGGGGCGAGGCGGAGCCGACGTGGTGCACATGCAGTTCGGCCTTGGGCAGCCCCGCGATGAAGGGGTGCAGATCGGTCATCGGATCCTCCGGGTGCGGGAGTTGACAGGCGGCCCGGGGGGCCAGTGGCACCGGGCAGGGGACGGGAGTCATCGTAGGCCGGGGCGGGCCGTAGCATGTCGGGCATCACGATGGGGGAGGCCCATGTCAGACAACACAGAACGGCCCGCGGACGCGGCCGCGCCGCGCGATCCGTGGGCTGCGCCGGACAGCAGGGTCCCGCTGGAGAAGAACACGGCGAACACCCCGGCCGCACCCTCGACGCCGGAGGACGCCGCGAGCGCCCCCGCACCGTCGCCCGTGCACGACCAGCAGACCGTCGCCGCGATGCCCGGCCAGGACCCGGCAGCGCCGTCCGGCCCGGGGGGCCCGGACCAGGCACCGCCCGCCGCTCACCCCGCGCAGGGCCCCGCCGGTGCGCCCGGCCCCGCCGCCGGCCCCTGGCAGGGACCCGGCGCGGTGCCGCCCCCGCCGGTCGGCCCGAACGGCCCGGGACAGCCGGCCGCCGGACCGTACGGCTACCCGGCCCCGGCCGGTCAGGGCCAGTACGGCTACCCCGCGGGGGCGCCGCAGTACGGCGACTACGCGGGCTACCCCGGATACACCGGCTACCCCGCGAACGGCTGGGGACCCGCCCCCGCGAACGGGCTGGGCATCGCCTCGCTGGTGCTCGGCATCATCTCCGTGGTGCTGTTCTGCCTGTGGGGCCTCGGCATCGTCCTGGGCGTCCTCGCGCTGATCTTCGGTCTCATAGGCCGCGGCCGGGCCAAGAGGGGAGAGGCCGACAACGCCGGTGTGGCACTGGCGGGCATCATCCTCGGCTCGGTCGGCATGGTCGTCAGCGCGGCCTTCCTGGGGCTGATGATCTGGGGCATCTCCTCGGGCAACTTCGACACCGAGGAGAGCGACACGGTCTACGAGCCGACCTCGCTGGTCGTCGACGTGAACCACTAGCGAACCCCGGCCCGTGCGGGGCGGCGGGGTCTTCCCGCCGCCCCGCACGGGCCGTCTCATATCGCCCCGGTGTCCTCCCGCTCGCGCAGCACCGCGCGGGCCTCCATCAGCGCGAAGCCCAGCAGATTCCGCCCGCGCCAGAGCGCCGGGTCCTGCGCGCGGGGATCGTCGGCCGCCAGCCCGATCCCCCAGACCCGGTCCATCGGGCTGGCCTCGACCAGCACCCGGTCCCCGGTGGTGAGCAGGAAGGCGCCCAGCTCCGGGTGGCCGCCGAACTTGTGGACACTGCCCTCGGTCACCAGCCGGTACCGCTCGCGCTCCCAGACGGTCTCGTCGAAACCGCGGACCAGTCGGCCCACCTTCTTCGCCTCGGCCGGGCTCCTGGCCGCCACCGCCCGCTCCGCCGCCTCCGCGTCCCCGAAGAGCCGCGCCTTCCCGGCCATCATCCAGTGCTCCGCCGACGCGTACGCCACACCGCCGACGGTGAACGGGGAGGGCCACCACTGGCTCAGGCAGCTCGCGCCGATCCGGCCGTCCGGCCGCGGCCGGTGCCCCCAGAACAGCAGATACTTCGCCCGCTCACCGCGCGCGGTCCGCGCCACGAGCGCCTCGACGTCCCGGACGTCCCCGATGTGCTCCATGACACGCGAGTCTGTCATCCGCCACTGACACTCCGTACGGTGAATTCCGTGCCGACGCGACACATGGTCGACAGATTCCGTCGCGTAACCAAAAGGCAACAACGGAATCACTTGTTGGGTGCGGCCCCCTCTGTCAGGATCGGCACTCAAATCGAGCAGAAGCTACGCCGCCCCCGGTCTGCGGGGACAGCGGCGGAGGAGAGCGTGATGGGCAAGGGCTTCCAGGTGCAGGACCGCTTCGCGGACGGCGCGCAGTACATCGGGGGAAGGCTGCGGTCCGGCACGTCAGGACGGACGCACGCCGTGGTGAACCCGGCGAACGGCGAGACCGTCTACACCTACGAACTGGCCTCGGCCGCGGACGTGGACGCGGCCGTGGCCGCCGCCCGCGCGGCCTTCCCCGGCTGGTCGTCGGCCACCCCCGCCGAGCGGTCGGAGGCCATGCACCGCTTCGCCGAGGTCCTGGCCGCCCGCGCCGAGGAGTTCGCGTACGCGGAATCCCTCCAGTGCGGCAAGCCGGTCAAGCTCTCCACCGAGTTCGACGTCCCCGGCACGGTCGACAACACCGCCTTCTTCGCCGGGGCCGCCCGCCATCTGGAGGGGAAGTCCGCCGCCGAGTACGACGGCGACCACACCTCGTACGTACGGCGCGAGGCGATCGGAGTGATCGGCTCCGTCGCGCCCTGGAACTACCCGCTCCAGATGGCCGCCTGGAAGGTGCTGCCGGCCGTCGCGGCCGGGAACACCATCGTGCTGAAGCCCGCCGAGATCACCCCCCTGACCTCGCTGATGTTCGCCCAGGCCGCCACCGAGGCCGGGATCCCGGACGGCGTCGTCAACATCGTCACCGGCACCGGCAAGGAGGCCGGGGAACACCTCGTCGGCCACCCCGACGTCGTGATGACCTCCTTCACCGGCTCCACCGCCGTCGGCAAGCGCGTCGCGGAGATCGCCACCGCCACCGTCAAGCGGCTCCACCTGGAACTCGGCGGCAAGGCCCCCTTCGTCGTCTTCGACGACGCCGACCTGGAGGCCGCCGCGAACGGGGCGGTCGCCGGCGCCCTCATCAACACCGGCCAGGACTGCACCGCGGCCACCCGCGCCTACGTCCAGCGCCCCCTGTACGACGCCTTCGTCCGCGAGGTCGCCGCCCTCATGGAGACCGTCCGGGTCGGTGACCCCTTCGCCCCGGACACCGACCTCGGCCCGCTGATCAGCCACGCCCAGCGCGACCGGGTGGCCGGCTTCGTCGAGCGCGCCCGCGGCTACGCCACCGTCGTCACCGGCGGCGAGGCCCCCGGCGGCGCCCTGGCCGACGGCGCCTACTACCGGCCGACCCTGGTCACCGGGGCCGCGCAGGACAGCGAGATCGTCCAGTCCGAGATCTTCGGTCCGGTCCTGGTCGTGCTGCCCTTCGACACCGACGACGAGGGCATCGCCCTGGCCAACGACACCCCCTACGGACTCGCCGCCTCCGCCTGGACCCGCGACGTCTACCGGGCGGGCCGCGCCACCCGCGAGATCAAGGCCGGCTGCGTCTGGGTCAACGACCACATTCCGATCATCAGCGAGATGCCGCACGGCGGATACAAGGCCAGCGGCTTCGGCAAGGACATGTCGGCGTACTCCTTCGAGGAGTACACGCAGGTCAAGCACGTCATGTACGACAACACCGCGGTGGCCCGGAAGGACTGGCACCGCACGATCTTCGGGGACCGATAGACCGGCCCGAGGGCCGACACCCACCCGGAAGGGCAACGCGCATGGAGCAGTACGAGCCCGAGCGTCTCTCCGCGGCCCAGCTGGCCGCGATGCGTCGCACACTGACCAACGGCAGGGGAGCCCTCACCCGCCGCTCGCTGCTGCGCGCCTCAGGCATGGGCGCGCTGGCGATCGGCGGACTGGGCACCCTGAGCGCGTGCGGCATCCCCGCCGCCCAGCGCCAGGGCGACGCCGAGGCCTCGGACGACCACTCGGCCAAGGAGAAACAGGTCAACTTCTCCAACTGGACCGAGTACATGGACGTCACCGAGGACGGCAAGCACCGGCCCACCCTGGAGGCGTTCACCAAGCGCACCGGGATCAAGGTCAAGTACACCGAGGACATCAACGACAACGTCGAGTTCTTCGGGAAGATCAAGCCGCAGCTCGCCGCGGGCCAGGACACCGGACGCGACATCATCTGCGTCACCGACTGGCTGGCCGCCCGCATCGTCCGCCTGGGCTGGGCGCAGAAGCTCGACCCCTCGCACCTGCCGCACGCGTTCGCGAACCTCTCCGACCAGTTCCGCGCCCCAGACTGGGACCCCGGACGCGCCCACTCCTACCCCTGGGCCGGGATCCCCGCCGTCATCGCGTACAACTCCAAGGCGACCGGCGGGCGCCGGATCGACTCGGTCAGCCAGTTGCTGGACGACCCGAAGCTCAAGGGCCGGGTCAGCTTCCTGTCGGAAATGCGCGACTCCATCGGCATGACCCTGCTCGACATGGGCAAGGACCCCGCCCACTTCACCGACGCCGACTACGACGCCGCCATCGGGCGGCTCCAGAAGGGCGTCGACCGCAACCAGATCCGCCGCTTCACCGGCAACGACTACACCGCCGACCTGGACAAGGGCGATATCGCCGCCTGTGTCGCCTGGGCCGGCGACATCATCCAGCTCCAGGCCGGCAACCCGGACATCAAGTACGCGATCCCCGCCGCCGGCTACGTCATCTCCAGCGACAACATGCTCGTCCCCGCGGGCGCCCGGCACCGCACCAACGCCGAACGGCTCATGGACTACTACTACGAGCCCCCGGTCGCCGCCCAGCTCGCCGCGTACATCAACTTCGTCTGCCCGGTCGACGGGGTCCGCGAGGAACTGGCCAAGATCGACCGGTCCATGGCGGACAACCCCCTGATTCTCCCGGACAAGGAGATGGCGGCCAAGTCGCACGCCTTCCGTTCCCTCACCTCCGAGGAGGAGACGGCGTACGAGGAGAAGTTCGCCAAGCTCATCGGCGCCTGACGCCGGGCCCTCCCCCTGATCTCCCTCTGACACACTGGGACCGCGATCCATGACACAGCAGCAGACAGGCGGCGACGTCCGCCTCACCGGGATCAGCAAGACGTACGGCTCCTTCGCCGCCGTCCACCCGCTCGATCTGACCGTCCCGCAGGGCTCCTTCTTCGCGCTGCTCGGCGCGTCGGGCTGCGGCAAGACCACCACCCTGCGGATGATCGCCGGGCTGGAGGAGGCCACCACCGGCACCGTCACCCTCGGCGGCACGGACATCACCGCCCTGCCCCCGTACAAGCGGCCGGTCAACACCGTCTTCCAGAGCTACGCGCTCTTCCCGCACCTGGACATCGCCGAGAACGTCGCCTTCGGACTGCGCAGGCGCGGCATCAAGTCGGTGAAGAAGCAGGTCGACGAGATGCTGGAGCTCGTCCAGCTCGGGGACTTCGCCAAGCGCAAGCCGCACCAGCTCTCCGGCGGCCAGCAGCAGCGCGTCGCCGTCGCCCGCGCCCTGATCAACCACCCCCGGGTGCTGCTCCTCGACGAGCCGCTCGGCGCCCTCGACCTCAAGCTCCGCCGGCAGATGCAGCTCGAACTCAAGCGCATCCAGACCGAGGTCGGCATCACGTTCATCCACGTCACCCACGACCAGGAGGAGGCCATGACGATGGCCGACACCGTCGCCGTGATGAACGCCGGACGGGTCGAACAGCTCGGTGCCCCCGCCGATCTGTACGAGAACCCGCAGACCACCTTCGTCGCCAACTTCCTCGGCACCTCCAACCTCATCGAGGGCGAGGTCGTCTCCGCCGGGGACGAGATCACCGTCTCGGCCGGCGGCGGAAAGCTCCGGCTCCCGGCCGGACGCTGTTCGGGCCCCACCGACAACGGCGGCAAACTGCTCCTCGGCATCCGCCCGGAGAAGATCTCGCTCAGCCGCGCCGACGAGGCCGACGCGATAGCCGACGGCCGCAACCGGGTCACCGGCCGGATCGTCGACTCCAGCTTCATCGGGGTCTCCACGCAGTACGTTGTGGAGAGCCCGGCGGGCAAGGCCCTGCACGTGTACGAGCAGAACGTCGAGTCCCGCTCCGGCCTCACCCCCGGGGCCGAGGTCGTGCTGCACTGGAACCCGGACCACACGTTCGGTCTGGACGCGGCCCAGGACATCGACGCGGGGACCGAGACGGTGGAGGACGCGGCGTGAGCCCCACCCAGGAGGCGCCGCCGGTCCCCGCCGCCGAACCGGTCCTGCGCAAGCCCTCCACGCGCAAGCGCCTCGTCCCCTACTGGCTGCTGCTCCCCGGCATCCTGTGGCTCGTCGTCTTCTTCGCCCTGCCGCTGGTCTACCAGGCCTCCACCTCCGTACAGACCGGCTCCCTGGAGCAGGGCTTCGAGGTCACCTGGCACTTCCGCACCTACTGGGACGCGCTGGCCGACTACTACCCGCAGTTCATCCGCTCGCTGCTGTACGCCGGCACCGCGACGCTCCTGTGCCTGCTGCTCGGCTATCCGCTCGCCTACCTCATCGCCTTCAAGGCGGGGCGCTGGCGCAATGTGGTGCTGGTGCTGGTCATCGCCCCGTTCTTCACCAGCTTCCTGATCCGCACGCTGGCCTGGAAGACGATCCTCGCGGACGGCGGCGCGGTCGTCGACGTACTGAACACCCTGCACGTCCTGGACGTCACCAGCTGGCTCGGCTGGACCGAGAACAACCGGGTGCTGGCCACGCCGATGGCGGTGGTCTGCGGTCTCACGTACAACTTCCTGCCGTTCATGATCCTTCCGCTCTACACCTCGCTGGAACGGATCGACGGCCGGCTCCACGAGGCCGCAGGGGACCTGTACGCCACCCCCGCCACCACCTTCCGCAAGGTGACGTTCCCGCTCTCCATGCCGGGTGTCGTCTCCGGGACCCTGCTGACCTTCATCCCGGCCAGCGGCGACTACGTCAACGCGGAACTGCTGGGCTCCACCGACACCAAGATGGTCGGCAGCGTGATCCAGACCCAGTTCCTGCGCGTGCTCGACTACCCGACGGCGGCCGCGCTCTCCTTCATCCTCATGGCGGTCGTCCTGATCGTGGTCACCGTCTACATCCGCCGCTCCGGGACGGAGGACCTGGTCTGATGCCCGTACTGCGCTGGCTCCGACGCCACCTGGTCGTCATCGCGGGTCTGCTGACCCTCGCCTACATGATCCTGCCGAACATCGTGGTGATGGTGTTCTCCTTCAACAAGCCGAAGGGGCGCTTCAACTACGCCTGGCAGCACTTCTCCCTGGACGCCTGGAAGGACCCCTGCGGTGTCGCCGACATGTGCGGCTCGCTCTCGCTCTCCCTCCAGATCGCGGTCTGGGCCACGGTCGGCGCGACCGTGCTCGGCACGATGATCGCCTTCGCCCTGGTCCGCTACCGCTTCCGGGCGCGCGGCGCGATCAACTCGCTGATCTTCCTGCCGATGGCGATGCCCGAGGTCGTCATGGCGGCCTCGCTGCTCACCCTGTTCCTCAACATGGGCGCGCAGCTGGGCTTCTGGACGATCCTCATCGCGCACATCATGTTCTGCCTCAGCTTCGTCGTGACGGCCGTCAAGGCGCGCGTCATGTCGATGGATCCGAGGCTGGAGGAGGCGGCCCGCGATCTGTACGCGGGACCGGTGCAGACGTTCCTGCGCGTGACGCTGCCCATCGCCGCACCCGGAATCGCCGCGGGAGCGCTGCTCGCGTTCGCGCTCTCCTTCGACGATTTCATCATCACCAATTTCAACGCGGGCTCCACCGTGACCTTCCCCATGTTCGTCTGGGGTTCGGCACAGCGCGGCACGCCCGTCCAGATCAACGTCATCGGGACGGCGATGTTCATCATTGCCGTCATGGTGGTTCTCGTCGGCCAGCTCGTCGCGAACCGGCGGAAAAACGCACGACCCTGAAAGTCCGAAGGAGTTGGAAACCATGGCCCCCGTCGCCATGCGTACTGCTGCACACTCACTCTCCGACGCGAAGCCGGTGTCCTTCTGGCTCGACGACCCCGGCCGGCCCGAGGCCCTTCCCGCACTCACCGGGGCCGAACACTGCGATCTGCTCGTCATCGGCGGCGGCTACAGCGGTCTGTGGACCGCCCTGCTCGCCAAGGAACGCGAACCGGAACGCGATGTCGTGCTGATCGAGGGCCACGAGACGGGCTGGGCCGCCTCGGGGCGCAACGGAGGGTTCTGTGCCGCCTCCCTCACCCACGGACTGCCCAACGGGCTGGAGCGCTGGCCCGGCGAGATCGCCCGGCTGGAGGAGATGGGGGCCCGCAACCTCGACGCCATCGAGGAGGCGGTGGCCCGCTACGGCATCGACTGCGAGTTCGAGCGGACCGGTGAGATCGATATCGCCACCGAGCCCCATCAACTCGATGAGCTGCGGGAATGGCAGCGCGACGCCGAACGCCTGGGCTTCGGAGGGGTCGAGTTCCTGGACCGCGACGCCCTGCGCGAGGAGGTCGATTCGCCGACCTTCCTGGGCGGTCTGTGGGACCGCCGCGGGGTGGCGATGCTGCACCCCGCCAAGCTGGTCTGGGGGCTGAAGCGCGCCTGCCTCGACCTGGGGGTGCGGATCTATGAGCACACCCGCGGACTGGAGCTCGCCAGGACCACAAGCGGAATGGCGGTACGGACCCCGTACGGCAAGGTGTTCGCCCGCCGGGTCGCGCTGGGCACCAATATCTTCCCCTCGCTCGTGAAGCGGGTGCGCCCCTATACCGTCCCGGTCTACGACTACGCGCTGATGACCGAGCCGCTGACCGCGGACCAGCTCGCCGCCATCGGCTGGAAGAACCGTCAGGGACTGGGTGACAGCGCCAATCAGTTCCACTACTTCCGCCTTTCCGCGGACAACCGGATCCTGTGGGGCGGATACGACGCGATCTATCCGTACGGGGGCCGGCTCAGCGCCGATCTCGATCAGCGGCCGGAGACCTTCCTGAAACTCGCCGGGCAGTTCTTCACCTGCTTCCCGCAATTGGAGGGGGTGCGCTTCAGCCACGCCTGGGGCGGCGCGATCGACACCTGTTCGCGTTTCTCCGCCTTCTTCGGTACGGCGCACCAGGGCCGGGTCGCCTATGCCGCCGGATTCACCGGGCTCGGCGTCGGCGCCACCCGGTTCGGCGCCGATGTGATGCTCGACCTGCTCGCGGGCGAACGGACCGAGCGCACCGCGCTGGAGATGGTGCGCAGCAAGCCGATGCCGTTCCCGCCCGAGCCGCTGGCCTGGGCCGGGATCGAGCTGACCAAGCGGTCCCTGGCCAGGGCGGACGCCAACGGCGGACACCGCAATCTCTGGCTGCGGACGATGGACCGCCTGGGCCTCGGTTTCGACAGCTGAACCCGCACGGCCCCGGGCCGTGACACAGCTCACTTCGGCCGCCGGGCCGAACCCGCGTAAGGGTTCGGCCCGGCGGCTCTCTTCTCCGTGGACGCACCGGCGATCGGCGCCGGAGCCGCACGGAGGGAGTACCGGTCATGGCGGGCACGGGGGTCAGGGCAGCGGTGGAGTGGCTGGCGTCGGCGGCGCCGGACCCCGGCGCCTGCCGGTGGGCGTGGGAGCGCGATCCGCTGCGGGTGGCGCTGCTCCCGGCCGGCCGGCGCTGGGACGTGCTGACGGTCGCGGGGGAGCTGGGCCGCGTCACGCTGGAGGTGCTCACCCGTCTCACCGGCCGTCCGGGGCCGGTCCTCGCCGACTCCGGCTGCGGCCGCACCGGCTTCTTCGTGCCGCCGGGCACGGTCTCCCACTGGATGGGCACGGGGGTGCGCGGCGCGGGGGAGGGGAGCTGGATCGCGGTGCCCCGTCCGGGCCGGGCCGCGGGCGGTCTGCGCTGGCTGGTGCCGCCGGACGGCTCGGGCACGCTCACCGCTCCCACCACCCTCGAAACCGCGATGCACGAGGCCGCGGCGGTGCTCCGGGGGTGGGGTGGCTGATGCCAGAGGTCTTGACAACCCGATTGGTCTGGACCATGTTGTGCGCCACCACCAATTCCCCCCTGCACGGAGGCCGTTGTGGAACGCACGGGACCCCCCGCCCGCATGACCGGACTTCTGGCCGCCTTCTCGGCCACCCTGCTGGCCGCAGGCGGACTGGCGGCAGCCGCGCCGTCCGCCGCCGCGGCCGACGGCGACCTGGCGCGCAACGGCACCTTCGAGGCCGGTCTGACCGGCTGGAACTGTTCGGGCGGCACCGGAGCCGTCGTCAGCACCCCGGTGCACGGCGGCACGTCGGCGCTCAAGGCCACCCCGGCCGGCGCCGACAACGCCAAGTGCTCCCAGACCGTGGCGGTCAAGCCGGACTCCACGTACACGCTCAGCGCCTGGGTGCAGGGCAGCTACGTCTACCTGGGCGCCGAGGGCACGGGCACCACCGACGGCTACACCTGGACCCAGTCGGCCGGTGCCTGGAAGCAGCTCACCACCACGTTCAAGACGGGCGCCTCGACCAAGTCCGTCACCGTCTACACCCACGGCTGGTACGGCACCCCTGCCTACTACGCCGACGACCTCACCCTCGTCGGCCCCGGCGGCGACCCGGTCGCGATCCCCGCCGCGCCCACCGGCCTCAAGACCTCGTCCGTGACGTCGTCCTCGGTCGGCCTGTCCTGGACCGGCTCCACCGGGGCCACCGGCTACAACGTCTACCAGGGCGGCACCAAGGTCGCCTCCACCACGGGCACCTCGGCGACCGTGTCCGGGCTGAGCGCGTCGACGGCGTACGGCTTCCAGGTCTCCGCCACCAACGAGGCGGGCGAATCGGCGAAGTCCGGCACGGTCTCGGTGACCACCACCGCGGGCGGCGGCGGGGGCGACGGAGGCAACTCCGGCCTGCCCGCCCACGCCCTCGTCGGCTACCTCCACGCCAGCTTCGCCAACGGCTCCGGCTACACCCGGATGGCGGACGTGCCCGACTCCTGGGACGTCATCGACCTCGCCTTCGGCGAGCCGACCTCCGTCACCTCCGGCGACATCCGCTTCAAGCTCTGCCCGGTCACCGAGTGCCCGAACGTCGAGTCGGAGGCCGAGTTCAAGGCCGCCATCAAGGCCAAGCAGGCCGCGGGCAAGAAGGTCCTGATCTCCATCGGCGGCCAGAACGGCCAGGTGCAGCTCTCCACCACCGCGGCGCGCGACACCTTCGTCTCCTCCGTCAGCAAGATCATCGACGAGTACGGGCTGGACGGCCTGGACATCGACTTCGAGGGCCACTCCCTCTCGCTGAACACCGGGGACACCGACTTCCGGAACCCGACCACGCCGGTGGTCGTCAACCTGATCTCCGCGGTGAAGTCCCTCAAGGCCAAGTACGGCGAGAAGTTCGTCCTCACCATGGCGCCCGAGACCTTCTTCGTGCAGCTCGGCTACCAGTACTACGGCTCCGGTCCCTGGGGCGGCCAGGACCCGCGCGCCGGCGCCTACCTGCCGGTGATCCACGCGCTCCGCGACGACCTCACGCTGCTGCACGTCCAGGACTACAACTCGGGCTCCATCATGGGCCTGGACAACCAGTACCACTCGATGGGCGGCGCGGACTTCCACATCGCCATGACCGACATGCTGCTCACCGGCTTCCCGGTCGCCGGCGACACGACCAAGGTCTTCCCCGGACTCCGTCCCGACCAGGTCGCCATCGGCCTGCCGGCCTCCACCCAGGCCGGCAACGGGCACACCTCGCCCGCCGAGGTCACCAAGGCCCTCAACTGCCTCACCAAGAAGACCGACTGCGGCTCCTACCAGACCCACGGAACCTGGCCGGGCCTGCGCGGGCTGATGACCTGGTCCATCAACTGGGACCGCTTCAACAACGGGGAGTTCTCGAAGAACTTCGACGCGTACTTCGGCAACTGATCCCGTACACCGGCGCGCGGCGGCCGGTCACGCACGCCGGACGCGGCGGCTGACCACCCCGAGCACCACCCCGCACAGGCACCAACTGCCCGCCACGTCCAGGGGCCAGTGGTAGCCGCGCAGCACCAGCCCGATGCCCGTCGCCACCGTCAGCAGGACGGAGGCGACGGGCATCGTCCATCGCCACGCGGTGTACCGGGACAGCAGCACCGCCGCCGCCCCGTACGCCACGGCGGCGGTCGCCGCGTGGCCCGACGGGTAGTAGCCGATGTCCGGGGTCAGCGGACCCGGCCGGGCCACCCACTCCTTCACCGGCACGACGAGCAGCGGCACCAGCCCCATGGCCACGGCCGCCGCGAGGGGCGCCCGGCGCTCCCCGCGCCACAGGCACCACAGCAGCGCACAGCCCAGCACGGGCAGCGCGACCTGCGTATTGCCGAGATCGGCCAGGAACTCGGTCAGCCACCGCGGACCGTGCCCGACGACGGCCCGCCCGACGCGCTCGTCGAGGCGGCGCAGCGGCCCGCCGGCGGCGACCTGCCAGGTGATCAGGGCGAACAGGGCCACCGCCACCGACACCAGGGAAACGAGAAGAGCCGTCCGTCCCGGAACAGGGGGGGTTGTTCCGGGACGGACGGCCGGACCGGTGCGCCGCGCGCCCCGGGGGGTGTGGGGCGGGCGGCCGTCCGATCGGTGAGGAGTTCCGGAGCCGGAGGCTCCAGTGGTGTGCGCGAAGGCACCACCGGGACGGTGCCGGGGAAGCCCCGACCCGGTGTCGCCCGCAGATTCCTGCGGGCCGGGTGTTTCTCTCATCTGCGGAAACCGTAGCGTCAGGCGGTGGGGACGGACAGCGGGAACGGTATCCCGCCATGGCCCCCGCACACCTTCTTCACAGGCCCCCACACGGGCACCGGGCATCCCCGGAGAAAACGCCGCGCGCCGCCCCCGGTCCCCGGATCAGATGCGGGCGAACGCCTGCTCGATCACGTCCATGCCCTCGTTCAGCAGGTCCTCGCCGATCACCAGCGGCGGCAGGAACCGCAGCACATTGCCGTAGGTGCCGCAGGTCAGCACGAGGACGCCCTCGGCGTGGCAGGCCTTCGCCAGCGCACCGGCCGCCTCGGGGTGCGGGTCCTTCGTGCCCGGCTTCACCAGCTCGATCGCGATCATGGCGCCGCGGCCGCGGATGTCGCCGATGATCTCCCCGTTCGGGAGCTTGTCCCGCATCTCGGAGAGGCGGCCCTTCATGACCTCCTCGATGCGCTTCGCCTTCCCGTTCAGGTCCAGCTCGCGCATCGTCTCGATGGCCCCGAGCGCCGCCGCGCAGGCCACGGGGTTGCCGCCGTACGTGCCGCCGAGGCCGCCGGAGTGCGCGGCGTCCATGATCTCGGCGCGCCCGGTCACGGCGGAGAGCGGAAGACCGCCGGCGATGCCCTTGGCCGTGGTGATCAGGTCCGGGACGATGCCCTCGTCCTCGCAGGCGAACCACTGGCCGGTCCGGCAGAAGCCCGACTGGATCTCGTCGGCGACGAAGACGATGCCGTTCTCCGCGGCGAACGCGGCGATCGCCGGCAGGAAGCCCTTGGCCGGCTCGATGAAGCCGCCCTCGCCGAGCACCGGCTCGATGATGATCGCCGCGACGTTCTCCGCGCCGATCTGCTTGGTGATCTGGTCGATGGCCTGCGCGGACGCCTCGGCGCCGGCGTTCTCGGCCCCGGTGGGCCAGCGGTAGCCGTACGCCACCGGCACCCGGTACACCTCGGGCGCGAACGGGCCGAAGCCCTGCTTGTACGGCATGTTCTTCGCGGTCAGCGCCATCGTCAGGTTGGTGCGGCCGTGGTAGCCGTGGTCGAAGACCACCACAGCGGTGCGCTTGGTGTACGCGCGGGCGATCTTCACCGCGTTCTCCACCGCCTCGGCGCCGGAGTTGAACAGCGCCGACTTCTTGGCGTGGTCGCCCGGGGTGAGCGCGGCGAGCTGCTCGCACACCTCGACGTACCCCTCGTACGGCGTGACCATGAAACAGGTGTGCGTGAAGTCCGCGAGCTGCGCGGAGGCCCGCCGCACGACGGCCTCGGCGGACGCCCCGACCGAGGTCACGGCGATCCCGGAACCGAAGTCGATCAGCCGGTTCCCGTCCACGTCCTCGATGATCCCGCCCCCGGCACGGGCGGTGAACACCGGCAGCGTGGACCCCACCCCGGCGGCGACCGCCGACAGCCGGCGGGCCTGCAGCTCCGCGGACTTCGGGCCGGGAATGGCGGTGACGACGCGGCGCTCCTGCGGGATAGCGGTCATGCGGGGCTCCTGGGGGGTGTCTCGGACGCTCTTGTTTCTGCAGGCTAGGCGCGGCGAGGGGGAGCGGGCATGCTCCGAACGGGAGTGGTGCGGGGCGTGTCCTTGTCCGCGAAGGACAGAACGCACCGCGCGCACCGCCCCGCCCCGGCCGGTCACCATCCGGGCGCGTTGCTGAACTCACCGTGAGAGCGCACTAGATTGACGGGTGCAGCGGTCGGACCCGGCTGGTCAGGGGGCAACGGTTCATGGAGAACGACGGTACGTACGGCGGCCGGGGCACGCGGGGGGCGCAGCCACCCGACGGCCGGGCCGGAGGACCGGGCGGCTCCGTGCCGCGCCCGGCCGGACCGCCGCCCTCGTTCCCGCCCGCCGTCCCGCCGCCCGCCGCCCCCCACGCAGCCCCGCCGCCGCAGGCCGCGCCCGCGCCGCAGGCCGCCCGGCCCGCGTCGGCCACGGCCACCTGGCTGGACACCCCCCGGCCCGCGACCGCGCCGGGGGTGTGGCGCTTCGCCCATGTGCCCCGGCCCGCCGAGCGGCCGCCGCGCCCCTCGCTGGTCGGCCCGGTGGCCACGCTGGTGCTCTGGCTCCTGCTCTGGCTGCTCCTCACCGAGCGCGCCGTCCCCTATGTGTACAAGCCGATCGAGATCATCACCGGACCCGAGTGGTGGTCCTTCGGCGGCCTCCGGGAGGACGCCCCGGCCCTGGTGGTCAACTCCACCACCCTCTACTACCAGGTGCTGGTGCTCGCCCTCGGCTTCTGGGCCGCCCGCCTCGGCGGCTGGGCCGACGTCTTCCGCTACTTCGCGGGGGACCGGGTCACCCGCGCCCGGCTGTGGCTGACCGCGGGCGGCGCGGCCCTGACCGTCTGGCTCGTCTGGACCCGGCGGGTGCCGCTCGCCGACATCGTCCTGCCCGCCGTCCCCACCAGCTGGATGCGCGGCGGCGGCAACCCGTACGCGGCGCTCCTCGTCGCGCTCGTGCTCTACGCCCTCATCGGCACCGCGATCGTCTGGCCCTTCGCCCGCACCGGCCAATGGGCCGCCGAGCTCCGCCGCCGCACCGGACGCCCCGCACCCGCCCCGGACCGCCCCGCCGCACCCGCACAGCCCGGCGAGGACCGCTCCCACTGGCCCGAACTGCGGGCCGCGGGACACCCGGACGCCGCCGACGCGCTCACCGCCGCCGTGCGCAACGACCGGCTCAACGACGTGGACTGCGTACGGCTGCGCCACGCCTGGACCACCAGCCGCAACCGCCCCGACCTGCGCGAGACGTTCACCGCGGCCGTCCTGCGCAAGGGCGCCGACGCCTGCCTGCACCCCTCCGGCCTGCGTGACCTGCCCCGGCGCACCGCCCTCCACGACGCGCTCACCGGACAGGTGCGCATCGGCTCCTGCGCCGACGACCCGCGCAACCCCTACGCGCGCCGGGGCGTCGGCATGGCGCTGGACCCCGCCTCGCTCGGCACCTCGCTGCTGGTCGTCGGACCGCCCGGATCCGGCAAGACCGAGCGGGTGGTCCGGCCGGTCGTCGAATCCCTCGCCCTGCGGGCGCTCACCGGCCAGGCGGCCGTCCTCGCCGTCGGCGGCGCGGGCGACCGGCTCGGCCCGGACGGCGCCTACGACGTCGTCGTCCGCATCGGCGACCCCGCGTCCGTGCACGACTTCGACCTCTACGGCGGCACGACCGACCCCGACGAGGCGGCCGCCGCCCTCGCCGAGGGACTGGCCGGAGACCTCCCCACCCTGGACACCCGGCGCGCGGCCACCGCACTCGGCCAGCTCCTGGGCCCCTACCGCGCGGTCCACGGCACCTTCCCCTCCGTCCCCGAACTGCGCGAACTCCTCGAAGGACCCGGCCCCGTCCTCGACGGGCTGCGCCGGGCCCTGGAGGCGGCCGGCCACCACCCGATGCTCCGCGAGCTGGACGCCCGCAGGCGCCAGGCCGGCGCCCCCGGGGACCCCGGCGCGGTCCTCGCCGACCGGATCGCGGTTCTTGACCGGCCCGCCTTCGCCGGGTTCTTCGCCACCGGCCCCGACGCCCGCCCCTTCTCGCTGCGCTCCCTGGAGCAGCACCCGCTGCGGGTCCGCGTCGACCTGCCGGAGCGCGCCCACGCGGAGGCCTCCCGGGTGCTGGCCCGGCTCATCCTGGCCCAGTTCAACGCCATCGCCGCGGCCCGCGCCGACCGCGGGCTCTTCGTCTGCCTGGTCCTGGACGACGCGACCCACACGGTCACCGCCGACACCGTCCGGGGCATCCGCAGGCTGCGCTCGGTCAACGCCGGGGCGGTCCTCGCCCTGCGCACCCTGGACGACGTGCCCGAGGAACTGCACACCGCGCTGCTCGGCGCGGTGGGCTGCGCCATGGCCTTCCCCGGCGTCACCACCTGGGACGGCAAACGCTTCGCCGAGGCCTGGGGCAAGGAATGGGTGGAGGTCCGCGAGGTCGCCCAGCACGGCGTCTTCGCCGACCAGCCGCTCACCCGCGCCCTGCACTCCCTGCGGAAACTGGCCACCGGCAAGGCCGTCACCACGGACGCCGTCACCGTCCGCCAGGTCGAGCGCGAACGGTGGTCCGCCTCCGCCCTCGCCTACGAGCTGCCCCCGGGACACGCGGTGCTCTCGCTCACCACGGTCGGCGGCGACCACGCGCCGCCGCTCCTGGTGCGGCTCGGCGACTGACTCCTCCGTACGGCGACGGTGACGGGGACTGCGCCACCCTGGCAGAATCGAGCCGAGCCGTTCATACGCCACGGCGAAGTCGCCCCCGTCCGAAGGTCCCCCGATTCCCATGCCGCCCACGCTCGCCTCGCTCGTCCAGCACTCGGCCCTCAAACTCACGGTGCGGGCCGGGGCGGACCGCCTGGGTGTTCCGGTGCGCTGGGCGCACGCCAGCGAGCTGGCCGACCCCGTCCCCTACATGGAGGGCGGGGAACTGCTGCTGGTCACCGCCACCAACCTCGCCGCCGACGACCCCGAGTCCATGCGGCGCTATGTGCGGCGGCTGGCCGGGGCCGGGGTCGTCGGGGTGGGCTTCGCGGTCGGCGTCACCTACGACGAGGTGCCGCAGCCCCTGGTCGACGCCGCCGAGGAGGCCGGGCTGCCGCTGCTGGAGGTACCGCGCCGCACGCCGTTCCTCGCGATCGCCAAGGCCGTCTCCTCGGAGATCGCCGCCGACCAGTACCGGGCCGTCACGGCCGGCTTCGAGGCCCAGCGCGAGCTGACCCGGGCGGCCCTCACCGGCGACGGACCCGCCGAACTCCTCACCCGGCTCGCCGCCCACATCGACGGCTGGGCCGCGCTCTACGACGCCTCGGGCGCCGTCGTCGCCGCCGCGCCCGACTGGGCGGCCCGCCGCGCCGCCCGGCTCACCCCGGACGTGGTGCGGCTGAGGGAGCGCCCGGCACCGGCCAGCGTCGTCGTCGGCGGCACCGAGGACCGCGTCGAACTGCAGTCCCTGGGCACCGGCCGGCACGTCCGCGGCGCCCTGGCCGTCGGCACCGGAGCGGCGCTCGGCACCGCCGAACGGTACGCGGTCCACTCCGCCGTCGCCCTGCTCACGCTCACCACCGCCCGCAACCGCTCGCTCCAGGGCGCCGAACAGCGGCTCGGCGCCGCCGTGCTGCGGATGCTGCTGGCCGGTCAGTCCGACCACGCCCGCGCCGTCGCCGGGGACCTGTACGGGGGACTGCTCGACGCCCCCTTCCGGCTGGTCATCGCCGAGGCCGCCGACGCCCAGGACACCGCGCCGCTGGCCGAGGTCATGGAGACCGTCGCCGCCCGCTGCGGGGAGACCCTGCTGATGGTGCCGGAGGGCGAGCGCCTGGTCGTGCTGGCCGCGGACGGCGGCGCCGCGGTCGCCGCCTGCACCGGCTACGCCGAGGCGCGGGAGGCCGCGTCCCCGGGCGAACCGGCGGCGGAGGAGCCCGCGGTGACCGTCGGCCTCTCCGCACCGTCCGGCCCGATCGCTGTCTCCGCCGCGTACAAACAGGCCGAACAGGCCCTCTCCGTCGCCCGTCGGCGCGGCAGGGCCCTGGTCGAGCACGAGGAACTGGCCACGGGCTCCGTGCTGCCGCTGCTCGCCGACGACGCGGTCAGGGCCTTCGCCGACGGCATGCTCCGCGCGCTGTACGAGCACGACGCCAAGGGGCGCGGCGACCTCGTCGCCTCGCTGCGGGCCTGGCTCGCCCACCACGGCCAGTGGGACGCCGCCGCGGCGGACCTGGGCGTCCACCGGCACACCCTGCGCTACCGGATGCGCCGGGTCGAGGAGATCCTCGGCCGCTCGCTCGACGACCCGGACGTCCGCATGGAGCTGTGGCTGGCCCTCAAGGTCACCGGATCCCCGGCCACCGCCTGACCGGCCCGCGGCCGGCGCACCGCCTCGGACAATCCGGCGCACCCGTGGACGCCTCTGCTCCACGCCGGACAAACGCCGGGAGGCCGTCACGGCCCTACGGTGGGGACGGCACACCCCACGACTCCGAAGGGCCACCACCTCCATGACCTCCACCCACGCCTTCTGGCTGGCCGGCCGCGAGGCCACCGGCGAGGACAGCTTCGACGTCACCAACTCCTGGGACGGACGCCTGGTCGGCACGGTCAGCGTGCCCACCGAGGCCCAGGTGGAGGAGGCCGTGGCCGCCGCGCACGCGGTGCGCGAGGAGTTCGCGGCCACCCCGGCGCACGTCCGCGCCGCCGCCCTCGACCACGTCGCCCGGCGGCTGGCCGAGCGCACCGAGGAGATCGCCCAGGTGATCTCCGCCGAGAACGGCAAGCCCATCAAGTGGGCCCGCGGCGAGGTCGGCCGGGCCGTCTCCGTGTTCCGCTTCGCCTCCGAGGAGGCCCGCCGCTTCAACAGCGGCGACGCCCAGCGCCTGGACACCGACGCCGGGGGCACCGGCCGGCTCGGTCTGACCCGCCGCTTCCCGCGCGGCACGGTCCTCGGGATCGCGCCGTTCAACTTCCCGCTCAACCTGAGCGCCCACAAGGTCGCCCCGGCCATCGCCGTCGGCGCCCCGATCATCCTCAAGCCCGCCCCGGCCACCCCGATCTCCTCGCTGATCCTGGGCGAGCTGCTGGCCGAGACCGACCTCCCGGCCGGCTCCTGGTCGGTCCTCACGGTCCCCAACGACCGGATGCCCGCCCTCGTCCAGGACGAGCGGCTGCCCGTGATCTCCTTCACCGGCTCCGCCCCGGTCGGCTACGCGATCATGGACTCGGTGCCCCGCAAGCACGTCACCCTGGAACTCGGCGGCAACGGCGCCGCCGTCGTCCTCGGCGACTACGCCTCCGACGCCGACCTCGACTGGGCCGCCACCCGCATCGCCACCTTCTCCAACTACCAGGGCGGCCAGTCCTGCATCTCGGTGCAGCGCGTCATCGCCGACGCCGCCGTCTACGACCGGCTGCTGCCCCGGATCGTCGCGGCCGTCGAGGCCCAGGTCACCGGCGACCCCTCGGACGCCGCCACCGACGTCGGCCCGCTGGTCGACGAGAAGGCCGCCCGGCGCGTCGAGTCCTGGGTCGACGAGGCCGTCCGGGCCGGCGCCGAACTCCTCGCGGGCGGGACGCGCGACGGGGCGACGTACGCGCCGACCGTCCTCGCCGGACTCCCCGACGACGTCACCCTCGCCCACGAGGAGGTCTTCGGTCCGGTCCTCTCGGTGCGGAGGGCCGACGGCGAGGACGAGGCCTTCGCCGCCGTGAACTCCTCCAAGTACGGCCTCCAGGCAGGCGTGTTCACCCACGACATCCAGGCTGCCTTCCGCGCCCACCGCGCCCTGGAGGTCGGCGGCGTGATCATCGGCGACGTCCCCTCGTACCGCGCGGACCAGATGCCGTACGGCGGCGCCAAGCAGTCCGGCGTCGGCCGCGAGGGCGTCCGCTTCGCCATGGACGACTACACCTACGAGCGCGTCCTGGTCCTCACCGGCCTCGCCCTCTAGAGACAACCCCAGGCCCTGCCGGCCGCCGCACGCTTCCGCCCGGACAGTGAGACGGCGGCGGCGGACGGCAGGGGAGCGGCCCGAACCCGGAACTGTGCGGGGGTTCGGGCCGCTCCGGTGCCCGGCCGGGGCGTCCACCCGATGGACGCGCGCCGCCGCCGCGAGCCCCGCACGGCAGGATGGACGCCCGTGACCGTCATCCATGTCCCCGGTTCCAAGTCCGTCACCGCGCGCGCCCTCTTCCTGGCCGCCGCCGCGCACGGCACCACCACCCTCGTACGCCCGCTGAGCTCCGACGACACCGAAGGCTTCGCCGAGGGCCTCGGCGCACTCGGCTACCCGGTGGAGCGCGGGCCGGACGCCTGGCGGCTCACCGGCCGGCCGTCCGGGCCCGCCGCCGCCGAGGCCGACGTCTACTGCCGGGACGGGGCGACCACCGCCCGTTTCCTGCCGACCCTGGCCGCCGCGGGCGAACGCGGCAGCTTCCGCTTCGACGCCTCGGCCCAGATGCGCCGCCGCCCGCTCGGCCCGCTCACCGAGGCGCTGCGCGCCCTCGGCGTCGACCTCCGCCACGAGGAGGCCGAAGGCCACCACCCGCTGCGCATCGAGGCCGCCGGCATCAAGGGCGGCGCGCTCACCCTGGACGCCGGCCAGTCCAGCCAGTACCTCACCGCGCTGCTGATGCTCGGGCCGCTGACCGAGAACGGCCTCACGATCACCGTCACCGATCTGGTGTCCGCCCCGTACATCGAGATCACCCTGGCGATGATGCGGGACTTCGGCGTCGAGGTCGCCCGGAGCGGCCCCGGCGGGACCGTCTTCACCGTGCCGCCCGGCGGCTACCGGGCCACCACCTACGCCGTCGAACCGGACGCCTCCACGGCCAGTTACTTCTTCGCGGCGGCGGCCCTCACGGGCGGCGAGGTCACCGTGCCCGGCCTCGGCGAGGGGGCCCTCCAGGGCGATCTGGCCTTCGTCGACGTGCTGCGGCGGATGGGCGCGGACGTCCGTACGACGGCCGAGGCCACGACGGTCCGCTCCACCGGCCGCCTCGACGGCCTCACCGTCAACATGCGCGACATCTCCGACACCATGCCGACCCTCGCCGCGATCGCCCCCTTCGCCTCCGGACCGGTCCGCATCGAGGACGTCGGCAACACCCGGGTCAAGGAGTGCGACCGGCTGGAGGCGTGCGCGGACAACCTCCGGCGCATGGGCATCACCGTCTCCACCGGCCCCGACTGGATCGAGATCCTGCCCGGCACCCCGGCGCCCGCCCGGATCGAGACCCACGGCGACCACCGCATCGTCATGTCCTTCGCCGTCACCGCGCTGCGCACGCCGGGCATCACGTACGACGACCCCGGCTGCGTCCGCAAGACCTTCCCCGGCTTCCACGACGCCTTCGCCGCCTTCGCGGAGCGGCTCGTACGGGAGATCCCGCGCGGCACGGGAGGATAGGCTCCGCGGCATGATGTCCGCGTCCGAAGTGCTGTCCGTACTCGCTCTGTTGGAGGAGGCCGGTACGGAGGTGACGCTGGCCGGCGGCTGGGGGGTCGACGCCCTCGTCGGCGAGGAGACCCGCGCGCACGGCGACCTCGACCTCCTGCACCGGCAGGAACAGGAACCGGCCGTCGTCGCGGCGCTGGCGGCCGCCGGGTACGCCGAGACGGTGGACCAGCGCCCCGTGCGCTTCGTCATGAGCCGCCCCGACGGCGCCTCGGTCGATCTGCACCCGCTCCGCTTCGCCGCCGACGGCTCGGCCGTCCAGTCCTCGTTCGACCCGGATGAGCCGTTCGCCTACCCGGCGGACTGCTTCGTCAGGGGGACGGTCGGCGGGCGCGGGGTGCGCTGCGTCTCGGCCGCCCGGCAGGCCGACTTCCACCGCGGCTACGAGCCGCGCCCGCAGGACCTGCACGACACGGCCCTGCTGCGGGACAGGTGCGGCGTGACGACGCACTTCTGAGACCGAGCGGCCCGGCGGACCCCGGACCGCGGACATCCAGCACAATCGACCGTCGGCCGGCGGCGCGAGCGCGGGCGCCGGAGGATCAGGAAATGGGGACAGGCATGCACGGGGTGAGGAACCAGCGGGTCCGGTGGCGCCGGGCGGCGGCCGTCGGGATCGCCGTCGCGACGGTGCTCGGGGCGTCGGCCTGCGGCAGCGACAAGGACGAGGACGCCGGGGCGGCCGAGGACGCCAAGGCGTCCGCCCCGGCCACCGGGACCCCGGCGCCGACGGCCGGTGCGCCCGACGAGGCCCGGCTGACGGCGGCCTCCCTCACCGACGGCCAGAAGATCGGCCGCTACACGGCCTCCGAGTACGTCCTCGACGGCCCGCTCGGCGACGGCTACACCGCGTCCCCCGCCGTCTGCCAGCCGCTCGTCAGCCTCGCCGCCGAGGCCGCCGACCCGGACCCGGCCGCACAGGTCCAGCGCAAGGTCGACATCCCGGACGAGATGCTCGGTCTCACCGTCGACGTCACCCTGCGCAGCTACGGCGGCGACGGGGCCGCCGCCGTGATGAAGTCCCTCGACAAGGCGGGGAAGGACTGCGCCGGCGGATTCACCGAGGAGCGCGCGATCGCCTCCGCGAAGTACCTGAAGGTCGAACCGGCCAAGGCCCCCGCCTTCGCGTCCGAGGCCGACGAGGCGAAGGCGTACCGCTTCACGATCCTCGACGTGAAGGGGAAGGCCACGCTGTACGAGTACCTCACGGTGGTCCGCTCCGGCACCACGACCCTCGCCTTCCGCGGGGAGATCACCGGCACCCGGGACATCGGCGGGGTACCCCCGGAGATCATGACCGCCGCCTGGACCGCGTTCCGTTCGGCGAAGGGCTGAGGACACCGTGAGCGAACCGTCCCGACGCGGCGCCGGGGGCGCCCTGTCCTCGCACACAGCCGATGCGGCAACAATGGGGGGCATGAGCGACAGCCCCGCCCCCCTCGCCGACCCGCATCTCGTCTTCGACGCCGTGGAAGGCCGCCGGGATCTCGTCATCCTCGGCTCCACCGGGTCCATCGGCACCCAGGCCATCGATCTGGTCCTGCGCAACCCCGACCGCTTCCGCGTCACCGCGCTCTCCGCCGCGGGCGGACGCGTCGCCCTCCTCGCCGAACAGGCCCGCCGCCTGCGGGTGCGTACGGTCGCGGTCGCCTCCGCCGACGCGGTGCCCGCCCTGCGCGAGGCGCTGGCGACGGAGTACGGCACCGGCGAACAGCCCCCCGAGATCCTCGCCGGACCCGACGCCGCCACCGAACTGGCCGCGAGCGACTGCCACACCGTGCTCAACGGCATCACCGGCTCCATCGGCCTCGCGCCGACCCTGGCCGCGCTGAAGGCGGGCCGCACCCTGGCGCTCGCCAACAAGGAATCGCTCATCGTCGGCGGCCCGCTGGTCAAGGCACTCGCCGCGCCCGGCCAGATCATCCCCGTCGACTCCGAGCACGCCGCCCTCTTCCAGGCGCTCGCCGCCGGCACCCGCGCCGATGTGCGCAAGCTCGTCGTCACCGCCTCCGGCGGACCCTTCCGGGGCCGTACCCGGGACGAACTCTCCGGCGTCACCCGGGAACAGGCGCTCGCCCACCCGACCTGGGCCATGGGCCCGGTCATCACGATCAACTCGGCGACCCTGGTCAACAAGGGCCTGGAGGTCATCGAGGCGCACCTCCTCTACGACATCCCGTTCGAGCGCATCGAGGTCGTCGTCCACCCCCAGTCGTACGTGCACTCCATGGTCGAGTTCACCGACGGATCCACCCTCGCCCAGGCCACCCCGCCCGATATGCGCGGCCCCATCGCGATCGGACTGGGCTGGCCGCAGCGGGTTCCCGACGCCGCCCCCGCCTTCGACTGGACCAAGGCCTCCACCTGGGAGTTCTTCCCGCTGGACACGGAGGCCTTCCCTTCCGTCGGGCTCGCCCGGCACGTGGGCGCCCTGGGCGGCACCGCCCCCGCCGTGTTCAACGCGGCGAACGAGGAGTGCGTGGCCGCGTTCCTGGACGGGCGGCTGGCGTTCAACGGGATCATGGACACGGTCACCGCCGTCGTCGAGGAACACGGCACACCGGCGGCGGGAACTTCGCTGACGGTCGCGGACGTCCTTGAAGCGGAGGCCTGGGCGCGGACCCGGGCCCGGGAACTCTCGGCCGAGGCCACCGCGGAGGCGCGCGCATGAGCTTGACGACGATCCTGCTGACGATCCTCGGCATCGCGGTCTTCGCCTTCGGCCTGCTCTTCTCCATCGCCTGGCACGAACTCGGCCACCTCTCCACGGCCAAGCTCTTCGGCATCCGCGTCCCCCAGTACATGGTCGGCTTCGGGCCGACGATCTGGTCCCGGAAGAAGGGGGACACGGAGTACGGCATCAAGGCCATTCCGGCCGGTGGCTACATCCGCATGATCGGGATGTTCCCGCCGGGCCCGGACGGCCGGCTGGAGGCCCGCTCCACCTCGCCGTGGCGCGGCATGATCGAGGACGCCCGCTCCGCCGCCTTCGAGGAACTGGAACCGGGCGACGAGACCCGCCTCTTCTACACGCGCAAGCCGTGGAAGCGCGTCATCGTGATGTTCGCCGGACCCTTCATGAACCTGGTCCTGGCCGTGGCGATCTTCCTCGGCGTCGCCATGACCTTCGGCTTCCAGACCCAGACGACCGATGTCGCCGGCGTCCAGAAGTGCGTGATCGCGCAGAGCGAGAAGCGCGAGACCTGCAAGGCGTCCGACCCGGTCTCGCCCGCCCAGGCCGCGGGGCTCAAGGTGGGCGACAAGATCGTCGCCTTCAACGGCCAGAAGGTCGACGAGTGGTCCACGCTCTCCGACCGGATCCGCGACACGATCGGCCCCGCCACCCTCACCGTCCAGCGCGACGGGCAGGAGCAGACCCTGCACGCCGTACTCAAGCGGAACTCGGTGGCGAAGAAGGACTCCGACGGCGAGGTGATCCCCGGGAAGTTCGTCGACGCCGGCTACCTCGGCTTCGCGGCCAAGACGGAGATCCTCCCGCTCACCTTCGGTGAATCCGTCGTCCGCATGGGCGACATGATCGAGAACGGCGTGGACTCGATCATCGCCCTGCCCTCCAAGATCCCGGACCTCTGGGACGCGGCCTTCAGCGACGGCGAGCGCGCGGCGGACTCCCCGGTGGGCGTCGTCGGCGCCGCCCGGATCGGCGGCGAGGTGATGACGCTGGACGTCCCGGCGCAGAACCAGATCGCGATGATGCTGTTCCTGCTGGCCGGCTTCAACCTCTCGCTGTTCCTCTTCAACATGCTCCCGCTGCTCCCGCTGGACGGCGGACACATCGCGGGCGCCCTCTGGGAGGCGCTGCGCCGCAACCTCGCCAAGGTCTTCCGGCGCCCCGACCCGGGCCCGTTCGACGTGGCCAAGCTGATGCCGGTCGCCTACGTCGTCGCCGGGGTGTTCATCTGCTTCACCCTGCTCGTCCTGGTCGCCGACGTCGTCAATCCGGTCAAGATCTCCTGACCGCTCCCGGACGCGCCGCGCGAGTCCCCGTACACCCCGAGTGACGGGTGGTGCGCGCGGTGCGTCCGGGCCGCCGGATTTTTCCCGGGCTCCCGGACGCGGTGTGCTCCGGGCCGCACGCGGTGACGTAACCTCGAAGGCCGGAGCCCGCCGATCTCGGGACCTTGATCCACACCTTGGGGATGCTCAGCGCATGACTGCGATTTCTCTCGGAATGCCCGACGTTCCGACCAAGCTCGCCGACCGGAGGGTCAGCCGCAAGATCCAGGTCGGCTCCGTGGCGGTCGGCGGGGACGCACCGGTCTCGGTGCAGTCGATGACCACGACGCGCACCTCGGACATCGGCGCCACCCTCCAGCAGATCGCCGAACTGACCGCCTCGGGCTGTCAGATCGTGCGCGTGGCCTGTCCGACCCAGGACGACGCGGACGCGCTGGCGACCATCGCCGCGAAGTCCCAGATCCCGGTGATCGCGGACATCCACTTCCAGCCGAAGTACGTGTTCGCCGCGATCGACGCCGGCTGCGCGGCCGTCCGCGTCAACCCGGGCAACATCAAGCAGTTCGACGACAAGGTCAAGGAGATCGCGCGCGCGGCCAAGGACGCCGGCACGCCGATCCGCATCGGCGTCAACGCCGGATCGCTGGACGCCCGGCTCCTCCAGAAGTACGGCAAGGCCACCCCCGAGGCCCTGGTCGAGTCCGCGCTCTGGGAGGCGTCGCTCTTCGAGGAGCACGACTTCCACGACATCAAGATCTCGGTCAAGCACAACGACCCGGTCGTCATGGTCAACGCCTACCGCCAGCTCGCCGCCCGGTGCGACTACCCGCTGCACCTCGGCGTCACCGAGGCCGGCCCCGCCTTCCAGGGCACCATCAAGTCCGCCGTCGCCTTCGGCGCCCTGCTCAGCGAGGGCATCGGCGACACCATCCGGGTCTCCCTCTCCGCCCCGCCCGCGGAGGAGGTCAAGGTCGGCATCCAGATCCTGGAGTCGCTCAACCTCCGCCAGCGCCGCCTGGAGATCGTCTCCTGCCCCTCCTGCGGCCGCGCCCAGGTGGACGTCTACAAGCTCGCCGACCAGGTCAGCGCCGGGCTCGAAGGCATGGAGGTGCCGCTGCGCGTCGCCGTCATGGGCTGTGTCGTCAACGGCCCCGGCGAGGCCCGCGAGGCCGACCTCGGTGTCGCCTCCGGCAACGGCAAGGGCCAGATCTTCGTCAAGGGCGAGGTCATCAAGACCGTCCCCGAGTCGAAGATCGTCGAGACCCTCATCGAAGAGGCCATGAAGATCGCCGAGCAGATGGAGAAGGACGGCATCGCCTCCGGCGAGCCCGAGGTCTCCATCAGCTGACCCCGTGTCCCTCCCGACCGCGCCCCGCCGGAGCACCGCTCCGCGCGGGGCGCGGTCCGTGAGCGGGGCGGCGGCCGATCCCGGCCACGAGCGGCGGTCCACAGCCTCTGCGGGTACAGTGCGGAAATCAGCAGACCGTATGGTGAGGCCCCCTCGTGTTGACGCACACCACCACCCGGGTCCTCGAACCCAGCGACCTCGGCGCCGCCCTCGCGGTGCTGGAGAGCGACCCCGTAGCCAACGCCTTCGTGACCTCCCGGGTCCAGATCGCCGGCCTCGACCCCTGGCGCCTCGGCGGCGAGATGTGGGGCTGGTACGCCGACGGGCACCTGCGCTCCCTGTGCTACTCCGGCGCCAACCTCGTCCCCATCTGCGCCACACCCGAGGCCGTCCGCGCCTTCGCCGACCGCGCCCGCCGGGCCGGCCGCCGCTGCTCGTCGATCGTCGGCCCGGCCGAGCCCACCGCCCAGCTCTGGCGGCTGCTGGAGCCGGGCTGGGGCCCCGCCCGCGAGGTCCGCGCCAACCAGCCGCTCATGGTCACCGAGAGCCCCTCCGCCGAGATCGCCCCCGACCCGCTGGTGCGCCGCGTCCGCAAGGACGAGATGGAGGTGCTCATGCCGGCCTGCGTGGCCATGTTCACCGAGGAGGTCGGCATCTCCCCGCTCGCCGGTGACGGAGGCCTGCTCTACCAGGCCCGGGTCGCCGAGCTCATCGGCGCCGGCCGCTCCTTCGCCCGGATCGACGACGGCAAGGTCGTCTTCAAGGCGGAGATCGGCGCCACCACCCCGCAGGCCTGCCAGATCCAGGGCGTCTGGGTCGCCCCGGAGTTCCGCGGCCGGGGCCACTCCGAGACCGGCATGGCCGCCGTCCTGCGCTACGCGCTCGCCGATGTCGCCCCGGTCGTCAGCCTGTACGTCAACGACTTCAACACCCCCGCCCGCAAGGCGTACCGCCGCATCGGCTTCCGGGAGACCGGCGCCTTCATGAGCGTCCTGTTCTGACCCGGCCGGACCGTACCCCGCACCGCGCCGCGGACAGTAGGGTCGGTTCATGGCAGCACTTCCCGGGGAAGGCCCCCGCACTCCCGGCGTCCGGATCGCACCGATCGATCTCGCCGCACGCGTGGACGAGGCGCTCGCCGTGCAGGCCGTCGCCTTCGGTCTCGGACCCGACGAGGTCAACATCCGCCGCCACATCGTGCTCCGGCACCTGGAGCACCCGGAGGCCCGCGCGCTCGGCGCGCTGACCCCCGCCGGCGACCTGGTCGGCTTCGTCTACGGCATGCCCAACGAACGCGGCCACTGGTGGTCCACCGTCGTCGAGCCGTATCTGCGCGCCACCGGCTCGGCGGGCTGGCTCGACGACGCCTTCGTCATCACCGAACTGCACGTTCACCCCGACCACCAGAACCGGGGCGTCGGCAGGGCCCTGATCACCACCGTCACCGACGGCGTGGACGAGCCCCGCTCCATCCTCTCCGCCATCGACACGGACAGCCCCGCCCGCGGCCTGTACCACTCGCTCGGCTACCGCGACCTGGCCCGGCAGGTGTTCTTCCCCAGTGCCCCGCTGCCGTACGCGGTCATGGGAGCACCGCTTCCGCTGCCCCGGCGCGAACCCGCCTGAGCGAATCGATTTCCGCCCGCCGCCGCTGCCCGGCTAACCTCCTGCACATCACCCTTCCGAGCAGGAGTTCATCATGGCCCAGGTCCAGCGCATGTCCCGATTGATGATCAAGACACTGCGCGACGACCCGGCGGACGCCGAGACGCTCAACCACAAGCTCCTCGTCCGCGCCGGTTACGTACGCCGCACCGCGGCCGGCATCTGGTCCTGGCTGCCGCTCGGCAAGAAGGTGCTGGAGAACATCACCCGCGTCGTCCGCGAGGAGATGGACGCCATCGGCGGCCAGGAGGTGCTGCTCCCCGCCCTGCTGCCCAAGGAGGCGTACGAGGCGAGCGGACGGTACGACGAGTACGGCGACCTGCTGTTCCGCCTCCAGGACCGCAAGGGCGCGGACTACCTCCTCGGCCCCACGCACGAGGAGATCTTCACCCAGGTCGTCAAGGACATGTGCTCGTCCTACAAGGACCTGCCCGTCATCCTGTACCAGATCCAGACGAAGTACCGCGACGAGGCCCGCCCCCGCGCCGGTGTGCTGCGCGGCCGCGAGTTCCAGATGAAGGACTCGTACTCCTTCGACACCAGCGACGAGGGCCTGGCCGAGGCCTACCAGCTGCACCGCGCCGCCTACATCCGGATCTTCGAGCGCCTCGGCCTCGACCACCGGATCGTCTCCGCCGTCTCCGGCGCCATGGGCGGCTCCGCGTCCGAGGAGTTCCTGGCCCCGGCCCCGGCCGGCGAGGACACCTTCGTCGACTGCCCGAACTGCGACTACGCGGCGAACACCGAGGCCGTCACCTTCGTCGCCACCGAGGTGGACGGATCGGCGGCCGGCCCGGTCGAGGAGCTGGACACCCCCGACACCCCGACCATCGAGACCCTCGCCGCCCACCTCGGCGTCCCGGCCTCCGCCACCCTGAAGAACCTCCTGGTCAAGGTCGACGGCGAGATCGTCGCCGTGGGCGTGCCCGGCGACCGCGAGGTCGACCTCGGCAAGCTGGGCGAGCACCTGGCCCCCGCCGTCGTCGAACTCGTCACGGCCGAGGACTTCGTCGGCCGCCCCGACCTGGTCCGCGGCTACGTCGGCCCCCAGGGCCTGGAGAAGGTCCGCTACATCGCCGACCCCCGGGTCGCCGCCGGCACCGCCTGGATCACCGGCGCCAACAAGGACGGCAAGCACGCGAAGAACGTCGTCGCGGGCCGCGACTTCGAGGTCGACGACTACCTCGACGTCGTGGTCGTCGAGGCGGGCGACCCCTGCCCCAAGTGCGGCACCGGCCTCCAGGTGGACCGCGCCATCGAGATCGGCCACATCTTCCAGCTCGGCCGCAAGTACGCCGACATCTTCTCGCTCGACGTCCTCGGCCAGCAGGGCAAGCCGGTCCGCGTCACCATGGGCTCGTACGGCATCGGCGTCTCCCGCGCGGTGGCCGCCCTCGCCGAGCAGACCGCCGACGACAAGGGCCTGTGCTGGCCCCGCGAGGTCGCCCCGGCCGATGTGCACGTCGTCGCCGCCGGCAAGGCGCTCCAGACCGAGCTGGCCCTCGACGTCTCCGAGAAGCTGGGCGCCGCCGGTCTGCGGGTCCTGGTCGACGACCGCCCCGGCATCTCGCCCGGCGTGAAGTTCACCGACTCCGAGCTGATCGGCGTCCCCCAGATCCTGGTCGCCGGCCGCCGCTCGGCCGAGGGCGTCCTGGAGCTGAAGGACCGCCGCACCGGCGAGCGCGAGGAACTGACGGTCGAGGAGGCCATCGCCCGCCTGACCGCGCGCGACTGATCCCGCCGAACGCCGAAGGGCCCCGCACGGACGACCGTGCGGGGCCCTTCGGGGTGTACGGGAGAGGTCCGGCTACAGCCAGCCGGCGAACTCCAGCGTCACCTCGCCCTCCTCACGGCGGCCCGCGGCCAGCGCCCGGGTGCCGGACTCGACCGCGCGGAACAGCGTCCAGCCGTACAGCCGGTCCTGGTCCACGTCCAGGGAGTCGGCGAGCTTCCGGATCCGGCGCCGCGCGGTCCCCGCCCCGCTGGGCGAGGCGATCAGGTCCTCGACCCGGTCCCGCACCAGCCGCGCCAGATCGTAGGCGCGTTCCCCCACGACCGGCTCCGGGCCGACCGTCAGCCAGGGCGCGCGTTCGCCCGAGAGCACCTTGCTCTGGCGGAAGTTGCCGTGCAGCAGCAGCGTCTCGGGGGAGTCCGCGACCAGTTCCTCGCGGGCCGAGAGCGCCGCCGCGACCATGTCCGCGAGCGCGGGATCGGCCTCGGCGGCCTCCCGCATCGGGGCGGTCCTGCGCCCGGTCCGCTCGGCGACCGTCTCGAAGCCGTGCCTGGCCGGCGGTTCCACCCAGAGCCGCCGCACCGTGCCGGCGGCCTCCAGGAGCGCCTTGGCCTCCGGCAGCGAGCGCAGCGACATCTCGGGGTGCAGCCGCTCCAGCAGCAGCGCCCCGCCGGCCTCCCGCCCGTCGCCCGCGGGGTCCTCGCCGGGCCCCGGGAGGAGCATCACCGCGCCCCAGCCGTTCCAGTGCGCCAGCGCCGCCCGTTCGCACTCCGGCGCCGCCCCCGAGGGGGCGAGCTTGAGCGCCGCGGGGGTGCCGTCGGCCGCCCGGACCAGCAGGACCAGACTGGAGCGCCCGCCGGGCGCGGCGACCCGTTCCACGGTCAGCTCCCGGCCGCCGGCCGCCAGGGCCCGCTCGGTCAGTTCCGGAAGCCCTGCGAGCCAGTCCCCGGCGGCCGTATCCCCGTACGACTCGCCGAGCGCTCGCACCAGACGCTGCGGCGGTTCAAAACCCATACGTGCCGTGTTCCCTTTCAGAGCTTCTTCAGTGCGTCGCGCCGTCCCGGGCCTTCGCATCGGACCCGGCCCGGGTGCCGGGCCCGGCCGCCTTCCTCTCCGCGGTCCCGTCCTTCAGGGACCCGTCCGGGGCCCGCTCGGCGAGCCCGGGAAAGGCTACGCCGCCGCCCCGCCAGCGCACGGCGCGCACCGCGGCCTCCCGCAGGGCGTCCGCCGCCGACCGCCGCAGCGGCCCCTGTGAGGCCCGCACGAGGTCGGAGTAGACATCGGCCACCCCGTCCTCCAGCGCGGCGGCGAGCCGGACGGCCGAGGCCGCGTCCGGTACCGCGAAGGGCAGAGCGTACGCGGCGGCCGCCGCCACCGGTTCACCGCCCAGGTCCCGGACCGTGCGCACCAGCGCGTCGCGTCGGGCGCGGTGGGCGTGGTGCGCGGCGGTCGCCTCCGGGCGGCGGGCCGGCGCCACCCGGGCCCCGGCGACCCCGTAGCCGTACACGGCGGCGTGCTCGGCCGCCAGCGCCGCCTGGGCGGCCCGCAGCGTCCCGTCGTCCTCGCTCATCCCTCGGTCTCCTTCGCCAGCGCGGTCAGCAGATAGGCGTGGGCGGAGGCCGCGGCGGCGACCGAGGCGAGCAGCCGGGCCAGTTCCGGCGGGGCCTTCATCAGCGCCTCGGTGTGCGCGGCCGCGGCCTGCCGCTCCGCGGTGGCCAGGGCCCGTACGGCCGCCGCGGCGGTCGTGGTGCCCGGCCGGGTCCGGACCATGGAGAGCGAGGCGCCGGTGCCCTTCCCGAACGCGAGGACATGGGCGCGCACCGCGTCGCGCAGCGGCGCGAGACCGGACGCGGTCGCCGGATGGGCCTCGATCACGCTGTCGTACCGGGCCAGCAGGGTGGTGCCGACCTGCCGTGCCGCCGTCCGCAGGGTGGTCTCCGTGCGCGCCGCCGATACCCGGTCGGCGGAGGTCCCGGTGCCCGCGCGGGCACCGTCCCCGTCATCGCCGCCGCAGCCGGCCAGCACCGCCCCCGTGGCCACCGCTCCCGCGGCGGTGAGGGCCCCCCTGCGCGTCGTCCCCGTGCGCCGCACTTGTTCTCCTTCGGGCTTGAACCTGTTGTGACTGGATCTGTCCTGAAGTGATCACCGCAGGCGAGCGTACCCGCGCCCGGCGGGCAGGCGGACGGCAACACCCCTTGCGACCGGATACCCTTTGACCTGACACGCGACGATCCCCACAACAGCACACGCGGCCGAGGAGTCACCCGGATGAGCACCACCCAGAGCGAGAGGCTGCGCGGGCTGGTCGAACCGCTCGTCAGCGCCGAGCAGCTGGATCTGGAAGAGATCGAAGTGTCCCGGGCCGGCCGTCGCCGGGTCCTGCGGATCATCGTGGACTCCGACGAGGGCGTGGAGCTCGACACCTGCGCGGATCTGAGCCGCGCGATCTCGGCCCGGCTGGACGAGACCGACGTGATGGGCGAGGACGAGTACGTCCTGGAGGTCAGCTCCCCGGGCGCCGACCGCCCGCTGACCGAGCACCGCCACTACGTCCGCGCCACCGGCCGGCTGGTCAGAATCGTCCCGCGCGAGGGCGCCGAGCTGGTCGCCCGGGTGCTGGACGTCGACGAGGAGGGCCTCGATCTGGAGGTCCCCGGCGTCAAGGGCCGCAAGCCCACCTCCCGCCGGATGGCCTTCGACGACATCGCCAGGGCGCGCGTGGAACTGGAATTCAACCGCAAGGACAAGAAGGAAGAGGAGGCGTAGCCGTGGACATCGATGTGAAGCTTCTGAAGGGCTTGGCGCAGGACAAGGAGATCCCGTTCGACGTGCTCGTCGAGGCGATCGAGTCGGCCCTCCTCATCGCGTACCACCGCACCGACGGCAGCCACCGCCGGGCGCGGGTCGAGCTGGACGAGCGCGGCCATGTGACCGTGTGGGCCAAGGAGGACCCGGCCGATCTGGAGGAGGGCCAGGAGCCCAAGGAGTTCGACGACACCCCGTCGGGCTTCGGCCGGATCGCCGCGACCACCGCCAAGCAGGTCATCCTGCAGCGGCTGCGCGACGCGGAGGACGACCGGACCTTCGGCGAGTACGCCGGGCACGAGGGCGATGTCGTCACCGGCGTCGTCCAGCAGGGCAAGGACCCGAAGAACGTCCTGGTCGACATCGGCAAGCTGGAGGCCATCCTCCCCGTCCAGGAGCAGGTGCCGGGCGAGGAGTACACCCACGGCCTGCGGCTGCGCACCTATGTCGTCCGGGTCGCCAAGGGCGTCCGCGGTCCGTCCGTGACGCTGTCGCGGACCCACCCCAACCTGGTGAAGAAGCTCTTCGCGCTGGAGGTCCCGGAGATCGCCGACGGTTCCGTCGAGATCTGCGCGATCGCCCGCGAGGCCGGCCACCGCACCAAGATCGCGGTCCGCTCCACCCGCTCCGGGCTCAACGCCAAGGGCGCCTGCATCGGCCCGATGGGCGGCCGGGTCCGCAACGTGATGGCCGAGCTGCACGGCGAGAAGATCGACATCGTCGACTGGTCGGACGACCCGGCGGAGATGGTCGCCAACGCGCTTTCACCCGCACGGGTGAGCGAGGTCGAGGTCGTTGACCTCGGGGCCCGTTCCGCCCGGGTGACCGTGCCGGACTACCAGCTCTCGCTGGCGATCGGCAAGGAGGGCCAGAACGCCCGGCTCGCCGCCCGGCTGACCGGCTGGCGCATCGACATCCGCCCCGACACCGAGACGGACGCCGAGCGCGACGTCGCGGACCGGGAGCGGGCCGAGCGGGCCCGGGAGCGTTCCGAGCGCCGCTGAGGGAATAGATCTCGACGGCACGCCGCTGAGATCACGACAACATCCGTTCGATTTTTGCCCCAAAGGGGTGAGGTCGGTGCGGGGAGGTAGACTTAATCGTGTCTGGCCGGACGCACGCCCGCGCTTGCCCCGAGCGAACCTGTGTGGGATGCCGGGAGCGAGCGGGCAAGAGCGAGCTGCTGCGCATCGTGGCGGACGGGGACGCCTGCGTCCCCGATCCTCGCGGTACGCTGCCCGGCCGGGGTGCGTATGTGCACCCCGTCTCCGTCTGTCTGGACCTGGCGGTTCGCCGCCGGGCATTCCCCCGGGCCTTCAAGGCCAAGGGGCCGTTCGACCCCACTGCGGTGCAGCGGTTCGTCGAGCGGGTGACACCGTAGGAAATGAACGGCACGGGACCCCGTGCGGTCAGGTACCTCGCGAGTTGGAAGTAGGTCGAGATTGCGATGAGCACTCGATGAGTACGCGATGAGTACGCCCATGAAGTAGCGACGGTCCGGCGGTAACCCGGACCTAAAAGGAGCGAAGTGGCTAAGGTCCGGGTATACGAACTCGCCAAGGAGTTCGGTGTGGAGAGCAAGGTCGTCATGGCCAAGCTCCAGGAACTCGGTGAATTCGTCCGTTCGGCGTCCTCGACGATCGAGGCGCCGGTTGTACGCAAGTTGACTGACGCACTGCAGGGGCCCGGCGGCAACGCCGGCAAGCCCGCTGCCAAGCCGGGCGCGCCCCGTAAGGCCGCCCCCGCCAAGCCCGCGGCGCCGTCTCCGGCCGCCGCGGCACGTCCCGCTGCCCCGAAGCCCGGCGCCCCGGCCCCCAAGCCGGCCGCCGCCGAGGCCCCGCGCAGCACCCCCGCCCCGTCGGCGGGTCCGCGACCGGGCCCGAAGCCGGCGCCCCGGCCCGGCCCGGCCACCCCGGTGCCCGCGGCCGAGTTCTCGGCCCCGGCCCCGGCCCCGGCCCAGCCTTCGGCCCCGCAGCCGCAGGCACCGCGCCCCGCCGGCGCCACCCCGGGACCCCGTCCCACGGGCGGCTCGGCGCGTCCCGGTCCGGCCGGCGGCCAGCGCGACGGCGGCCGCGGCGGCGAGCGCCCCGCGCGTCCCGCCGGCCAGGGCGCCCCGCGCCCCGGCGCACGTCCGGCGGGTCCCCGTCCGGGCAACAACCCCTTCACCTCCGGCGGCTCGACGGGCATGGCCCGTCCGCAGGCGCCCCGTCCCGGCGGCGCCCCGCGTCCCGGTGGCGGCCAGGAGCGTCCGGGCGCCCCGCGTCCGCAGGGCGGCCCCGGTGGCGCCCCGCGTCCGCAGGGCCAGGGCCAGGGCGGCGCACGCCCGACCCCCGGCGGCATGCCGCGTCCGCAGGCGCCCCGTCCCGGCGGCGCCCCCGGTGGTAACCGTCCGAACCCGGGCATGATGCCGCAGCGTCCCGCTGCCGGTCCCCGTCCGGGCCCCGGCGGCCGTGGTCCCGGTGGCGGCGGCGGTCGTCCCGGCGGCGCGGGCCGTCCCGGCGGCGGTGGCTTCGCCGGCCGTCCGGCCGGTCCCGGCGGCGGTGGCGGCGGCTTCGCCGGCCGTCCCGGTGGCGGCGGCGGTGGCGGCGCGGGCCGTCCCGGTGGTGGCGGTGGCTTCGGCGGCCGTCCCGGTTTCGGTGGCCGTCCCGGCGGTCCCGGTGGCCGCGGTGGCACGCAGGGCGCCTTCGGTCGTCCCGGCGGTCCCGCGCGTCGCGGTCGCAAGTCGAAGCGGCAGAGGCGCCAGGAGTACGAGGCCATGCAGGCCCCGTCGGTGGGCGGCGTCATGCTGCCCCGTGGCAACGGGCAGGCCGTCCGGCTGTCGCGCGGTGCCTCGCTGACCGACTTCGCGGAGAAGATCAACGCCAACCCGGCGTCGCTCGTCGCCGTGATGATGAACCTCGGCGAGATGGTGACCGCCACGCAGTCGGTCTCCGACGACACGCTGAAGCTCCTCGCGGACGAGATGAACTACGTCCTTGAGATCGTCAGCCCGGAGGAGGAGGACCGCGAGCTGCTCGAGTCCTTCGACATCGAGTTCGGCGAGGACGAGGGCGGCGAAGAGGCCCTGGTCTCCCGTCCGCCGGTCGTGACCGTCATGGGTCACGTCGACCACGGTAAGACCCGACTGCTGGACGCGATCCGCAAGACGAACGTCATCGCGGGCGAGGCCGGCGGCATCACGCAGCACATCGGTGCCTACCAGGTCTCCGCCGAGGTCAACGGCGAGGACCGTCGGATCACCTTCATCGACACCCCGGGTCACGAGGCGTTCACCGCCATGCGTGCCCGTGGTGCGAAGTCCACCGACATCGCGATCCTCGTGGTGGCGGCGAACGACGGTGTGATGCCCCAGACGATCGAGGCGCTGAACCACGCCAAGGCGGCCGACGTGCCGATCGTGGTCGCGGTCAACAAGATCGACGTCGAGGGCGCTGACCCGACCAAGGTGCGCGGTCAGCTCACCGAGTTCGGTCTGGTGGCCGAGGAGTACGGCGGCGACACGATGTTCGTCGACATCTCCGCCAAGCAGGGTCTGCACATCGACCAGCTGCTGGAGGCCGTCGTCCTCACCGCCGACGCCTCGCTCGACCTGCGGGCCAACCCGGAGCAGGACGCGCAGGGCATCGCGATCGAGTCCCACCTCGACCGCGGTCGCGGTGCGGTCTCGACCGTCCTCGTCCAGCGAGGCACGCTGCGCATCGGCGACACGATGGTGGTCGGCGACGCGTACGGCCGGGTCCGGGCGATGCTCGACGACAACGGCAACAACGTCGAGGAAGCGGGTCCCTCGACCCCCGTCCTCGTGCTCGGTCTCACCAACGTCCCGGGCGCCGGCGACAACTTCCTGGTGGTCGACGAGGACCGTACGGCCCGTCAGATCGCCGAGAAGCGTGCCGCCCGCGAGCGCAACGCCAACTTCGCCCGCAAGGGCGTCCGGTTCTCCCTGGAGAACCTGGACGAGGCGCTCAAGGCCGGTCTGGTCCAGGAGCTCAACCTCATCATCAAGGGCGACGCGTCCGGTTCGGTGGAGGCTCTCGAGTCCTCGCTGCTCCAGCTCGACGTCGGTGAAGAGGTCGACATCCGGGTCCTGCACCGCGGTGTGGGTGCGGTCACCGAGTCGGACATCGACCTGGCGACCGGCTCCGACGCCATCGTGATCGGCTTCAACGTGCGCGCCGCCGGGCGTGCGCAGCAGATGGCCGACCGCGAGGGTGTGGACGTCCGCTACTACTCGGTCATCTACCAGGCGATCGAGGAGATCGAGGCGGCCCTCAAGGGCATGCTCAAGCCGGAGTACGAAGAGGTCGAGCTCGGCACGGCGGAGATCCGCGAGATCTTCCGCTCGTCCAAGCTCGGCAACATCGCCGGTGTGCTGGTCCGCTCCGGAGAGGTCAAGCGCAACACCAAGGCGCGCCTGCTGCGCGATGGCAAGGTCATCGCGGAGAACCTCACCATCTCCGGTCTGCGCCGCTTCAAGGACGACGTCACCGAGATCCGCGAAGGCTTCGAGGGCGGTATCAACCTCGGCAACTTCAACGACATCAAGATCGACGACGTCATCGCGACGTACGAGATGCGCGAGAAGCCGCGAGGCTGACCCGTACCTCAACAGTCGGGGCCGGTCGACGGGACGTATTTCCGTCGATCGGCCCCGGCCGTTCCGTGTACGGTTCTGATGTCCCTGCCATCGACCGGCGGGGCGCGAACCCGAACCGGCGGGACATCCGGGCACACATGTATGTGGGGACACTGTCCTTCGACCTGCTTCTCGGCGACGTACGGTCGCTGAAGGAGAAGCGTTCCGTGGTCCGTCCGATCGTCGCCGAACTCCAGCGCAGATACGCGGTGAGCGTGGCGGAGACGGGCGGGCAGGACCTCCATCGCAGGGCCGAGATCGGCCTCGCCGTGGTCTCCGGGGACACCCGGCACCTCACAGACGTACTCGACCGGTGCGAGCGCCTCGTCGCCGCCCGGCCGGAAGTGGAGCTGCTGTCCGTACGACGGCGGCTGCACAGCGACGAAGACGATTGAGCAAGGCGAAGGAGACGGACCAGTGGCCGACAACGCGCGGGCTAAGAAGCTGGCGGACCTCATCCAGGAGGTGGTCGCCCAGAAACTTCAGCGCGGAATCAAGGACCCGCGCCTGGGGACGCACGTGACCATCACGGACGTCCGGGTCACCGGCGACCTGCGGGAGGCCACGGTCTTCTACACGGTCTACGGCGACGACGAGGAGCGGGCGAGCGCCGCGGCCGGTCTGCAGAGCGCCAAGGGCATCCTGCGGTCGGCGGTCGGCTCGGCGGCGGGGACGAAGTTCACCCCGACCCTCGCCTTCGTGGCGGACGCGCTGCCCGAGAACGCGCGGGCGATCGAGGACCTCCTCGACCGCGCGCGGGCCTCGGACGCCAAGGTGCGCGAGGCGTCCTCGGGCGCCACGTACGCCGGCGAGGCGGACCCGTACCGCAAGCCGGAGGACGAGAACGACGAGGACAACGCCTCCGAATGACGCAGAACAACACGCCGGACGGCTTGGTCATCGTCGACAAGCCGTCCGGCTTCACTTCGCACGACGTCGTCGCCAAGATGCGCGGGATCGCCCGGACCCGGCGGGTCGGCCACGCCGGCACGCTGGACCCGATGGCGACCGGCGTGCTGGTGCTCGGCGTCGAGAGGGCGACCAAGCTCCTTGGCCATCTCGCGCTGACCGAGAAGGAGTACCTCGGTACGATCCGGCTCGGCCAGAACACGATCACGGACGACGCGGAGGGCGAGATCATCTCGTCCGCCGACGCCTCCGGGGTGACGCGGGAGGCCATCGACGCGGGGGTGGCCGCGCTGACCGGTGCCATCATGCAGGTGCCGTCCAAGGTCAGCGCCATCAAGATCGACGGCAAGCGGTCCTACGCGCGGGTGCGCGGGGGCGAGGAGTTCGAGATCCCGGCCCGGCCGGTGACCATCTCCTCCTTCCGGGTCTACGACGTCCGCGAAGCCGTCGCCGAGGACGGCACACCCGTGACCGACCTGGTCGTCTCGGTGGTCTGCTCCTCCGGTACGTACATCAGGGCGATCGCCCGTGACCTCGGGGCCTCGTTGGGTGTGGGCGGCCATCTGACCGCCCTGCGGCGGACCCGGGTCGGCCCGTACGGGCTGGACGCCGCGCGCACGCTCGACCAGCACCAGGAGGAGCTGACCGTGATGCCGGTGGCGGAGGCCGCCGACTCGGCGTTCCCGCGCTGGGACGTCGACGAGAAGCGGGCGAAGCTCCTGCTGAACGGGGTGCGGCTCGACATGCCCGCGTACCCGCCCGGCCCGGTCGCGGTCTTCGGACCCGACGGCCGCTTCCTCGTCCTCGTCGAGGAGCAGAAGGGCAAGGCCAAGAGCCTCGCCGTCTTCGCCTGACCCCGTGTCCGGCAAATCCCTCTGATTCACTCCAACGGGCAAGCGCTCGGAGTGAATCAGAGGGGCAAACGGGGCGCTTTCGATACGAGTGGTTCTCGCGCGGAACCGGGCCGACCTACCGTCGGAATCATGGGATGCGGGGACCGGGCGACACTGGTACGACTGTGCGATCCGGCGGGCCGGCCACGGGGGACCGGCTTCGTCGCGGACGACCGGGGCACGGTGGTCACCAGCCACGAGGCGGTCGACGGTCTGCCCCATCTCCTTCTGCACGGCACCGAGGGCCGCAGCTGCCGCGTCGACGCCCTGGACATCACCGCGCTCCCCGGACTGGACCTCGCCCTGCTGCCCACCGGCGGCCCCGACGTCCTCGGCGTACGGCCGCTGCCGATCGCGTGCCGGGAGCGGATCGAGCCCGGCAGCTATGTGACCATCGCCGCGCACGGCTGGCGCGAGGCCCGGGTCCTGGGCACCGCCTCCGTCGACTACACCGCGCGCGGCTCCGCCCACCGGATCGCACACGCGCTGGAACTGGCCCTCGGCACGGACGGCAGCGATGCGCTCCGGCTCGGCGGAACGGCCGTCGGCGGACCCGTCCTCGATCCGGAGAGCGGCGCCGTCATCGCCGTGCTCGGCACCGCCCTGCGGGCCGGCCACGCCGCCGCCGGCTGCGCGGTGCCCCTGGCCGGACCCGGCCGCGAGGGACCGCTGGCCGACCTGCTGCGGCGCAACGCCACGGGCATCCCGGCCTACGGACGCGATCTGAACATTGCCGGGGCGCTCCAGCTCACCGCCATGTCGGTGGGCTCCGCCGACACCCCCGCCACCTGCTCCGACCCCGTGGAGCGCCCCGAGACCCTCGCCGAGTTCGAGGCCTTCGCGGCGGCCGACGGGGCGGAGCCCGCCGTACTCCTCGGGCTGGTCGGCGAACCGGGCACCGGACGCACCACGGAACTGGCCGCGCTCGCCGCCCGGCGGGCCCGCGGTCCGGTGCCCGCGCTCACGCTCTGGCTGCGCGGCGCCGACCTGCTGGCCGAGGACGACTCCGTGGCCGACGCCATCACCCGGACGCTGCGGCAGGCCGGCCGGATCGTCACCGCCGCCGGGGCCCGGGGCGACATGGAGGGCGCGACCCCGGAGCGGATCGCCCGGCTCGCCGCGGAGGCCGGTGCCCCGCTGCTCGTGCTGCTGGACGCCCCCGAGGAGATGCCGCCCGTCCTGGCGCACCGGCTGGACGCCTGGACCGCCGGCACCGCCGACTGGCTGCGCGCGCACGGGGCCCGGCTCGTCGTCGCCTGTCGGCCGGAGCACTGGGAGACGGCCGGGGCGCTCTGCCCGCCCGGCGCGCTGCACCGCCCGGCCCGCCCCGCCCGCCGGCTGCCCCCGGCGGTCCGGATCGGCGACTTCACCCCCGCCCAGGCCGAACGGGCCCGCGAGCGGTACGGACTGGCCCCCGACGCCCTCGCCCCCGGCCACGACCGTCACCCCCTCACCCTGCGCCTCCTCGCCGAGGTGCGCGGCGCCCTGCCCGCGGACACCCCCGGGCGCCCCGGCACCGAGGAGGTCTTCGGCGCCCATCTGGACCTGATGTGCCTGCGCGTCGCCGTCCGGATCGCCGCCCAGTGGCACCCCGCGCCCGGCGGTACGGAGGTGCGGCGCCTCGCGGCCCGGGTCGCCGGACAGGTCCACGAGGCGGCCCGCCGCTGTCTGGGCCCCGGCCAGGGCGAACTGGACCGCACGGCCTTCGAGGAGGTCTTCCCGTGGCGCTCGGGCTGGGCCTCCGCCGTGCTCACCGAGGGACTGCTGGTGCCCGCCGGGGCCGGGTACCGCTTCGCCCACGAGGAGCTGGGCGACTGGGTCCAGGGCGCGCATCTGGACGTGGACGCGGCACTGCGCGCCCTGGTGCACCGCTGGCACACCGGGAGCGCGGAGCAGCCCGGCGGCCGGGTCCCGCAGCCCCGCCGGCCCGGCGTCCGGGGCGCGGCGGAGCCCACCGCCCCCACCGGACCCGCCGATCCGCACACCCTGCCGGTGCCCCGTCACCGGATCGGCCCCGTCGTCCAGGCGCTGCTGCTGCTCGGCCGGCGCCAGGGACCGGCCGCGCTCTCGCACCGGCTGGCCGATCTGATCGAGGCCCTGGACCGGCTCACGGCGGGGGAGGGCGACGGCCCCGACGGCGGGGGGCCGGCCGGGGAGCGCCCACCCGCGGCCGACGCCCGCTGGTGGGCGGTGCACCTGCTCTCCGAGACCCTGCTGCGGGTGCCCGACGCCCGGCCCCACCTCGGTGTGCTGCGCGTTCTCACCGGGCGCATCGTCCACAGCTCGACGGAGGCGGGCGGCACCGGGCCGTGCGGCCCGTACGCCGAGTTCGGACCGTGGTTCTGGCGGCGGCTGCGGCTGCCCGAGGCCGATCGGATGGACCTGTTCCGACGGCTGGTGCCCGCCGACGGACCGCCACGCGCGGACGGCGAGGGCACCCGGTTCCTGGACGCCGTGGCGCGGCGGCTCGCCGCCCATCCGCGTACCCTCCAGCCCCTGCTCTGCGCCTGGTTCTCCGACGAGCACCCGCTCGCGGCCGAGGACGGCGCGGGCGTCCGGCCCACCGTCGCGGAGGCCGCCCAGGCACTGCTGCACGCCCGCCGCGACCTCGCCGTGGACGACCTGGCCGACGCCCTCGTCGAGGCCGCCCATCCGCGCGCCGACGAACTGCTCGCCGCCCTGGCCGAGGACGAACCCGAGGCGCTCTGCCGGGCCGTCGAGCGGTGGTCCCGCGACGACGACCACCGGGCCCGCCGGAGCGCCGCGGCCTCCTGCGCCGCGCTGCTCGCCCCGCGCCTGACCCGCGACCCCGACCGCGTCCTGCTGCGCCGCGCCGCGCTCGCCCTGCTGGCCCGCCCCTCCGACACCGACCTGCACGGACCGCTGCTCGCCCTGCTCGTCGCCGATCCGCGGACCAGGGACCGCTGTCTGCCACAGGCGCTGCGGTCCTTCGCGGCCGGCGCTCCGGGCCTGACGGCCGCCGCCCTCGCCGTCGCCCTGCCCACCCACCCGGAGCCGGTGCTCGCCGCCTACCGGGAGCGGCTCACCCGTCCGGGCGAGGACGCCGGGGACGTGCTCCGGGCGCTCGCCGGGACCGAGGCCCCGGCCCTCGTCCTGCACGCCGCCGGGCTCGTCCGCGCCTACGCCGACAGCCACCCGGACGACACCGCGCACACCGCCGCCTATCTCGAACACCGGCTGGAGAACGGGCCCGCCGCACGCGCCCTGCTGCTGCCGCTCCTCACCGGACTGCTGCGGGAGCGGCCCGTCGCGCCGCCGGTCCGGGGTGCGCTGGCCGCCGTCCTCGCCTCGCCCGGCAGCCCCGCCTCCCAGCAGACCCGCGACGAACTGCTGGAGGTGCTGCTGGACTTCGAGCAGCGCCCCGAGCACCGGCAGCCGGTCGTGCTGGACGCGCTGCTCCGGGCCGCCGCGGCCGGCTGCGCGGGCCGCGCCCCCGCCCGTACCCGGGCCCTGGTCCACCGCACCGGAATGCTGCTCGTCCGGACGCCCGAGGGAGCCGCCCTCTTCGACCGCCGGCTGGTCGCGCTCGCCCGCGCCGTGCCGGGATTCGGCGCCCTGGTCATCGGCTGGCTCTCCGAGGCCCCGCAGGAATGGGCGGCGCTCGTCGGGCCCAGCGCACGGCGCACCCTGGAGGCGCTGGGGGTCCCGATGACCATGCCGATGCAGGCCGCAGGGCGTGAGCATGGCAGTCTTAGACCTGCGTAAGACATACACCCACGTACACAGGTTCGGGCGAGGAGCGGTCAGAGTGCAGCGCTGGCGTGGCTTGGAGGACATCCCCCAGGACTGGGGACGCAGCGTCGTCACCATCGGGTCCTACGACGGGGTGCACCGCGGACACCAGCTCATCATCGGCCGGGCCGTCGAGCGCGCCCGCGAGCTGGGCGTGCCGGCGGTCGTCGTCACCTTCGACCCGCACCCCAGCGAGGTCGTCCGGCCCGGCAGCCACCCCCCGCTGCTCGCCCCGCACCACCGCCGCGCCGAGCTGATGGCGGAACTGGGCGTGGACGCGGTGCTGATCCTGCCGTTCACCACCGAGTTCTCCCGGCTCTCCCCGGCCGACTTCATCGTGAAGGTGCTCGTCGACAAGCTGCACGCCACGCTGGTCATCGAGGGCCCCAACTTCCGCTTCGGCCACAAGGCCGCGGGCAATGTGGAGCTGCTCGCCGAGCTGGGCGCCACCTACGACTACCGCGTCGAGGTCATCGACCTGCGGGTCCGCGGTGAGGCGGGCGGCGGCGAGCCGTTCTCCTCGACCCTGACCCGTCGCCTGGTCGCCGAGGGCGATGTGGCCGGGGCCGCCGAGATCCTCGGCCGCCCGCACCGCGTCGAGGGCATCGTGGTGCGCGGGGCGCAGCGCGGCCGCGAGCTGGGCTTCCCCACGGCCAACGTGGAGACCCTGCCGCACACCGCGATCCCCGCCGACGGCGTGTACGCGGGCTGGCTGCACGTGGACGGCGAGGCGATGCCCGCCGCGATCTCGGTCGGCACCAACCCGCAGTTCGACGGCACGGAGCGCACGGTCGAGGCGTACGCGATCGACCGCGTCGGTCTCGACCTGTACGGGCTGCACGTCGCCGTGGACTTCCTGGCCTATGTGCGCGGCATGCTCAAGTTCGACTCGATCGACGATCTGCTCGTGGCGATGGCCGCGGACGTGAAGCGGTGCAGCGAGCTGATCGCCGCCCACGACCGGGACTGAACACGGGAACGGGCGGCCCCTTCGCGAAGGGGCCGCCCGTCCGTGCCTTCTAGCTTTTCTCGGTCTCCGCGTTCGCCCAGTGGCAGGCCACCTGGGTCGTACCGCCGCCGGACAGCACCGGCAGGTCCTTCGTCCGGCAGTTGTCCGCCACCCCCGCGCGCGCGGCCTCGCCCGAGGCGAGGACCTGACAGCGGACGTGGAAGCGGCAGCCGCCCGGCACCTTGGACGGGTCCGGCGGCTCGCCGGTCAGCACCACCGGATCGCCCTCCGCCTCCGGCAGCACCGACAGCAGCGCCTGGGTGTACGGATGCCGGGGCGCCGTGAGGATCTGCTCGACGGGCCCCGTCTCCACGATCCGGCCCAGATACATCACCGCCACCCGGTCCGCGATGTTCCACGCCAGACCGAGATCGTGCGTGACCACCAGCGCGGACAGGCCCAGCTCGTCCCTGAGCCGCAGCATCAGCGCCAGGATCTCGCCGCGCACGGAGGCGTCCAGGGAGGCCACCGGCTCGTCCGCCACGATCAGCTCGGGCTCCAGCACCAGCGCCCCGGCGATCACGACGCGCTGGCGCTGACCGCCCGACAGCTCGTGCGGGTAGCGCAGCAGGAAACGCTCCGGCGGACGCAGCCCGGCCCGGGACAGGGCCTCGGTGACCGCCTGGTGCTCGTCGCCCCGGTAGCCGTGGATGCGCAGGCCCTCGGCGACCGCGTCGTACACCGTGTGCCGGGGGTTGAGCGAACCGCTGGGGTCCTGGAGGACCAGCTGGACCCGCTTGCGGTACGCCTTGAGCGCGCGGTTGCCGTAGTCGAGGGGCCTGCCGTCGAAGGTGACCCGTCCGGCGGTCGGCGGGACCAGCCCGAGCAGCGAGCGGGCCAGCGTGGTCTTGCCGCATCCGGACTCGCCGACCAGGGCGACGATCTCGCCGGGCGCGATGTCCAGATCGACCCCGTCCACGGCGCGTGCCGGGTCGGCGCCGTGCCGGCCGGGGAACGTGACCCGCAGATCGCGTGCGCTGAGCAGGTCCGTGGGGGTGGTCATGATGTGCTCCTTGCTTCCTCGGCGCCCTCGGCGGCCCCGGCCTCCCGGGGACCCACCAGCAGACAGGCGGCCTCCCGGCCGGGACCCGCCACACGGAGCACCTGGTCCTGGGTGGCGCAGGCCTCCGTCGCCGACGGGCAGCGCGGGTGGAAGGTGCAGCCGGCGGGCAGGGCGACCGGGTCGGGCGGATCACCGGGCAGCCCCTGCGGGGCGAACCGCGAGGCGGGGTCCCCGATCCGGGGGAAGGCGCCCGACAGTGCCCGGCTGTACGGGTGGACGGCGCGGGCGTAGACCTCGGATGCCGGCCCCTGTTCGACGACCCGGCCCGCGTACATCACCGCGAGCCGGTCGCAGGTGTCCGAGAGCACCGCCAGATCGTGGCTGATCATGATCAGTCCGAGGTCCTGCTCGGCCACGAGCTGCTCGATCAGCCGCAGGATCTGGGCCTGGATCATCACGTCGAGGGCCGTGGTCGGTTCGTCGGCGATGATCAGTTCGGGTCCGCAGGCGAGCGCCATCGCGATCATGACGCGCTGCCGCTGTCCGCCGGACAGCTCGTGCGGATAGGCGTCCACCCGGGCGGCGGGCAGTCCCACCTGTTCCAGCAGCTCACCGGCCCTTTCCCGGGCGGCCGCCCGGGTCGTCTCCGTGTGCAGCAGGATCGGTTCGGCGATCTGGTCGCCGATGCGGTGCACCGCGTTGAGCGAGTGCATGGCGCCCTGGAAGACGATCGATGCGCCGGCCCAGCGCACGGCCCGGACCTGGCCCCACTTCATGGCGAGGACGTCCTCGCCGTTCAGCAGGATCTCGCCACTGACCTCGGCGCCCGCGGGCAGCAGCCGCAGCAGCGCGAGGGCCAGCGTCGACTTCCCGCAGCCGGACTCGCCGGCGATGCCGAGCTTGCGGCCGGCCTCGACCTCCAGGTCCACCCCGCGCACGGCCCGCGCCCCGCCCGGATACGTCACCGTCAGGTCGCGGACCCGCAGGAGCGGCGTCTTGCGGATGCTCGTCGTGCTCAACGGGCCACCCCCAGCTTCGGATTGAGGACGGACTCGATGGCGCGGCCGCAGAGCGTGAACGCCAGGGCGACCAGGGCGATGGCGATGCCGGGCGGCGCCAGGTACCACCAGTCGCCCGCGCTCACCGCGCCGGCCTCCCGGGCGTCCTGGAGCATCCCGCCCCAGGAGGTGATGGTCGGGTCGCCGAGCCCCAGGAAGGCCAGGGTGGCTTCGGTCAGGATGGCTCCGGAGATCGCCAGGGTGGTCTGGGCGAGGACCAGCGGCATCACGTTCGGCAGCACGTGCCGGAGCATGATGTGCCCGTGTCCACCGCCCAGCGCGCGGGCCCGTTCGATGTAGGGGCGGGACTCCACCGCCAGCGTCTGGGCGCGCACCAGCCGGGCCGTGGTCGGCCAGGTCGTGACGCCGATCGCGATGATCACCGTCCACAGCGAACGGTCCATCACCGCGGCGAGGGCGACCGCCAGGACCAGCGTCGGCATCACCAGGAACCAGTCGGTGACCCGCATCAGGACCGTCGCGTACCAGCCGCGGAAGTGGCCCGCGACGATGCCCACGACGGTGCCGATGGCCACGCAGAGGAACGCGGCGAGCAGCCCCACGGTCAGCGAGACCCTGGCGCCCCACACCAGCAGGGCCAGCACGCTGCGGCCGAACTGGTCGGTACCGAGCGGGTACTCGGCGCTGGGCGCCTCCAGCAGTCCGCCCGATGCCTTGGTGACGCTCTGCGCGTCACCGCCGGCCAGGACGGGGGCGAGCAGGGCGATCACCGCGATCAGCACGAGCCCGGCGAGACCCCAGAGGCCGCCCCGGTGGCTGCGGTACGCGGTCCAGAAACGGACCAGGGAACGGCGCTTGCGGGCGCGTGCCAGCGCACGCGGGCTCTTGGCCGCCGCGCTCTCGCGCTCTTCGGGCGTCGGGGCCTCGGCGTCCGGGGCGGACGCGGGCACGGATTCGGTCGTCATCGGCCCACCCGGGGATCGAGCAGCGGATACAGCACATCGGCCAAGGTGTTCGCCAGGATCACCGCGGTGGCGAAGAAGAAGAACAGCGCCTGCACGAGCGGCAGGTCGGGGGTGCTCAGTCCGGTGTAGAAGAGCCCGCCCAGGCCCGGCCAGGAGAACACGGTCTCCACCAGGATCTGACCCGCCACCACATGCCCGAGGTTCACGAACATCAGGGTGAAGGTCGGCAGCATCGCGTTCGGCACCGCGTGCCGGCGGCGGACCAGATCGTCCCGGAGCCCCTTGGCACGCGCGGTCGTCAGATAGTCGCTGCCCATCTCGTCGAGCAGCGAGGAACGCATCACCAGCAGCGTCTGCGCGTAACCGACCGCGACCAGGGTGACCACCGGGAGCACCATGTGGTGCGCCACGTCGACCGCGTACGCGAACCCGGTCGCGCCGTCGCTCGACGCCATGCCGCCGGTGGGGAAGATCCCCGGGATCGGGCCGACGCCCACCGAGAAGACGATGATGAGCAGCAGCCCCAGCCAGAACGACGGCACCGAGTAGAGGGTCAGCGCCAGCGCGGTGTGGAACCGGTCGCTGTTCGACCCGTTGCGCCAGGCGGTCCGGGTGCCCAGCCAGAGGCCGAGCGCGCTGTAGAGGACGTACGCCGTTCCGGTGAGCAGCAGCGTGGCGGGCAGCCGTTCGACGATTTTGTCCATCACCGGCGCGTGGTACGCGAACGACGTGCCGAAGTCACCGGTCAGCGCGTCGCGGATGTAGTCGACGAACTGCCGGCCCATGGACTGGTCGAGACCGAGCTGGTGCCGCATGGCGTCCATCTGCTCGGCGGACGTGGGACGTCCGCCGGTCATCTGCTTCACCGGGTCGCTCGGAATGAGCCGGAAGAGGAAGAAGCTCGTGACCAGAACGGCGAAGAGCGAGACGATCGCGCCGCCGATCTTGGCCGCCGCGTACTTCAGATAGGCCTGGGTGTCGCGCGCCCGTGGACCGCGCGCGGCCGGGGGTCCGGCGGCCGCCGGACCTTCCTCGTCCGCGCCCGCCGGCTTCACGAGCGCCGGAGTGCTGTCAGCTGTCATGGGGAACTCTCGTTACTCGTGCTGCGCCTGGAGGACGCCGGTGGGGTCCGGCCGTCCGGACCCCACCGGTCTTCCTCTGGTTCCGTCCGCGGTCGGTGCCGCGGCGCGAGGGACTACTCGCGGTCGTCCGCGGTGGTGCGCCGACGCCTCGCGAAGAGGAAGCCGCCGCCCGCGAGGACCAGGACCACCACGACGACGCCGATCACGACGCCCGTGGAGGAACCGGAGCCGCTGCCGCCGTCACCGTCACCGGCACCGTCCGCGGGAACCGCCGACCACCAGCTCCAGTACCCGTCCTGGCCGTAGATGTTGCCGGCCGCCTCGGGCATGGTCGTGATCGACTTGATCTGGTCGGTGCGGTAGGCCTCGACCGCGTTCGGGTACGCGAGGACGCTCATGTACCCGGAGTCGTACAGCCAGGACTGCATCTCCTTGACGATGTCCGCCCGCTTGGCCGGGTCGTACTCGGCGAGCTGCTTCTTGTACAGGCCGTCGTACGTCTTGTCGCAGATGAAGTTGTCCGTGGCCGCGCTCGCCGCCTTCTTGGCGGGCAGGGCGGCGCAGGTGTGGATGCCGAGGACGAAGTCCGGGTCCGGGTTGACGGACCAGCCGTCGAAGGCGAGGTCGTACTCGCCCGCGTACCACGGCACGGAGACGTCGTCGAGGCAGTCGACCTTGAGGCCGATGCCGAGCTTGCCCCACCACTCCTTGAGGTACTTGCCGATGGCCTTGTCGTTCGGGTCGGTCGCATGGCACAGGATGCGCAGATCGAGGGGCTTGCCGTCCTTGCCGACGCGCTTGTCACCCTTGAGGGTGTAACCCGCCTGGTCCAGCAGTTGCCCCGCCTTGGCGGGGTCGTAGGCCAGCGCCTGGTCGGCGGAGGGCTGCCAGTAGTACGCGGGGAAGCGCGGCGGGATGTAGCCCTGGCCCTCGACGGCGTGGCCCCGGAAGACCTTGTCGATGATCGTCTTGCGGTCGATCGACAGGAACAGCGCCTGGCGGACCTTCTGGTCGAGCAGCGCCTTGTTGCCGTCGCCGAACTTCTTGCCGTCCTTGGTCTGCGCGCCCGGGTTGGTGGCCAGCGCGAAGAAGCGGCGGCCGGGGCCCTCGTTGACCTTGACGTTCTTCTCGCTCTTGAGCGAGTCCGCCTGGGCGGGGGTGAGCGCGGGCGAACCGGCGACGAAGGAGACCTCACCCGTGCGGAGGGCGGCCACGGCGGCGTCCTGGTCCTTGTACGTCTTGAAGACCAGTTCGTCGAACTTGGGCCTGCCGCGCCAGAAGTCCGGGTTGGCCTTCAGCTTCACGTACTGGTCGACCTTGTAGTCGGTCAGGATGAAGGGGCCGTTGCCGACGACCGGGAAGTCCTTGTCGTTGTTGAACTTCGAGAAGTCGGTGACCTTCTCCCAGACGTGCTTGGGCACGATCGGGACGTCGAGCGCGGCCATGGTGGCCTGCGGCTCCTTGAGCTCGATGACCAGCTGCGTGGGGCTGGGAGCCGTGACCTTCTTGAAGTTGGACACGAAGCTGCCGTTGGCCTGCGCGGCGGCGTCGTCCGTCATCATCTTGTTGAACGTCCACGCCGCGTCCTCGGCGGTGGCCTGCTGCCCGTCCGACCACTTCGAATCGGGCCGGATGGTGTACGTCCAGGTCAGCTTGTCGGCCGACGGCTCCCACTTCGTGGCGAGCCCCGGGACCGCGTGGTTGTCCTTGGGGTCGTAGTTCGTCAGGAAGTCGTACATGAGCCGGGAGATGCTGGTGCTCAGCAGCTTCTGGGCGAGGAACGGGCTCAGGGAGTCGATGCTCTGGGCGACGGCGACGGTCAGTGTCTTGCCGGACCCGGCGTCGGCGGCCTGCGCCTGCTGGGGGGCGGACCCGAGGGGAACGCCCGGGACGACGGACGCGGCCGCGAGCGCGAGGGCGGCGGCACCGGAGGCCAGGAGAATGCGCAGACGTGAACGTGGCTGGGCTGAGGGCGGTGGAACTCTTACGACCATGGTCAGGGACCTCGCGTCAGGACTCGCACGGAGAAGGCGGGTTGATCTGTGGTTCGCCAGCTGGTGAAGCGAAGGTTTATCAGCGGTGGTCGAGCCGCGTCAACGGTCCCCGAAACGGCGTGTGGTCTGCGGTAATGCCATGAGGGTCCCCTTCGCGAATGCGAGGAGGACCCTCATTGGTTCAGACCTCTGACGCCTTACTGCTGAGGCGCTGACGGCGGCTGGGGCGGCTGCTGCTGCCAGCCGGCGGGCGGCACCGGACCCTGGAGTTCGGGAGGCGTCGGCCCACCCGGCTGACCAGGCTGTCCCCCGAACTGCGAGGGCTGCGGCTGCCCCGCCGGACCGGCCGCGGACTGCGCCTGGGAGGGCGGCGTCCGCTGCCAGTTCTGCCCGGCCCCGGGAGCCGGTTGCTGCGCCGGATAGGGCTGCTGCGGCTGTCCGCCCCACTGACCGGGCTGCTGCGGCGGGTACGGCTGCTGGGGCTGACCGGGCTGCTGGGGTACGTAGGGCTGCTGGCCCGGTACCTGCTGACCCGGCGGCAGCGGCTGACCGGGCATCGGCGGCGCGTACTGCGGCGGCGGGCCGCTGCCGTCCGAGGTCCACAGCCCCTGCTGCTGCTGGGCGCGCGCGAAGTCCTCGGCGACCAGGGCGGAGAGGTTGAAGTACGCCTCCCGGGTCTTCGGACGCATCATGTCCAGGTCGACCTCGGCGCCCGCCGACAGGTGCTCGTCGAACGGCACGACGACCACGCCGCGGCAGCGCGTCTGGAAGTGCTGGACGATATCGTCCACCTTGATCATCTTGCCGGTCTCGCGGACCCCCGAGATGACCGTCAGGGAGCGCGAGACCAGCTCCGCGTACCCGTGCGCCGAGAGCCAGTCCAGCGTGGTCGAGGCGCTCGACGCGCCGTCCACGGACGGTGTCGAGATGATGATCAGCTGGTCGGCGAGGTCGAGCACCCCGCGCATCGCGCTGTAGAGCAGACCGGTGCCCGAGTCCGTGAGGATGATCGGGTACTGCTTGCCCAGCACGTCGATCGCGCGCCGGTAGTCCTCGTCGTTGAACGTCGTCGAGACCGCCGGGTCCACGTCGTTGGCGATGATCTCCAGACCGGAGGGCGCCTGCGAGGTGAACCGCCGGATGTCCATGTACGAGTTGAGGTGCGGGATGGCCTGGACCAGGTCGCGGATGGTCGCACCGGTCTCGCGCCGCACCCGCCGTCCCAGCGTGCCCGCGTCCGGGTTGGCGTCGATGGCGAGGATCTTGTCCTGCCGCTCGGTGGCCAGCGTGGCACCGAGCGCGGTGGTGGTCGTGGTCTTGCCCACGCCGCCCTTGAGGCTGATCACCGCGATCCGGTAGCAGGAGAGCACCGGGGTGCGGATGAGGTCCAGCTTGCGCTGCCGCTCCTGCTCCTCCTTCTTGCCGCCCAGCTTGAACCGCGAGGCGCCCGAGGGATTGCGGCTGCTCTTCGCCTTCTGCTTGCCCCGGACCAGCCGGTCCGACGACAGCTCGACGGCGGCCGTGTAACCGATCGGCGCGCCCGGCATCGACCGCTCGCGCTGGTCGTGCGTGACCGGTGTCGGCCAGGCGTTCCCGGTCCGGGGGTCGGCGGGCGGCGCCCCCGGCACCGGCTGCTGACCGGGCGCGCCCTGGGCCTGCTGGCCCGGCACCGGACCCGCCTGGCCCGGCTGGCCGGCCGGCAGCCCCTGCGGGTGCGCGGGCTGCTGAGGAAGCGGGGCGGGCAGGTTCGGTGCGGGGGGCAGTCCGGGCAGTTGCGGGGCCGGGGCCGGGGCCGGGGGCTGCGCCTGCTGCGGGAAGCCGTACCCGCCCTGCGGACTCTGGGGTGCCTGGGGCGCGGGCAGGGCCGAGCCCTGCTGCGCCGGCCACTGGGGCGCCTGCGGTGTGGGCGGCTGCGGGGCCTGGGGCGCCTGCGGGGCCTGCGGTGCGGGCTGCTGGGGGATCGGGGCCGGGAGCGCGGCGTTCGGCTGGGGCTGCTGGGGCTGCTGGGGCGGCGTCTGCGGCGCCGGGGTCTGCTGAGCGGGCGTCTGTTGGGGGAAGCCGTAGCCCCCCTGAGGCGCGGCCGGGGCCGGCGGCTGCGGGGCCGGTGCGGCGGCGGGCTGCGGGAAGCCGTAACCGCCCTGGTCGGCGGGGGCGGCCGGGGCCGGAGCGGCGGGCGCCTGCGGCGGCCAGTGGGAGGCGGGCTGGGGCGCGGCCGGCTGCTGCTGCGCCGCCGGCTGGAACGCGGGCGGCAGCGGCGGCAGCCCGCCGGGCGGCGGGCCCGGCGTCCACGGAACCGGCGCGGCGTCCTGCGGCGCCGGGGCACCCGGCAGATCGAGCGCGGCCGGGGCCGGGGCCGGCGGCACGGCGTCCGACGGTTCGGGGGCCTGCGGGGGAAGGCCGGAGACGGCGTGCGGAATGCCGCCGGACGAGGCGTCGTCCCCGTCGTCCCCGGCGGGCGCGTCGGACGACGGGGCGGGCGCGTCCGCCTCCGCGTCGGACGACGGCACGGCGTCGTTCGGCTCGGCGGGGAAGGGCACGGCGTCGGACGGCACGGCGTCCACGGGGACCTCGTCGGACGGGACCTCGTCGGAGGGGAGGGACGCGGAGGGGGCGGACACGGAGGAGCCGTGGCCCTCGTCGTCCTCGCCGTCCGTTCCGTCGTTCCCGGCCGCCGGGGCGTCCCCGGCGTCCGCCGACGCTTCCGCGCCGGCGTCCCGCGCCTCGTCGGAGGGGCCGGACGCGTCCGCGCCGGCACCGGACCCGCCGCCGGCGGCAGCCGCCTCCAGCTCCGCGATCTCCCGCTTCAGCGCGGCGGAGGAGAACCGCATGGTCGCCCCGCTCTCCACATCGCCGCTCCCGAAGGCGTCGGGAGCGCCGCCGGCGTCCCCCGCGCCCGGCGGCGGGAAGGCCGAGGCGTCGGCGGCGGGCGGCGGTGGGAAGGCCGAGGCGTCGGCGGCGGGCGCCGGGGGTGCCGGCGTCCAGTCGGGTTCGAAGCCGCCCCCCGGCGGCAGTCCGGGCAGCGACACCGGTGCGCCGCCGGGCGGCGGCGGGGGTGCCAGAGGCGTGCCCGCACCGCCCGAGGAGTCACCCGGCGCGTTCTGCGTGTACCAGGCGGGCGGGGTGTAGTCGATGGTGAACTCACCCGTCAGCTCGGCGGGCTCCGCGTCGGACGACTCGTCGACGGGCTTGTCCCAGCCCCCGCGGATTCCGTCCCGATCGCCGTTCACTGTTGCCTCCTGGTGTGGTCGAGCACCCTTGTGCCGTGGTGGGTGGGGGCGACCGTTTCCGCAACGCGAGCCGCCCGGCTCTCCCCCCGGGGACGCGACACCTACCCGCAGGTTCTTCTGCCGCGCCCGGACCCACCCTAATCGTCATCGGCCTCGCTACGGCAGGCCGTACGGCACCGCGAACACCGTCCCCTTCGCCAGGTACGGACCTCAAGTGGACTGAGCGCAGCGGAAAGTGAAGGGAAAAGCGCTCAAACATGCACATCTGTAGGGGGAAATCCACCCCATTCATTCACGAAGCGGTGCTGTGGGGACGTGTCGGACACCTTCCGGGGCGAGCCGGTCAGTCCACCCGGCGTGCGCCGCCCAGCAGACCGCTCTCCGCGTCGGTCGGCCGGGTCATCACGAACCGCCGGTCCCGCCGGGTGCACCACAGGGTGACACCGTCCGCCATCGTCGACAGGGCCCGCACCTCCTCCGCGCCGAGCAGCATCAGCCGGCCGATCGCGCCGGCCTCGTCCGGGGAGACCCGCTGCACCCCGACCAGGGACGCCTTCTCCATCAGTCCGGCGGCCACCGGACTCGGATACGGCACCAGCGTCACCACCGACTGCCAGGGCGCCGAGGCCACCCGCCCGCGCGGGGGCCGCGTGCCGCAGTCCCGCACCACGACTACCGGCGCACCGGCGGACGCCCCCAGCGGCGGTACCCGGCCCACCTCGTGCAGCGCGATGCCGTGGTCCGCACCGCCCGCCGCGCGCACCAGCCCCGCCCAGGCCGCTGCCCGGCCCGTCTCGACGACGACACGGGCCCCGGTCGCCACCGTGCGCAGGGCCAGGACCTGCGCGGTCCACAGCCCGCCGACCAGGGTGACGTCGTACGGCGTCGGCCGGAACAGCCCGAGGACGGCGGGACCGCCCTCACCGTCGACCCCGATCACCACCCCGTCGTCGCCCACCGGAAGCGCCAGCGACGCCAACTGCTCCGGCCGGACCGAGTGCCGGGGGCGCGGGGGCGCGAACCGCCCGAACACCGGCCGCCCCCGCCCGCGTACCGCCATCAGCGGGTCCCTCCCAGCGGCAGCGTGGCCAGCAGACCGGGCAGCTGGTCGCGGTCGAGCCGCACCAGCGAGGCCCGCGCCCCGCGCGCCGCCCTTTCCAACGCGTGCCGGGCCGCGAGCAGTTGGCGCTCGTCCTCGCCGCCGACCCGGACATGGCCGGTGAGCGCGGTCTCCTGCCGGTCGCCGTGCGCCAGCGTCAGCGCGAACGTGGTGGCGCGGGCCGGGACCGAGGTGAGCAGGGCGACCAGTTCCGGCAGCGCGGCCCGTCCGCCGCCCGGCTCCGGCCAGCGGCGCACCCAGTAGGTGGTCTGCGGACGGCCGTCGCAGCTCCAGGTCCGCGAGGTCTCCCGGGTGCGACGGACGGTCGCCCCGTCCCGCGCGGCCCGTGCCGTCACCGCCGGATCCGCGCCCAGCGAGAGGGTGAGCGCCGCGCCCAGCTCCGGTTCCGTCAGTACCGTCGCGCCGAGCCCGGCCCCGCTCAGCCGCCCGGCCAGCTGGTCCGCAGCGCGCACCACGCACCGCTGCGCCCCGACGAGGCCGCCGCCCCGGGCCCGTACCGCCTCCGGGCAGAGTTCCGGGGCGAGCCGCAGCGCGATCCAGGTGATCCGCACCGCCGGAGTACCCGAATCCGCCTGCAGGGGCGCGTAGTTGCGGGCGGCCACCGAATCCTCCGGGAGCCCCGGCGCGGGTGCGGGCCGGGTGTGCTGGACGATCTGCGCGGACTCCAGCCGGATGCCGTCCACGTCGAGCGCGTCCCGTACCAGTTCCAGGGGCAGCGGCCGGGCGGAGCGGCCGGGGCGCAGCGCCGCGCCGTCCGCCCCGACGCGCAGGACCGCCGTCAGACAGGTGCCGTCGCCGATCATGCCCACCGGACGCCGCTCGCCGCCGCCGAACGCATAGGTCCGCAGCGCCGGTTCGCACTCGGAGAGAGGGGCCGGGACCGCTCCGCCGCCCCCGTCCGCCACCGGCGGGGTGCGGGCCGCGCGGACGCGCGCCCGGAAGGCCAGGACCGTCCGCAGCAGCGCCGGAAGGGAACGGCGCCGCCGGCGCACCAGCGCGAGCACCGCGAGCAGTCCGGCGAGCACCGAGGCGGGCGCCAGCAGCAGCGGGTCCACGACATAGGCACACAGCAGCAACGCCCCGGCCAGCTCGCACAGGACCAGCTGGTGCAGCCGCAACGGCCTCCGGAATCCCACCCGTTCACTCGGCCGGGTGATGCCCGTCCCGGCGCCGGGGACCGGGACGCCGTCCGCGTCCGCCCCGGCGGGCCGCGCGCCCGGGACCGGAACCGTTCGCGTCGCGGAAGCCCTCATCGCGGCACCCCCGTTCGTCCGCCCCCGAAGAGAGCCCGTGCACGTACGCCCGCCGAACCGTCCGACGGGGCCCATCACCCTACCCGGCGCCCGACGCCCCGGGGACCGACAGGCATAGTAGGGGGCCGGTCAGGCAGCGGGGGCCCGGCACGGGACGCCGGCCGGGGCGCTCCCCGGTGCCGTGCGGACGGACGGGGGCGGATCCATGACATCGCGGCGCGACGAGCTGAACGCGTACACCTTCTCGAAGCGGCGCGTGGTGGCGGCCTTTCTGCGGCCCTCTCCCACCGGCTCCGACGAAGGGGCCCCGCGCCCCCTGCGCGCCGTCCTGCCCGGACTGGTCGCCGGTGCGCTGATCCTCGCCGGATTCGGCGCGTACGGGATGTTCCGCCCGGCCGCGCCCCGCGACTGGGACCGCCCCGGCGCCAAGGTCGTCGTCGGCAAGACGTCGACCACCCGGTACGTCGTGCTCACCACCGGCCGGGGCGCGGACCGCAGGACCCTGCTGCACCCCGTGCTGAACCTCGCCTCGGCCCGGCTGCTGCTGGACCCGAGGCAGTACGGAGTCGTCCAGGTCGACGACTCCGTCCTGGACGCCGGTGACCCGGCGCGCGGACCCGTCCTCGGCATCCCGTACGCCCCCGACCGGCTGCCGGAGCCCGAGGACGCCGGCACCGCCAAGCGCTGGGCGGTCTGCGTGCAGCCGGGTGGCGGGGGCGGCTCCGTGCAGAAGGCCGCGTTCGTCCTCGGAGCGCGCGACCGGGACCTGACCGAGGGAGCCGGCCGGCTCACCGGGGGACAGGTCCTCTACGTCCGGGGCCAGGACGGCACCCGCTACCTCGTGGACGCCCGCGGCACCAAGTACCGCGTCGACGAGACCCCCGAGGACCAGGGCCACCTCACCGACGCCCTCGTCGGCAGCGCCCCACCGCAGCCCGTCACCGACGACTGGCTGGCCACCCTGCACGACGGCAGCCCCCTCGCCTTCCCGGACATCCCCGGCGAGACCGGCGCCCCGGCACACATCGAGGGGCACCTGTCCGCGCGCGAGAACCGCGTCGGCACGGTGCTGCGCACCAGGAACGGGGAGGGCACGGCGTACTACGTCGTCCTCGACCGCGAGGTCCGGCCGGTCTCGGAGTTCACCGCCTGGCTGCTCATCAACGCGCCGCGTACCGCCGTCCTCGACCTGGCCGGCGAGGCACGCCCCGCGGGGCTCCAGGACTTCGTCCCCGCGACCGAGCCGTTCGAGGACCCGGCCCTCCGCTGGCCCACGCACCGGGCCGTCCGCGTCAACAGCACCGACACGGGATCCGCCGCGCGCGACACCGTGTGCAGCGTGCTGCGCTCCACCGACGGCTCCGGCCGCACGACCCTCAGCACCTGGGCGGGCACCGCCTATCCCGCCGCCGTCGGAACCGGCGGCACCAGCACCTACGTCACCCCGGGCAGCGGGCTCCTCTACACCCCGGTCCGCGAGGGCCGGACGGGCCCGGACGGTTCACTCTTCCTGGTGACGGACACCGGACTGCGGTACGCGGTCCGGACGAACGGCGACGGCGGCACCACGCGGCCCGGCACCCGGCCGGTGCCCGGCGAGGCGCAGATCCGGCTGGGATACGGGAAGACGGTCCCCGTCCCGGTGCCGCACGCCTGGTCGGAGTTCCTGGCCCGGGGGCCGAGGCTCGACACTGAGAGCGCCCGCAGGCCCCAGGGCTCCTGACGGGCGGCACGGGGACGGACGGGGGAGAGGACACGATGCGACACCGGACGGGGGCGCTGCCGGCGGCGGCCGCCGCCCTGGCCCTGCTCGCGGCACCGCAGGCCGCGTACGCCGCCGCGGACCCCGGACCGCACCTGGACGGCGGCGGGGAGTGCGCCTTCCCGATGCGGGAGCAGTTCGAGGGCCGCCCCTGGCCGCTCCAGCGCGTGCTGCTCGACGCCCTGTGGAAGGACACCCGCGGCAAGGGCGTCCGCGTCGCCGTCGTCGACACCGGCGTGGACACCACCAATCCGCAGCTCACCGCCGCAGTGGACCGGTCCGCCGGCATCGACTACACCGGCACCGGGGGCGACGGGACACTCGACGAGTCCGGCCACGGCACCAAGGTCGCGGGCATCATCGCCGCCCGCCCCCGCGCCGGCACGGGCTTCGTCGGCCTGGCCCCCGAGGCCACCGTCATCCCGGTCCGCCAGAACGACGGCCGGCACAGCGGCAGGGACAGCACCATGGCCGCCGGGATCGACCACGCGGTCGCCGAGGGCGCCGGGGTCATCAACATCTCCCAGGACACCTCCCGGCCGCTGACCGAGGACTCCGTGCTCGGCCGCGCGGTGGCCCGCGCCGTCGCCGAGGACGTCGTCGTGGTCGCGTCGGCGGGCAACGACGGCGCGGACGGCCGGTCCGGGAACACCTATCCGGCCGCCTTCCCCGGCGTCCTCGCCGTCGCCGCCTCCGACCGCGACGACGAACGGGCCGCCTTCTCCCAGCCGGGCGACTTCGTGGACGTCGCCGCCCCGGGCGTCGACATCGTCTCCACCGTCCCGGGCAACGGCCAGTGCACCGACAACGGCACCAGCTTCTCCGCGCCCTACGTCAGCGGCGTCGCCGCCCTCCTGCGCGCCAAGTACCCCGACTGGACAGCGCCGCAGATCGCCGCCCGCATCGAACAGACGGCGCAGCGCTCCGTCAACGGCCGTGACCCCTTCGTCGGATGGGGTGTAGTCGACCCGGTCCGCGCACTGTCCGGCGACGCCGCCCCGCAGGACGCGCCGCACCCCGGCCCCGCACCCGCCGGGGCCCTCGCCCCCGAGCCCGCGCGGCTGTCGGCGGACGGACCCGAGCGGCGGCGCACCAAGCGCTACGCGGCCTACGCGCTGTCCGCTGCCGTGGTGCTGGTCGGCGCGGTGGCCGGCACCACGACCGTCGCCCGCGACCTCCGGCGCCGCCGCTCCCCGCGCCCCCGCTGACCGCCGAAGGGACCGGAGTGCCACCGGCGGCCGTCCGGGGAGCGGCACCGAAGTGGCTAGGGTGAGCGCCGGGTTCAGCCCCCACACCCCCGTCACCGCGCCCTCCGGCGCCCTCGGAGAGGACCTCCGCATGACCAGCCCCGCGGGTGGTTTCGCCCTCGCCGACGACCCGCTCGTCCAGGCCAGGAACCGCATCGTCGACACCGCCGAGGCCGTCTCCCGGCAGTCCAGGGAACTGGCGGACATCCTCGCCACGGCCGGAGCCGGCTGGACCGGCGTCGGCGCCTCCGGCTTCACCTCGGCGCAGCTCGCGCTCAACGAGGACCACGACCGGATCCGCCGCCTCCTCACCGTGCTCCTCCACGCGGTCGCGAGCACCAAGAACCTGAGCAACGCCACCGACGAGGAGGTCCGCGCGGCCTTCGGCGCCGTCGGGGAACAGGCCCCGGCCGCACGCGGCGGCTCCGGCCTCGACGGCATCTGACCCCGCCCGCCGGACGGCCGGGCCGACCCTTCCACCGCAGAGGAACACCCATGGGCCACGACCCGCACACCAAGGTCCGCTACGAGAGCGTCCAGGAGATGGCCAACCGCATCCGCGCCGTCTCCCGGAACATCTGCCACGACCTGGAGGAGATGGACACCGCCCTCAAGGTCGTCACCGACACCTGGGACGGCGAGGCGCACGCGGCGTACGTCACGCTCCAGAACGACTACCGCGGCAGGGCGGACCACATGAGGAACCGTCTGGAGCACATCGCGCGGATCGTCGAGAACGGCAAGGACCACTACCGCGCCACCGACCTCAAGGCCTCGGGCCTGTTCACCGAGGCGTACTGAACACCCCGCCCGCACCGGCGGAAAGAGAAGGAGGGGGCGCTTCCCCCGGACGCGCCCCCTGCACCGCCGGACGGCTACGTCAGGTCGAACTCGCCGTCCCGGGCGCCCAGGACGAACGCGCGCCACTCCGCCTCCGTGTAACGCAGCACCGTGTCCGGGTCCAGCGACGAGCGCATCGCCACCGCTCCGCCCGGCAGATGAGCGATCTCCACGCGCTCCTCCTCCTGCTCGGTCCCGGGGGCGCTCAGCCATTCCACCCCCGAGATGTCGAGTGCGTACAGCTCGTCCTTCTCCGCCTGTGTGCCCATGGTCAAGGGTCCTCTCCGTACGTGGCTCTGCACGGCACCGTACAGGCACCGGCACCGCCCCTGGACACGGCCGGGGAACAGCGTGTACGTGTGCTTCCGTGCCTCCCCCACGCGCCCCCCGCGCACGGGTCAGGGACGCTCGGCCAGCCATCCCGTCTGCACCAGCCGGGCGCCGCCGCGCCGTCCGACGAGATACCCGCGCCCCGGCGGCAGCGGACGCGCGCGCACCGACCCGACGAGATCGCCCTCGCCCGGATCCCCGGAGAGCACCAGCCCCTGTGCCCCCAACTCCCCGGCCCGCTGCAGGAACGGCTCGTACAGCCCCCGCGAGGCCCCCGCCGAGGTCCGCGCGACGACGAAGCGCACCCCGGCGTCCCGGGCGAACGGCAGATACTCCGCCAGCGGCGCCAGCGGACTGCCCGAGGCCGTCGCGACCAGGTCGTAGTCGTCCACCACCACGAAGATCCGCGGCCCCGACCACCAGCTGCGCTCGCGCAACTGCCGCGGTGTCACGTCCGCCGGGGGCTGGCGCCGCGCGAACACCCGGGCCAGAGCCTCCATATGGGTGCGCAGGGCGTCCGCCGTCGGCGCGTACTCCAGCAGATGGGTCTCCGGCAGCGCCCCCATCAGCCCGCGCCGGTAGTCACCGACGACGAGCCGCGCCTCCTCGGGGGAGTACCGCTCGGCCAGCTGCTTGACGACCAGCCGCAGCAGATTCGTCTTCCCCGACTCGCCCTCGCCGAACACCAGCAGGAACGGATCGCTGTCGAAGTCCACGAAGACCGGCTCCAGATCCGACTCCGCGACACCGAGGGCGATGCCCCGGTCCGGGAACTCGAAGCCCTTCGGCAGCCGTTCGGCGGGCAGCCGGTGCGGCAGCAGCCGCACGGCGGGGGCCGGATCGCCCGTCCAGTGCGTGCGGATTCGGTCCACCAGAGCGGCCGTGCCCTCGTCCGGATCCGCGGTGTCGCTGACCGCGTCGATCACCGGCAGCGCCGCCATGAAGTGCAGCTTCTCCGCGATCTGGCCGCGCCCCGGAACCCCGGCCGGCACCCGCGCGGCGACCTTCCGGTCGAACTCGGAGTCCAGGGCGTCGCCCAGCCGCAGTTCCAGCCGCCCCAGCACCTGGTCCTTCAGCGCCGCCCGGACGTCCGGATACCGCGCGGCCGACAGCACCACGTGCACGCCGTAGCCCAGCCCCCGCGCCGCGATGTCCGTGACCACCTGCTCCAGCGGCTCGTGCTCGGCACGGAACGCGCCCCAGCCGTCGACGACCAGGAAGACATCGCCCCACGCCTCGTCCGGCAGCCTCCCCGCGGCCCGCTCGCGCCGGTACGCCGCCATCGAGCCGATGCCCCGGGCCCGGAACAGCTCCTCCCGGCGGCCGAGCACCCCCGCCACCTCCGCCACGGTCCGCCGCACCCGCTCCGGGTCCAGGCGCGAGGCGATCTGCCCCACGTGCGGCAGGTCCGCCAGCGCGGACAGCCCGTCCCCGCCGAAGTCGAGCCCGTAGAACTGCACCTCCCGTGGCGTGTGCGTCAGCGCGAACGACGCCACCAGCGTCCGCAGCAGCGTCGACTTCCCCGACCGGGGCCCGCCGACCACCAACAGATGCCCCTCCGCCCCCGAGAAGTCCTGGTACAGCACCTCCCGCCGCTGTTCGAACGGCTTGTCGACCAGCCCCAGCGGAACCGTCAGCCCACCGGGCCTGCTGTACCCCGTCGCGGTGAAACCCCGCCCCTCCTGCCGACCCAGCCCCGGCAGCACCTGGTCCAGCGGCACCGAACGGTCCAGCGGCGGCAGCCACACCCGGTGCGCCGGCACCCCCTGCCCCTCCAGCCTCCGCACCACCACGGACAGCACGGTCTCGCGCGCGGACTCCGCACGCCCCGGCAGCGGCACGGCGACCGCACCCGGCTCCGCCTCGGCCACCGGCACCGGCAGCGCCCGGAACACCGCCGCCCGCCGCGCCACCGCTCCCGTACCCCCCGCCGGAACATCCGCGCGGTACGCCCCCGACACGTACGCCGCCTTGAAGCGGACCATCTCCCGCGTACCGGACAGGAGATACCCCGAGCCCGGCACCGACGGAAGATGGAAGGCGTCCGCCACCCCCAGCGCCGCCCGCGACTCCGCCGCCGAGAAGGTCCGCAGCCCGATCCGGTACGAGAGATACGTGTCCAGACCGCGCAGCGAACCCTCCTCCAGCCGCTGCGAGGCCAGCAGCAGATGCACCCCCAGCGACCGTCCGATCCGGCCGATCTGCAGGAACATGTCGATGAAGTCCGGCCGGGCGGCCAGCAGTTCCGAGAACTCGTCGATGACCAGGACCAGCGAGGCCAGCGGCTCCAGCGGCGCCCCCGCCGCCCGCGCCCGCTCGTAGTCGTGGATCCCGGAGTAGTCGCCCGCCGCCCGCAGCAGCTCCTGACGCCGCCGCAGCTCGCCCCGGATCGTGTCGCCCATCCGGTCCACCAGGGACAGATCGTCGGCCAGGTTGGTGATGACGGCGGCCACGTGCGGCAGCCGCGCCATCCCGCTGAACGTGGCCCCGCCCTTGAAGTCGGCGAGAACGAAGTTCAGCGTCTCCGAGGGATGCGTGACCGCCAGCCCCAGCACCAGTGTCCGCAGCAGCTCCGACTTCCCCGACCCCGTCGCCCCCACGCACAGCCCGTGCGGCCCCATGCCGTCCTGCGCCGCCTCCTTGAGGTCCAGCAGCACCGGCAGCCCGTCCTCGCCGACCCCGATCGGCACCCGCAGCCGCTCGGAGGCCGGACGCGGCCGCCAGGTGCGGCCCACGTCCACCGCGCCCGCGTCCCCCAGCCCCAGCAACTCGGTGAAGTCCAGATCGGACAGGAGCGGTTCGCCCTCCCGCCCGCCGCCCAGCCGCAGCGGCGCGAGCTGCCGGGCCAGCGCCTCGGCCGCCACCGGCGACAGACCGTCCGGCACCCCCGCGACCGCGTCCCCGCCGGCCGGCTCCACCCGCAGCAGCCCCGGACCGACCCGCACCGTCAACCCGTCCCGGACCGGAACGGGTTCGCCCCGCACCACCTCCAGGACCGTCACCCCTTGAAGCCCCTCCGGGGCCCCCAGCAGCGAATCCGGCGCCGCCCGGCCCCCGTCCACCACGACCACGACATGCGGCTGCTCCACCGGCTGCCCGCCGTCCCTGCCGAACCGGGGCCGCCCCTCCAGCCGGCCGGCCAGCAGTTCCTCCAGCGCCGCCGTGTCCGCCCCGAACAACCGCCGCGACCCCGCCCCGTCGCCGGGCCCCGGCGCCTGCGCGTGCGGCAGCCATTTCGTCCAGTCCCAGTGCTCCACCGCGCCCGGCGCCGCCACCACCCCGACCACCAGATCGTCCGGCGCGTGCGCCGTCACCAACTGCGCCACCACCGCCCGCACCAACGAACGCGCCTGCTCCACCGGCCCAGCGAACGCCACCCGAGGGACCTCCCGCACCGGGAACACCACCGGCAGCCCCTCCTGCCGGCCGTGCACCGCCGCGAACCGCCGCAGCGCCCCCGCGCACACCGGCTCGGGATCCTCCGCCGGACCGGGTTCCGGCACCGACAGCGGCGTCGCCAGCGGCTGCGGGCCCAGCCCGACCCGCACCAGCCCGAAGTCCGCGTCCCCGGACCGCCGTTCCCACACCCGGGTCCCCTCGGCCACCACCGACCACAACTGGTCGGGCGCCGGATGCAGATACCACTGCGTGTCGCGCTGGGCGCGCGCCGTGCGCCGCACCTCGCGCCGCACGCGCGCCAGATAGGCGAGATAGTCGCGCCGGGCCTCGGCCATGTGCCCCTGCGCACCCCGCCGGTACCGGACCACCTGCGCCGCCGCCAGCCCGGCCGTCGACACCAGCATCAGCACACCCATGATCCGCATGAACGGCGGAGCCTGCGGCGAGAAGAAGAACACCACCGACGCACCCATGCCGAGCACCGGCAGCAACTGGAGCAGCAGCCCCTCCCGCTGCCCCCTCGGCAGCACCGGAGGAGCCTTCAGATCCAGGGGCTCGGCCGGGAGCCGCGGCGGCAGGGCCCGCGGCGGACGTTTCACGACGATCTGGCCCACCGGTACAACCACCCCATCCGTGCCGCGCGCCGGAGGGCCGGGGCGGACCCGCACCGGCGCCCCCGTGGCTGCCGCCGCCCCATGGAACCGGCCCCCGCGCGACCGTGATCCTACTGGCCGGACCCTCCCGGTAGGGTGGCGCGCGCAACCGCCGAAGCGGACCGCAGGGGGAACAGACAGGTGAGTACGACCGCGGGGAGCGGCTTCTGCCGCGTCACAGTCGTGGCACCCGACAGCAGGATCGACGTCGCACTTCCGGAGGACCTCGCCGTCGCCGACGTCGGCCCGGAGATACTGCGCCTCACCGGCCGCGCCCAGGCCGTCGCCACTCCCACGGGCTACCACCTCGTCCGCCGGGACGGCACCGTTCTCGACGGCGCCCGCACCCTCGCCGAGCAACAGGTCCTGGACGGCGAGATCCTCACCTTCCGCCCCTTCGCCGCCTCGCTGCCGCCCGCCGTGTTCGACGACGTCTCCGACGCCGTCGCCTCGGCCGTCGGCCGCGACCGCCACCTGTGGAGCGACGAACTGCTGCGCGGCGCCGGAGCGGCCGGCGCCGCCCTGCTGCTCCTGCTGATGACCGTCGCCCTCTGGTACGCCGACCCGGTCCACCACGACACGCACGGCATGCCCGCCGTCGCCGCCGCGACCGCCGGAACGCTCCTCACCGCCTTCGCCGCGGTCCGCGCCCGGGTCTACGCGGACCGGCTCACCGCCACCGCCCTCGGCCTCGGCGCGCTGCCCCTCCTGCTCCTCGCCGGCTCCGGTGTCATCGGCCCCGACACCGGACAGGGCCCCGGACGGCTCCAGCTCCTGCTCGGCTGCGTCGCCGTCCTGGTCGCCTCCGTGGTGCTGGTCGCGGTCACCCCGGGCGGGGACGCCCCGTTCGTCGCCGCCGCCCTGCTCTCCACCGCGGGCACCCTCGCCGCCTTCGCCGCGATCCTCACCGAGTCCACCGCCGCCTCGGCCGCTGCCGTCTGCGCCCCCACCGCCATCGGCCTCATCGCCTTCCTCCCCGGTCTCTCCGCCCGCTTCGCCCGGCTCCCCATCGACGCCGTCCCGCCACGGACCCCGCCCACCGGCCACGCCGACCTTTTCGCCGACCCGCTCACCGGCCCGGACGGCCCGCACGGAGCCGCCCCCGTCGACGCCCGGACCGTCGCCGAGCGCGCCCGGCGCGGCCACGAACTGCTCCTCGGCCTCGTCGGCGGCTGCGCCGCCCTGGCCGTCGCGTCGGCCGCCGTCCTCGGCTTCTCCGGCTCCACCTGGGGCCGGCTCCTCGCTCTGGCCACCGGTCTCGCCCTGCTCCTGCGGGCCCGGCTCTTCCGCTACACCTCCCAGGTGGTCTGCGTCCTGGCCGCCGGGACCGGCGCGGTCGCCGCACTCGTCCTCGGCCTGGCGCTGAACCCGCCCGAGGACCTGGTGACGGGGCTCACCCGCTACGGCGAACGCGGCGACCTCGATCTGCGTACCCTCGGGATCTGCGCGGCGCTCGCCGCCGGCGCGGCCCTGCTCACCGCCGTCGGGCTGATCGTCCCGCGCACCGGGCTCTCGCCGTTCTGGGGCCGCGTCCTGGACCTCGCCGAGAGCGTGCTCCTGCTCTCCCTGGTCCCGCTCTGCCTGGCCGTCCTCGACGTGTACGCCCGCGCCCGGGACCTCACCGGCCGATAACCCCGTCGGGGCGGGCTGCCGACGACTGGTAGTCTGGCTGTGGCCGTTTGTGTACGCGTTCCCGGTCGTTTCTGGGAACTGCGCCCATCGGACCTTCGCTCCCGAGTCACCCAAGCCCCCCTGAGAACCAGACCAGGGGCACTCGTGGGCGCTTCGAACACCAAGAGGAGTACCGCGTGCCGCTCGACGCCGCTACGAAGAAGCAGATCATGACCGAGTTCGCGCAGAAGGAGGGCGACACCGGTTCCCCCGAGGTTCAGGTCGCCATGCTCTCGCGCCGCATCTCGGACCTGACGGAGCACCTCAAGACGCACAAGCACGACCACCACTCCCGTCGTGGTCTGCTGATCCTGGTCGGCCAGCGTCGCCGCCTCCTGCAGTACCTGGCCAAGAAGGACATCCAGCGCTTCCGTGCGCTCGTCGACCGCCTCGGCATCCGCCGCGGTGCGGCCGGCGGCGCCAAGTAAGGACGCTGTGAAAGGGAGCGGTTCCCACATCCAGGGGGCCGCTCCCTTTGCCGTACGTGCGCTACCGGGGACAACCTCAGTAACCTGGACGTACGACAACGCACGAGGAGAAGCGCGCCGTCGCCGCCGCCGGTCCTCGGTAGTGGCCCCCGGGACCATGCCCGGGAGCTTCGATCGAAGACCGGCCCCGCACCCAGGGTGCGCTTCTCCGCACCGCCCCGCGCCACACGGGCGCCGGGGCGAAAGACGACGAGTATGGAGAAATCACTAGTGGAGAACGAGACCCACTACGCCGAGGCCGTTATCGACAACGGGACCTTCGGCACCCGCACCATCCGCTTCGAGACGGGCCGCCTGGCCAAGCAGGCCGCCGGCTCCGCCGTCGCGTACCTGGACGACGACACCATGGTGCTGTCGGCCACCACCGCTTCCAAGCGGCCCAAGGACCAGCTCGACTTCTTCCCCCTCACGGTGGACGTCGAGGAGCGGCAGTACGCCGCCGGCAAGATCCCCGGCTCCTTCTTCCGCCGCGAGGGACGCCCCTCCGAGGACGCGATCCTCACCTGCCGCCTGATCGACCGCCCGCTGCGCCCGTCCTTCAAGAAGGGCCTGCGCAACGAGATCCAGATCGTCGAGACGGTCATGGCGCTCAACCCCGATCACCTGTACGACGTGATCGCGATCAACGCCGCGTCCTGCTCCACGCAGCTCGCCGGCCTGCCCTTCTCCGGCCCGATCGGCGGCACCCGTGTCGCGCTGATCAAGGGCCAGTGGGTCGCCTTCCCGACGCACACCGAGCTCGAGGACGCCGTCTTCGACATGGTCGTCGCGGGCCGCGTCCTGGAGGACGGCGACGTCGCGATCATGATGGTCGAGGCCGAGGCCACCGAGAAGACCATCCAGCTCGTCAAGGACGGCGCCGAGGCCCCGACCGAAGAGGTCGTCGCCGCCGGTCTGGAAGCCGCGAAGCCCTTCATCAAGGTGCTCTGCAAGGCCCAGTCCGACCTCGCCGCCAAGGCCGCCAAGCCCACCGGCGAGTTCCCGGTCTTCCTGGACTACCAGGACGACGTCCTGGAGGCCCTCACCAAGGCCGTCAGCACCGAGCTGGCCAAGGCGCTCACCATCGCCGGCAAGCAGGAGCGCGAGGCGGAGCTGGACCGCATCAAGGAGATCGCGGGCGAGAAGCTCCTCCCGGAGTTCGAGGGCCGCGAGAAGGAGATCTCCGGTGCCTACCGCGCGCTGACCAAGAAGCTGGTCCGCGAGCGCGTCATCAAGGACAAGGTCCGCATCGACGGCCGCGGCGTCACGGACATCCGTACGCTCGCCGCCGAGGTCGAGGCCATCCCGCGCGTGCACGGCTCGGCGCTCTTCGAGCGTGGCGAGACCCAGATCCTGGGCGTCACCACCCTCAACATGCTCCGGATGGAGCAGCAGCTGGACACCCTTTCCCCGGTGACCCGCAAGCGCTACATGCACAACTACAACTTCCCGCCGTACTCGGTCGGTGAGACCGGCCGCGTGGGCTCGCCCAAGCGCCGCGAGATCGGCCACGGCGCGCTCGCCGAGCGCGCCATCGTGCCGGTGCTGCCGTCGCGCGAGGAGTTCCCCTACGCGATCCGCCAGGTCTCCGAGGCGCTGGGCTCCAACGGCTCGACGTCCATGGGCTCGGTCTGCGCCTCCACCATGTCCCTGCTGAACGCCGGTGTGCCCCTCAAGGCCGCCGTCGCCGGCATCGCCATGGGCCTGATCTCGCAGGAGATCGACGGCAAGACCCACTACGTCGCCCTGACCGACATCCTCGGCGCCGAGGACGCGTTCGGCGACATGGACTTCAAGGTCGCCGGTACGAAGCAGTTCGTCACCGCGCTCCAGCTCGACACCAAGCTCGACGGCATCCCCGCCTCGGTCCTGGCCGCCGCGCTGAAGCAGGCCCGCGACGCCCGCCTCCACATCCTCGACGTGATGAACGAGGCCATCGACGTCCCGGACGAGATGTCCCCGAACGCCCCGCGGATCATCACCGTCAAGATCCCGGTGGACAAGATCGGTGAGGTCATCGGCCCCAAGGGCAAGATGATCAACCAGATCCAGGAGGACACCGGCGCCGACATCACGATCGAGGACGACGGCACCATCTACATCGGTGCCCAGCAGGGTTCGCAGGCCGAGGCCGCCCGCGCCACGATCAACGCGATCGCCAACCCGACCATGCCGGAGGTCGGCGAGCGCTACCTGGGTACGGTCGTCAAGACCACCACCTTCGGTGCGTTCGTCTCCCTGATGCCCGGCAAGGACGGTCTGCTGCACATCTCGCAGATCCGCAAGCTCGCCGGTGGCAAGCGCGTGGAGAACGTCGAGGACGTGCTCGGTGTCGGGGCCAAGGTCCAGGTCGAGATCGCCGAGATCGACTCCCGCGGCAAGCTCTCCCTCATCCCCGTCATCGAGGGTGACGAGGACGAGAAGAAGGACGACGCCGCCAAGTGACGTCCCGTAGTTCCGCGACGACGGCCCGCCCCTCCTCGGAGGGGCGGGCCGTCGCCCGTACCCAAACGCTTCTCAAGGGCAGCAACGGCATCGGCACGGTCCGCCGCACGGTCCTCCCCGGCGGCCTGCGCATCGTCACCGAGACCCTGCCCTCCGTACGCTCCGCCACCTTCGGCATCTGGGCCAACGTCGGATCGCGCGACGAGACCCCGACGCTGAACGGCGCGACGCACTACCTCGAACACCTCCTCTTCAAGGGCACCGCCCGGCGCACCGCCCTCGACATCTCCGCCGCCATCGACGCGGTCGGCGGCGAGATGAACGCCTTCACGGCGAAGGAGTACACCTGCTACTACGCGCGGGTCCTCGACACGGACCTGCCGCTGGCCATCGATGTCGTCTGCGACATGCTGACCGGCTCCCTGATCGCCTCCGAGGACGTCGACGCCGAACGCGGCGTCATCCTGGAGGAGATCGCCATGACGGAGGACGACCCCGGCGACTGCGTGCACGACCTGTTCGCGCACACCATGCTCGGCGACACCCCGCTCGGCCGCCCCGTCCTCGGCACCGTCGACACGATCAACGCCCTGAACCGGGGCCAGATCGCCCGCTTCTACAAGAAGCACTACGACCCCACGCACCTGGTCGTCGCCGCCGCCGGCAACGTCGACCACGCCACCGTCGTCCGCCAGGTCCGCAAGGCCTTCGAACGGGCCGGGGCGCTCTCCCGCACCGATGCCGTGCCCATGGCACCCCGCCAGGGCACCCGTGCCCTGCGCACCGCGGGCCGCGTCGAGGTGCTCGGCCGCAAGACCGAGCAGGCCCACGTCGTCCTCGGCATGCCCGGCCTGGCCCGCACCGACGAGCGCCGCTGGGCGCTCGGCGTCCTCAACACCGCCCTCGGCGGCGGCATGAGCTCCCGCCTCTTCCAGGAGGTACGGGAGAAGCGCGGCCTCGCCTACAGCGTCTACTCGTACACCTCGGGCTTCGCCGACTGCGGGCTCTTCGGCGTGTACGCGGGCTGCCGCCCCAGCCAGGTCCACGACGTCCTCAAGATCTGCCGCGACGAACTGGACCGGGTGGCCTCCGACGGCCTGAGCGACGAGGAGATCCGCCGCGCCATCGGCCAGCTCTCCGGCTCCACCGTCCTCGGCCTGGAGGACACCGGCGCGCTGATGAACCGCATCGGCAAGAGCGAGCTGTGCTGGGGCGAGCAGATGTCCGTCGACGACATGCTGGCCCGCATCGCCCAGGTGACCCCCGACGATGTCCGCTCGGTGGCGGGCGAGGTCCTCGGACACCGCCCCTCGCTCTCCGTCATCGGCCCCCTCAAGGACAAGCAGGCCGACCGCCTCCACGAGTCGGTCGCCTAGGCACCGTCTTCCGTCACCCCTCACCCGTCACCCGAAAGAAGCAAGCATGAGCAAGCTGCGCGTGGCCGTCCTCGGCGCCCGGGGCCGCATCGGTTCCGAAGCGGTACGAGCGGTCGAGGCCGCCGACGACATGGAGCTGGTGGCCGCCCTCGGCCGAGGCGACTCGCTGGACGCCCTGACGGACGCCGGTGCCCAGGTCGTCGTCGAGCTGACCACCCCCTCCTCGGTGATGGAGAACCTGGAGTTCTGCACCCGGCACGGCATCCACGCCGTGGTCGGCACCACCGGCTGGACCGACGAACGGCTCGCGCAGCTGCACACCTGGCTCTCCGGCTCGCCCGGCACCGGCGTGCTCATCGCGCCGAACTTCTCCATCGGCGCCGTCCTCACCATGAAGTTCGCCCAGCAGGCGGCCCGCTACTTCGAATCCGTCGAGGTCATCGAGCTGCACCACCCGAACAAGGCCGACGCGCCTTCCGGCACCGCCGCCCGCACCGCCCAGCTGATCGCCGAGGCCCGCGCCGAGGCCGGCTGCGCCCCCGCGCCGGACGCCACCGCCACGGCGCTGGACGGGGCACGCGGCGCGGACGTCGACGGGATCCCCGTCCACTCCGTACGCCTGCGCGGCCTGCTGGCCCACCAGGAGGTGCTCCTCGGCGGCGAGGGCGAGACCCTCACCATCCGGCACGACTCCCTGCACCACAGCAGCTTCATGCCGGGCATCCTGCTCGGCGCACGCCGTGTGGTGACCACTCCGGGCCTCACCTTCGGCCTGGAACACTTCCTCGACCTGAACTGACTGAGCCCCGCCATGCGCGCAAAGATCACGTACATCGTCACGGCCGCCGTCCTGGTCTTCTACTTCGTCCTGGTCGGCAGCCGTGGGGTGCTGCTCATCGAGCACGGCACCCTGATCACGGTGACCTTCGGGGTCGCCGTGCTGATCCTTCCGGTGATCGGCCTCTGGTTCCTCTGGAAGAACACGCAGTTCGTCCGGCGGGCCAACGCCCTGGCCGCCGAGCTGGACGCCGAGGGCGGCCTCCCGGTGGACGACCTGGCGCGTACCCCGAGCGGCCGGATCGACCGGGACTCCGCCGACGCGGCCTTCGCCCGCCGCAAGGAGGAGGCCGAGGACGCGCCGGACGACTGGCGGTGCTGGTTCCGCCTCGCCGTCGCCTACCAGGACGCCCGGGACACCCCCAGGGCCCGCAAGGCCATGCAGCGGGCCATCGCCCTGCACGCCCGCGCGGCGGCCCCTTCGGCGCGTTCCACGCCGTCCGGCGCCTGAGCAGCACACGGGACGGCCGCCCGGCCGCGGGAATCCCCGCGGCAGGACGGCCGTCCCGCGTCGTTCTCCGTGTCCCCGGAACTCAGGGGCGCCGGTACTCCTCGCCCCAGGCCTCGATCGTGTCCGCGGCCCGGTCGAACGCCTCGCCCCGCGCGAGGAAGTCCGCGTTGGAGTCGGTGAGCAGCGGCGGCACCGCGTCCCCGCCCTTGCGCACGACGATCAGGGCCTGGCCCTGCACGGTACGGGGGAAGCCGAGCCACTTCACGGGCTGCTGCACGGTGCGCACGGCGGTGGCGCGGTTCCACGGCACCGTCGTGGTCACGAAGAAGCCGACCCGGCGCACCCCGTGCCGGCTCACCCACGCACCCATCCGCAGCATCCGCAACGCGCAGATGATCACCGCGAGGGCGAGCGCGAGACAGGCCCCCGCCCCGGGCACCGCCCCGGCGAACGCCGTGATCATCGCGGCGAACAGGATGAACGAGGCCAGCAGCAGCAGGACGGCCGCCGACGCGACCCGCCAGGGGCCGAGACGGTAGGGGCGCCGCCAGCTGTCGTGGTCGTCGAACGGCAGCGCGGCGTCCTCGGCGCTCGCGTCAAACGCGCGGTCGGCCGTCAGGAAGGGCAGGGGCACGACTGATCCTCACTCACAAGCACGCTCGATTGCTGTGCCCGGTGAGGCTACCGAGGAGGCTACCGGCCGGACCACCCCAGGGGGGCCGTACGAGTCAGCGCCCGTGCGCGGCCTCGGTCTGCTGGGCGTGCTGCGGCGACTGCTCGGGCGACAGGGCCGGGAGCCCCAGCAGCAGCGATCCGACGAGTCCGGCGACCACGACGAGGCCCATCAGGGCCCGCCCGGCCTTCTCGGAGGCGGAGGCCCGCTCGCGCGGGGGCGGAGTGACGTTACTGCGGAAGCGGTCGGCCTCGGCGACGAACGAGAACGGGACGGACTCCCGTCGGCGGAACATGGGGTGACTCTCCTGGGAACGTTGTTTCGGGTGCTCCTGCACAGTCAGACGCACGGGAGGTCCGATCGGTGCCCGGATGTGACGGATTGGCCGAAGAAATCCCGGGGCGGGTGGTGACGGACGGCGTTGTCAGTGGCGGCCCGTAGAGTGGGCGCCGCCCGAGCGACGCCATTGGAAGGACCCCGCCGGTGACCGAGACCCCCGAATCCGCACAGCCCAGTTTCCGCAGTGATGTCACCGTCGAGCTGGTGAAATCCGCCGCCGGCGACGCCGACGTGCTGTTCGCCGCCCGTGTGTCCACGGCCGGCGAGCAGTCCCTCGAAGAGATCACCAAGGACCCTGAGCGCTCCAAGGGGCTCATCAACTACCTCATGCGGGACCGGCACGGCAGCCCGTTCGAGCACAACTCGATGACCTTCTTCATCAGCGCCCCGATCTTCGTGTTCCGCGAGTTCATGCGGCACCGCGTCGGCTGGTCCTACAACGAGGAATCGGGCCGTTACCGGGAGCTCCAGCCGGTCTTCTACGTCCCGGGGGAGTCCCGCAAGCTCGTCCAGCAGGGCCGCCCCGGAAAGTACGAGTTCGTCGAGGGCACCGCCGAGCAGCACGCGCTCACGAGCAAGTCCATGGAGGACTCCTACCGCCGCTCCTACGAGGCGTACCAGGAGATGCTGGCCGCCGGAGTGGCCCGTGAGGTGGCCCGCGCGGTGCTCCCGGTCGGCCTCTTCTCCTCCATGTACGCCACGTGCAACGCCCGCTCGCTGATGCACTTCCTCGGCCTGCGCACCCAGCACGAGCTGGCGACGGTGCCGTCGTTCCCGCAGCGCGAGATCGAGATGGTCGGCGAGCAGATGGAGGCCCACTGGGCGCGGCTCATGCCGCTCACCCATGCAGCCTTCAACAAAAACGGACGCGTGGCCCCGTAGGCGGTGTCCGTATTGCGGCGTTTCGAGAAGTTCATCTAGGCTGATCAAACGGACCCGGCACTGCTTGAACCCCCGAGCAGGCAGTGCCGGGCTCCTCTTGCTTGTCCCCCCGAGGGGGCACCGCGCGTCGAGCAACGAGTAGCGTGTTACCCATGGCTCCGATCTCCACTCCGCAGACCCCCTTCGGGCGGGTCCTCACCGCTATGGTCTCGCCCTTCACGGCGGACGGCGCTCTCGACCTCGACGGCGCCCAGCGGCTCGCCACCCATCTGGTGGACGCAGGCAACGACGGCCTGATCATCAACGGCACCACCGGCGAGTCCCCGACCACCAGCGACGCGGAGAAAGAGCAGCTCGTACGAGCTGTGCTGGAGGCGGTGGGGGACCGGGCGCACATCGTCGCCGGCATCGGCACCAACGACACCCGACACAGCGTGGAGCTGGCCCGTACCGCCGAGCGTATCGGCGCCCACGGCCTCCTCGCGGTCACCCCGTACTACAACAAGCCGCCCCAGGAAGGCCTGCTCCGGCACTTCACGGCGATCGCCGACTCCACCGGCCTTCCGGTGATGCTGTACGACATCCCCGGCCGCAGCGGTGTGCCGATCGACACCGAGACGATCGTCCGGCTCGCCGAGCACCCGCGCATCGTGGCCAACAAGGACGCCAAGGGCGACCTCGGCCGCGCCAGCTGGGCCATCGCACAGTCGGGCCTTGCCTGGTACTCGGGCGACGACATGTTGAACCTCCCGCTCCTCTCGGTCGGCGCGGTCGGCCTCGTCTCGGTCGTCGGCCATGTGGTCACCCCCGATCTGCGCGCCCTCGTCGAGGCCCACCTCGGCGGCGACGTCCAGAAGGCCACCGAGATCCACCAGAAGCTGCTGCCGGTCTTCACCGGCATGTTCCGCACCCAGGGCGTGATCACCACCAAGGCCGCCCTCACCCTCCAGGGCCTCCCGGCCGGCCCCCTGCGCCTCCCCCTGGTGGAACTCACCGCACAGGAAACGGCGCAGCTCAAGATCGACCTGGCCGCCGGTGGGGTACAGCTGTAACCACGGACTTCACAACTGAATACGCGAGGAACACTCGCAACGGAGCAGCACCCAAGACAACAGCAAGTGCACGAATGACATGCGCGCCACGTGCCCAAGCGGTACGTGGCGCGCGTGGTAAGGAGAGTCTTTTGAGTCATCCGCACCCTGAACTCGGTACCCCGCCGAAGCTCCCGAAGGGAGCCCTGCGGGTCACCCCTCTCGGCGGCCTCGGCGAGATCGGCCGCAACATGACGGTCTTTGAGTACGGCGGACGCCTGCTCGTCGTCGACTGCGGCGTCCTCTTCCCCGAGGAGGAGCAACCGGGCATCGACCTGATCCTTCCGGACTTCACCACCATCCGGGACCGCCTCGACGACATCGAGGGCATCGTCCTCACGCACGGCCACGAGGACCACATCGGTGGCGTCCCGTTCCTGCTGCGCCTGAAGCCGGACATCCCGCTCATCGGCTCCAAGCTGACCCTGGCACTCATCGAGGCCAAGCTCCAGGAGCACCGCATCCGGCCCTACACCCTTGAGGTCGCGGAGGGCCGCCGCGAGCGCATCGGCGTCTTCGACTGCGAGTTCATCGCGGTCAACCACTCCATCCCGGACGCCCTCGCGGTCGCCATCCGCACTCCTGCGGGCATGGCCGTCGCCACCGGCGACTTCAAGATGGACCAGCTCCCGCTGGACGGCCGCCTCACCGACCTGCACGCGTTCGCCCGGCTGAGCGAGGAGGGCATCGATCTGCTGCTCTCCGACTCGACGAACGCGGAGGTCCCGGGCTTCGTCCCGCCGGAGCGGGACATCCAGAACGTCCTGCGCAACGTGTTCGCCAATGCGCAGAAGCGCATCATCGTGGCGAGCTTCGCCAGCCACGTCCACCGTATCCAGCAGATCCTGGACACGGCCCACGAGTACGGCCGCCGGGTCGCCTTCGTCGGCCGCTCGATGGTCCGCAACATGGGCATCGCCCGTGATCTCGGCTATCTGAGGGTCCCGGCTGGACTCGTCGTCGACGTGAAGACCCTCGACGACCTGCCGGACGACGAGGTCGTGCTCGTCTGTACGGGTTCGCAGGGCGAGCCGATGGCCGCCCTGTCCCGGATGGCCAACCGCGATCACCAGATCCGCATCGTGCAGGGCGACACCGTGATCCTGGCGTCGTCGCTGATCCCCGGCAACGAGAACGCGGTCTACCGCGTGATCAACGGCCTCACCCGCTGGGGCGCCAACGTCGTTCACAAGGGCAACGCCAAGGTCCACGTCTCGGGGCACGCCTCGGCGGGCGAGCTGCTGTACTTCTACAACATCTGCCGGCCCAAGAACCTGATGCCGGTGCACGGCGAGTGGCGCCACCTGCGGGCCAACGCGGAACTGGGAGCGCTCACGGGCGTCCCCAAGGACCACATCGTCATCGCCGAGGACGGCGTCGTCGTCGACCTGATCGACGGCAAGGCCAAGATCGTCGGCAAGGTCCAGGCCGGTTACGTGTACGTGGACGGGCTCTCGGTCGGCGATGTCACCGAGACCTCCCTCAAGGACCGCCGCATCCTCGGCGACGAAGGCATCATCTCCGTCTTCATCGTGGTCGACAGCACCTCGGGCAAGATCGTCGGCGGCCCGCACATCCAGGCACGCGGTTCGGGGATCGACGACGGCGCGTTCGGCGCCGTCGTGCCGAAGATCCAGGAAGCACTCGACAAGTCCGCCCAGGACGGAGTCGTCGAGCCGCACCAGCTCCAGCAGCTGGTCCGCCGCACGGTGGGCAAGTGGGTCTCCGACACCTACCGCCGGCGCCCGATGATCCTCCCCGTCGTCGTCGAGGTCTGACCTCCCGACCGGCGCGAACTACGGAGCGGGGCCCCCGATTTGCATCGGGGCGCTCCGCTCCAGTACGTTTACGTCTCCGCCTCAACGGGAAGCCCGGCGCACATGTGTGTGCCGCGAGCCCCGCGGAGGGGTGGAAATTCCGACTCAGAACTTCTGATAAAGTCGGTTCCGCCGGAAAGGGAAACGCGAAAGCGAAGAACTGGAAAGCGAAAAACGCTTGACCCGCTTCGACCGGGAATCGGACACGAAAGAGTCTGATAGAGT
>NZ_JBHVIN010000013.1:0-281453 GCF_042799575.1 Streptomyces sp. NPDC057682 | reverse complement strand
GGGCTTCGGTACGGCGGCTGTGCCGCCCGTACCGAAGCCCCGCACGCGTATGGGGTGTCTCAGGCCTCGTTGGAGGGGCCGCCGACCTGGATGCCGGCCATCCGGCTCCACTCGTACGGGCCCGTGCGGACCTTCGCGGCGAACTCGCCGTCGAAGGACTCGTGCATCGTGATCCCGGACTTCAGCGCGGCGCTCTCGGCGACGGCGTACGAGGGGGCCACCAGGTCGCCCCAGCCGCCGTCCTCGCCCACCAGGACGATGCGGGTGCCCATCTCGCCGATGTAGGCGAGCTGCCCCTCGGCGCCGCCGTGCGCCTTCGCGAAGGCGCCGATCTGCTTGGCCAGCCGGGCCGCCCTGCGCTCCGCGCGCGCCGCCTGCCTGCCGTCCACCTGCTGGGTCTCAGCCGTCTCTGCCATGCACAGGATGCTACCGACCGGTAGATCAACGTGCGACGGGCGGGGAGCGTGGCGTGGGCCACGCTCCCCGCCCGTCGGCAGGGTCGAACGCTGCGGCTACCGCAGGAAGGGGTCCACCGCCACGGCGACGAACAGCAGCGAGACATAGGTGATCGACCAGTGGAACAGCCGCATCTCCTTGAGCTTCGCACCCGTCACCCCGGCCTTGGCCCGGCTGAGCAGGGCGTGGGCCTCCCAGAGCCAGAAGCCGCCGGTCAGCAGGGCCACCGCGGTGTAGAACCAGCCGGTGTAGCCCAGCGGGGTCAGCAGCAGCGAGACGGCGACCATCACCCAGCTGTAGAGAACGATCTGGCGGGCCACCACCCGGTTGGAGGCGAGGACCGGGAGCATCGGGACGCCGACGCGGGCGTAGTCGTCCTTGACCTTCATGGAGAGCGGCCAGTAGTGCGGAGGCGTCCAGAAGAAGATGACGGCGAAGAGGATCACCGCGGCCCAGGACATCGAGTTCGTCACGGCCGACCAGCCGATGAGGACGGGCATGCAGCCGGCGATGCCGCCCCAGACGATGTTCTGCGCGGTGCGGCGCTTCAGCAGCATCGTGTAGACGACGACGTAGAAGAGCAGGGCGCCGAGCGACAGCGCCGCCGACAGCCAGTTGACCAGCAGGCCGAACCAGACCGTCGAGACCACCGCGAGCGTGATGCCGAAGGCCAGGCACTCGCGCGGCGACACCATGCCGGTGACCAGCGGGCGCTGGGACGTACGGTCCATCAGCGCGTCGATGTCGCGGTCGATGTACATGTTCAGCGCATTGGCACCACCGGCGGACAGATAGCCGCCGATCGTGGTTGTGAGCACGAGCCACAGGTCGGGTACACCCTGAGCGGCCAGGAACATCACCGGAACAGTGGTGATCAGCAACAGCTCGATGATCCGAGGCTTGGTCAGTGCCACGAAGGCCTTGACACGGGCCCCGAACGGGCGATGGCCCCCTGGGCTCGGAGTCAAGGCGACCCCTGCGGGTCGGGACTCGACGGCCGTCACGCACACCCCTGACAGAGAAATCCCAGCAAGCTCCGGGTGTGAGGGCCCGGTAAAGACTTGCGCGAACCCGACCACTGTAGACGTTGGGGACACGCCGTCCTTCGCGGGGGTGGGGTCGTGTTGATGTGGCGCGCGGTACCGCGTCGCGGCGGGTGCGCGCGCGTTCGCACACCCCTGCGGAAGGGGCGCCCGCACACCCGTGCGGAGCGGCCCGCGCGGACCGCCCGCGACGCCCCCGCCACCGGGGCGCAGGTGTGCGCGGGAACGCTCGTCGGAGGCCTCAGGAGTGGGCTTCCGCGCTCATCGGAGAGGGCCCATCGGTGAGCCTCTCCGCTCATACGGGAGGCGGATCCGGCGGGCCGCCCGCACCCTGGAAGTACCCGGAAATCGCGGGTCCCGACGGGGGTAGGCTCGACTACGCCCGGTGCGGTCACAGCCACCGGTTTACAACAGTGGAGAGGAGCCCTGACTCAGGGTGAGCACCAAGCCGACCACCACAGACCTCCAGTGGACCGAATTGGACCAGCGGGCCGTGGACACCGTCCGCGTACTCGCCGCGGACGCCGTACAGAAGGTCGGAAACGGCCACCCGGGTACGGCCATGAGCCTGGCTCCCGCCGCGTACACCATCTTCCAGAAGGTGATGCGGCACGACCCCGCCGACGCGGAGTGGACCGGCCGCGACCGGTTCGTGCTCTCGGCGGGCCACAGCAGCCTGACCCTCTACATCCAGCTCTACCTGGCCGGCTACGGCCTGGAGCTCGACGACCTCAAGGCGTTCCGGACCTGGGGCTCGAAGACCCCGGGGCACCCGGAGTACGGCCACACCACCGGCGTGGAGACGACGACCGGCCCGCTGGGCCAGGGTGTCGCCAACGCCGTGGGCATGGCCATGGCCTCCCGCTACGAGCGCGGCCTGTTCGACCCCGACGCGGCCCCCGGCACCTCGCCGTTCGACCACATGGTGTGGGTCGTCGCGGGTGACGGCTGCCTCCAGGAGGGCATCTCGGCGGAGGCGTCCTCGCTGGCCGGGCACCAGAAGCTGGGCAATCTGGTCCTGCTCTGGGACGACAACCACATCTCGATCGAGGGCGACACGGAGACCGCGGTCTCCGAGGACACCCTGAAGCGCTACGAGGCGTACGGCTGGCACGTCCAGCGCGTCGACCAGCTGCCCAGCGGCGACCTGGACCCCGCGGGTCTGTACCGGGCGCTGCTGGCCGCCAAGGCCGAGACGGAGCGCCCGTCGTTCATCGCGGCCCGCTCGATCATCGCCTGGCCCGCGCCGAACGCCCAGAACACCGAGGCCGCCCACGGCTCCGCGCTCGGCGCCGACGAGGTCGCCGCGACCAAGCGCGTGCTGGGCTTCGACCCGGAGAAGAGCTTCGAGGTGGCCGACGAGGTCATCGCGCACACCCGTGAGGCGCTGGACCGGGGCCGCGAGGCCAGGGCCGAGTGGGAGAAGACCTTCGCCGCGTGGCGCACCGCCCAGCCGGAGCGCGCCGCCGAGTTCGACCGGATCTCCGCGGGCGAGCTGCCCGAGGGCTGGGAGGACAAGCTCCCCGTCTTCGAGCCGGGCAAGGGCGTCGCCACCCGCGCCGCCTCCGGCAAGGTCCTCCAGGCCCTCGGCGAGATCGTGCCCGAGCTGTGGGGCGGCTCCGCCGACCTGGCCGGCTCGAACAACACCACGATCGACAAGACCTCGTCGTTCCTCCCGGCGGGCAACCCGCTGCCGGAGGCCGACCCGTACGGCCGCACGATCCACTTCGGCATCCGCGAGCACGCCATGGCCGCGGCCATGAACGGCATCGCGCTGCACGGCAACACCCGCATCTACGGCGGCACCTTCCTGGTGTTCTCCGACTACATGCGCAACGCGGTGCGGCTCTCCGCGCTGATGCACCTGCCGGTGACGTACGTGTGGACGCACGACTCGATCGGTCTGGGCGAGGACGGCCCGACCCACCAGCCGGTGGAGCACCTGGCCTCGCTGCGCGCCATCCCGGGTCTGAACGTGGTCCGTCCGGCCGACGCCAACGAGACCTCCGTCGCCTGGCGCGAGATCCTGCGCCGCTACACCAAGGTGTTCGGCAAGGGCGCCCCGCACGGTCTGGCGCTGACCCGCCAGGGCGTGCCGACGTACCCGCTGAACGAGGACGCGGCCAAGGGCGGCTACGTGCTCTTCGATGCTGAGGGCGGCGAGCCCCAAGTCGTGCTGATCGGCACCGGCTCCGAGGTGCACCTCGCCGTCGAGGCGCGCGAGGAGCTGCAGGCCGCGGGCATCCCGACCCGGGTGGTGTCGATGCCGTCGGTGGAGTGGTTCGAGGAGCAGGACCAGGCGTACAAGGACAGCGTGCTTCCGCCGTCCGTGAAGGCCCGGGTCGCCGTCGAGGCGGGCATCGGCCTGACCTGGTACCGGTACGTCGGGGACGCCGGCCGGATCGTCTCGCTGGAGCACTTCGGTGCCTCGGCGGACGCGGGCGTGCTGTTCCGCGAGTTCGGTTTCACCGGCGAGGCCGTCGCGGCCGCCGCCCGGGAATCCCTCGCCGCCGCCACGCGCTGACGCGTACATACGACTAGTAGGAGATGCATTTCTCATGACAGACGCACTCAAGCGCCTCTCCGACGAGGGCGTGGCGATCTGGCTCGACGACCTCTCGCGCAAGCGGATCACCTCGGGCAACCTGGCCGAGCTGATCGACCAGAGCCACGTCGTGGGTGTCACGACCAACCCGTCGATCTTCCAGAAGGCGATCTCGCACGGCGACGGTTACGAGCAGCAGCTCACCGACCTCGCGACCCGCAAGGTCACCGTGGACGAGGCCATCCGGATGATCACGACGGCGGACGTCCGGGACGCCGCCGACATCCTGCGCCCGGTCTTCGACTCCACGGACGGCCAGGACGGCCGGGTCTCCATCGAGGTCGACCCGCGTCTGGCGCACCGCACGGAGGCCACGGTCGCCGAGGCCAAGCAGCTGGCCTGGCTGGTGGACCGGCCGAACACGCTCATCAAGATCCCGGCGACGAAGGCCGGTCTGCCGGCGATCACCGAGGTCATCGGCAAGGGCATCAGCGTCAACGTCACGCTGATCTTCTCGCTGGAGCGCTACCGCGCGGTCATGGACGCCTACCTGGCGGGCCTGGAGAAGGCGAAGGCCGCGGGCCTGGACCTCTCCAAGATCCACTCGGTGGCCTCGTTCTTCGTGTCCCGGGTGGACACCGAGATCGACAAGCGGCTGGACGGCATCGGCACGGACGAGGCCAAGGCGCTCAAGGGCAAGGCGGCGCTCGCCAACGCCCGGCTGGCCTACCAGGCGTACGAGGAGGTCTTCGCCTCGGACCGCTGGGCCGCGCTGGACAAGGCGCACGCCAACAAGCAGCGTCCGCTCTGGGCCTCCACGGGTGTGAAGGACCCGGCGTACAAGGACACCCTGTACGTGGACGACCTGGTCGCCCCGGGCACGGTGAACACGATGCCCGAGGCCACCCTGGACGCCACCGCGGACCACGGGCAGATCACGGGCAACACGATCGCCGGCACCTACGAGCAGGCCCGTGCCGAGCTCGACGCCGTCGGCAAGCTCGGCATCTCGTACGACGACGTCGTCCAGCTGCTGGAGGACGAGGGCGTCGAGAAGTTCGAGGCGGCCTGGATCGACCTGCTCAACTCGACCGAGGCGGAGCTCAAGCGCCTCGCCCCTTCGGAGGGCTGACCACTTTGTCTGGTGTTCCCGGAGCCAACCCGCTCCGTGACGCCCAGGACCGACGGCTCCCGCGCATCGCGGGGCCGTCGGGCCTGGTCATCTTTGGCGTCACGGGCGATTTGTCCCGTAAAAAGCTGATGCCCGCCGTCTATGACCTGGCCAACCGCGGTCTGCTGCCGCCGGGCTTCTCACTCATCGGTTTCGCGCGCCGCGAATGGCAGGACGAGGACTTCGCCCAGGAGGTCCACGACGCCGTCAAGCAGCACGCCCGTACGGAGTTCCGCGAGGAGGTCTGGCAGCAGCTCATCCAGGGGATGCGCTTCGTCCAGGGCAACTTCGACGACGACGCGGCGTTCGAGACCCTGAAGGCGACCATCCAGGAGCTGGACCAGGCGCAGGGGACGGGCGGCAACTTCGCCTTCTACCTGTCCGTGCCGCCGAAGTTCTTCCCCAAGGTCGTCCAGCAGCTCAAGAAGCACGGGCTGGCGGACCAGAAGGAGGGCTCCTGGCGGCGCGCCGTCATCGAGAAGCCCTTCGGCCACGACCTGAAGAGCGCGCAGGAGCTGAACCAGCTCGTGCACGACGTCTTCCCGCCCAACGAGGTCTTCCGGATCGACCACTACCTGGGCAAGGAGACGGTCCAGAACATCCTGGCGCTGCGGTTCGCCAACACGATGTTCGAGCCGATCTGGAACCGGAGCTATGTCGACCACGTGCAGATCACGATGGCCGAGGACATCGGCATCGGCGGCCGGGCCGGCTACTACGACGGCATCGGCGCCGCGCGCGACGTCATCCAGAACCACCTGCTCCAGCTGCTGGCGCTGACCGCGATGGAGGAGCCGGGCTCCTTCCACCCGAAGGCGCTGGTGGCCGAGAAGCTCAAGGTCCTCACGGCCGTGGAGCTGCCGGAGGATCTGGGCAAGCACACCGTGCGCGGCCAGTACGCGCACGCGTGGCAGGGCGGCGAGGAGGTCCTCGGCTATCTGGAGGAGGACGGGATCGACCCCAAGTCGAAGACCGACACCTTCGCCGCGATCAAGCTGACGGTCAACAACCGCCGCTGGGCGGGCGTGCCGTTCTATCTGCGGACCGGGAAGCGGCTCGGCCGCCGGGTCACGGAGATCGCGGTCGTCTTCAAGCGCGCCCCGTACCTCCCGTTCGAGTCCGGGGCCACGGAGGAGCTGGGCGGCAACGCGCTGGTCATCCGGGTCCAGCCGGACGAGGGCGTGACCGTGCGCTTCGGCTCCAAGGTGCCGGGCACCTCGATGGAGGTCCGGGACGTGACGATGGACTTCGCCTACGGCGAGTCCTTCACGGAGTCCAGCCCGGAGGCCTACGAGCGGCTCATCCTCGATGTGCTGCTCGGCGACGCCAACCTCTTCCCCCGCCACCAGGAGGTCGAACTCTCCTGGAACATCCTCGACCCGATCGAGCAGTACTGGGACAAGCACGGCAGGCCCGCGCAGTACCCGGCGGGCACCTGGGGCCCGTCCGAGGCGGACGAGATGCTCGCACGAGACGGACGGAGCTGGCGCCGGCCATGAAGATCGACCTCACGGAAACCACGTCCAGCAAGATCAACCAGGCGCTGGTCTCGGCCCGCCGGGCGATCGGCACCCCGGCGATCGGCATGGTCCTCACGCTGGTCATCGTCACCGACGAGGAGAACGCGTACGACGCGCTCAAGTCGGCCGGCGACGCCTCGCGCGAGCACCCCTCGCGGATCATCGCGGTGATCAAGCGGATCAGCCGTTCGCCGCGCAACCGGCGCGACGCCCGGCTGGACGCCGAGGTCCGGGTCGGCTCGGACGCGGGCACCGGCGAGACCGTGGTGCTCCGCCTCCACGGCGAACTGGCCAACCACGCCCAGTCGGTGGTCCTTCCGCTGCTGCTGCCGGATGCCCCGGTCGTCGTCTGGTGGCCCGAGGGCGCCCCGGCCGATCCGGCGAAGGACCCGCTGGGCGCGCTCGCCCAGCGCCGGATCACCGACGCCTACTCGGCCGAGCACCCGGGCGACGAGCTGGCGGTGCGCGCGCAGTCGTACACCCCCGGCGACACCGATCTCGCCTGGACCCGGATCACCCCCTGGCGCTCCATGCTGGCGGCCGCCCTGGACCAGCAGTCGGTCCGGGTCGTCTCGGCGACGGTCGAGGGCGAGTCGGAGAACCCGAGCTGCGAGCTGCTGGCCATGTGGCTGGCCGACCGGCTCCAGGTCCCGGTGGAGCGGACGATGTCCGGCGGCCCGGGGCTGACGGCCGTGAAGATGGAGACCGAGTCGGGCACGATCGTGCTCGACCGGGCCGACGGTTCGCTGGCCACGCTCTCCATGGTGGGGCAGCCGGACCGCGCGGTGGCGCTCAAGCGCCGGGAGACGGCGGAGCTGCTGGCCGAGGAGCTGCGCCGGCTCGACCCGGACAACACCTACGAGTCCACGGTGAAGTTCGGCGTGGAGCGGCTCGGCGAGGCGGCGAAGCCGAAGCCCGCGGCGGCGCCGGCCGCCAAGAAGGCCGCGCCCGCGAAGAAGGCGGCGGCGAAGTGACCGTCGTCCCGCAGCTCGTCGTGCACCGCGACAAGGAGCTGATGGCCCAGGCCGCCGCGGCCCGGCTGATCACGAGGATCGTGGACGCCCAGTCCGCGCGCGGCGAGGCCTCGGTGGTGCTCACCGGCGGGCGCAACGGCAACGGCCTGCTGGCCGCGCTCGCCGCCGCGCCGGCCCGGGACGCGATCGACTGGTCGCGGCTCGACCTGTGGTGGGGCGACGAGCGGTTCCTGCCGGAGGGCGATCCGGAGCGCAATGTCACGCAGGCCCGCGCGGCCCTGCTGGACTCGGTGCCGCTGGATCCGGCGCGGGTGCACGCGATGCCCGCGTCGGACGGTGCGCACGGGCCGGACGTCGACGCGGCCGCGGCCGCGTACGCCGCCGAACTGGCCGCCGCGGCCGGTCCGGTGGACCACGGCCCGGTGCCGGTCTTCGACGTGCTGATGCTGGGCGTCGGCCCCGATACGCACGTCGCCTCGCTCTTCCCCGAGCTGCCCGCGGTACGGGAGACCGAGCGCACCGTCGTCGGGGTGCACGGCGCGCCCAAGCCGCCGCCGGTCCGGGTCTCGATGACGCTGCCCGCCATCCGGGCGGCGCGCGAGGTGTGGCTGCTGGCGGCGGGCGAGGACAAGGCGGAGGCCGCGGAGATCGCGCTGTCGGGGGCCGGGGAGATCCAGGCCCCGGCGGCCGGCGCGTACGGCCGCGGCCGCACCCTGTGGCTGCTGGACGCGGCGGCGGCCTCCCGGCTGCCGCGCGCCCTGTATCCTCCGGCGTCCGCCTGACATCACGTCAGCACCGAGGCTCCCGGGCCCGGTTCGCCCCCGTGACGGGGCGGGCCGGGCCCGTTCGCGTGAGAGGGTCGGGCCATGGTGCACATCGGATCGGTGGTGATGGGCGCGTCGGACGTACGCCGTGCGGCGGCCTTCTGGAAGGCGGCGCTCGGCTATGTCGAGCGCGAGCCGGCGACGGAGGACTGGGTGGTGCTGGTGCCCGCCGACGGGAAGCCGGGTCCGGGGCTCTCCCTGGGGCTCAGCGGCTCCCCCGTCCAGGAGGTCCCCCGGGTCCATCTGGATCTGTACACCGAGGAGCAGGACGCCGAGGTGGCGCGGCTGCTCGCGCTCGGGGCGGCGGAGACCGACTGGCGGCTCTATCCGGAGGACCCGGACTTCGTGGTCCTGGCGGACACCGAGGGCAATCGGTTCTGCGTCATCGACACGACACACGGCCGCTGACCGGCCTCACTCCCCCGGCGGGACGGGCTCCAGGAAGGGCTCCAGCAGCCCCGGGACGGCCTCGGCCGCGAAGGCGAGGCCCTCGGACGCGTCGGCGTCGTACACGGTGTAGGAGCCCGCTCCGGCGGCCGTCGTCGCGGTGACGTTCAGGACCCCGGCGCGCCGCTGGAACCAGCTCTGGCCGACCGTCCAGCCGATCACCCCGGCCCGTTCCAGCGCGGCGGTGGAGCGGCGCAGCGCGCCGGAGCGGGTGATCAGATAGCGGCCGCCGATTCCGTGGCCGAGGCCTCGGTAGGCCTCGCGCGCCAGCAGCCGGGCCGCAGGCAGCCCGGCGACGGCACAACCGAGCGCGGTCCAGAGCAGGACGGGGGTCAGCAGGGCGCCGAGGACCGCGAGAACGAGCACGGGGAGCAGCACGGCCGCCAGGGCCCGGCGCAGCCGGCGTCCGCGCGCGGCGGGCGGGTGCGCGGTGAGCTCGGTGGTGGTCGGAGAGGTGTCCTCGCGCAGGACGGCCGCGGCGACCTCGTCGGCGAGCGGCCGGGGCGCCGGGGGCAGCAGGGTGTTGCGGTCGCCGCCGCGCTGGTCCTCGTCGTCCTTGGCCAGGCCGGTGGTGATGGCGTCGAGGCGGGCGGCACCCAGCAGCCGCACGCCGAGCGGTTCGACGAGGTCGATGCCGCGCAGCCGGCGCTCCTCGACGGAGACGGACCGGGAGGTGAACAGTCCGCGGCGCAGGTGCAGGGTGCCGCCCGGCTCGCGCTCCAGCCGGTAGTTCCACCACATCTCGACCCAGAGGCCCAGCGCGCCGACGATTCCGGCGAGCAGGGCGGCGGACGCGACGATCACGACGACGGTGACCGGGGAGAACTCCCGGAACCGCTCCCCGGCCCAGGCGATGACCCGGCCCTGGGCACCGAACCAGTCGCTGACCTGGAGCACCGCGCCGAGGGCGGCGCCGCCGAGCGCGGGGGCGACGAAGGAGACCGGCGCGTAGCGGATCCAGCGCGGGTCGAGCGTGACGAGTTCGCCCTCGCGGTGGTGGCCGGGGGTGCGGCCGGCGCCGCGTTCCAGGAGGGTCCGGCGCAGGCGTTCGCCCTCGGCGCGGGCGACCGGGTCGAGTTCGAGGGTGGAGTCGCCGCCGCTCTGCTCGCCGGTGCCGATACGGACGGTGACCAGGCCGAGGACGCGTTGGACGGGGTGGGCGGTGAGGTCGACGCTGCGGATGCGGTCCCGGGCCAGGGAGCGCTTCCTGACGAGCAGGAGGCCGGTGTGGAGGTCGACCCGGTCGGTGGTGACGCGATAGCGGGTGCGGCGCCAGCGCACCAGGTCGGCGCCCGCGCTGCCGGTGATCAGGACCGCCGCACCGGCCAGCACCCAGGCGATCGCGGGGCCGAGGCCGAGGCGGCCGGCGAGGCCGAGCGTGGTCGGTACGGCGGCGCCGGCGGCCACCCCTGCGGTGACCAGGGCGGTGAGCCAGACGGTGCGGCGGTCGAGCGGGCGCCAGTCGCCGGGCGGCGCGGGGGTGCTCACGTCGCGTCGCCGGGGGTGTCCTGGGTGATCCGGGTCAGCTGGTCGGCCAGGTCCGCCGCGCGTTCGTGGTCGAGGCCGGCGATGCGCAGCTCGCCGTGGGCGGAGGCGGTGGTGACCGTGACGGTGGCGAGGCGGTGGAGCTGTTCGAGGGGGCCGCGCACGGTGTCCACGGTCTGGATCCGGGACATCGGCGCGATCCGCCACTCCTGCCACAGCACCCCCGTGCGCACGTACACGGCCTCCCCGGTGACCTCCCAACGGTGGGTGCGGAACCGCCAGAGGGGGACGAGGAGGGCGCAGCCGGTGCCGAGGACCGCGAGCACCCCGGCGGCGAGCAGCAGCCAGAACCGGGCGGGGGTCACAAGGACCCCCAGCACGGCCAGGACGGCCACCGGCGCGGCCGTGCCCAGCAGCCAGCGGGTCCGCCACCAGCCGACGGCCCGCGGGTCCGGTGTGCGGGCCGGGGCCCGCAGCCGTACCCTCCCCTCCCCCTCCGTCATGGACTCAGCGCCCCCGGCGTGCGCGGTAGGCGGAGACCAGCGCGGCCGTGGAGCTGTCGAGCCCGCCGGTGCCCTCGTCCCCGGTCAGCACCGGCTCGATCTTCTTGGCGAGGACCTTGCCGAGTTCGACGCCCCACTGGTCGAAGGAGTCGATGTTCCAGACGGCGCCCTGGACGAAGACCTTGTGCTCGTAGAGCGCGATGAGCTGGCCGAGCACCGAGGGGGTGAGCCGGTCGGCGAGGATCGTCGTCGTCGGGTGGTTGCCGCGGAAGGTCTTGTGCGGCACCAGTTCCTCGGGAACGCCCTCGGCGCGGACCTCGTCGGGGGTCTTGCCGAAGGCGAGCGCCTGCGTCTGGGCGAAGAAGTTGGCCATCAGCAGGTCGTGCTGGGCGACCAGTCCGGGCAGCAGGGCCTCGACGGGCTCGGCGAAGCCGATGAAGTCGGCCGGGATGACCTTGGTGCCCTGGTGGATCAGCTGGTAGTAGGCGTGCTGGCCGTTGGTGCCGGGGGTGCCCCAGACCACCGGTCCGGTCTGCCAGTCGACGGGGTTGCCGTCGCGGTCCACGGACTTGCCGTTGGACTCCATGTCGAGCTGCTGGAGGTACGCGGTGAACTTGGACAGGTAGTGGCTGTAGGGCAGCACCGCGTGCGACTGGGCGTCGAAGAAGGCTCCGTACCAGACGCCGAGCAGGCCCAGCAGCAGCGGGGCGTTCTCCTCGGCGGGGGCGGTGCGGAAGTGCTCGTCGACGAGGTGGAAGCCGTCGAGCATCTCGCGGAACCGCTCGGGACCGATGGCGACCATCAACGAGAGGCCGATGGCGGAGTCGTACGAGTAGCGGCCGCCGACCCAGTCCCAGAACTCGAACATGTTGGCCGTGTCGATGCCGAAGTCCGCGACCTTCTCCGCGTTCGTGGAGAGCGCCACGAAGTGCTTGGCCACGGCTTCCTGACCGGCCCTCAGTCCGGTCAGCAGCCAGTTCCTGGCGGAGGTGGCGTTGGTGATGGTCTCGATCGTCGTGAAGGTCTTGGACGCGATGACGAACAGCGTCTCGGCCGGGTCGAGGTCGTGCACGGCCTCGTGGAGGTCGGCGCCGTCGACGTTGGAGACGAAGCGGACGGTGAGGGAGCGGTCCGTGAAGGAGCGCAGCACCTCGTAGGCCATGGCGGGGCCGAGGTCGGAGCCGCCGATGCCGACGTTGACGATGTTCTTGATCGGCTTGCCGGTGTGGCCGGTCCACTCCCCGGAGCGGACGCGCTCGGAGAAGGCGGCCATCCGGTCGAGCACCGCGTGCACGGCGGGCACCACGTTCTCGCCGTCGACCTCGATCACGGCGCCGCGCGGGGCGCGCAGCGCGGTGTGCAGGACGGCGCGGTCCTCGGTGGTGTTGATCCTGTCGCCGCGGAACATCGCGTCCCGGAGTCCGGCGACGTCGGTGGTCTCGGCGAGGCGGCGCAGCAGCGTCAGCGTCTCGTCGGTCACCAGGTGCTTGGAGTAGTCGATGTAGAGGTCACCGACCCGCAGGGTGTATCCGGTGCCGCGTTCCGGATCGTCCGCGAACAGCCCGCGCAGATGCGTCGAGCCGAGCTGCTCGCGGTGCTTGCCCAGCGCCGCCCATTCCGGCGTCTGGTCGAGCCTGGTACGGCTTTGTGCGTTCATCCCGGACATCAGCCCACTTCTTCTCGTAACCGCAGTTTCCCCGCTGCCCCACCAACCTAATTGATCGTGGCGGTGGAGGGCGCAACGGCGGGCTGCGGCCCGGCGAAAGGGCGCCGGCCGGGCACCCTGGGGGTGTCCGGCCGGTGAACTTCTATGCGGGCATGTCTCAGATCTCGCCGCGGAGTTTGGCGAGGGCCTCGGCGAGGATCGCCTCGCCGTCCGCGTCGCTGCGCCGCTCGCGCACGTACGCGAGGTGCGTCTTGTACGGCTCGGTGCGCGGCGGGTCCGGCGGGCTGTCCTGGTCCTGGCCGGCCGGGAAGCCGCAGCGCGGGCAGTCCCAGGTCTCCGGTACCTGCGCGTCATGGGCGAAGCTCGGCTGCGTCTCGTGCCCGTTCGAGCACCAGAAGGAGATGCGGAGACGTGGCGCGGACTCGCCGCGCTCGGCCTCCCCCATCGGCCCCGCTCCGACCCGGCTTCCCCGGATCGCGTTGCCACTTGCCACGGTCGTAACTCCCTGCGTGATGGTGCTCGAAGATGCCCCAGTCTACGTAAGGCCCAACGCGCGTCCAGTGAAAGGAGTTACACCTCCACCGGCGAATCGCACGCGCGGGGTCAGTTGTCCAGCTTGATGAGGAGACCAAGCACGACGATGCACGCGAACCAGGCCAGACCGACCACCACGGTGATCCGGTCGAGGTTCCGCTCGGCGACGGAGGAGCCGCCGACGGACGACTGCATGCCGCCACCGAACATGTCGGAGAGACCGCCGCCCTTTCCCTTGTGCATCAGCACCAGCAGCATCAGCAGCAGGCTGAAGACGATCAGGGCGATCTCGAACGCCAAAACCACGGCTGGTCCCTACTTTCCGGAAATCCTGGACTGCGTATGCGAACAACGGGGGCCGGGAGGTGGTGCCCTCCTGGCCCCCGCAAGGGTACGACGGATCCGCGCTACCGCATACTCACTGGTCGCGGAAGCGGACGATCTTGACGAACTCGTCGGCGTCCAGGGCGGCACCGCCGATCAGGGCGCCGTCCACATCGGGCTGCGCCATGATCGCGGCCACGTTGCCGGACTTCACCGAGCCGCCGTACTGGATGCGGACCGCGTCGGCCAGCTCCTGCGAGTACAGCTCGGCGAGGCGGACGCGGATCGCACCGCAGACCTCCTGCGCGTCCTCGGGGGTGGCGACCTCGCCGGTGCCGATGGCCCAGACCGGCTCGTAGGCGATCACGATGGACTCGGCCTGCTCGGCCGGGATGTCCTTCAGGGCGCCGTCGAGCTGCGCGAGGGTGTACGCGACCTGCTCACCGGCCTTGCGGACGTCCAGGCCCTCGCCAACGCACAGGATCGGGGTCAGACCGTGCTGGTACGCGGCCTTCACCTTGGCGTTGCAGACCTCGTCGGTCTCGCCGTGGTACTGGCGGCGCTCGCTGTGGCCGACGGCGACGAAGGTGCACTTCAGCTTGGCGAGCATGGAGCCGGAGATCTCACCGGTGTACGCGCCGGAGTCGTGCGCCGAGATGTCCTGGGCGCCGTACTTGATCTTCAGCTTGTCGCCGTCGACCAGCGTCTGCACGGAGCGCAGGTCGGTGAAGGGCGGCAGGACGGCGATCTCGACGGCGTCGTAGTCCTTGTCGGCCAGGGCGAAGGCGAGCTTCTGGACGTGGGCGATGGCCTCCAGGTGGTTGAGGTTCATCTTCCAGTTGCCCGCCATCAGCGGGGTCCGGCCGTGGGCAGTAGCAGTCATGAAAGGTCAGTCCTCCAGAGCGGCGAGGCCGGGAAGCGTCTTGCCCTCGAGGTATTCGAGGCTGGCACCGCCACCGGTCGAGATGTGTCCGAACGCGTTCTCGTCGAAGCCCAGGATGCGGACCGCGGCGGCCGAGTCGCCACCGCCGACCACGCTGAAGCCCGAGGAGTCGACGAGGGCCTGGGCGACGGCCCGGGTTCCCTCGGCGAAGTCGGGGTGCTCGAAGACGCCCATCGGGCCGTTCCAGAAGACGGTGGCCGCGTCGGCGAGCTTCGATGCGTAGAGCTTGTTGGTCTCCGGACCGTTGTCCAGACCCATCTGCCCGGCCGGCATGGCGTCGGCGGGGACGGTGTCGGGGTGGGCCGGGGCCTTGGTCTTGAGGTCGGGGAAGGCGGGCGCGACCACGACGTCGACGGGGAGCACGAACTCCACGCCCTTCTCCTCGGCGCGCCGCAGGTACTCCTGGACCGCCGGGATCTGGTCCTCCTGGAGCAGCGAGCTGCCGACCTCGTGGCCCTGGGCCTTGAGGAAGGTGTACGCCATGCCGCCGCCGATGAGGATGCGGTCGGCGCGCTCCAGCAGGTGGTCGATGACGCCGAGCTTGTCGGAGACCTTGGCGCCGCCGAGCACCACCGCGTACGGGCGCTGCACGTCGTCGGTGAGCTTCTTCAGGACGCCGACCTCGGTGGCGATCAGATCGCCGGCCGCGTGCGGGAGACGGGCCGGGAGGTCGAAGACGGAGGCGTGCTTGCGGTGCACGGCGCCGAAGCCGTCGCCCACGTACAGATCGGCCAGCTCGGCCAGCTGGTCGGCGAACGCGCCGCGCTCGGCGTCGTCCTTGGACGTCTCGCCGGGGTTGAAGCGCAGGTTCTCGATGACGGCGACCTCGCCGTCGGTGAGCGCGGCAACGGTGGCGCGCGCGGACTCGCCGACGGTGTCGGTCGCGAAGGCCACCTCGGTGCCCAGCAGCTCGCCGAGCCGGGTCGCGGCGGGGGCCAGCGAGAACGCCGGGTCCGGGGCGCCCTTGGGGCGGCCCAGGTGCGAGGCGACGACGACACGGGCGCCGGCCTCGGCCAGCTTCCGCACGGTCGGCTCGACGGCACGGATCCGCCCGTCGTCGGTGATGGTGGTGCCGCTGAGCGGCACATTGAGGTCGGCGCGGACGAATACCCGCTTGCCGGCGACCCCTTCGGCGAGAAGTTCGTCGATCGTCTTCATCTGTCTGGACTCCTTGGAGCGCGAGGGAGGCATGCGACGGGGCTCGAACGGCGCGCCGTTGCGCCGTTCGAGCCCCGTGCTCACATCGAGGTGCCTGCCGGACCGACGGTCAGAGCTGGCCGCCGACGAACACCGTCAGGTCGACGAGGCGGTTGGAGTAGCCCCACTCGTTGTCGTACCAGCCGAGGATCTTCACCGTGTTGCCCTCCTGGACCATGGTCAGGGAGGAGTCGAAGGTGCAGGACGCCGGGTCGCTGACGATGTCCGAGGACACGATCGGGTCCTCGGTGTAGTACAGGATGCCCTTCAGGTCGCCGTCGTCGGCGGCCTTCTTGAACGCGGCGTTGACCTCGTCCTTGGTGACCTCGCGCTGCAGGGTGACGACCAGGTCGGTGGCGGAACCGGTGGGGACCGGGACGCGCATCGCGATGCCGTCGAGCTTGCCCTTGAGCTGCGGGAGGACCAGGGCGGTGGCCTTGGCGGCACCCGTGGTGGTCGGGATGATGTTCTCGGCGGCGGCGCGGGCGCGGCGCAGGTCCGAGTGCGGGAAGTCCAGGATGCGCTGGTCGTTCGTGTACGCGTGGACCGTCGTCATCAGGCCCTTGACGATGCCGAAGTTCTCGTCGAGCACCTTGGCCATCGGCGCGACACAGTTGGTCGTGCAGGAGGCGTTGGAGATGACGTGGTGGTTGGCCGCGTCGTACTTGTCCTGGTTGACGCCCATCACGATGGTGATGTCCTCGTCCTTGGCCGGAGCCGAGATGAGGACCTTCTTGGCGCCGCCCGCGATGTGCTTCTCGGCGTCGGCCTTCTTGGTGAAGATGCCGGTCGACTCGATGACGATGTCGACACCCAGCTCACCCCAGGGGATGTCGGCCGGGTTGCGCTCGGAGAGCACCTTGATGGTGTGGCCGTCGACGGTGATGGTGTCGGCGGTGTGGCTGACCTCTGCCTTCAGACGACCCAGGATGGTGTCGTACTTCAGCAGGTGGGCCGTGGTCGCGGTGTCACCCAGGTCGTTGACAGCCACGATCTCGATGTCCGCACCCTGCTCCAGCAGCGCGCGGAAGTAGTTACGACCGATGCGGCCAAAGCCGTTGATGCCTACGCGGATCGTCACGAACCGATCTCCTCGTTAGGTACGCCGGTTTTCGACGCCGGCGAGTTGTATGGGATGTCCCCGACCGCCTACGACCCTACCCTTCCGAGGCCTCCGGGGTGACATCGAGCGGGGCCGTAAGAACGCCACGGGCCCGTACTCCCCGGTAGGGCTACGGGCCCGCGGCGTTCCGCTCCCGGCGGCCGGCGCGGTCACACAGCGTCAACGTCGGCCGGTGCGCGGCGCGTTCCCCTCCGGACCGGCCGGAGAGGGCCGCGCTCAGCCGACCAGACCGTCGGCCATCTCTTCGCTGAGAGTGGATTCCGTTCCCGGGACGCCGAGGTCCTGGGCGCGCTTGTCGGCCATGGCGAGCAGCCGGCGGATGCGTCCGGCGACGGCGTCCTTGGTGAGCGGCGGGTCGGCCAGGGCGCCCAGCTCCTCCAGCGAGGCCTGCTTGTGCTCCATGCGCAGCCGGCCGGCCGCCGCGAGGTGCTCGGGGACCTCCTCGCCCAGGATCTCCAGGGCGCGGCCCACCCTGGCACCGGCGGCGACGGCGGCACGGGCGGAACGGCGCAGGTTCGCGTCGTCGAAGTTGGCGAGCCGGTTGGCGGTGGCGCGGACCTCGCGGCGCATCCGCCGCTCCTCCCAGGCCAGCACCGACTCATGGGCGCCGAGCCGGGTGAGCAGGGCGCCGATGGCGTCGCCGTCGCGGACGACGACCCGGTCCACCCCGCGCACCTCGCGGGCCTTCGCCGCGATGGAGAGCCGGCGGGCGGCTCCGACCAGGGCGAGGGCGGCCTCCGGACCGGGGCAGGTCACCTCCAGGGAGGAGGAGCGGCCCGGCTCGGTGAGCGAGCCGTGGGCCAGGAACGCGCCGCGCCAGGCGGCCTCCGCGTCGCAGGTGGCCCCCGAGACCACCTGCGGGGGAAGGCCGCGGATGGGGCGGCCGCGGCCGTCCACCAGGCCGGTCTGGCGGGCCAGCTGGTCGCCGCCCGCCACCACCCGTACGACATAGCGCGAGCCCCGGCGCAGCCCGCCGGGGGCCATCACGATCAGCTCCGAGCTGTGCCCGAAGATCTCCAGGATGTCCCGCTTGAGCCGGCGCGCCGCCATCGCGGTGTCCAGCTCCGCCTCGATCACGATCCGGCCGCTCACCAGGTGCAGCCCGCCCGCGAACCGGAGAATCGCCGAGACCTCCGCCTTGCGGCAGCAGGTACGGGTCACGGGAAGCCGGGAGATTTCGTCCTTCACCGCTGGCGTCATCGCCATGGGCCGATCCTTCCATGCATCCGAAAAATACGGTCGTACGCGGCGGCCAACAGCTCCGGATCATGAATCGGAACGCCGTCGGGTGAGGCCACGGGCGCCAGCTCGACCGCGGCGCCGAGCCGTTTGGCGGCATCGGCGAGGGACTCGCGGTCGGGCACGGCGGCCTCGTCGGCCAGCACCACGTCCAGGGCGAGTTTAGGGGCGTGTCGTCCCAAAACCTCCAAATGACGCTGCGGAGAGAAGCCATCTGTTTCACCGGGTTGCGGTGCGAGGTTCAGCGAGAGGACCTTGCGGGCCTTGGTCTCGACGAGCGCGTCCAGCAGTTCGGGGACGAGCAGATGCGGAATGACCGAGGAGAACCAGGAGCCGGGGCCGAGCACCACCCAGTCCGCGTCCAGCACCGCGGCGACCGCCTCGGGGACGGCCGGCGGGTCGGCGGGGACCACGTGCACCGACTGGACCTCGCCGGGGGTGAGCGCCACCGTGGCCTGGCCGCGCACCGTGTCCACGTCGTCCGGGCGCTCCGGGTCGTGCCCCTTCACGAGCGCCTGGAGCTCCAGCGGCACGGCGGACATCGGCAGCACCCGGCCGTGCGCGCCGAGCAGCTTGCCGACCAGGTCGAGGGCCTGGACGTGGTCGCCCAGCTGCTCCCAGAGGGCGACGATCAGCAGATTGCCGACCGCGTGCTCGTGGAGGTCGCCCTTGGACTGGAAGCGGTGCTGGATGACCTGGGCCCAGGTCTGGCCCCACTCGTCGTCCCCGCACAGGGCGGCGAGCGCCTTGCGCAGGTCGCCGGGCGGCAGGACGCCCAGCTCCTCGCGGAGCCGGCCGCTGGAGCCGCCGTCGTCGGCGACGGTGACCACGGCGGTCAGATCGCCGGTGATCCGGCGCAGCGCGGTGAGCGAGGCGGACAGGCCCATGCCGCCGCCGAGGGCGACGACCTTGGGCTGTGCGCCGCGCTTGCGGCCCAGCGGCGAGGGGACTCCCCTGCGCAGCCGGCGCAGACGCATGTTGCGACTGGTCACTCGCGCCCCATGTCCCGGTGTACGAGCACGGTCTCGATCCCCTCCGCGGCGAGCCGGGCCGCCAGCTTCTCCGACATGGCCACGGACCGGTGCTTGCCCCCGGTGCAGCCGACCGCGATCGTCACATAGCGCTTGCCCTCGCGGCGATAGCCGGCGGCGACGAGCTGGAGCAGTTCCGTGTACTGGTTGAGGAATTCCTTGGCGCCCGGCTGGTCGAAGACGTACGAGGACACCTCCTCGTTGAGTCCGGTGAAGGGGCGCAGCTCCGGGACCCAGTGCGGGTTGGGCAGGAAGCGGCAGTCCACCACCAGGTCGGCGTCGACGGGCAGCCCGTACTTGAAGCCGAAGGACATCACCGTGGCGCGCAGCTCCGGCTCCTCCTCGCCGGCGAACTGGGCGTCCATCTTGGCCCGCAGCTCGTGGACGTTGAGGCCGGAGGTGTCGATCACCAGGTCGGCGTCGCCGCGCAGCTCGCGCAGCAGGTCGCGCTCGGCGGCGATGCCGTCGACGATGCGGCCGTCGCCCTGGAGGGGGTGCGGGCGGCGGACCGACTCGAAGCGGCGGACCAGGGCGTCGTCGGAGGACTCCAGGAAGACGATGCGCCGGGTGACGCCCTTGGACTCCAGGTCGGCGAGGGATTCCCGCAGGTTGTCGAAGAAGCGCCGGCCGCGGACGTCGACGACGACGGCGATCCGGGCCACATTGCCCTGCGAGCGGGCGCCGAGCTCCACCATGGTGGGGATCAGCGCGGGTGGCAGGTTGTCCACGACGAACCAGCCGAGGTCCTCCAGACACTTGGCGGCCGTGCTGCGTCCGGCGCCCGACATGCCGGAGATGATCACCAGCTCGGGGATGGCCACCGTGCTGTCGCCCGTCTCGGTCGGGGTGCCCGTACTCACGTGTGCTGCTCCGTCTGCTCGGTCGGTGCGGTCGTGCGCGTGTTCATGGTCGTGCTCGGTCATGTCGTGCTGCCCCCGTCGTCCTCTTCCATGATCTCTCCTGTCGCCGTGTTCACGGCGGGCGCGGCCGGGGCGGCCGAGGCGAGGGCGGCCGCCACGGACTCCGCCGTCCGGCGGCCTATCCCCGGAACCTGGCAGATCTCGTCGATTGTCGCCTGCCTCAGCTTCTTGACGGAGCCGAAATGCTTGATCAGAGCCTGTTTCCGGGTGTCGCCGAGGCCGGCGACCGCGTCCAGGGGGCTGGACCGGATGCGCTTGGCCCGTTTGGCGCGCTGGTAGGTGATGGCGAAGCGGTGCGCCTCGTCGCGGACGCGCTGGAGGAGGTAGAGGCCCTCGCTGGAGCGGGGCAGGACGACCGGATCGTCGTCGTCGGGCAGCCAGACCTCTTCCAGGCGCTTGGCCAGGCCGCAGACGGCGATGTCGTCGATGCCCAGCTCGTCCAGGGCCCGCTTGGCCGCCGCGACCTGGGGCTGTCCGCCGTCGACCACCAGGAGCTGGGGCGGGTAGGCGAAGCGCTTGGGGCGGCCGTCGTCCTCACGGGGCTCGCCGGAGCCGGTGTCCCCGTCGTCGGGATCCCCGGCGGGCACGGGGCCGGTGGGGGCGGGGCCGGTGGCGGACGCGTCCGTGGTCCGCGGGTCCTCCTCCCACTCCCCCAGCCGCTCCTTCTCCTGGAGGTAGCGGCGGAAGCGGCGGCCGATCACCTCGTGCATCGAGCGGACGTCGTCCTGGCCCTCGAAGCCCTTGATCTGGAAGCGGCGGTACTCCCCCTTGCGGGCCAGACCGTCCTCGAAGACGACCATCGAGGCCACGACGTCGTCGCCCTGGAGGTGCGAGATGTCGAAGCACTCGATCCGCAGCGGGGCGGAGTCCAGGCCGAGCGCCTCGGCGATCTCCTCCAGGGCCCGGGAGCGGGTGGTCAGGTCGGAGGCGCGCTTGGTCTTGTGCAGGGCCAGGGCCTGCTGGGCGTTGCGCTCGACCGTGACCATCAGGTCCTTCTTGTCGCCGCGCTGCGGGACGCGCAGGCTGACCTGGGAGCCTCGGCGGCCGGCCAGCCACTGCGCGACCGCGTCCGGGTCCTCGGGAAGGGCCGGGACCAGGACCTCCTTGGGGACGGAGTCGCCGCTCTCCTCCCCGTACAGCTGCTGGAGCGCGTGCTCGACGAGGCCGGAGGTGTCGACGTTCTCCACCTTGTCCGTCACCCAGCCGCGCTGGCCGCGCACCCGGCCGCCGCGCACGTGGAAGATCTGGACGGCGGCCTCCAGCTCGTCCTCCGCGACGGCGATCAGATCGGCGTCGGTGGCGTCGGCGAGGACGACGGCGCTCTTCTCCATGGCGCGCCTCAGCGCCTCGACGTCGTCGCGCAGCCGCGCCGCGCGCTCGTACTCCATCTCCTCGGCCGCCGCCATCATGTCCTTCTCCAGACGGCGGATGTAGGTGCCGGTGCGGCCGGCCATGAAGTCGCAGAAGTCGTCCGCCAGTTCGCGGTGCTCCTCGGGGGTGACACGGCCGACGCAGGGGGCCGAGCACTTGCCGATGTAGCCGAGGAGGCAGGGGCGGCCGGTGCGGGCGGCGTTCTTGAACACACCGGCGGAGCAGGTGCGTACGGGGAAGACCCGGAGCATCAGGTCGACCGTCTCGCGGATCGCCCAGGCGTGCCCGTACGGACCGAAGTAGCGCACGCCCTTCTTCTTGGCGCCGCGCATGACCTGGACGCGCGGGAACTCCTCGTTGAGCGTGACCGCGAGGTAGGGGTAGCTCTTGTCGTCCCGGTACTTGACGTTGAAGCGGGGGTCGAACTCCTTGATCCAGGAGTACTCCAGCTGGAGCGCCTCGACCTCGGTGGCGACGACGGTCCACTCCACGGAGGCCGCGGTGGTCACCATCGTGCGGGTGCGCGGGTGGAGTCCGGAGAGGTCCTGGAAGTAGTTGGCCAGGCGCTGGCGCAGGCTCTTCGCCTTCCCGACGTAGATCACCCGGCGGTGCTCGTCGCGGAATTTGTAGACCCCCGGGGAGTCGGGGATCTGTCCCGGCTTGGGGCGGTAGCTGGAGGGGTCTGCCATGGTCCCCACCCTACTTGCGGGCAGTGACAGCGCGGGTGCCCCGGAAGGGAGCCGCGCCCCGGGGCACGCGGTGAGGTCGCGTGCTCCGGGGCGCGGTGCACCGGGGAGGCGCGGACCGTGCCGTCGTCGGGTGGGACGGCACGGTCCCGGGCGTCACGGACCGGCGGTCGGCTGTCCGTGACCTCGTGGACCGGAGGTCATCCGGTGCGGCGCCGGTGGCGCAGGCGCAGGACCGCCGCCCCGCCCAGGGCGAGCAGTCCGGCCGCTCCGGCGGCCGTCGCGGTGGCGGGGACGCCGCCGTCCGGGGTGCCGGAGCCGGGCGCGGAAGCCGCGACGGCCGGGCCGGAGCGGGGGCCCGGGGACACGGCGGACGGGCCGTAGCCGCCCGCCTTGCCGGAGCGGGCGTAGCGGGAGCCGGGGAGCTTGTCGGCGTAGGCGGCGCGGACCCGGGTGCGGTAGGCGGCGAGCGTGGTGCCGTGCGCGCCGACGGCCTTCACGGCGTCCTCGTCGAGCGGGAGCACCCGGCTGCCCTTCTGGACGTACCAGGCGTCGATCTGCGGTTCCCGGAACACGGTGCCGCCGGGCAGGGCGCGGGCCCCGGCCGCCGCGTAGCGGGATTCGTCGTCGCCCGAGGCGATGTTCACGACCTGCCAGTCCCCGTTGCCGTCGGGTGCGGGCAGCGTCCAGAGCGACGCCTTCTGCCCGTCCGAGGAGACGGCGGTGCTGGCCAGGTAGTCGAGGGCGGCGACGGGCGCCCCCGGCTCGCCCGCGACGAAGGCCGCGTTCAGGCTGCGTACGGGTACGGTCGCGCCTTCGACGCGGGGTGCGGCCGCCGCCCTGCTGACGGCGCCCTCCCGGGCGAAGAACCGGGACAGCGTGTTGAGGGTGGCGCTGTCGGTGGCGGCCTCGTGGGCGGCCGCCAGGGCCGCCGGGGTGGCCGAGGGGCCACTGGCCGAGGTGCCGTCGGCGGCCGCCGCCTGCGGGGCGGCGGTGAGCAGGGCGGCCCCGGCCAGCAGGCCGCTCGCGAGGACGGCGGCGGCGACGGGGCGCGCACCGCGTGCGCTGCGGAGGGAGGTCATGCCGTCACGCCCCGATCCGGTAGAGGGAGTGGGTCCAGGAGAACTCGCTGTTGTTCACGTACCAGGCGTGGGAGGCCCAGTTGTAGCGGTTGCTGGAGGGCCAGGGATCGCCCCAGTAGACCCAGCTCCCGGAGTCGTCGTAGCCGTACAGGACGTGCATGTGGCCGCCGCCGGAGGACCACTGGATACGGGTCTCCACCGGGCGGCCCGCGGCGATCTCGGCCTGCACGGTCGGGTAGCGCAGCCAGCCGTTGACGTACGAGCCGGGGTTGATGCCGGCCCAGTACAGACCGTTCTGGACGTTGTCGAGGGCGGCCTGCGAGTTGGGGCACTCGTAGCCCTGGGCACGGCCGAAGGCGGCGTTGCAGAACTGGTTCTGCGAGTAGGAGCGGCCGAACCAGGTGGCGATGGTGTTGCCGGAGGCGGCCCAGCACCAGTTGCTCTTCTGCTGGGCCTGCATGGTGATGTTCAGGCGTCGGGCGGCGGCGAGGGCGGCCGGTGCGGTGGCCGTGGTGCGGTCGGCGGTGGTGCGGTCGGCGGCGGTGGCGGTCACGGTGACCGCGGGGGCGGTGAGCAGCAGGGCGGCGAGTACGACGGTCACCGACCGCCGCAGTCCTCGTGCTCTTCGGTTGCGCATGGTAATCCTCCCGTGGTGGGACGGGGTGGGGGTTTCAGGAGCGCGTCCGGACGCTGTCGAGGAGCATCAACCGTTGTCGGGAACGGGTCAACGCGCTTCAATGCGGGGGAACACCGCGGTGTGAACGACGGTGGCGGGTGCGTGAACGCCCTGCCCCGCCCACCTGCGGACCGGCAGTCCCACGGCGCGGCCGCTCGCCCGCCCGTCGTGAACGTTCACCTGGAGGACCCATGCAGCACACCGAGGCCGAACTGGCGCAGGTGCTGCACACCGGCCCGTTCCATCTGGCGCTGCGCACCGCGCTCTCGGTGCGCGGGCTACCGCTCCAGCGGGTGCAGCACCATCTCGCGCACCGCGGGGTCAGGGTCGGGGTGACCAGTCTCAGCTACTGGCAGCAGGGGGCCCGGCGTCCGCAGCGTCCGGAGTCCCTGCGGGCCGTGAAGGCGCTGGAGGAGGTGTTGCGGCTGCCGGAGAACTCACTGCTCGGGTTGCTGGACGCCGGGGAGTCCCGCGACGGGTCCGAGCGCCCGCCGGCCCGCTCGTACCGCTCGCTGGTGGAGGGGTCCGGGGCGGTGGAGCGGCTGCTGGCCGCCATGGAGTCACCGGCGGACGGCGGGCTGCACACGGTCGGGCACCAGGAGCGGGTGCGGATCGGGTCCGGCCGCCGGCTCCAGCGCCGGACCTCGCAGCACGTCGTACGCGCCCATCGCGACGGGATCGACCGCTATCTGGCCGTCTACCGGGGCGATCCGGGCTGCGATCCCGCCCGGGTCGTGGTGACCGCCCGGGAGAACTGCCGGACCGGGCGGGTGCGGTGGGACGCGGACTGCGGGGTGCTGGTCGCCGAGCTGCTCTTCGACACCCGGCTGCGGGCCGGGGAGACGTATCTCTTCGGCTACGGCTTCGAGGACGGCACGGGCGGGCCGTGCGACGAGTACGTCCGCGGTTTCAGCTTCGGCGGCGGGCAGTACGTGCTCCAGGTCGGCTTCGACGAGGCGGCGCTTCCGGTGCGGTGCCGGCGCTTCGCGCAGGTCTCGGCGGGGGCCCCGCGCGGTGCCCGCTCGGATCTCACGCTCACCGGCCGGCACCGGACGGTGCACCTGGTGGAGCAGGGGGTGCGTCCGGGGCTCGTCGGGATCGACTGGGACTGGGAGTGACCGGGCCCGCGGGTGACGGGGCCGGACGGTCCGTGAGGGGGCGTCTCAGGCGTCGGGGCCGGCGACCAGCTTGCCGCCCTCGACCCGGACCGGGACGGAGGGCAGCGGGACGGTCGCGGGGCCGTGCAGGGCCTTGCCGGTGGTGGTGTCGAAGAGGCTGCCGTGGCAGGGGCAGTGGCCCTCGTTCTTCTCGACCCGGTCCAGCAGGCAGCCCGCGTGGGTGCACTGGGCGCTGAAGGCCTTGAACTCGCCCTTGGCCGGGCAGCTGACGATGACACGCTGCTCGCGGTAGAGCTTGGACTGGCCGACCGGGACCTCGTCCGGGGTGCCGAGCTCGACCGGTGCGGTGGGGGTCGGCGACTCGGCGTGGCCCAGCTTGGAGTCGGTCGAGCAGGCGGCCGCGCCGAGACCGGCGACGCTCGCGAGGGCGGCGCCCTTCAGCACGGTGCGGCGGGCGGCGGGCTGGCCGGACATGCGGTCTCCACGGGTCTCGGGGCTGCGGGTCAGGGGGTCTGCGATGTCCGAACACCTCGGGCGAGGGCGGCATCGGTGACGGAACCGACGATACCGGCGGTGCCGGAGGCGTCCGCGCCGGGGGGCGGACGCCGTCGGCGACGGGCGGCGTCGCGGCGACGGACTGCGGGAGCAGACAGCCGGAGCGGACCGCGGACGGCGGCCCTCGGTCCGTGTACGTCCACGGGCCGGGGCCGCCGTCCGCTGCCGGGTGCTCCCGGCGTCAGGCCTTGCGGGCCCGGGTCGCCTTCTTGGCCGCGGTCTTCTTGGCCGCTGCCGTACCGGTGGCGGTGGCGGTCTTCTTCGCCACCGTCTTCTTCGGGGCAGCCGTCTTCTTCTCGGCAGCCGCTTTCTTCGCGGCGGTCTTCCGCGCGGCCTTCCTCGGCGCCGGGAGCGCCGCCGCCTCGCTCACGCGGTCGGCGTCCAGGATGTCCTGGAGGAACTTCCCGGTGTGACTGGCGGGGACGCCCGCCACATGCTCCGGGGTGCCCTCGGCGACGACCAGACCGCCGCCGTTGCCTCCCTCGGGTCCCATGTCGATGACCCAGTCCGCGGTCTTGATGACATCGAGGTTGTGCTCGATGACGATCACCGAGTTGCCCTTGTCGACCAGACCGGAGAGCACCTGGATCAGCTTGGAGATGTCCTCGAAGTGCAGACCGGTGGTGGGCTCGTCCAGGACGTAGACCGTCCGGCCGGTGGAGCGCTTCTGCAGCTCGCTCGCCAGCTTCACGCGCTGGGCCTCGCCGCCGGAGAGCGTCGGCGCGGGCTGGCCGAGCCGCACGTATCCCAGGCCGACCTCGTTGAGCGTGCGCAGATGGCGGGCGATGGTCGGGACGGCCTCGAAGAACTCCAGGCCCTCCTCGATCGGCATGTCCAGCACCTCGGCGATGGACTTGCCCTTGTAGTGGACCTCCAGGGTCTCCCGGTTGTAGCGCGCCCCGTGGCAGACCTCGCACGGGACGTAGACGTCCGGCAGGAAGTTCATCTCGATCTTGATCGTGCCGTCGCCGGAGCAGTTCTCGCAGCGGCCGCCCTTGACGTTGAAGGAGAACCGGCCGGGCAGATAGCCGCGGACCTTGGCCTCCATCGTCTCCGCGAACAGCTTGCGGACATGGTCGAAAACGCCGGTGTACGTCGCCGGGTTGGAGCGCGGCGTACGGCCGATGGGCGACTGGTCGACGTGCACCACCTTGTCGACCTGGTCGTCGCCGTCGACCCGGGTGTGCCGGCCGGGCACCGACTTGGCGCCGTTCAGCTCACGGGCCAGGTGGGTGTAGAGGATGTCGTTGACCAGCGTCGACTTGCCGGATCCGGAGACGCCGGTGACGGCGGTGAGGACACCGAGGGGGAAGGAGACGTCGATGTCCCTGAGGTTGTTCTCCCGGGCGCCGTGCACCGTGAGCAGCCGGGAGGGGTCGACCGGGCGCCGCACCTCGGGGGTGTCGATCGCCTTCCTGCCGCTCAGGTACTGACCGGTGATCGACTTGTCGTTGGCCAGCAGCTCCTTGAGCGATCCGGAGTGGACCACCTTGCCGCCGTGCTCGCCGGCTCCGGGGCCGATGTCGACGACCCAGTCGGCGATCTTGATGGTGTCCTCGTCGTGCTCGACGACGATGAGCGTGTTGCCCATGTCGCGGAGGCGGACCAGGGTCTCGATCAGCCGGTGGTTGTCCCGCTGGTGGAGCCCGATGGAGGGCTCGTCCAGCACATAGAGGACACCGACCAGACCGGAGCCGATCTGGGTGGCGAGCCGGATGCGCTGGGCCTCGCCGCCGGACAGGGTGCCGGCCGCGCGGTTGAGCGAGAGATAGTCCAGGCCCACGTCGACCAGGAACCTCAGCCGCTCGTTGACCTCCTTGAGCACCCGCTCGGCGATCTTCTTGTCGCGGGCGTTCAGCTTCATCCGGCCCAGGAACTCGGCGCACTCGCTGATCGACATGGCGGAGACCTCGGCGATGGACTTCTCCATCACCGTGACCGCCAGGACGATCGGCTTGAGGCGGGTCCCCTCGCAGGTGGGGCAGGGCACCTCGCGCATGTAACCCTCGAAGCGCTCCCGGCTGGAGTCGCTCTCGGCCTCAGAATGGCGCCGCTTGACGAACTGGACGGCGCCCTCGAAGGACGGCGTCGTATAAGCGCGCTCGCGCCCGTAGCGGTTGCGGTAGCGCACCTCGGTCTGGATCTTGTGGCCGAAGAGCAGCGCCTTCTTGGCACGCTGGGGCAGCCCGGCCCAGGGGATGTCCGTACGGAAGCCGAGGGCGTCGGCCAGGGCCCGGATCTGGCGGCCGAAGTACTCCTTGGTGTGGCCGTGCGACCAGGGGTGGATGGCACCCTCGTCGAGGGACTTCTCCTCGTCCGGGACGATCAGCTCGGGGTCGACCTCCATGCGGGTGCCGATGCCCGTGCAGTCGGGGCAGGCGCCGAACGGCGAGTTGAAGGAGAAGGAGCGCGGCTCCAGCTCCTCGAAGGAGAGGTCGTCGTACGGGCAGTAGAGGTGCTCCGAGTACATCCGCTCGCGCTCGGGGTCGTCCTCGGGAAGGTCGACGAAGTCGAGCACGACCATGCCGCCGGAGAGGCCCAGCGCGGTCTCGACCGAATCGGTCAGCCGGCGCTTGGCGCTGTCCTTGACGGTGAGGCGGTCGACGACCACCTCGATGGTGTGCTTCTCCTGCTTCTTGAGCGTGGGCGGCTCGGAGAGCTGAATGGTCGCTCCGTCGACCCTGGCCCGGCTGTACCCCTTGGTCTGGAGATCGGAGAAGAGGTCGACGAACTCGCCCTTGCGCTCGCGCACCAGCGGCGAGAGCACCTGGAAGCGGCTGCCCTCGGGCAGGCCGAGGACCTTGTCGACGATCGCCTGCGGCGACTGCCGGGAGATCGGCCGGTGGCACTCGGGGCAGTGCGGCTTGCCGATCCGGGCGAAGAGCAGCCGGAGGTAGTCGTAGACCTCGGTGATCGTGCCGACCGTCGAGCGCGGGTTGCGCGAGGTCGACTTCTGGTCGATGGAGACGGCGGGCGAGAGGCCCTCGATGAAGTCGACGTCCGGCTTGTCCATCTGGCCGAGGAACTGGCGGGCGTACGAGGAGAGGGACTCCACGTAGCGCCGCTGGCCCTCGGCGAAGATCGTGTCGAACGCGAGCGACGACTTGCCCGACCCGGAGAGCCCGGTGAAGACGATCAGGGAGTCGCGGGGAAGGTCGAGCGAGACGTTCTTGAGGTTGTGCTCGCGAGCGCCACGGACGATGAGACGGTCGGCCACGCCGGTCCGCACCTTTCTAGAGGGAAGCGGGGGAACTGAGCCCCTGCCCAGGGTATGGGGGGCGCCACAGCGGTGTACGAAGCTTTCGACTCCGAGCGTATAGCACGCGCATTCGATTTACGGACGGCTGAAGACTCCTTCACCCGAATGAGTGGCGGCACTACGCTCGGGGCCATGAATGATCACGCGCACGACCTGGCCGCACTTCGGGAAGCGACCGATCGGCTGCTCAGCGCCACGGAGAAACTGGACGACGCGGCCCTCGCCGGCCCGTCACGTCTGCCGGGCTGGAGCAGGAACCATGTGGTCGCCCACCTCTCACGTAACGCCGACGCGCTCGTAAATGTTCTCCGGGGCCGGGCCATGTACGCAGACAGCGAAACCCGCGACCGGGACATCGAGCGCGACGCCCTCCGCCCCCGCGCGGAACAGCTGGCCGACCTGGCCGCGAGCGCGGAACGCTTCATGGCGGCCGCGGCCGTACCGGCGGACTGGTCCCGCACGGTGGAGCTGCGCAACGGCGTGACGGACTCCGCCTCCCGGATCCCGTTCCGCCGCTGGGCCGAGGTCGATCTGCACCACGTCGACCTGGGGATCGGCTACGAGCTGGAGGACCTGCCCGAGGAGTTCACCGCGCGGGAGATCGACTTCCTGGCCGAGCGGTTCGCGGGTCACCCGTCGGTCCCGTCGACCGGCCTGGCCGACGCGGCGGGCCGCACCTGGACGACCGGCGGCGGCGCGGAGGGCGGGCCCGTGGGCGTGCGCGGCACGGCGTCCGAGCTGCTGGGCTGGCTCAGCGGCCGGCGGGACGGCTCGGCCCTCACGGTCGACGGCGGATCGCTGCCCGCGCTCCCTCCGCTATAGGGTGATATGCGTGACGTACAGCGGAGCGGTGAAGGTCGGCGGACGCGCGGATGTGCACGAGCTGACGGATCTGATGATTTCCAAGGTCGCGGTCGGCCCGATGAACAACAACGCCTATCTGCTGCGCTGCCGGGCCACCGGTGAGCAGTTGCTGATCGACGCGGCCGCCGAGGCCGGGACGCTGCTGCGGCTGATCGGTGACGACTCGATCGCCTCGGTCGTCACCACCCATCGGCACCGCGACCACTGGCAGGCGCTGGCCGAGGTGGTCGCGACGACGGGTGCGCGGACGTACGCCGGGCGGTTCGACGCCGAGGGGATCGAGGTCCCCACGGAGGTGCTGGTCGAGGACGGCGACACCGTGCTCGTGGGCGAGGTCGCGCTGACCGCCCGCCATCTGACCGGGCACACCCCCGGATCGATCGCGCTGGTCTACGACGACCCGCACGGCGCCCCTCACCTGTTCACCGGCGACTGCCTCTTCCCCGGCGGGGTCGGCAACACCCGCCGGGACCCCGAGGCCTTCGCGAGCCTGCTGCACGACGTGGAGACCAAGCTCTTCGATCCGCTGCCGGACGAGACCTGGGTCTACCCGGGGCACGGCGACGACACCACGCTCGGCGCCGAGCGCCCGCACCTCCCGGAGTGGCGCGCCCGGGGCTGGTGACGGCGTACGCGAGAAGGGGTGCGGGCGCACATCGCGCCCGCACCCCTTCTTCACGCCGTTCAGGCGTCGATACCGGCGCCACGGTCCGGGGAGTCCTCGGACTCGGCGGTCTTCGCGGCCTCCGCCGCCGTCTGCTTCCGCGTGGCCATCAGGCTGGTGATCGTGGTGATCACCAGGACGCCGCAGATGACGCCGAGCGAGACCGGGATCGAGATCTCGGGGACGTGCACCCCGGATTCGTGCAGTGCGTGCAGCACCAGCTTGACGCCGATGAAGCCGAGGATCACCGAGAGCCCGTAGCTGAGGTGGACCAGCTTCTTGAGCAGCCCGCCGATCAGGAAGTACAGCTGCCGCAGCCCCATGAGCGCGAAGGCGTTGGCGGTGAAGACGATGTACGGGTCCTGGGTCAGGCCGAAGATCGCGGGGATCGAGTCCAGCGCGAACAGCACGTCGGTGGTGCCGATGGCGAGCATGACGACCATGAGGGGCGTCAGGACGCGCTTGCCGTTGACCCGGATGAAGAGCTTCGTGCCGTGGTAGCGGTCGGCGACGCCGAAGCGGCGCTCGATGTTCTTGAGGAGCCGGTTCTCCTCGAACTCCTCGTCCTCCTCGTCGGCCCGCGCCTCCTGGATGAGCTTCCAGGCGGTGTAGATCAGGAACGCGCCGAAGATGTAGAAGACCCAGGAGAAGTTGGCGATGACCGCCGCGCCCGCGGCGATGAACACCGCCCTGAGCACCAGCGCGATGAGCACACCGATCAGGAGCACCCGCTGCTGGAGGTGGGAGGGCACCGAGAACTTCGCCATGATCAGCACGAAGACGAAGAGGTTGTCGACGCTGAGCGATTTCTCGGTGATGAAGCCGGCGAAGAACTCGCCCGAGGCCTGGCTCTCGCCGAAGACGAGCAGGCCGAGCCCGAAGAGAACGGCCAGGGCGATCCAGACGACGGTCCAGATTCCGGCTTCCTTGGTCGACACGTCATGGGGCTTGCGCCCGATGAAGAAGTCGACGGCGATCAGGGCACTCAGACCGAGAATGGTCAGCACCCAGAGGGTCCATGAAACGTCCACTGCGCCTCCGGCAGTTCGCTACGGCTACTGATCAGCGTCGTCGCTGCCGGAGGTCTCTTCCACCCGGGCGCACGGGCTGCGCGCCTGGGCCGGCGCCCCGGGACCGGTCACGGTCCGTACTGACGGGAACGCCGCGTACGGGAGTACTCCCCTCCGCACCATGAACAGTACAGGGATTCCCAAGGAAAGGTAAAGAGAAGGCTAAAAGATCTCCAAAATGCCTGGTGGGGAGGGGTGCGAGGAGGGAGGGCTCAGCGGCCTCCGGTGCGGCGCGCGGAGGCGACCTGGGCCAGCACCTGGTCCAGGACACGGCTGCCGGGCGGCGTCCTGGGCGGTTCGTACGTCCAGGCGTGACCGACCCAGGGGTCGGCCAGATGGTCGTCGGCGACCGGAGTGATGCGCAGCAGCGAGCGCCAGAGCGGATCGAGCACCGGGCCGAATCCGGCCGCGTCCTCCCGGTCCGCGACCATCAGCAGATGCACCCCGACGGACGGCCCCTCGTCGGCGAGGTAGCGCAACTGGGTGACGGCGCGGTCGTCGAAGCCGTGCGGGAAGTCGTTGACGATGAGCAGCTGCTCGGCCGGGTCCAGGTCCGGCGGCAGGGAGTCCGCGGCCCCGGCCCTGATCGCCATCTGGACCAGGTCGACGCGCCGGGTGAGCCGGGCGAGGACCTCGGAGACCCCACCGGGTCCGGAGCCGGGCGGGCTCGCCAGCACCCCGGAGCCCGTCAGCGGGGCGAGCGCCGCGGCGGCGGAGCCGGCCGGGTCGATGACATGGACCGAGAACTCGCCCGGCGGGTAGACGGCCAGCAGCCGCGCCGCGTGCAGGACGGCGGTCTCCACGGCGAGCCGGCGCAGCTGGTCGGAGTCGGTCAGCGCCGCGGCCTCGGAGGCGGTGCGTCCGCTGTCGATCCAGATGCCCCGCTCCAGCGGCAGCCGGACGAGCAGCGGAATGCGCAGGGCGGTGTCCTCCGGCAGATGGAGGTCACCGATCCGCAGCGCCATGGGGATCTCCATCGGGACGCGGTAGCCGTGCCAGACGGGGTTGTCCCAGCCCGCGTACGCGGCGGGCAGCGCGGGCTCCACGACGGCGGCCTCGGCGGCGAGCTGCGCGAGGTCGCGGTCCAGCGCCTCGCGGGCCCGGGAGGTCAGCTCGTCGCGCTTGGCACGGGCCTCCGCCCTGGCCCGGTCGCCCGCGCCGCCGATCCGGCTGCGCGGGTCGGACAGGGTCCGCTCCAGCTCCTGGTCCATCCGGGACTCGGCGAAGTCGACCGCGCTGCGGTAGGCGGCGGTGGCACGGGCCAGGTCCTCGAACATGCCCCAGACCTGGTTGTAGAGCCGTTCGTCCATGGACCAGCCGGTCGCGTCGCCGGCGACCGGGGTCGCGGGCCTGCCGGGCTCGGCGGGCGGCGCGGCGGGCGGGGGTGGCGGGGGCGCCGTGGACTGGCGGCGCGGGTGCGCGTAGTCGATGGGGCCGCCGGCCGGCGCGGCCGGGCCCGGGGCGGGCGTCGGGGTCACCGGCGTACCGGCAGGGGTGGCGGGCTCGTCCGGCCGGGCGGGGTCCGGACGCGGGGGCTCGGGCGCGGTGCGGGGGCGGCCGCCGCCCTGGGCCGCCGCGGCACCGCCTGCCTGCCGGACCCGGTCGCCCTCCGGGGTGCGCGGCGGGGGCGGGGCCACCGAGCGGGCCAGTCCGGCGGCCACGGCCTCCTGGATGGAGCGGACCAGCGTGTCGGCCTCGGCGCCCAGCCCCTGGTCGGCGAGCATCGCGGCGAGACCGCCCGCGTACCCCTGGCCGACCGCGCGGACCTTCCAGGCGCCCTGCCGGCGATAGAGCTCCAGGGCGGCGACCGCGGACTCGGTGTCCAGGCCGGTCAGGGTGAAGGTGGCGATCTCGGTGCCGTCGAGTCCGGTGACGGCGACGAAGGGCGAGGCGACGGCCCCGAAGCGGGTGGGCCCGCCCGACTGCGTCGGCAGGGCGAGCAGCACCGTCACCCGGTGGACCGTCCCGGGCAGGGCGTCGAGGTCCACGGCGAGCCGGTGCTCCGCGGCGGCCTGCCGGGACACCTCCAGGCCGGGCAGCTGCGGTGCCCCGGGATGGGCTATCCACTCCGTGCCGCGCACGGTGCCGTGCTCGTCCCCGAGCGTGGCGCCGGCCACGACGGGTGTGCCGGCCGAAATCCGGACTTCCAGATGGGTCTGGGGCAAGGTGTGGTTCTGCCCCCGGACCAGCTCGGCCGTCATGGCCCTGTCCCCTCGACGAGTTGCCGCCGCACGCTGCGGTGCCGTATGTGGTCGTGATGCGGTACAGCTCCCGGCGGCCGGTGCCGCCGGGAGCTGTACCCACCGGTGTGGACCCCGGGACGGGGTCGGGCCGGCCCTACAGGTGCGGCAGGATCGCCGGCATGAGGTCCTGGAAGGTGCGGCCGTTGGCCGGGGTGCCGATGGCGGTCATCTGCCAGCCGTTGCCCGCGCGGTGAACCTTGGCCATGATCTGCGCGGTGTACTGCCCGCCGCCGTCCAGCGTGTAGCGGGCCAGCTCCTGGCCGTTGGTCTCGTCGACGATGCGGCAGAAGGCGTTCTGCACCTCCTGGAACGTCTGGCCGGTGAAGGAGTTCACCGTGAAGACGATCTGGTCGATGTGGACCGGCACCCGCTGGAGGTCGACCAGGATCGCCTCGTCGTCGCCGCCCGAACCGGCGCCGCCGACCAGGTTGTCCCCGGTGTGCTTGACCGAGCCGTCGTCGCTGACCAGGTGCCGGAAGAACACGACGTCCACCGGCTGCTTGTCGGCGAACAGGACCGCCGAGGCGTCCAGGTCGATCTCCCGGGTGCGCGATCCGAACAGACCGCGGCGCGGGGCCGCCTGCCAGCCGAGCCCCATCCGTACCGCGGTCAGGGTTCCCCCGTCGCCCTTCTGCAGGCTGATGGCCTGGCCCTTGGTCATATTGACCGTCACGCGCTGTCCCCTCTCCGCTGTCCCCGCAACCATCCGTGCGCGGTTTCCCCGCACCCTACGCAGTCGCACGGCCCGTGCTGACGCCGCGGGCCGTTTTGTGTCGGTTCTGCAACACACCGAGCCCCGTACGCTCAGGCCAGACCCGCCTCGCGCATCTGGCGCAACTCCTTCTTCAACTCCCCCACCTCGTCGCGGAGTCGGGCGGCCACCTCGAACTGCAGATCCGCCGCCGCCGCGCGCATCCGGTCGGTCATCTCCTCGATGATCGCGGCCAGTTCGGTGGCCGGGCGGTCCGTGACGGCGGCCGCGTCCCCGGCGCCCTTCCGCTTGCCGGCCGTCGCTCCGGCGGCCTTGCCGCCCAGCGCGGGCACGGGGGCCTTGGCGCCCTTGGTCTGGCGGTAGCCGGTGCCGAGCAACTGCTCGGTGTCGACCTCCTCACGGGCGATCGTGGCGACGATGTCGTTGATCTTCTTGCGCAGCGGCTGCGGGTCGATCCCGCGCTCGGTGTTGTACGCGATCTGCTTCTCGCGGCGGCGGTTGGTCTCGTCGATGGCCTGGGCCATGGCCGGGGTGATGGTGTCCGCGTACATGTGGACCTGTCCGGACACGTTGCGCGCCGCGCGCCCGATGGTCTGGATCAGCGAGGTGCCCGAGCGCAGGAAACCCTGCTTGTCCGCGTCGAGGATGGCCACGAGCGAGACCTCGGGCAGGTCGAGTCCCTCGCGCAGGAGGTTGATGCCGACCAGGACGTCGTACTCACCGCTGCGCAGCTCGCGCAGCAGCTCGATGCGGCGCAGGGTGTCGACGTCGCTGTGCAGGTAGCGGACCTGGATCCCCAGCTCCAGGAGGTAGTCCGTGAGGTCCTCGGACATCTTCTTGGTGAGCGTGGTGACCAGGACGCGCTCGTCGCGTTCGGTGCGCTTGCGGATCTCGTGCACCAGGTCGTCGATCTGGCCCTCGGTGGGCTTGACGACGACCTCGGGGTCGACGAGGCCGGTGGGGCGGATGATCTGCTCCACGAAGCCGTCGCCCCGGGACAGCTCGTAGTTCCCCGGTGTCGCGGAGAGGTAGACCGTCTGGTCGATCCGCTGGAGGAACTCCTCCCACTTCAGCGGGCGGTTGTCCAGGGCGGAGGGCAGCCGGAAGCCGTGGTCGACGAGGGTCCGCTTGCGGGAGGCGTCGCCCTCGTACATCGCGCCGATCTGCGGGACCGTGACGTGCGATTCGTCGAGGACCAGGAGGAAGTCCTCGGGGAAGTAGTCGAGGAGGGTGTGCGGCGCGGTGCCGGGGGCGCGGTCGTCGAAGTGCATCGAGTAGTTCTCGACGCCGGAGCAGGTGCCGATCTGGCGGAGCATCTCGATGTCGTACGTGGTGCGCATGCGCAGCCGCTGGGCCTCCAGCATCTTGCCCTGCTTCTCCAGCTCGGCCAGGCGCTCCTCCAGCTCCCGCTCGATGCCGTTGACCGCCTTCTCCATGCGCTCGGGTCCCGCCACGTAGTGGCTGGCGGGGAAGACGTGCAGGGTGCGGTCCTCGCTGATGACCTCGCCGGTGAGCGGGTGGAGGGTGGAGAGCGCCTCGATCTCGTCGCCGAACATCTCGATGCGGACGGCGAGCTCCTCGTAGACCGGGAAGATCTCGATGGTGTCGCCGCGCACCCGGAAGGTGCCCCGGGCGAAGGCCAGGTCGTTGCGGGTGTACTGCATCTCGACGAAGCGGCGCAGCAGCTGGTCGCGGTCGATCTCGTCGCCCACGGTGAGCTGGACCATCCGGTCCACGTACTCCTGCGGGGTGCCGAGGCCGTAGATGCAGGAGACGGAGGCGACCACCACGACGTCACGCCGGGTGAGCAGGGAATTCGTCGCGGAGTGGCGCAGCCGCTCGACCTCCTCGTTGATGGAGGAGTCCTTCTCGATGTAGGTGTCCGACTGCGGGACGTACGCCTCGGGCTGGTAGTAGTCGTAGTACGAGACGAAGTACTCGACGGCGTTGTTGGGCAGGAGCTCGCGGAACTCGTTGGCCAGCTGGGCGGCGAGGGTCTTGTTCGGCGCCATCACCAGGGTGGGGCGCTGCAGCTTCTCGATCATCCAGGCGGTGGTCGCCGATTTTCCGGTGCCGGTCGCACCGAGGAGGACGACGTCCTTCTCCCCCGCGCGGATACGCCGCTCCAGCTCGGCGATGGCCGCCGGCTGGTCGCCGCTGGGCTGGTAGGGACTGACGACCTCGAAAGGCGCCACCGTGCGTTCGATCTTCGAAACGGGCCGCATGGATCCACCGTACGACCCGCCACTGACAACGGGGTCGTGTCACCGGTCCCGAGGGGGCGCGTAGTCCCGTCGCTGGGTGTGGAACGAGGCCGGATCGGCGTGGGTGCCGAACCGGGGCAGCTGGCTCCGGGCCGGTACGCCGGGGGCCCGCGCGGCCACCGGGTCGTCCCAGTCGGGCGTGCCCATGACGACCAGCGGGTCGAACATCACGACGACCGCGGCGAGCAGCAGGAAGCAGACGGGTCCGATCAGCAGGGGCACGAGGACCGAGGTGGCGCTGTCGCCCGTGGTGGAGGCGGTGGGGGACGCGGCGGGGTGGAGGTGGACCCGGAGCGCCGCCATCCCGGTGTAGTGCATGCCGCTGACCGCGACGCCCATCACGACGCTGGCACCGAGGCTGGGCAGGAAGCCGTGGATGGAGACGGCGGCCCAGAGGGCGGCGGTGGCGGCGACCACGGCGACGACCACGGAGAGCGACACGGTGAACGTGTCGTACTCGAACCGCCCATCAAGCCGCATGCCCGCCATGCCGAGGTAGTGCATGGAGGCCACACCGAGTCCGGTGATCGTGCCTCCCGTCACCAGGGCCATCGGGGTGGCGCCCCGGTAGCCGACCAGGAAGATGCCCACACCGACCATGACGATCGCGACGGCGAGGCTGGCGAAGGTGATCGGTTTGTCGTAGCCGATCGGCGTCTCCTCGACGGTGAACCCCACCATCGCGATGAAGTGCATCGTCCAGATGCCCGACCCTATGGAGGTCGCTCCGAGAGCGAGCCACCCCGCCTTGAAGGAGCGTTCGGTGCGCAGGGAGCGGGTGGTGCAGCGCAGGCCCAGGGCCGCACCGAGGCAGGCCATGAGAAAGGCGGCCACGGGGGTGACCGCCCCGTAGCCGAAACCGTCGACAGTGCCCTGCATGTTCGTACGCCCTTCGCAGTAGCCCGGGTTCGGACGACCTTAAGGCGCAGGGCCCGGCAAACAAACAGAAGAGCTGCATTTTATCGGCCGGGACGGTGTCCCGTGACCCGGTTTCGCGTGCCCCGTTCATGTCGTGGCCACGCTTCTCCGGTCCCCCGTTCGGCGGCGGCTGGGACCCTCGGCCCGTCGTCGCCCCGACGGCCGTCCGACCCTCTGACGCAAGGAGTCCACGTGTACGCAGGCACCCCCAACGCCTCCGTCGCCGTCGCCGCCCTGCTGGGCGCCGGAACACTGCTGCTGTCCGCCGCGCTGACCGACGCGCCGGACACCGGCACGGCCGGGGCCCGGCGCCCCGTGCCCGTCGCCCACGCCGCCCCCGGCGCCGGGGTCCGGACGGTGGGCGACCCGTCCCGGCGCTTGGACGGGGCGCCGGTCGTCATCGCCCACCGGGGCGCGTCCGCCTACGTCCCGGAGAACACCCTGGCGGCCGTGGACCGGGCCGACGCCCTGGGCTTCGACTGGGTGGAGAACGACGTCCAGCTCACCCGGGACGGCGTGCCGGTCGTCGTCCACGACACCGGTCTGAAGCGGACCACGGACGCCGAGGAGGTCTTCCCGGACCGCTCCCCCTGGGCGGTCGGGGACTTCACGGCGGCGGAGATCGCCCGGCTGGACGCGGGAAGCTGGTTCGGCGCGCGGTTCGCCGGGGCCCGGGTGCCCACGCTGCGGCAGTACCTGCGGCGCCTCACGGAGAACGGGCAGAACCTGCTGCTGGAGATCAAGAGCCCGGAGCGCTACCCGGGCATCGAGGACGCCACCCTGGCGGTCCTGGGGCAGGAGGGTTGGCTGGACGGTCCGCACGTGCGTGACCGGCTGGTGGTCCAGAGCTTCGACGCGGACAGCGTCCGTACGGTGCACGCCCGGCGCCCCGACGTCGTCACGGGCGTGCTGGGGGCCCCGGCCCGGGGCGAGCTGCCCGCCTACGCGCGGTTCACGGACCGGATCAACCCGTCGCACACCGCGCTGACCGCCGACTACGTGGCGGCGGTGCACGCGCTGAAGGGGCCGCACGGCGCCCCGCTCCAGGTCGACGCGTGGACGGTCAACGACGCGCGTGCCGCGCTCCGGGTGAGCGGGTTCGGCGTGGACGGGATCATCACCAACGCCCCCGACGTGGTGCGCGAGGCGACGACCACCGGCTGAGTCCCGGGCCGGGGGCCCGGCCGCCGGGCGTTGTCGGTGGGCGGCCGTACGGTGGGGACCATGAACAGCAACGGGGTTGTCGAGTGGGCCGTCGTCGACAGCGACATCGGCCCGCTGATGCTGGCCGCGACCGAGACCGGGCTGGTGGCCGTGGTCTTCCACGCCCGTCCCGCGGTGCGGGACCGGATGCTGGAGCGGCTGCGGTCCCGGCTCGGTGCCGAGCCCGTGGAGGCCCCCGGCTCGGCCCGGCTGGCCGAGCCGATACGCCAGCTCGCGGCGTACTTCGCGGGCACGCTGCGGGAGTTCTCGCTCGATCTGGACTGGTCGCTCACCGGCGGCTTCAACCGCCAGGTGCTGCGCGAGCTGGCGACGGGCGTGCCGTACGGCGCCGTCGCGGGGTACGGGGAGCTCGCCGAGCGGGTGGGGCAGCCCGGGGCCGCGCAGGCGGTCGGCGCGGCCATGGGGTCCAATCCGCTGCCGGTGGTCGTGCCGTGCCACCGGGTGGTGGAGAGCGACGGGGGCCTCGGGGGCTTCGGCGGCGGGCTGGAGACCAAGCGGCGGCTGCTGGCGCTGGAGGGCGTGCTGCCGCAGCCGCTGTTCTGAGCCCCGGACCGGCCGCCGGGACCCGGATGCGCAGGTCGGGGGCGGGCGGGGGCGTTCTCGTACGCGCGGAACGTGAGCCGGACAGGGGGCTTTCTCGTACGCGCGTGCGAGCTGGCACACTGCCTCGGTGACCCACACCCTCGACGACTCCGGCGGGACCCGGCCCGCGCCTCCGGTCGCGGCGGCCGATCTGCCCGGACTGCGGCGCAGGACGGCCGCCGTGCTCATCGCCGGGCAGATACTCGGCGGCCTCGGCGTGCCCATCGGCATCGCCCTGGCCCCCGTGCTCGCCACGGAGGTGAGCGGTTCCGAGGCGCTGTCGGGGCTGGCGCCCACGGCGTCGGTGGCCGGGACGGCGCTGCTGTCGCTGCCCCTGGCCGCGTTGATGACCGCGCGGGGCCGGCGCCCCGGTCTCGTTCTGGCCTATCTGATCGGTGCTCTCGGCGCGGGGCTCGTGGTGCTGGCGACCGTGGTGGAGAACTTCCCGCTGCTGCTCGCCGGCATGGCCGCGTTCGGCGCGGGTTCCTCGGCCAACCTCCAGGCCCGGTTCGCCGCGGCCGATCTGGCGGAGCCGGAGCGGCGCGGCCGGGCGATCTCGACGGTCGTCTGGGCCACGACGATCGGCTCGGTGCTCGGGCCGAACATCGCGGCCCCGGCGGGCCGGGTCTTCCGCGGCGGCGCGATCCCGGAGACGGCCGGCCCGTTCGTCTGGGCGGCCGGGATCTTCCTGCTGGCCGCGGTGGTGATCGCGGTGCTGCTGCGCCCCGATCCGCTGCTCACGGCACGCGCCCTGGCCCCGCGGGAGAGCGCATCGGCCCAGGACCGTTCGTTGCGGGCCGGGATGGCGGCCGTCCGGGCCTCGCCGATGGCCCGGCTCGCCCTGGTGACCGTGGCCGTCTCGCACACCGCGATGGTGTCGATCATGGTGATGACCCCGGTCGACCTCGGGCACCACGGCGCGGACCTCCAGCTGGTCGGCCTGGTGATCAGCGGCCACATCGCGGGGATGTACGCGTTCTCGCCGGTGATGGGATGGCTGTCGGACCGTTTCGGGCGGTTGGCCGTGATCGGCCTCGCGGTGGGGCTGCTCTCGCTGGCCGCGCTGCTGGCCGGGACGGCGGGGGCCGCGCACGGCCGGACCGCGGCCGGGCTGTTCGTCCTGGGGCTCGGCTGGTCCGCGGGGCTCGTCGCGGGTTCGGCGCTGCTCACCGATTCCGTGCCGCAGCCCGCCCGCGCCGCCGTCCAGGGCCTGTCCGACCTCACGATGAACGCGGCAGCGGGCGTCGGCGGGGCGGTCGCCGGGGTGATCGTCTCCCGGGCGAGCTACGGATGGCTCAACCTGGCGGGCGCCTGTCTGCTGCTGCCGATGGCCGCGCTGGCCCTGCGCCGGACGCTCAGGCCCGCCTGACGACCCGGGCTGCCCGACCGCGCGGGGCCTCTGCCCGGACGGCGGCGGGAAGGGGCGGACGGCCCTCGGCCGCCCCCGGCGGGCCCGGCGGCGCGGGCGACCCGAGCGCCGTTCCGTCAGAGGCTGATGTGGTACGCCTTGCGCAGCGTCTCGTGGACGGTCCACGTCGTCCGGTCGCCCTCGCGCAGCACACAGGCGTCGCCGGGGCCGATCTCCAGGGTGGCACCGCCCTCGACCGCCACGGTGGCGCGTCCGCTGACGACCACGAACAGTTCGTCGGCCTCGGTGTCCGTGACGACGCCCGGCGTGATCTGCCAGATCCCGCGCAGTTGCTTGCCGTCGGCCGACTCCCACAGCACCTTGCCGGTGACCTCGGGGGTGCCCTCGACGATCTGGGACGGATCGAGGGGCTCCGGTTCGAGCACGGCGTCGGGGATGTGGACGGAGTACGACGCAGGGGCGTGATCATTTGTGGTCATGGCGGGTCACTTTAGCGATCGATTCCAAGGGCTTACCCCCGGGTCCGCCTTCCGACGAAGGGGCGCGCCCCGGCGCACGCACGGAGCACCGGCCGACCCCGTCGCGCGCCTGCGGACGTTTGAGCCCACCCCTTACGCGACAGGGATGTGGACATGTCACAAACTGAGTCCTTCGACGCCTCCCCGTACGCCCCGGTCCTCTCCGCGGAGGTGCGGGCCGCCCTCGCCACGGACCGGCCGGTCGTCGCGCTGGAGTCGACGATCATCTCGCACGGTCTGCCCCGCCCCCGCAATCTGCGGGTCGCCGAGGAACTGGAGGCCGTCGTGCGCGCGCACGGCGCCGTTCCCGCGACGATCGCCGTGCTGGACGGACGGGCCAGGATCGGCCTGGACAAGGCCCAGTTGGAGCGCGTCGCCGAGGACGAGGGGCTGCGCAAACTCGGCCACCGGGACCTCGCCCCGGCGCTGGCCACCGGGGCGAGCGGGGCGACGACCGTCTCCGCGACCGCCTTTCTCGCGGCTCGGGCGGGGCTGCGCGTCTTCGCCACGGGCGGGCTCGGCGGGGTGCACCGGGGCTGGACGCAGACCCAGGACGAGTCCGCCGATCTGCGGCTGCTGGCGCGCACCGGGATCACGGTGGTCTGCGCGGGGGTGAAGTCGATCCTGGACGTGCCCGCCACGCTCCAGCGCCTGGAGACGCTGGGGGTCGGGGTGCTCGGCTACGGCACCGACCGGTTCCCCGGCTTCTATCTGAGCAGTTCCGGCGAACCGGTCGACTGGACGGTCCGCTCCCCCGAGGAGGTCGCCGAGGTGATGGCGGCCCAGGACGCGCTGGCCGGCCCGGCGGCGGCGCTGATCGTCGCGCACCCCGTACCGGAGTCGGAGCAGTTGGATCCCGCACTGCACGACCGGGTGCTGGCAGAGGCCCTGGAGGCGTGCCGGAAGCGCGGCATCACGGGGCAGGCCGTCACCCCCTATCTGCTGGGCCATCTGGTGCGGGCGACGGGCGGGGCCTCGCTGGAGGCCAATCTCGCGGCGGTGCGCGGCAATGTCGCGCTGGCCGCGCGGATCGCGGCGGCCCGTGCGGCCGCCCGGTGACCAGCGGGTCCAGCAGGGCCGACGGGTCCAGCAGGGCCGGCGGTCTGCTCGTCGTCGGGGACGTGGTGACGGATGTGGTGGCGCGGCACGGCTCCGCGCTGGCGCGGGGGACGGACACGGTGGCCGGGATCCGGACCCGGGCGGGCGGCGCGGGGGCGAACGTCGCCTGCTGGGCGGCGCGTTCGGGCTGCCGGGACGTACGGCTGCTGGCCCGCGCCGGGGCCGATTCGGCGGACTGGCACCGGGGGCTGCTCGCGCGGGCCGGGGTGCGGGAGCTGCTGACGGTGGACGAGGAGGCGCCGACGGGCACCGTGATCGCCCTGGTCGACGCGTCCGCCGAGCGCACCTTCCTCACCGACAGCGGTGCCTCGCTCCGCCTCTCCCCCGAGGACTGGTCGCCGTCGATGCTCGACGGCGTCGCCCGTCTCCATCTGTCCGGCTATCTCTTCTTCGCGCCGCCGAGCCGGGCCACGGCCCTGCTGGCGCTGCGGGAGGCCGGGCGGCGGAACATTCCGGTAAGCGTCGACCCCGCGTCCACCGGCTTCTTGGCACATCTGGGCGTCGACCGGTTCCTGTCGCTGGTCGAGGGCACCGGCCTGCTGCTGCCCAACGCGGACGAGGCCCGGATGCTGACCGGGCTGCCGGAACCGGCGGACGCCGCCGCCATGTTGAGCCTGCTCGTCGGGGACGTCGTCGTCACGCTGGGCGAGGGCGGTGCGCTGCTGGCCACGGCGGGGACCGTGACCGGCCGCGTCCCGGGGAATCCGGTGGCCGCGGTGGACTCGACAGGGGCCGGGGACGCGTTCACCGGCGCGTTCCTCGCGGCCCGGCTCGCGGGCGCCACCCCTGCGGAGGCCGCGGCGGCGGGGTGCCGGGCGGGGGCGGAGGCCGTTCTGACCGTGGGCGGGCGGCCGCCCCTACCGCCGGACTGAGCGCGGGCGCACACCCGGAAGGAGCGACGGGACCGCCCCTCGCGGGCGCACACCCGGAAGGAGCGACGGGACCGCCCCTACCCGTCCTCCCGCTGCCGCACCCCGGTCCACGCCGGGTGGTGCGGGTCGTCGGCGCGGACGACGGCGTCCGCGTGCGCGGCGGGCGCCACCTCCTCCTCGTACCGGGCGAAGGCGGGCAGCGTCCAGCGCTCGCCCTCCTCCGTGCGCCGGCGCAGCGCCCCCTCGGAGAGCCGGACGTGGACGCCCAGATCGAACGGGAACCAGTGCCCCAGCAGGAACGGCCCGTGCACCACCAGCACGCCGCCCCGGGGCAGTTCGCGGTAGGCGCTGCGGGTCGCCCGGTCGGTCACCGGGTCCCAGAGGTCGGGCAGGACGCGTCCGTCGCCGTCCGGCTCCAGCGGCCCGAACACCTCGCGCCACAGCGCCCCGGTGTCGAACCAGCTGCCGTAGTACGAGTCCGGGTCCCTTCTGCCGTACTCGTACCGCAGGCTGGCCGGGCGCAGGAACCCCTCCGTGGACACCGTGAGCACGGAACGGCCGCGCAGCCGCAGCGCCCCGGCGACCGCCTCGGCCAGTTCTCCGGTGCGGGCGGCCGGGGCGCCGTCGACGGCCACCTTGAGCCAGGGCCCGCCGTCGGCCGGTGCCAGCGCGTCGGCGTGCGCGGCCAGCGCGTCCGCCAGCCGGTCCCGGGTGATCGCTTCGAATCGCACCCGCCCATCATGGCCTGCCGGCGACGGCGGCCCGGCGGCGGAGCCACGTGCAGACCCGCGCCCCTGGGACGTCCCGTCCGTCCCACGGGACACTCCTGTCACCGAAAGACCTGGCCGCGCGCCGTGCGCCCGTCTACGGTCGTCGTCATGGATCTCGCATTCGCCCGTACGTTCGCCGCGACCTGGCAGGACGACTGGAACTCCCACGATCTGGAACGCATCCTGGCGCACTATCACGAGGATGTGACCTTCAGCTCCCCGATGATCGCGCAGTTCACCGGGGACAGTTCGGGCACCGTGCGCGGCAAGGCCGCGCTGCGCGCGTACTGGGCGCGGGGGCTGGAGCTGATCCCCGACCTGGAGTTCGAGGTGATGGACGTACGGGTGGGCGTCGACACCGTCGTCATCGACTACCGCAACCAGATCGGCGGCCGGGTCTACGAGGTGCTGACCTTCCGCGACGGCCTCGTCGGCGCGGGTCTCGGCGCGTACGGGGAGACGCTCGCCCGCTGACGGGCGCGGGACGCCGCCGGTACCCCGTACGCCCCGGCGCCCGGCGTCACTTCCCGCTGCCGCAGTCCGCCGCGTCGGCGTCGTCGGAGAGTTCGCTGCCCTCGGGCAGCAGATAGGTCACCCACAGGACGACGGGCTCGCTGCCCAGGTTCTGTCCGACGTGCCGGTGCTTCACGCCGGACGGCTCGATGAAGGAGGTCCCGGCGGGGCTCACCTCGACCGCGCAGTCGTCGAGGGTCCGGGTCAGCGTCCCGGACTTGACCACCGCGATCAGCTGGCCCCGGTGGGTGTGCCAGCCGGTGGAGCCGCCCGGCTCGATGGTGATGGTCCGGAAGGTGACGTCGGTCCGGCCCTTCGGGGTCTTCACCTTGAGCTTCCCCGCCGAGGTGCCTTCCGCCACCACCGTGCCGCTGACGCCGCTGCCGGGTGTCGCGACGGCCGACGCCGGCACCAGCCCCAGCGCCGCCACACAGCCCCCGACGAGCAGTGCCGTGCCCAGCCGTCCCGGCCGGCTTCTCGTTCCACTGCTTCTGCCCATGGCCACTCCTCTGGTTCGTTGTCCCGGACATCCCAAATGACCGGACACTACCCCGAGGCCGACCGCGCGAATCCCGCCATCGCGGACGCAGCTTTTCCGCCGTACCCGGACACCCGTTCGCCTCAGTCACCGCGCAGCCCCACCGCCAGCGGTCCGTCGCCGGACACCTCGATCCGGCCGTCCTTCACGGCCTCCGCGAAGGTCAGTTCACCCCGGCCCAGCGCCAGGCACAGCTCCGCGTCCAGCGCGATGCGGGCGTCGGCGCGCTCGGCCGGGCCGTCCCCGTACACCGGCTCACCGGCCGCCGGCCGCCCCGTACGGACGTGGAACTCGCCCTCGTCGAGGTGCACGTCGACCACGCCGCCGGCGATCGCCACCCCGTCCAGGACCCGGAGCAGCGGCAGGGCGAACCAGTGCGCCCGGACCGCGTCCGTGGGACGGCGCTCCGCGAGCGCCGGCGCCCCCCACTCGGCGAGCGCGGCGAGGACGGGCAGCAGCCCGTGGCCGCGTTCGGTGAGCGCGTAGACGGTGGCGGCGGCGGGTGGGGGCAGTCTGCGGCGGACGACGAGACCGCTCTGCTCCATGTCCTTCAGCCGCGAGGCCAGGACGTCCGTGCTGACGCCCGGCAGATCGGCGTGCAGATCGGTGTAGCGGCGCGGGCCCGCCAGCAGTTCACGGACGATCAGCAGGGTCCACCGGTCGCCGACCGCGTCCAGGGCCCGCGCCCCGGCGCAGAACTGGTCGTAACTCCGGCGGCGGGCCGGGCGGGCGGGGGGCTGTGGCTGACGTGGCATGCGACGCAGTCTAGACATGTTGTTGGACTTTCCAAGCCCGAGCTTGGTAAAACCAAGTATCGCAATCGGGTCGGGAGGCACGGCATGGAGTTCCGCCAGTCCAGCAAGCTCAACGAGGTCTGTTACGAGATCCGGGGCCCGGTCATCGAGCACGCCAACGCGCTGGAGGAGGCGGGTCACAGCGTGCTGCGCCTGAACACCGGCAATCCGGCGCTCTTCGGCTTCGAGGCGCCGGAGGAGATCGTCCAGGACATGATCCGGATGCTCCCGCAGGCGCACGGCTACACGGACTCGCGCGGCATCCTCTCGGCCCGCCGGGCCGTGGCGCAGCGCTACCAGGCGATGGGGCTGACCGATGTCGGCGTCGACGACGTCTTCCTCGGCAACGGGGTGTCCGAGCTGATCTCGATGGCGGTCCAGGGGCTGCTGGAGGACGGCGACGAGGTGCTGATCCCGTCCCCCGACTATCCGCTGTGGACCGCGGTGACGACGCTGGCGGGCGGGAAGGCCGTGCACTACACGTGCGACGAGTCGGCGGACTGGAACCCCGATCTGGCCGATATGGCCGCGAAGATCACCGACCGCACCCGGGCCGTCGTGATCATCAATCCGAACAACCCGACCGGTGCCGTCTACCCGCGCGAGATCCTGGAGGGCATCCTCGATCTGGCCCGCAGGCACGGTCTGATGGTGTTCGCCGACGAGATCTACGACCAGATCCTGTACGACGACGCCGAGCACCACAGCGTGGCGGTCCTCGCCCCCGATCTGGTCTGCCTCACCTTCAGCGGGCTCTCCAAGACGTACCGCGTGGCCGGGTTCCGCTCCGGCTGGATGGTGGTGTCCGGCCCCCAGCAGCACGCGCGCAGCTATCTGGAGGGGCTGACGATGCTGGCGTCGATGCGGCTGTGCCCCAACGCGCCCGCGCAGTACGCGATCCAGGCGGCGCTCGGCGGCCGGCAGTCGATCCGGGAGCTGGTGGTGCCCGGAGGCAGGCTCTACGAGCAGCGCAACCGGGCCTGGGAGAAGCTGAACGAGATCCCCGGGGTGTCCTGTGTGAAGCCGAAGGGCGCGCTGTACGCCTTCCCGCGCATCGACCCGAAGGTGCATCCGATCGTCGACGACGAGAAGTTCGTCCTGGACCTGCTGCTGCGCGAGAAGATCCAGGTCGTCCAGGGCACCGGTTTCAACTGGTCGCGGCCCGACCACTTCCGGATCCTGACCCTGCCGCACGCCGACGACCTCGACGCGGCGATCAGCCGTATCGGACGCTTCCTGGCCGGGTACCGGCAGTAGGCGGACGGGCCGGGGGCCGTCCGCGCATCGGCCGGGAAAAGGAGCGGACCCGGGGGCGTAGCCGGCCCCCGGGCCCTGTGATTGCCGCCTGTCTCGCACGCCGGCACTTTTAAAGGTCCCGTGTCAGTTTGATGTCGTCGCGTCCTGCCTTTAGACGACCGCGGACCGAAGCTCCACGGGCCGGAGTCGAACCGGCATCTCGACGCCCACGGGCACGGGCCCGGTTGATCCGGCGATAGGCGGCGCATGCTGAATCTGGAGCAAGAGTCTGAGATTGATCGCGGCCGCCTCTGCCATTTGGGCCACCCCGGCCCGTATCCGTACGAGAAGTACGGAAGTGCCGGGGGGAGGACTCGAACCTCCACATGCACCGCGTCGTCACGACAAACTTCAGTGTCAGCTTTGCGCTCCTCGCGCACCCCGGTGGCTTCGACAGCCCCCGGGGAATCCATGGTCGGTCACCCGAACAGGTAACCGAAGACCGCGTCACCCACCCGTCGGTCCGTCACCTCCACGCCGTTGGCCTCCTCGCGGGCGAACTTGACCGCCTGCTGGAGCTTCTCCACCCGGTCCAGCAGCTCGTTGATCCGCCGCGCGGGCAGGGCTCCGGAGAACTTCACCGTCGTCCAGTACCCGATCGGGACGTCCTCGTAGTAGACCTCGACCTGGGCCGGGTGCTTCTCGGTGGCCTCCGCCTTCACGTGGTTGCGGGGCACCTTCTTCGTCCGCAGGGTCCGCACCGGCTCGGTCTTCCAGGCGTCCGTGGACGGGTCCTGGCTCCACGCCTCGGAGGCGTCGAGCACCGGCAGCTTGCGCACGAAGGTGTTGAGGTCCGTGAGCTGCTTCTCCAGGAAGAGGAGGTACGAGACGGGCACCGCGCTCACCAGCACGCGTCCCTCGACGGTGATGTCGGCGCGGGCCTCGCAGTTCGCCCAGTCCTTCGTGGCGGTGACGTCGAAGAGCCGGGTCAGGGTCGCCGCGGTGTCCCGCAGCACGTCCTCGGCCTTGACCTGCACCAGGGTCGACTCGGGCGGCAGCTGCTCGCCCTCCTCGTCCTTCGGCTGGTACGTCCGGGAGATCCCGGCCAGCAGACCGGCCTTCTGGAGGCCGTGATGCGCCGCCGTCAGGTCCTGGTGAGCCTTGGACTTGACGCCCTTCTCCACTGCGATGATCTGATTGAGTTTCGCCACGTCAGGGACGCTAGCAAGGTCAACCCTGGGGCCACCAACGGTTTTTGCCCGCCCGATCGGGTGGATTCGGTGCGCCGTCCCCGCCGGGGCGCCTCCGGGCCGGTGCGGCTTGCCACAGTGGGCCGCGCGCCCGCGCGCCCCGCCCGCACCCGGAACGAAGGGTTCCCCCATGCCCCGCACCCACCTCCTCCCCCGCACCGACGCCCGTCCGCGTACGCGCCGCGCGGCCCTCGCCGCCGCCACGGCCGGGCTCGCGGTCCTGGCCGCCGGCACGCCCGTCGCGTACGCCACCCTGGGCACCGACTCCCCCGCCGACCCACGCCCCGCGACGTCGACCGCCTCGCGCGGCAAGGCGTACATCGAGACGCGGCTGCTGTTCGGCACCGAACGCCCGGACGGCGGACCCGCCGTGACGGACCGCCAGTTCATGGACTTCGTCGACGAGGAGGTCACCCCGCGCTTCCCCGACGGGCTGACCGTCCAGGACGGCCGGGGCCAGTGGCGGGACTCGCACGGGGTCGTCGAGCGCGAGCGCAGTTACGAGCTCACGCTGCTCTACCCGGCCTCCGAGGCGCGGCAGCGCGATCCGCAGATCGAGCGGATCCGCACCGCCTACGAGCGGGCGTACGCGCAGGACTCGGTGGCCCGAGTGGAGGAGCGCACGACGGTGGACTTCTGAGCCCCGGCCGGACCTGCGCACGCCCCGGCCTGCCCGGCGGACAGCCCGGCCTGCCCGGCGGACGGCCCGGCCGGACAGGGCCGACGCCGCACCCGCCCGCGTGGCGTCAGGCGTCCCCGTTCCGCGGTCCGCTCAGCACGCGGGCCGCGGCGTGCGCGCCCAGCACCGCGACGGGCAGGAGCACGAGACCGGCCACCGCGTTCCGGCCCCCGCCGGTCTCGATGCCGGCCGCCCGGAGCCGGCGCAGTGCCCACAGCGAGTACGGGACGACGACGGTCGGCGCGGTGACGACCCCCGGGGTGTAGCCGCCGTACGCCGCCGACTGCGCCACGTGGACCGCCCCGTGCACGCCGAAGCCGATCAGGACACTGCGGAAGAACGGGCTGCGTCCGCCGGTGCGCGCGCCGTCCGCGGCCGCGGCGGCGATCAGACAGCCCATCAGGCCGATGGCCGTGCCGACCTCGCGCTGGGTGAGGTCGGTGCGGCGCCAGACCCGCTCCGGCACCGCGGGCAGGCGCTTCCTGAGCTTCGGCCGCGCGCTGCGCAGCCAGCCCGTCGTCGTGACGATCTCCTCCAGGTCGTTGGCCGCCCAGGCGGCCAGCAGCCCCCAGGTCACCGCTCCGGACACCGGTGTTCCCGCACGTTCCGTCATGGGTACCCCCTCGGTCGTTCCCGCGGTGCTCCCGTTCCGGCCACGGGGCCGGGCAGCACCGCCGGAAGCATATAATGCAACGCAACGTCGCGTTGCATTTCTTGGAGGCACCATGCCGGACCCGACCGCGCCACACCGCCCCGGCAAGGGCCCCCGGGCCGCCGAGGCGATCCACGACGCCACGCTGCGCCTGCTGGCCGAGCGCGGGTACGCCGGGCTGACGATCGAGGCCGTCGCCCAGGAGGCCGGGGTCAACAAGACGACGATCTACCGGTGGTGGCCGTCGAAGGCCCCCCTGCTGCGGGCCGCGCTGCTGCACTCCCGGGCCCTGGACGTCTCGGTGCCCGACACCGGCTCGCTGCGGGGGGACCTGATCGCCCTCACCGGGCAGATCGTGGCGCTGGTGACGGGGGCGCGCACCCAGTCGCTCGTCCGGGCCATGACCGCGGGAACGGGGCTGCCCGACGACGAACTCGCCGCACTGACCCGCGACTTCTTCGCCGACCGCTTCTCCCGGGAGCAGCCGGTGTTCGCACGGGCCGTCGCACGTGGTGAACTCCCGCCGGACGCCGACCCGATGCTGCTGCTCGACCTGATCGCCGGAGCCGTGTGGATGCGGGCCCTGCTGCGGAACCTGCCCGTTCCGCCGGATTTCGCGGCGGCCGTCGTGGACGCGGTGCTGCCCGCCCGGCGCACCGGCTGAGCCATCGGGTACTGTGCCGCCTCCGGTGCCGGGGGGCACCGGACGCCGACCGGCAAGGAGCAGACCGCATGGGCGCGCCCGTACGACAGTTCACCGCGACGAACGAGCGGGGGGAGGCCTTCACGGTCAACCTGGAACGCGACTTCCGGTACGACCCCTACCGCGATTTCCTCGTCTGCGCCCACTGCGACTGGTCTCCGTCGCTCCTGACGACGCGGCGCATCGACGCCATGGCCGGGGAGCATCTGGCGAGCGCCCACGGCGCGGGCGGGGCGCTCGTCCAGCAGGAGGACGCGTCCTTCCGCAGGGCGAGACTGATCGTGCTGCCCCTCGTCGCCGTGCTGTTGATCGTGCTGCTGGTCGTCGCGAGCGGCTGACGGCGCACGGCCGGCCCGGGTCAGCCGGCGCCGGTCAGCTCCAGGAGCGCGCCCACCGGATCGGCGGCCGGGGCGGCCCTGGGCCACCATGCGTCCGCGCCCGGTTCGGACTCGTAGCCGTACCACCGGCCGTCGTGGCCGAAGCGCAGCTGGAGGGTGCCGCCGGGGTGGGTGAGGTGGTTGTGCCACGGCTGGAAGCGGGGCCAGCCGGCCGCCGCGAGGGCGGGGCGGGCCCGGTCGAAGGGACCGGCCGGGGGGTCCCAGGGCGTTTCCAGGACGGCCAGCCCCGCGGGTCCGCCCTGGCGCCAGGCGGCGACGGCGCGGGCCAGATCGGTGGTGGTGCGGCCGGTCGCGAAGGCCAGCTCCCGGTAGAGGGCGCGGGTGGTGGCGGTGAGTCCGGCCGTGGGACGGGCCGCCGCCTGCCGGACGGCGTCCTGCCAGGCGGTGAGCCCGGCCACCGGGTCGGTGCCGGTGGTGAGCAGGGCGTGGGCCCGCTCGGCGGCGTCGGTGGCCAGCTGGTCGAGTCCGAGGGGGTCCCGCGCGCCCGGCAGCTCCGGATAGGCGGGCGGGCGGCCCGGATGCGGGTCCACCGGAAAGGGCGCGGGCAGCGGCGGCAGGAAGCGGTCGGCGTAGGCCTCGTCCGCGGACACGGAGGGGGTGGCGGGCGCGGCGGGCCGCTCGCGCGCGGAGTGTGCCGCGTTGCGGTGGCCCAGGTCCGCCAGCAGTTCGCGCTCGCCCCGGCCGCGGAGCAGCAGCAGGACGAACGGGTCGGCGTCCAGGAGCCGGGCCGTCTGGTAGCAGAGGGCCGCCACGTGCTTGCAGGGCCGGCCGCGGTCGGGGCAGGTGCAGGTGGGGTCCAGATCGTCGGCCGCGGGGAGCAGCGCGATGCCCTGGGCGGCGGCCGTGTCCGCCAGGGAGTGCGGCATCTCCTTGGCGAGCAGGGCGGCCAGGTGCCCGGGGCGCTCGGCCACCGCGCCGAGGAAGGTCTCCCAGTCGGGGTCGCCGAGGGTGCGCAGCCGCAGCTCGGCGCGGTAGGGGCGGGGGCGGCTGCCGTGCACGTACGCCACGACGCGGCCCGGGGTGACGGTGATCGCGGCGACGTTCCCGCTGTCCGCGTACGCCCGCCCACGGGCCAGCCTCGGGCCGTCCGTCGAGCGGGATTCCAGGGCCGTCACCCAGGCCCGGCCCCACCAGCTGTCCGCGAACGGCTCGTCGTCCCCGGTGGTGCGGGCGGGCACGGCCTCGAAGGTGCGCCGCAGGTCGTCGGGGCCCGGCCGGGGGCGGACGGCGGGCGGGCGGGGACTCATGACGGCCTCCGGAGGGAGACGAGGTCGGCCAGGTCGCGGTCGCTCAGCTCGGTCAGGGCGGCCTCCCCGTGGCCGAGCACGGCATCGGCGAGGGCCCGTTTGGCGAGCAGCATCTCCCCGATGCGGTCCTCGACGGTGCCCTCGGCGATCAGCCGGTGCACCTGGACGGGCTGGGTCTGGCCGATGCGGTAGGCCCGGTCGGTGGCCTGCTCCTCCACGGCCGGGTTCCACCAGCGGTCGTAGTGGACGACATGGGAGGCACGGGTGAGGTTGAGGCCGGTGCCGGCGGCCTTGAGAGAGAGCAGGAAGACGGGGACCTCGCCCGCCTGGAAGCGGTCCACCATCCGCTCCCGCTCGGCCACCGGTGTCCCCCCGTGCAGCAGCTGGGAGGGGATCGCGCGGGCGGTGAGATGGGCGGAGAGCAGCCGGGCCATCGTCACGTACTGGGTGAAGACGAGCACCGAGCCGTCCTCGGCGAGGATCGTGTCGAGGAGTTCGTCGAGGAGGGCGAGCTTTCCGGAGCGCCCGTGGAGGCGGGCCGGCTCCTCCTTCAGATACTGCGCGGGGTGGTTGCAGATCTGCTTGAGCGAGGCGAGCAGCTTCATGATCAGGCCGCGCCGGGCGATGCCCTCGGACGCCTCGATGTAGGCCATGGTCTCGCGGACCGTGGCCTCGTAGAGCGTGGCCTGTTCCCGGGTGAGGAAGACCGGGTGGTCGGTCTCGGTCTTGGGCGGCAGCTCCGGGGCGATGCCGGGGTCGGACTTCCGGCGGCGCAGCAGGAAGGGGCGGACCAGCCGGGAGAGCCGTTCGACCGCTTCGTCGTTGGCGAGGCCGGCGGCGGTGCCGGTGTTCTCCGCGGCGCGGGCGTGGCGGGCCCGGAAGGCCTTGAGGGGGCCGAGGAGCCCGGGGGTGGTCCAGTCGAGGAGGGCCCACAGCTCGGAGAGGTTGTTCTCGACGGGGGTGCCGGTGAGGGCCACGCGCGCCGGGGACGGGATGGTGCGCAGCGCCTTGGCGGTGGAGGAGTGCGGGTTCTTCACGTGCTGGGCCTCGTCGGCGACGATCAGCCCCCAGCGGTGGGCGGCCAGCTCGGCGGCGCTGGAACGCATCGTGCCGTACGTGGTGAGGACGAAGCCGCTGTCGGGGTCGGCGAGGGTGCGGCCGGTGCCGTGGAAGCGGCGGACGGGGACGCCGGGGGCGAAGCGGTTGATCTCCCGGTGCCAGTTGCCCAGCAGGGAGGCGGGGCAGACGACCAGGGTGGGCGCGGGGTGGGCGCGGTGGAGGTGGAGGGCGATGAGGGTGATCGTCTTGCCGAGGCCCATGTCGTCGGCGAGGCAGCCGCCGAGGCCGAGCGAGGTCATCCGGTCCAGCCAGGCCAGTCCGCGCAGCTGGTAGTCGCGGAGGGTGGCGTCCAGGCCGGGCGGGGGCGCGATCGCGGCGGCGTCGTCGGTGATCCGGGCGCGCAGCTCGGCCAGGGCGCCGACGGGGACGGCCTCGACCTGCTCCCCGTCCACCTCGGCGGTGCCGGTCAGGGCGACGGCGAGGGCGTCCACCGGGTCGAGCAGGCCCAGCTCCCGTTTGCGCGCCTTGCGGACGAGCGCGGGGTCGACGACGACCCACTGGTCCCGCAGCCGCACGACGGGGCGGTGGGCCTCGGCGAGCACGTCCATCTCCGCCTCGGTGAGCTTCTGGTCCCCGAGGGAGAGCTGCCAGTCGAAGGAGAAGAGCTGATCGGCGTCGAAGAAGGCGGTGCCGTCGGTGGCGGTTCCGGGTGCGGGGCGCACGACGGCCGCCGCGGTGAGGGAACGGGCCAGCTCCCTGGGCCAGTGCACGCTGACCCCGGCCGCCGCGAGCCGCGCGCCGGCCGTGCCCAGCAGGTCCTGGAGCTCGTCCTCGGCGAGGGCCAGCACATCGGGGACGGGCTGCTCCAGCAGTCGTTCCAGCGGGGGCCAGACGCGGGCGGCGCGGCGCAGCGCGAGAACGGCGTCGATCCGGGACCGGGGGCCGAAGGGCTCGCCCGCGGTGCCGTTCCACAGGGCCGCGGCGTCGACGACATAGGTGGGGTCGGCGAGGCTGTGCACCTGGGCGACGGCCGCCCCGGCGTGCCGGGCGGGAGGGGCCCCGGCTTCGGTGGCCTCCGGTGCGTCGCCCCCGTGGGCCCGGGTGGTGTCGAAGAGTTCGTAGGCCGAGAGGTCCAGGCGCAGGGACACCCGCACGCCCGCGTCGAGCCCGGAGGCGACCTCCACGGCCCATTCCCGGGCGCCGGGCAGCTGCCGGCCGTCGCGGGCGGCGAAGGGGGCACCCATGGCGAACGCGGCGGCGGGGGTGCGGGGCAGGGTGTCGGCGACCGCGTCGAGGAAGGCGGAGACCAGGGCTTCGGGGTCGGGGAGGCGGAGCGGGGAGCGGCCGGGGACGGGCACGGCGTGGCCCTCGGGGGGCAGGGCCGCCGCGACGGCGCGCAGATGGGCGACGTCCTCGGCGTCGCGCGGTCCGGCCCGCCAGGCGTCGTGGTCGTCGGCCGTCAGTCCGGGGAGCAGCCTGCCCCGGGAGACCAGATGGAGCGCGTGGAGCGCGGCGGCGCCCCAGCAGCGGGCGGCCGGGTGGGCGGAGCGCAGATGGCGGGCGCGGACCAGCAGGGGCAGGGCCTCGGCGACGGGCACGAGCACGGCGGGGACGCTGTCCGTGCGCGGGCCGCCTCCACCGTCCGGGCGGCGGACGACCGTGATGCCGGCGACGCGGACGCCCGATCCGTCGGCCTCAGCCGGCTCGGCCGCCTCGTCGGCGCGCGCTCCCCAGATGCCGTCCGGGTCCACCGGCGCGTCTCCCTCGGGGTCCCAGAACGCGATCACGCCCCGCCGCGGCAGCGGGTCGGGCAGGAAGACGGCGGCGCGGCGCAGCAGCCGGCCGACGGCCGCGTCCCGCGACGACGGTGCGGTGTCCACCCTGTCTCCCTCCGGTCCCGGTCGGGCCCGCCGGGCCCGTGCGTCCTGTTCTCCGTGCCTGGTCAGCGCGGACGTCCTCGGAAACACTCCGACTGGCGAGTCTAGGCGGGGGGTCCGACAACGGTCCGGCCGCCGCCGGACCCGCAGCTCGTACGGGGCCGGCGGCGGCCGGGTTCTCGGGGCGGGGCCCGGACCGTGTCAGTGGCGGACGAGCGGGGGCGAGGGCTTCGGCGCCACGGTCCCCGCGCGGTTCGACCTCCCCGCGGTCCCGCGGGGCTTCAGGTGCACCCTGGGGTTCGGGGACCCCGCGGAGGCGCGGGGGCCCGGACGGGGCGCGGGCGGCTTCTCCGGCGAGGCGGCCGGCTGCGGGGTCTGCGCCTGCTGGGCCCGTTCCAGGAAGCGCAGCAGCTCCACCGGGAACGGCAGCACCAGCGTGGAGTTCTTCTCCGCCGCCACCGCCACCACGGTCTGCAGCAGCCTCAGCTGGAGGGCCGCCGGCTGCTCGGACATCTCGGACGCCGCCTCCGCCAGCTTCCTGGACGCCTGGAGTTCCGCGTCGGCGTTGATGACCCGGGCCCGCCGTTCACGGTCCGCCTCGGCCTGCCGCGCCATGGAGCGCTTCATGGTCTCCGGCAGCGAGACGTCCTTGATCTCGACCCGGTCGATCTGCACGCCCCAGCCGACGGCCGGGGAGTCGATCATCAGCTCCAGGCCCTGGTTGAGCTTCTCGCGGTTGGAGAGCAGATCGTCCAGATCGCTCTTGCCGATGATGGAACGCAGCGAGGTCTGGGCCATCTGCGAGACGGCGAACCGGTAGTCCTCCACCGCGACGACCGCGCTCGCCGGGTCGACCACCTTGAAGTAGATGACCGCGTCCACGCGCACGGTGACGTTGTCCCGGGTGATGCCGTCCTGGGCCGGCACCGGCATGGTGACGATCTGCATGTTGACCTTGCGGAGCCGGTCGATGCCGGGGACCAGCATGGTGAACCCGGGGCCGCGCACATCGTCGCGGAGCCGCCCCAGCCGGAGCACCACGCCTCGTTCGTACTGCTTGACGACGCGCGCCGCCGCAGCCGTGTACACGGCGACCGCCGCGATGGCCGCGATCACCGCGATCAGGAGCACCTGGACCATGACGGCCCCCTGCCAGCCGGAGGAACCGGCACACCGGAGGTACCGGAACGTACGCCTCACGCCCTCTCGGGCCTAATACCACGGTATGCCCCATTCGGACACCGGGCGAACGGCTGCCCGTCCCGCCGTCCCCCGCCCGGCGGCCTCCCGGATGCCGGGCCCGTCGGCAGCGGGCAGGGTGACCAGCGTCAGCACGTCCCGCCGTGGCCCACGGGGAGGCGTGACGGAGTGCGTACGGATGAGCCGGACGAGACAGACGAGGACCCGCCCATGCCCGTGATCGACCACCGCCGCCGTCTCGGCGTCGCCGCCCAGGCCGTGCTCCTCACCCTCACCGTCGCGGGCTGCTCGGGCCTCGGCCGGACCGCGGTCGGCCCGGTCACCTACACGACGGAACGGGATGCCGTGATCCAGGTGAACAGCCCGTCCGTGAAGGGCTGCCACCGGCTCCTGCCGGGTGCCAAGGAGGTCTCCAACGGCACGCTGATCGACATCATCCTGTACCGCACCCGGGACTGCACCGGGCCGGGCACGACCTATCTCGCCACCACGTTCTCCGACGTGAACCCGCCGAGCCAGATGCCCTGGCGCAGCTTCAGCACCGTCCACTGACCGAGGAACGGCAGACGTCCCCGGGGCCCGCCGCACGGCGGGTCCCGGTCCGGCGTCACACGGGCAGGGCGCGCACCCACACCCCGTCGTCCGTGAGATAGCGGTCCACCCGCAGACCGGCCGTCTCCAGATGGCCCTCGAACTCCTCCCGCGTCAGAGGGCGCGCGAGGAAGGTCTGGGTCCACCGGGCGTCGTCGAAGTCGTACTCCGCGCGCACCGAGCGCACGCCGTCGCCGACCGGCTCCGAGGAGACGATCCGGACGGTGTACCCGGCGGGGTGGACCCGCTCGCGCGGCAGGTCCGCGTGGTAGTCCTCGCCCTCGCGCTGGAGCAGGACCACTCCGCCCTCGCGCACATATCTGCGGCAGGTGCGCAGCAGCCCGTCCCGGACGCGGGGGTCGCCCGCGTGGACCAGGAACGAGGCCAGCATCACCACGTCGAAGGTCTCGTCGCCGAGGTCGAGGGATTCGATGGGGCCGCACACCGTCCGCGCCCCGCGCACCCGCTCCAGCATTCCCGCCGACTCGTCCACCGCGGTGACGTCGAAGCCCCGGGCGAGGAGGGGATGGGTGACCCGGCCCGCTCCGCAGCCCAGTTCGAGGATGCGCGCGCCGGGCGGGACCGCCGCGGCGACGACGTCGGGTTCGTCACCGACGGCCAGGCGCGCGTACAGCTCGACGGCGCAGCCGTCCGGGGTGATGTCGCCGGGGCCCGTCCCTGAATATCCCTCACGTACCAGTCGTCCGCTCATACCCGGCCGAACGAACGGTCGACCGACGGCGTTCCCTCCCCCGGGCCGCTTCCCCCGAAGGAGGAGTTCCGCCGCGGGCTACACGGAACGGCGGGCGACGAGGGCCGCGTTGAGGTGCTGGAGGTCTGCGGGCCGGGCCGGGGAGAGGCCGGTCAGTCCGTTGATGCGGCGGATCCGGTAGTCCACCGTGTTGGGGTGGACGTGCAGGGCGGCAGCGGCGGCCCTGCGGTCCAGGCCGTGGGCGAGATACGTCTCCAGGGTGTGCAGCAGCTCGGGTTTGGCCTCCAGCGGGGAGAGCAGTCTGGCCAGTCCGTCGAGGGCCTCGCTGGGCCGGCTCAGCTGGTACTCCAGCAGGACGTCGTCGAGCCGGTAGAGGCCCGCCGGCCGTCCGGTGCGGGCGACCAGTCCGACGATCTCCGCGTTGCGGGCCACGGCCGCCGGCACCGCCCCGGGCTCGACGGTCTCCGCCGCCGCGGTGACGGGCACCCCGGCCGCGAGGGCGGCCTCCTCGACCAGTTCGCACAGCCCGCCCGGCCCGTTCCAGGGCGGCGGCTCGGCCACCGGCAGCAGCACGGTGCCGCCGCCCGCGTCGAGCGCGGTCAGCGCCGGGACGCCGCAGAACCGGTCCAGCGCGGTGCGGATGCGCCGGATCTTGCGCCGGGCCGCCACATCGGCCCCGGACCCGGGCGGCTGCCCGCGCTCGTCGTCGTGCGGGTCCAGGGCGAGCGTCATCGTCAGATAGCGGGCGGCGGGCCGCAGTCCGGTGCGCCGGGTGAAGCGGTCCAGGTCCTCACCCGCCAGGAGGGCGGCCATCAGGGCGTGCCGTCCGCCGTGCTCCTGACTGTCCAGGATCTGCCGGGCCTCCAGGTACGCGCCGCTCACGGCGGAGGTCAGCTGCTGCTGGAGGACCATGATGCGGTCCATGATCTCCAGCACGGCGGGGAGGTCGCCGGGGCCCGCGTCCCGCGCGGTCTCCTCCCAGCACATGGCGATCCCCACCTGGTACGCGGTGAGGATGGCGTCCAGCGGCACGCCCTCCTCGGCACGCTGGGCGGAGGAGTCGCGCTGCTGGGCCAGTTCGGCGTCGGTGGCCGGTCTGCGCTGCTCGACGACGTCCGCGAAGAGCCGCAGATTGTGCTGGACGATGTCCGCGATGTCGCCCGCGATCTCCTCGTGGGGCAGTTCCGCGTAGACCGGCAGATCGCTCAGGAGCCGGGCGACGACCCGGGAGGTCAGGGCGGGGACCCGGGCCCGCAGCCGGCCGGCCACCCGGTGTCCGCCGATGCGCAGCGGCCGCGGCTCCGCGCCCCGCCGGGCCCCGGCCCCGTCCGCACAGGAGGACCGCTCTTTGTCACGCGTCACAAAAGCCCCCGTGGAAGTCTGCGTTACCCACCAGTTAAACGACGGCGTTCGAGTCTGCATGATGACCGGCGACACACGCCATGCCCCGCCCGCCCCACACCGGAGGACGCCGTGAACCAGTCGTACAGCAAAGCACTCTGTCGGATCGTCAGAAGTCGTGGCGCACGACTCTCGGTGGCGGCGGCGGCCCTGGCCGGACTGGCGGTCGGCACCGGGGCGCCGGGGGCCTCGGCGGCCACCGACGACGCCGTGTCCTATGTCGCGCTCGGCGACTCGATGGCCTCGGGCCCGCTGATCCCCGACATCACGGGCCCGGTCGCCTGCGGACGCTCCACGCACAACTACGCGCACGAACTGGCCGCGAGCATCGGGGCGTCGCTGCGCGACGTCACCTGCAGCGGGGCCAAGTCCAAGCACATGACGGAGAAGCAGTCGCTCTCCCTGCTGGACATCCCGATGGGTTCGGCGCCGCCCCAGTTCGACGCGCTGCGCGCGGACACCGATCTGGTGACCCTGACGATCGGCGGGAACGACGCCGGGCTGGTCGGCATCGCCCAGGACTGCATGCAGCTCGACCCCACCGCCACCCCCTGCAAGGACAAGCTGACTGAGGGCGGCGTCGACCAGGTCGCCCAGCGCATCGCCGAGTTCGGGCCGCGCCTCGGAGCCGTACTGGACGGCATCCACCAGCGTTCGCCGCAGGCCCGGGTCCTCGTCACGGGCTACGGCCTCTACATCAAGCCGGGCGGCTGCTGGCCGTTGCAACCGGTGCTCCCGGTGGACGCCGACTACCTCCAGGGCAGCGTCGACCGGATGAACGCGGTGATCGCCGAGCAGAGCGCCGCGCACGGCGCCGAGTACATCGACGTGGCCACGCCCAGCAAGGGCCACGACGCCTGCCAGGCGCCCGCCGACCGGTGGCTGGAGGGCTACGTCCCGACCGCGCTGGCCGCGCCGCTGCACCCGAACAAGCAGGGTGAGGCCGCCTACGCGCGGATCATCGGCGCGCACCTCCAGGGGAGCTGACCCGTGCGGCAGCGGATGCTCCACGGACTGCTCGCGGCGGCGCTCGGCGCCGCCGCGCTCCTCGCCCCGCCCGCCCACGCGGCCCCGGCGGCCCCCTCTCCGGCGCGGGGCTGCGACCCGCTGGCACCCGAGGAGTGTCTGCTGCCGTTCCCCAACGACTGGTACACCCGGCCGGACCCCCGCACCGACACGGGCCGCCGGGTGGCCTTCGACACCGCCGTGCTGCCCCGCCCGGTGACCGGGCTCCCCGTCGACCCCACGGCATGGAACCGGAGCGACGGCTTCTCGCCGGGCTCCACGCTCATCGCCCAGGTGCCGGGGCTCGACACGGAGACGACCGGTGCGGCGCCCCTCACCGACATCGGGCGCTCCCTCGACCGGGACGCCCCGGTCGTCCTGCTGGACACCACCACCGGCACCCGGTGGCCGTACTGGGCGGAGCCCGACTCCAACGCCACCGATCCGGCGCGGCGCGCGCTGCTGATCCACCCGGCGCGCAACTTCCTCGACGGGCACCACTACGCCGTGGCGCTGCGCGGGCTCAAGGACGGCGCGGGCCGGCTCCTGCCCGTACCCGGGGCGTTCGCGTCGGTGGCCGGGAAGCGGCTGCCCGCGCACCATCCGCTGCGCGCCCGGCAGGACGCGCTCGCCCCGGCCCTCAGGGCGCTGCGCGGGGCGGGGGTGAGCGGGGAAGGGCTCCAGCTGGCCTGGGACTTCACCGTCGCCTCCACCCGGAGTCTGACCGGTGACCTGTTCACGATCCGCGACGACGCGTTCCGCCGCCTCGGCGACCGCTCCCCCGGTTTCGCCGTCACCGGCGTCACCGACTTCACCGAGGCCCAGGACGCCAGGATCGGGCGCGAGGTCACCGGGCGGATCACCGTGCCCGGCTATCTCTCGCTGCCCGGCGGCCCGCCCGGCTCGGTGCTGAACCGCGACGGCTCCGGCGTACCGCGCCGGCTGCCGCTCTCCACCCAGACCGCCGGGTTCCGCTGCGAGATCCCGCGCTCGGCCTTCCGCACCCCGTCCCGTCCCTCGCTCTACGGGCACGGGCTGCTGGGCTCCCGCAACGAGGTGGGCGCGGGCAACGTCAAGGACATGGCCGCCGAGCACGGCTTCACCTTCTGCGCGACCGACTGGATCGGCATGGCCAAGGACGACATCCCCGTCGTCGTCGCCGCGCTCGCCGATCCGAGCCTCTTCCCGGCGGTCCCCGAACGCAGCGAACAGGGCATGCTCAACGCCCTGTTCCTCGGCCGCGCCCTGATCCACCCCCGGGGACTCAGCGCCGACCCGGCGTTCCGCACGGCCGACGGCCGCCCGCTCCTGGACGTCCGGCACGGTCTCGCGTACGACGGGAACAGCCAGGGCGGCATCCTGGGCGGCGCCCTGGTGGCCGCCTCGCCGGACATCCGGCGCGGGGTGCTGGGCGTCACGGCGATGAACTACGGGCTGCTGCTCAACCGCAGCGCCGACTTCGCGCCGTTCCAGCAGGTCCTGGACGTGGCCTACCCGGACAAGCTGCGCCAGCAGCTCGTCCTCCAGCTGTTCCAGATGGTGTGGGACCGCGGTGAGACGAACGCGTACGCGAACCATCTCACCGACCGCCACCAGGTGCTGATGCACATCGCGTACGGGGACCACCAGGTCGCGAACGCCGCGGCGGACGTGGAGGCGCGCACCATCGGCGCCCGGCTGGTGTCCCCCGCGCTCGCCCCGGGGCGGAGTCCGGACACCGTCCCGTACTGGGGCATCCCCCGGATCGACGCGGACCGGCTGCCCCACCGGGGCTCGGCCATGACGGTCTGGGACAGCGGCACCCCGACGCCCCCGCTCACCAACACCCCGCCCACCGGGCCCGCGTACGGGCACGACCCGCACGAGGACCCCCGCAACTCGCCCGCCGCACGACAGCAGAAGGCCACCTTCCTGACCACCGGCCGTGTCATCAATGTCTGCGGCACCACCCCGTGCACCGCCACCCCGACCTCCTGACGCCTCCCCCGCCCCACAGGGACCTGACAAGGAGCACCATGCGTACGCACCGCATCGCCGGAGCCGCCCTCGCGGCCGCCCTTCTCGCCGGTACGGCCCTGACCCCCTCGGCGTTCGCCGCACCGCCCGCGGCCGCCGCCACCGCCCAGGCCGCCGTCCCGTTCACCTCCGCCACCGCCGTGCGCGCGGCCGACGGCGGTCACACGCTGTCCTGGGCCTCCCCGGCCGCCTCGGTGACCGTCACCGCCGTCACCGCGCCGGACGCCACCACGGGCGTCGCCCTCGGCACGGCTCCCGGCACCGGCTCGCTGACCGTTCCGGCCGGAACGCTGCCCGAGGCGGGGCGCTGGTACTTCCGGCTGGTCCCGGACGGCGGCACTCCGCTGGTCGTCGCCGACCGCTCGCTCGGCCTGGAGTCCGCGCGCAACTTCCGCGACATCGGCGGCTACCGCACCACGGACGGGCGCTGGGTGCGCCCCGGGCTGGTCTACCGCTCCAACAAGCTGAACAAGCTCACCGACGGCGAACAGCAGCGGCTCGTCTCCCAGCGCCTCACGCTCGACATCGACCTGCGCAACATCCAGGAGCGCCTCGACGCCCCGGACCGGCTGCCGGCCGGTGTGACGTACCAGGTCGCCGACGTCGTCTCGCTGAGCCACGGCATCCGCTTCCACGACTCGGCGCTGATGACGCTGGCCGAGGCCCTCGCCGCCGGTCTCTTCTCCGGCTCCTCCGATCTGGGTCAGTCCATCGGCTACCCGTTCATGGTCAACTTCGTGGGCGCGGACTACGCCTTCCGGGATCTGGTGACCGCCGTCGCGAACAACTCCTCGGGGTCCACGGTCTTCCACTGCAGCGCCGGCAAGGACCGCACCGGCTGGGGCACCGCCGTCCTGCTCACCCTGCTCGGCGTTCCGCGCGCCACCGTCGAGGCGGACTTCCTGGCCAGCAACCAGTACACGGGCGATCCGAAGGCCGTCGAACTCAGCTGGCTGCGCGCGGCGTTCGACGAGGTCGACCACATCTACGGCGACTTCGACACCTATGTGCGCGACGGGCTGAAGCTCGACGCGGCGACGGTGCAGAAGCTGCGGGACAAGATGCTGACCGCCTGACCGGGCGAGCGGCGGGGCCGGTGACCGGGACGGTCACCGGCCCCCGGCCGTCTCAGCAGCCCGGGTAGCGCCCCCGCGGCCAGTCGACCGGATGCGTGAACTCCAGCGCCAGGTCGTCGGCCACCTCGGCGATCACCGCCCGCCCTTCGGTACGCACCAGCCAGGAGGGCGGCAGATGCTCCTCGCCGTGCCGGGCGCCGAGGAGGTTGCCGCAGACCGCGCCGGTGGAGTCGCTGTCGCCCGAGTGGTTCACCGACAGCAGCAGCGCCTGACCGGTCTGCTCGGGGCGGGGCAGGACGAGCGCGCAGTAGACGGCGATGGCCAGGGCCTCCTCGGCGACCCAGCCGGCCCCCAGGGTCTCGACCTTCTCGGCGCTCGGTGCGCCTTGCCCGGCCAGGTCCACGGCGGCCCGCAGCGCCGCCGTCGTCTCCTCGTGCCCGGGGTGGCGGGCCAGCAGGTCCATCGCCCGCAGCACGGCTCCGGGCAGCGAGTCGCCCTCCAGCAGATGGGCGGTGACCGCCGCCAGCGCCCCGGCGGCGTGGGCCCCGGTGGGGTGGCCGTGGGTGAGCTGCGCGCAGCAGGCGGCCAGGGCGAAGGCCTCCGCCGCGTCCTGCCCGGTCAGTCCGAAGGGCGCGGAGCGCATCACGGTGCCGCAGCCCTTGGATTCGCTGTTGACCGGTCCGCGTGCGCCGACGGGGGCGGCGGGGTCGGGGACGTGCCCGGAGGCGAGACCGGTGAGGCAGGCGTTCCCCGGGGCGCGACGGGCGTACAGCCAGGACTCGTGGCGCAGCCGGCCGGTGCGGATCTCGTCGTCGCCGCCCCGGACGGGCGGCGCGGGGTGGTTCTGGGTGTCCAGCCAGCGCAGGTAGGCGTTCCTGAGGACCGTGGTCTCGGCGCCGCCGATGCCCTTGGTCCGCGCGCGGACGTGCGCCCGGATCAGGCCCTCCGCGGTGAAGAGGGTCATCTGGGTGTCGTCCGTGATCCGGCCGGTGACCCCGTCCTCGTCGGGGGTGAGCCCCCGTACGCCCTCCTCGCCGTGCGCCCGGCGGATGCCGGCCAGGGACAGGAACTCCACCGGATTGCCCAGCGCGTCCCCGATCGCCCCGCCCAGCAGACAGCCGCGGATCCTCGCCCGGCGGCCTTCGGTGTTCCCCCACGCTGTGCCGTCCACGGCCCCGCCCCACTCTCTCCCGTCGGAACGCCGCATCGGTGGCGTCGTGGGTCCATGCTGGTAGGAGAGGCGAGGGAGCCATGCGTACCGGTAATGAACCGACGACCGCCCGCAGTCCTCTGCGGATGCGGCTCTGGCTGAGTCTATGGGGCCTGGCCTGGGCGGTCTTCGGTGTGACGGCGTTCGCCGTGACCGGCCGGCCCGGCTGGGCCGCGGCCTGCGGGGTCCTGCTCGTCCTGGTCCTGGTGGATCTGGCCGTGGTCGTCCACCGTCTGCACCAGGGGGCGCACTACCAGCCGGGCCGTACGGTCCCGCCGTACGAGCCCGACCACGGCGACGGGCGGACGCGGGAGGCGGGGAGGCGGCAGCCGTAAGGGCGCTGAGCGCCCGGGTTCGGCCCTCCGGACTCTCGGTCCTCCGGGCGCTCAGCGCTCCGGGCTCTCAGTCCTCCGGGTCGAAACGGGCCGCCCGCAGATACTCCGGGTTCGGGTCCAGCGCCGCCGCGAGCCGGAAATGGCGCCTGGCCCGCTCGGACTGCCCGGAGCGCTCGAAGGTGCGGGCCAGCGCGAAGTGCGCGAAGGCGTTGTCCGGCTCCCGCTCCAGCACCAGCTCGAACTCCAGCTCCGCCGGGCGCAGTTGCGCGGCCGCGAAGAAGGCGCGGGCGCGCAGCAGCCGGGCGGCGGTGTTCTCCGGGTGGTGGGCGATCACCGAGTCGAGCAGCCGCACCGCGCCCCGGGGGTCGCGCGCTGCCAGCAGGTGCTCGGCCGCGCGGAAGTCGATGACATGGGTTTCCGGGTTCCGTTCGGGCACAGTCGCTTCCTTCCTCGGCCACCGCGGGGCGCACGTCCCCGCCGACCGGTGAACGCCGCCCCGGCGGACGGTATTCCGGGGCGGCCGGCCGAACGGCCCGGACCGCTCAGCCGGTGGCCCCGGCCCGGCGGGTCAGCTCCGTCCAGACCTCGCGGACCCGGGGCTCCAACGCCTCGATGGGCCCGTCGTTGTCGATGACCAGATCGGCGACGGCCCGGCGCTGCTCCCGGGTGGCCTGGGCGGCCATCCGGGCCCGTGCCTCCTGCTCGGTCATGCCGCGCAGCCGGACCAGCCGGTCGAGCTGGGTCTCCGGCGAGGCGTCGACCACGACGACCAGGTCGTACAGCGGGGCGAGGCCGTTCTCGGTGAGCAGGGGCACGTCGTGGACGACGACCGCGCCGGGATCGGCGGCCGCCTCCAACTCGGCGGAGCGGGCGCCCACCAGCGGGTGGACGATCGCGTTGAGCGCGGCCAGGCGCGCGGGGTCGGCGAAGACGATCGCCCCGAGTCCGGGCCGGTCCAGGGTCCCGTCGGGGGCGAGGACCCCGGTGCCGAACTCCTCGACGACGGCGGCGAGCCCGGGGGTCCCGGGCTCCACGACCTCGCGGGCGATCCGGTCCGCGTCGATCAGCACGGCCCCGTAACCGGCCAGCAGCCGGGACACTTCACTCTTGCCGGCGCCGATACCGCCGGTCAGGCCCACTTTCAGCATGAGCGGCAGCTTAGGGGGTGGCACCGGGCCGGGGACCGGCGGCCGTCAGCCGTCCCCCTCGCGCTCGGCGAGGAACCGCTCGAATTCGAGGCCGATCTCGTCGGCGGAGGGCAGGTCCACGGGCTCGGCGACCAGGTTTCCGCGTGTCTCGGAACCGGCGACCGCGTCGTACTGGTGCTCAAGGCCCTCGACGAGCGCGACCAGTTCCTCGTCGCCCTGGTCGACCTGGCGGGCGATCTCCGTCTGGGTGCGGTGCGCCTCGGTGCGCAGCGCGTGGGCGACGGTCGGCAGGACGAGGCCGGTCGCCGCCGTGATCGACTCCAGCGCGGTGAGCGCGGCGTCGGGGTAGGGCGAGCGGGCGACGTAGTGCGGCACATGGGCGGCGACGCCGAGCACATCGTGTCCGGCCTCCATCAGCCGGTACTCCACGAGGGCGGCGGCGGAGCCGGGCACCTGCGCCTCGTCGAAGGGGCTGCGGTGGCCGGGCATCAGATCGGTGCGGTTGCCGTGCGGGGTGATGCCGACCGGGCGGGTGTGCGGGACGCCCATCGGGATGCCGTGCGCGGTGACCGAGAGCCGGACACCGAGCCGCTCCACGATCTCCTCGACGGCGGCGGCGAACCGCTCCCACTCGACGTCCGGCTCGGGACCGGACAGCAGCAGGAAGGGGGCGCCGGTGGCGTCCTGCACCACGCGGACCTCCAGCACCGGGGTCTCGTACGCCGACCAGCGGTCGCGCTTGAACGTCAGCAGCGGGCGCCGTGCGCGGTAGTCCACGAGACGGTCGTGGTCGAACCGGGCCACGACCTGGTGGGGCAGCGAGTCGATCAGCCCGTCGACGATCTGCTCACCGGTCTCGCCCGCGTCGATGTACCCCTCGAAGTGGTAGAGCATGACCAGGCCGGCCGACTCCTGGGCGAGCGCCATGTCGACGACAGCCAGGCCCTTCGGCTCCCATTCGTACAAACTCTGCGGATCAGGCACGGTTACCGCTCCTCCTTGTGTTCCTGAAGAAGAACGTCCCGAGGGGCGCGGGCATTCCCTTCCGTGCCCCTTCCCCTCACGTGTACCCACGCATCCGGGCGCGCAGTGCCCCGTATGCGAAGTGTGCGTCAGCTCCCGGCGTACCGAAGGGCGTTCGTCCGGCGGCCGCCCTCGCACCCTGGACACGCACACCGCGTTCCGGGCAATGGTCCAGACCTTGACATGAACACCCCCCGTCCCTACCGTCACTGGGCAGCGAAGTTCAGAGTCTCGCCCCACATTCATGTACGAGAACCTGCTGGACGCCCCTCTCACCCACGGGAAGGCACCCCCATGCGCACCCGCACGCTGCTCCCCGCCCTGGCCGCCGCCGCACTCGCCGCCACCGGCCCCGGCCTCGCCTCCGCCGCACCGGCGAACGCGGCCGCGGTCATCGAGGTGACGACCGCCTCCCAGCTCAAGGCGGCCCTCGCCTCGGTCGCCCCGGGCGGCACGATCCATCTCGCGGACGGCACCTACACCGGCAACTTCAAGGCGTACACCCCCGGCACCGCCTCCGCCCGCATCACCCTCACCGGCTCGGCCGGGGCCGTCCTCACCGCCGGCGGCGGCTACGGACTGCATCTCAACGGCGCCTCGTACTGGACGGTGAAGGGCGTCACGGTCACCGGCGGCCAGAAGGGCATCGTGACCGACGGCGCCGACGGCGTGGTCATCGACTCCGTGACCGTGCACGACCTCGACATGGAGGGCGTGCACTTCCGCTCCTCCAGCAGCGACGGCGTCATCCGCGCCTCCCGGATCTACGACACCGGGCACAACGGACGCGGCATGGGCGAGGGCGTCTACGTCGGCACGGCCGGGGACCTCACCGACCGCAGCGACCGGGTCCAGATCCTGGACAACGTCATCGGGCCCGGGGTCGGCGGCGAGAACGTCGACATCAAGGAGGGCACCACCGGGGCCCGCGTCATCGGCAACACCTTCGACGGCAGCGGTCTGACCGGCGCCAACTACGACGACTCCTGGGTCGATGTGAAGGGCAACGGTGTCCTCGTCGAGGGCAACCACGGCACCCGTACGACCAACAACGGCTACGAGACCCACACCCAGCAGAGCGGCTGGGGCTGCGGGACCGTCTTCCGGAACAACACCTCGGACCTGTCCGGCTCGACGGGCGACAAGCGGATCGCGTTCAACATCACCAACTACGGCGCGAGCTGCCCCACGACGGTCTACGCGAGCAACACCGTGACCGGCGGCAACGGACTGACCAACATCGCCGTCACCCCCTGATCCCCGGCCCCGGACGCGCGTGAGGCCCGCTCCCCGGAGGGAGCGGGCCTCACCCGTCGACTACCTACCGCGACCGGAGACCGGCCGGAGGGTCAGAGCGTCAGCTCTGGCCGCCCGCCAGCTTCTCGCGCAGGGCGGCGAGCGCCTCGTCCGACGCCAGGGCGCCGGAGTTGTCCGCCGACTCCGAGGAGTACGAACCGCCGCCGCTGCCACCCGAGGCGGCCTGCGTGCCACCGCCGGCCGGGGCGGCAGCGCCCTCGGCGGCAGCGGCCTCGTCGGCCTCGCGGGACTTGATGACCTGGGCCTGGTGCTGCTCGAAGCGCTGCTGCGCCTCGGCGTACTGGGTCTCCCAGACCTCGCGCTGAGCCTCGAAGCCCTCGAGCCAGTCGTTGGTCTCGGGGTCGAAGCCCTCGGGGTAGATGTAGTTGCCCTGGTCGTCGTAGGACGCGGCCATGCCGTACAGGGTCGGGTCGAACTCGACCGAGGCCGGGTCGCCACCGAAGGACTCGTTGGCCTGCTTCAGCGAGAGGCTGATGCGACGGCGCTCCAGGTCGATGTCGATGACCTTGACGAAGATCTCGTCGTTGACCTGGACGACCTGCTCCGGGATCTCCACGTGGCGCTCGGCCAGCTCGGAGATGTGGACCAGGCCCTCGATGCCCTCGTCGACGCGGACGAACGCACCGAACGGAACGAGCTTGGTGACCTTACCGGGAACGACCTGCCCGATCTGGTGCGTACGGGCGAACTGCTGCCACGGGTCTTCCTGCGTCGCCTTGAGCGACAGGGACACGCGCTCGCGGTCCATGTCCACGTCGAGGACCTCGACGGTGACTTCCTGGCCGACCTCGACAACCTCGGAGGGGTGGTCGATGTGCTTCCAGGACAGCTCGGAGACGTGCACGAGACCGTCGACGCCGCCGAGGTCCACGAACGCACCGAAGTTGACGATCGAGGAGACGACGCCGGAGCGGACCTGGCCCTTCTGCAGGGTCGTGAGGAACGTCTGGCGCACCTCGGACTGGGTCTGCTCGAGCCAGGCACGGCGGGACAGGACCACGTTGTTGCGGTTCTTGTCCAGCTCGATGATCTTGGCTTCGAGCTCCTTGCCCACGTACGGCTGGAGGTCGCGGACGCGGCGCATCTCGACCAGCGACGCCGGCAGGAAGCCACGGAGGCCGATGTCGAGGATGAGACCACCCTTGACGACCTCGATGACGGTACCGGTGACGATGCCGTCCTCTTCCTTGATCTTCTCGATGGTGCCCCAGGCACGCTCGTACTGAGCACGCTTCTTCGAGAGGATCAGGCGGCCTTCCTTGTCCTCCTTCTGGAGAACCAGGGCCTCGATCTCGTCGCCGACCTTGACGACCTCGTTCGGGTCGACGTCGTGCTTGATCGAGAGCTCGCGGCTCGGGATGACACCTTCGGTCTTGTAACCGATGTCGAGGAGAACCTCGTCCCGGTCAACCTTGACGATGACACCGTCAACGATGTCGCCGTCGTTGAAGTACTTGATCGTCTCGTCGATCGCCGCGAGGAACGCGTCCGCGTCGCCGATGTCGTTGACCGCAACCTGCGGAGTGGTGGCGGTGGTCTCGGTGCTGCTCGTCATGTGGGAAAGGGCTCCGGTACGGACAGTGAGTCGTAGGTACTGCTACGCCGAGAACCCGTATCGCCTCTGCAATAGCCGGACAGCCCTGGAAGCGCCGATCCCGCGGACCCGGGAGGCGCCTCTCGTGAACCGAGGGGACATACAACAGACGCGAGCGCGGCCTGCTAGGTCTGAGGAGCGCAGGCTCGCAGCGCAACTTGTAGCATACGGGGGCAGCAGGGCACGGTCAATGCGCGAAGGCGGACACCACCGACGGAAGGCCCCATATCCGGCACAACTCGGGTTCACCGAGGCCAGATCGGCTCCGGCGAGGTCCGGACACACGGGTTCCGCACTTCACGGCCCCTTGGTACGGACCGCGTACGACGGGGTGAAGGCAAACTACAACGACGGACACGATGAGCCAAGAGATCTACGCCGCCGAACCCGAGGCGACGCGCCGCACCGCCGGGGCCGCCGAGAGCAGCCGGGCCAGTCGCGGCTGGTGGGACCGGAACGCGGACGAGTACCAGACCGACCACGGCGCCTTCCTCGGCGACGACCGCTTCGTCTGGGGTCCGGAAGGGCTCGACGAGGCCGACGCCGCCCTGCTCGGGCCGGCCGGCTCGCTGCGCGGCCTGGACGTCCTGGAGATCGGCGCGGGCGCCGCCCAGTGCGCGCGCTGGCTGGCCGCGCAGGGCGCCAGGCCCGTCGCCCTGGACCTCTCCCACCGCCAGCTCCAGCACGCCCTGCGCATCGGCGGGGACGTGCCGCTGGTCGAGGCGGACGCCGGGGCGCTGCCCTTCCGCGACGGCTCCTTCGACCTGGCCTGCTCGGCCTACGGCGCGGTGCCCTTCGTCGCCGATCCGGTCCAGGTGTTCCGCGAGGTCCACCGGGTGCTGCGCCCCGGCGGACGCTGGGTCTTCTCCGTCACCCACCCGATCCGCTGGGCCTTCCCGGACGAGCCGGGGCCCGAGGGCCTGTCGGTGGCCGCGTCGTACTTCGACCGCACGCCGTACGTCGAGCAGGACGAGCGGGGCGAGGCGGTCTACGTGGAGCACCACCGCACCCTCGGCGACCGGGTGCGCGACGTGGTGGCGGGCGGCTTCCGGCTGGCCGACCTGGTGGAGCCGGAGTGGCCGGACTGGAACGGCCAGGAGTGGGGCGGCTGGTCCCCGCTGCGCGGCCATCTGATCCCGGGGACCGCGATCTTCGTCTGCGTGCGGGACTGAGCGGCCGGACCGCGGTGAACGGTTCGCACCCCGCCGTACGAGACTGGGGACGTGATCCGTACCGACGCCCTGGACCGGCTGCCCGTCCGTACCGCCGTGCCCGCGCTGCGGCGGGCGCTCGACGACCGCGGTGCCGCGGTGCTGTGCGCCCCGCCCGGCACCGGCAAGACGACCCTCGTCCCGCTGGTCCTGGCCGGACTGACCGGCGAGGGCCCGGTGCGCCGGGTCGTGGTGGCCGAACCGCGCCGGATCGCCGCCCGCGCGGCGGCCCGGCGGATGGCGTGGCTCCTCGGCGAGGCGACCGGGCGGCGGGTCGGTTTCACCGTGCGCGGCGAGCGGTCGGTGGGCCCGGAGACGGTGGTGGAGGTGGTCACCACCGGGGTGCTCCTCCAGCGGCTCCAGCGCGACCAGGAACTCTCCGGCGTCGACACGGTGATCATCGACGAGTGCCACGAGCGCCATCTCGACGCGGACACCGTGGCCGCCTTCCTGCTGGACGTGCGCGCGGCGCTCCGCCCCGAGCTGCGGCTGGTGGCGGCGTCCGCGACGACCGACGCCGAGGGCTGGGCGCGGCTGCTCGGTGATGTCCCGGTGGTCGAGGCGGAGGGCGTCTCGCATCCGGTGGAGGTGGTGTGGGCGCCGCCCGCGCGGCCGGTGCGGCCGCCGCACGGCATGCGGGTCGATCCGGCGCTGCTGGGCCATGTCGCGTCCGTGGTGCGGCGGGCCCTGGCCGAGCGGGACGGCGATGTCCTCTGCTTCCTGCCCGGGGTCGGTGAGATCGGCCGGGTGGCGGGGCAGCTGTCCGGGGTGGCGGCCGAGGTGCTCCAGGTCCACGGACGGGCCCCGGCCGCCGTGCAGGACGCCGTCCTGGCGGGCTCGGCGACGGGCCGCCGGGTGGTGCTGGCGACCTCGGTGGCGGAGTCCTCGCTGACCGTGCCGGGAGTGCGGACCGTGGTGGACTCGGGACTCGCCCGGGAGCCGCGCACGGACCACGCGCGCGGGCTGAGCGCGCTGACGACCGTACGGGCCTCGCAGGCGGCGGGCCGCCAACGGGCGGGCCGGGCGGGCCGCGAGGCGCCGGGGACGGTGTACCGCTGCTGGGAGCAGGCCGAGGACGGGCGGCTGGCCGCGTACCCCTCCCCCGAGATCAAGGTGGCCGATCTGGCCGCGTTCGCCCTCCAGGCGGCCTGCTGGGGCGATCCGGACGCCTCGGGTCTCGCGCTGCTGGACGCGCCGCCGGCCGGTGCGCTGGCCGCCGCCCGCGAGGTGCTGACGGCCGTGGGCGCGGTGGGCCCGGACGGCCGGGTGACCGGGCGGGGCGCGCGGATGGCACGGCTGGGCCTCCATCCCCGGCTGGCCAGGGCGCTGCTGGACGGGGCGGCCGAGGTCGGCGGGCGGCGGGCCGCCGAGGTGGTGGCGCTGCTGAGCGAGGAGCCTCCCAGGGAGTACGGCGACGATCTGGCGGCGGCGCTGCGCACCGCGCGCCGGGGCCGGGACGGGTACGCGGCGCGCTGGCGCCAGGAGGTGCGGCGGCTGTCGTCCGCGCTGGAGGGCGGGGCGGACGGACGGCTCGCGGATTCCGGCGGTCCGGGTCCGGACGACGCCGCGGTCGGGCTGGTGGCGGCCCTGGCGTTTCCCGAGCGGGTGGCGCGGGCCCGGGGCGAGGGCACGTTCCTGATGGCCTCGGGCACCGGCGCGGAGCTGCGCGACGGCTCCGCGCTGCGCAGCGCGCCCTGGCTGGCGGTGGCGGTCGCGGACCGGCCGGCGCACGCGGCGTCGGCGCGGGTCTCCCTGGCCGCCGTCGTGGACGAGGACACGGCGCGGCTGGCCGCCGGTCATCTGCGGTTCGCGGGCGAGGAGGTCCGCTGGGACGGCCGGGACGTGGTGGCCCGCCGGGTGGAGCGGCTGGGGGCCGTGGAGCTGTCGGCGCGCCCGCTGAAGGACCCGGATCCGGACCTGGTACGCCAAGCGCTGGTCGAGGGGGTGCGTCGCGAGGGGCCGGGGCTGCTGCGCTGGACCCGGGACGCGGAGCAGTTGCGGGAGCGGCTGGCCTTCCTCCACCGGGAACTGGGCGGTCCCTGGCCGGACGTCTCGGACGAGGCGCTGCTGGCGGACCCCGGGAGCTGGCTGGAGCCGGAGCTGTCCCGGGCCCGGAGGCGGGCGGACCTGGCCCGGATCGACGCCGGCCAGGCGCTGCGCCGGCTGCTGCCGTGGGCGACGGGCGAGGCGGCACGGCTGGACGAGCTGGCACCGGAGCGGATCGAGGTGCCCAGCGGTTCGCGGATCCGGGTGGAGTACGGCGGGGCGCAGCCGGTGCTCGCGGTGAAGCTCCAGGAGCTGTTCGGGCTCCGCGAGACGCCCCGGGTCGCGGGCGTCCCGGTCCTGGTGCACCTGCTCTCCCCCGCCGGCCGCCCGGCGGCGGTGACGGCGGATCTGGCGTCGTTCTGGCGCGAGGGCTACCGGGCGGTGCGGGCGGAACTGCGCGGCCGCTATCCGAAGCATCCGTGGCCGGAGGACCCCACGACGGTGGAGGCCACCCGGTTCACCACGGCGCGGCTCAGGCGGGGGTAGGGGCGGGATCGGTGCCGGGTCCGGGCGTGGGGTCCGGTGCCGTCGCGCCGGGCCTGCGGGAGCGGGCCTCCAGCCACAGCGCGAGGGCGAGCAGCACGGCGCCGAGGGCGAGGAAGCCCCAGGGCAGGTACGAGGTGAGCAGCAGGACCAGGACCCGCTGGGACTTGACCATGTCGACGATGGAGACGACGTAGTCCTCGCGCATCTTCACATGTCCGGCGAAGACGGTGACGGTGTCCTCGGACATGCCCATGGCCTTGGCGTTGCGCAGTTCCTCGCGGTGCACCTCCTCGCCGTTGACGGGTGCGCCGGTGACCGGGTCGACCCAGAACATGCGCTTGGTGGTGTACCAGCGGGTGACGCCGGTCTTGGCGATCTGTTCGGCGGTGATGCCCTTGATGGGCATGGACTTGGGCATGGGGACCTTGGTCCAGGGGATGGTCTGCTCGAAGTAGTAGACCTCCATGCCACGGAAGTTGCGGGTGCCCTTGTAGTGGATGGGCGAGCTGGTGCGGGTCTGGGCGTCGAAGTACTCGTAGTCGCGCTTCTCGGTGAGGAAGGGCCATTTGAACTCGATGCCCTCGCGGCGGACCGGGTCGCCGTCGACCATCTCGCCGGTGGCGTGGACGGGGGCCTGGCTGTGGGCGTCGAAGATGTAGCGCTCGGGGATCTTGGAGACCATCTTGCCGTCGGGGCCCTGCACGTAGGAGAGGGCGTCCCAGACGACGACGTCGCGTCCCGCGCTGCGTTCGATCTTCTCGGAGGCCTCCACATTGCCCTTGAGGGTCTGCACGATGGTGATCCGGTCGACCTTCTTCGCCTTGAGGGTGGTGTAGTCGAGCAGGGTGGCGGGCCTGGCCTCCAGCACCGTCTCCTGGTACTGGTTCGGCGGGATCTTCGCCAGCCGGGGGAAGGCGTACCAGCGCAGCAGTGGTGACAGCGCGGCGAAGAACACGGCGAAGGCCAGGAGTACGAGGCCGGCTCGGCGGCGCATGGGTGCCTCCCTCTGCTCGCGGGTGCGGGCGGTGGTGTGCTCGGTGCGTACGGCTTACTGCTTGGGGCCCGGGACGGTGGTCAGCAGGGGTTTGGGCGAGGTCTCGCCGGGCGGGGCGCCGATCGCGCTGATGGTGAGGACGAGGGCGAGGGCGGCGGCCAGTCCGATGGCGGCGGCGACGAGGGCACGCATGGTCGGTCGGCCTCCCGGAAGCACGAAACTGATGGGTCGTCAGGGCTGGGGCACCGTAGCAACCGGGGCCCGAGATGAGAACACATCGATCCGAGTTGGCCGCACATGACGACAGCCCCCGGCCGGTGTCCCGGTCGGGGGCTGTCGGTGGCGGGCCGGTGCGGGCCCGGGGTCAGGCGGGAGGTGCCTCCACGGTCAGCTCGATGACGACCGTCGCGCCGCCCGCGGTGGTGAGGCGCAGCTTGTACGTGCCCGCGGCGCCGTCCGCGTAGATCTTCGGCAGGGCGAGCTTGCCGTCGGCGTCGGTGGTCAGCTCCAGGGTGCGGACCGGGTCGCCGTCGTCGTTCGTGAAGTACGGCCCCTTGTCGTTCTCGGCGGGCTGCTCGTCGTCGGTGATCATCGTCGCGGTGACGGCGACCCGGGCGGCGGCCGTGTCCTTGTACGTGGCCCGCGCGGTGATGTCGGCGAACTCCTGGCCGGCGACGGCGGTCAGCTCCTCCGTGCCGGTCCGGGCGATGGCGTCGGCCTGCCGGGCGGTGACGGTCGCGGAATAGGAGACGGCGGGCAGCGTGGTGCCGGTGGCCGTGGCGCGCACGGTGAGGTCACCGGTCTTCTCGCCGGCCGTGAGCACCGGGGCGGTGGCCGTGCCGTCGGCGCCGGTGAGCACCGTGACCGCGGCCTTGCCGCCGAAGGAGGCGTCGGTGTCGCCGGTGACGGTGAAGGTGACGGACACCTTGGCGAGCGGGGTGCCGAGGTTGCTGCGGGCCTGGACCTTGATCCGCTGGGCGAAGGCGCCGCCGGCGGTGGCGGTCAGATCGCCGGTGCCCGCGTCCCGCACGGAGGCGAGCGACGGGGTCGGGGTGGGCTCGGGCTTCGGCGTCGGGGACGTCGAGGAGCCGGGGCGGCCCGGGTCCGAGGGCGAGGGGGTCGGCTTCGCCGGGGGCTTCGGGGAGGCCGATCCGGACGGCGGGGCCGAGGGGCTCGTGGACGCCGACGGGGTCGGGGTGCGGTCCGGGGTACGGCTGCCGGGGCGCTTCCCGTCGCTGCTGCCGACGGGCAGGATGCCGGTCCCGTCGGGCACCTCGTGGGCGCCGCGCCTGTAGTACTCGTACCAGGAGCGGACCGTGCGCAGGTACTCGTCCGAGTGGTTGTAGCTCAGGACCGCCCGGTCCAGGTCCGCGGCGACCGCCAGATCGCGCGATCCGGCGCACAGATAGCGGCCCGCGGCGAGCGCGGCGTCGTAGATGTTGTTGGGGTCCTTGCGGCCGTCCCCGTTGCCGTCCACGCCCCAGACCGCCCAGGTGGACGGGATGAACTGCATCGGGCCGACGGCGCGGTCGTGCGTCCGGTCGCCGTCGTAGGCACCGTTGTCGGTGTCCTTGATGAGCGCGAAGCCCTGGCCGTTGAGGGCGGGGCCGAGGATCGGGGAGAGCGTGGTGCCCTGCGCGTCGACCCGGCCGCCGCGCGCCTGGCCGGACTCGACCTTGCCGATCGCGGCGAGGAGCTGCCACGGCAGCCGGCAGGCGGGGTCCGTGCCGGCGACGGTCTGCTCCGCCTTCTTGTACGCCGCGAGGATCGAGGCCGGTATGCCCGATTCGACGCTTCCGGTCACCGGAAGGTTGACGGAGGTACCGGGCTTGTCCGGCGTCGCCAGCGGCGGAAGGTCCGTGAAATAGGGCGAGTTGCCCGACGCGGCCCCGTCGCCCGAGGGGGTCGCACCGGCGGTCGGCTGGTCGCCGCCGTCGGAGGCCACCAGCGGCGAACCGGGGGCCTGGGACGCGGAGAGCGCCGCCACGGCGGCAGCGGCCACGGCCGTGGTCGCCGCCCCTCTGCGCAGCCGGCGACCGAATTGCGCTGCCATAACGTGTGGCCCCTCCCCTTCGTCGGCCGGCCCCTCCCCTGGGCCCGGACTCACGCGACCCTACGGCAACTTCCGCCGCCCGCACACAGCGCCCCGGAGGCTTCTTACCGCTTTTTCACGTTCCGGTCCGCAAACCGTCCGGCGGAACGCGCCGCCCACGCGCCTCCCGGTCCGGTCCGGGGCGGCGGGCCCCGGGCCGCGGCCGGACCGTGACGGCCGCTCACGCATACTTCCCGGCATGCCGTTCACGCTCAGCCATGCCGCCGCCGTCCTGCCCGGAATCCGCCGTGACGGGACGGGGCGCGGCCCCCTCCTCGCCTCCGCGCTCGTCGCCGGATCCTTCGCCCCCGACCTGACGTTCTACGCGGACACGGTGATTCCGGGCGCCATGGAGTTCGGACAGGTCACCCATGCCTGGTGGGGCGTGCTCACCGTCGACGTCCTGATCACGGCGGCGGCCGCGGCGCTCTGGCTGCTGCTCCGCGACCCCCTCGTGGCGCTGCTGCCCACGGGCCGTCAGGGGCGGGTGCACCACTGGCTGGGCGGGGACCGCCGCATGCCCCGCCGGGGCCCCGGAGCCGTGCGTGCCGCGATGTGGTTCGCGATCGCGGCCGTCGTCGGGGCCGGGACGCACGTCGTCTGGGACGCCTTCACCCACCACGACCGGTGGGGGGTGCGACTGGTCCCGGTACTCGGACGGAGCCTGGCGGGACATCCGGTGTTCCAGCTCGCGCAGTACGGCACCTCGGCGCTGGCCCTGGTCGTCCTCGCCCGGTTCGTGGTGACCGGGCTGCGGAGCACCCCGGACCGGCCCGCCCTGCGGACGCTGCCGGTCCTGGACCGCCGGGCCCGGTGGTGGTCGGTCGCCCTGCTCGCCCTGTGCGCGCTGCTCGGCCTGGTCCACCGCTGCGTGCGCTGGTACGCGTACTACGGGCATCTGGACACACCGCTGGACATCGTCCCGACCGCCTGCTTCGGCGCGGGCGCCGGGCTGGCGGCCGGTCTGGTGCTGTACGCGGCCGGGGTGCGGCTGCGCCACCGCCGCGGCCCGGCCGCCGCACCGCCCGGCGACGCGCCGTCCGCCGCCGGCCCGGTCCGATCGTCGGGCCGGGCCGACGGCTGAGCGGCACCCCGCCCGGTCCGCGCGGACCGTGTCAGTGCGCGGCGGACTCCCAGTCGGTCCCCACGCCGACCGACACGTCCAGCGGCGCCCTCAACCGCACGGCGGTGGACATCTCGTGGCGCAGGATGTCCTCCACCCGCTCCCGCTCGCCCGCGGCGATCTCCAGGACGATTTCGTCATGGACCTGGAGCAGCATCCGGGAGGTCAGCCCCGCCTCGGTCAGCGCCCGGTCGACCTGGAGCATCGCCACCTTGACGATGTCCGCGGCGGTGCCCTGGATCGGGGCGTTGAGCGCCATCCGCTCGGCCGTCTCTCGGCGCTGGCGGTTGTCGCTGTTGAGGTCGGGCAGATAGCGGCGGCGGCCGAACACCGTCTCCGTGTATCCGGTGGCCCTGGCCTCCTCCACCACCCGGTGGAGATAGTCGCGCACCCCGCCGAACCGCTCGAAGTACGTGTCCATCAGGACCCGGGCCTCGCCCGCCTCGATGTTCAGCTGCTGGGAGAGGCCGAACGCGGAGAGCCCGTACGCCAGGCCGTAGCTCATGGCCTTGATCTTGCGGCGCATCTCCGGGTCGACGGCCGCCTTCTCGACGCCGAAGACCTGCGAGGCGACCGTGGTGTGCAGGTCCTCGCCGGACATGAACGCCTCGATCAGCCCCGCGTCCTCGGAGAGGTGGGCCATCACGCGCAGCTCGATCTGGCTGTAGTCCGCGGTCATCAGGGTCTCGAAACCCTCGCCGACGACGAAGCCGCGGCGGATCGCCCGGCCCTCGTCCGTGCGCACCGGGATGTTCTGCAGATTGGGGTCGGTGGAGGAGAGCCGGCCGGTCGCCGCCACCGTCTGGTTGAACGTGGTGTGGATGCGGCCGTCCGCGGCGATCGTCTTGACCAGACCCTCGACCGTCACCCGCAGCTTGGCCTGCTCGCGGTGGCGCAGCATGATCACCGGCAGCTCGTGCTCGGTCTGCGCGGCCAGCCAGGCCAGCGCGTCGGCGTCCGTCGTGTACCCGGTCTTGGTCTTCTTGGTCTTCGGCAGGCCCAGCTCGCCGAACAGGACCTCCTGGAGCTGCTTGGGCGAACCGAGGTTGAACTCCCGGCCCACCGCGGCGTGCGCCTCCTTCACCGCCTGCTGCACCGCACCGGCGAACTGCTGCTCCATGCCTTCGAGATGGGCCCGGTCGGCCGCGATGCCGTGCCGCTCCAGCCGGACCAGCAGGGCCGAGGTGGGCAGCTCCATCTCATGGAGCAGCCGGGCGGCGCCGACCTCCTCCAGCCGGGTCGCGAACGCGTCGCCGAGATCCAGGATCGCGCGGGCCTGCGCCATCAGCGCGTCGGCCTCCGCCCGGTCGTCCGCGCCGAAGGCCAGCTGCCCGTCCGCCGCGGCCGCCGGGGCCAGCTCGCGTCCCAGGTACTCCACGGCCAGGGCGTCCAGGGCGAAGGAGCGCCGGCCGGGCTTCACCAGATACGCGGCGAGCGCGGTGTCCATGGAGACGCCGTCGACCCGCCAGCCGTGCTCGGGGAAGACACGCATCGCGCTCTTCGCGTTGTGCATGACCTTCGGCCGGGCCGGGTCCGCGATCCAGGCCGCGAACGCCTGCTCGTCGGGGGCGTCCAGCTGCGCCGGGTCGAACCAGGCGGCGGCCCCGCCGGCCGCGGCCAGCGCGATCTCCGTGACGGTGCCGCTGCCCAGGGCCCAGGTGTCGACCGTGGCGACTCCGAGGGGCTGCCCGCCGTGCTCCTCCAGCCAGGAGGCCAGCTCGCCCGCGCCCAGCACCGCGCCGTCCAGCTCGACGCCCGCGGCCGGGGCCGGGGCCTCGTCCTCCGCCTTGCCGGGGTCGACCGCGAGCAGCCGCTCGCGCAGGCTCGGATTACGGATCTCCAGCACGTCCAGGACGCCGGTGACCGCCGTACGGTCGTAGGGGGCGCGCTCCAGCTCGGGCGGGGTCTTGGGCAGGGCCACGTCCCGGACCATCTCGGTCAGCACCCGGTTCATCTTCACCGCGTCCAGGTGGTCGCGGAAATTCTGGCCCGCCTTGCCCTTCACCTCGTCGGCGCGCGCCACCAGCTCGTCGAAGGAACCGAACTGGTTGATCCACTTGGCGGCCGTCTTCTCGCCGACCCCGGGGATGCCCGGAAGGTTGTCCGACGGGTCGCCGCGCAGCGCCGCGAAGTCCGGATACTGCCGGGGGGTGAGGCCGTACTTCTCGACGACCTTCTCCGGGGTGAACCGGGTCAGCTCGGAGACGCCCTTGGTCGGGTACAGCACGGTCACGTTGTCCGTGATCAGCTGGAAGGAGTCCCGGTCGCCGGTGACGATCAGGACCTCGAAGCCGGCCGCCTCGGCCTGGGTGGCCAGCGTGGCGATGATGTCGTCGGCCTCGAAGCCGTCCACCGCGAACCGGTCCGCGCGCATCGCGTCCAGCAGCTCGCCGATCAGCTCGACCTGGCCCTTGAACTCGTCGGGGGTCTTCGACCTGTTCGCCTTGTACTCCGGGAACTCCTGGGAGCGCCAGGTCTTGCGGGACACGTCGAACGCCACCGCGAAATGCGTCGGCGCCTCGTCACGCAGCGTGTTCGCCAGCATCGACGCGAAGCCGTACACCGCGTTCGTCGTCTGACCCGCCCCGGTCGTGAAGTTCTCCGCGGGCAGAGCGAAGAACGCCCGGTACGCCAAGGAGTGCCCGTCCATCAGGAGCAGGCGCGGTCGGTTGTCTGCCGTCTTCTTCGATGCCGTCTCAGCCACACCCCGATCCTGCCACGTACCACTGACAATCCGGACCGGCCACCGCCGGGGACCGGCCCCGGCCCGCCGTGGGGCCCTCACCGGGCGCCGTACCCCCCTCGCGTGCCAGGATCGAAGGCAAGAGACCACCAGGAGCGGTCCGCGCGCGGACCGCAGCAGGCCCGAAGGGGAGCACGATGGCCACCAAGCCGCCCACCGGAGACCCGGTCCAGGACGCCCCCCGGGTCGAACCGGCCCAGCACGCCGCCGCCGGACTCCCCGCCGTCGCGCACAGCCTGCGCATCGCCCAGCGGCAGATGGGGGTGGCACGGGCCGCCCGGACCCTCCTCAAGGTCAACCAGAAGGACGGCTTCGACTGCCCCGGCTGCGCCTGGCCCGAGGGCGACAAGCGGCACACCGCCGAGTTCTGCGAGAACGGCGCCAAGGCCGTCGCCGAGGAGGCGACGCTGCGCCGCATCACCCCGGACTTCTTCGCCGCCCACCCCGTCGCCGACCTCGCGGAGCGCAGCGGCTACTGGCTCGGCCAGCAGGGCCGCATCACCCAGCCCGTGTACCTCCCCGAGGGCGCCGACCGGTACGAGGCCGTCACCTGGGAACGCGCCTTCGAGATCCTCGCCGAGGAACTGCGCGCGCTCGACTCGCCCGACGAGGCGCTGTTCTACACCTCGGGGCGCACCAGCAACGAGGCCGCGTTCCTGCTCCAGCTCTTCGCCCGCGAGTTCGGCACCAACAACCTGCCCGACTGCTCCAACATGTGCCACGAGTCGTCCGGCTCGGCCCTCACCGAGACGATCGGCGTGGGCAAGGGTTCCGTCTCCCTGGAGGACCTGCACCACGCCGATCTGATCATCGTCGCCGGGCAGAACCCGGGCACCAACCACCCCCGGATGCTCTCCGCCCTGGAGAAGGCGAAATCGGCCGGGGCGAGGATCATCTCGGTGAACCCGCTGCCGGAGGCGGGGATGGAGCGGTTCAAGAACCCGCAGACCCCGCACGGCATGCTCAGGGGCACCCCGCTCAACGATCTGTTCCTCCAGATCCGCATCGGCGGCGACCAGGCGCTCTTCCGGCTCCTCAACAAACTGATCCTGGCCACCGAAGGGGCCGTGGACGAGGCCTTCGTCGAGGCCCACACCCACGGCTTCGAGGAGTTCGCCGCCGCGGCCGCCGAGGCCGACTGGGAGGAGACGCTCACCGCCACCGGACTCGACCGGACCGCCGTCGAACAGGCCCTGGAGATGGTCCTCGCCTCGGAACGCACCGTCGTGTGCTGGGCCATGGGCCTCACCCAGCACAAGCACTCCGTGCCGACCATCCGCGAGGTCGTCAACTTCCTCCTGCTGCGCGGCAACATCGGGCGCCCCGGCGCCGGGGTCTGCCCGGTGCGCGGCCACTCCAACGTCCAGGGCGACCGGACCATGGGCATCTTCGAACGGCCCGCACCCGCCTTCCTCGACGCGCTCGACAAGGAGTTCGGCATCATCTCGCCGCGCCACCACGGCTACGACGTGGTCCGCTCCATCCGCGCACTGCGCGACGGCGACGCCAAGGTCTTCTTCGCCATGGGCGGCAACTTCGTCGCCGCGACCCCCGACACCGAGGTCACCGAGGCGGCGATGCGCACCGCACGCCTCACCGTCCACGTCTCCACCAAGCTCAACCGCTCCCACGCCGTCACCGGCACCCGGGCGCTGATCCTGCCCACCCTCGGCCGCACCGACAAGGACGTCCAGGCCACCGGGCGGCAGTTCGTCACCGTCGAGGACTCCATGAGCATGGTGCACGCCTCCCGGGGCAACCTGACCCCCGCGAGCCCCCATCTGCTCTCCGAGCCCGCCATCGTCGCCCGGCTCGCCCGCGCCGTCCTCGGCCCCGGATCGGCCACCCCCTGGGAGGAGTTCGAACGGGACTACGCCACGATCCGCGACCGGATCTCCCGCGTCGTCCCCGGCTTCGAGAACTTCAACGCGCGCGTCGCCCACCCCGGCGGATTCACCCTCCCGCACGCACCGCGCGACTCCCGCCGCTTCCCCACCGCCACCGGGAAGGCCAACTTCACCGCCGCCCCCGTCGAGTTCCCCGAACTCCCCGAAGGACGCCTGCTGTTGCAGACCCTGCGCTCCCACGACCAGTACAACACCACCGTCTACGGCCTCGACGACCGCTACCGCGGCATCAAGGGCGGCCGCCGCGTCGTCCTCGTCCACCCCGACGACGCCACCGCCCTCGGCCTCGCCGACGGCGCGTACACCGACCTCGTCAGCGAGTGGAAGGACGGCAGCGAACGGCGCGCCCCCGGCTTCCGCGTCGTCCACTACCCCACGGCCCGCGGCTGCGCCGCCGCGTACTACCCCGAGACGAACGTCCTGGTCCCGCTCGACTCCACCGCCGACACCAGCAACACCCCGGCCAGCAAGTCCGTCGTGGTGCGCTTCGAGCACACCGGCCGGCCCCACCCGGGGGACGCGCACTAAGCATCCGCTCAGCCGTCTGATAGGAACAGTGCACACCACCCGGAGCGGGCCGCAGGGCCACGCTCCGCCGCAGACGATCGGAGCCGGCCCATGGGCGAGCACACCGCACCCACGTTCCCCCAGGAGATCATCGACGAGTACGCCGCCCTCGGCGTCGACCTGCCCGCCCTCTTCTCCGCCGGCCACCTCGGCGAACGCATGGGCGTCACGATCGTCGAGGCCTCCGCGGACCGCGTCGTCGGCACCATGCCCGTCGAGGGCAACACCCAGCCGTACGGCCTGCTGCACGGCGGCGCCTCCGCCGTCCTCGCCGAGACCCTCGGCTCCGTCGGCTCCATGCTCCACGGCGGCCCCGGCCGGCTCGCCGTCGGCGTCGACCTGAACTGCACCCACCACCGGGGCGTCCGCAGCGGCCTCGTCACCGGCGTCGCCACCCCCGTCCACCGCGGCCGCACCACCGCCACGTACGAAATCGTCATCACCGACGAACAGGACAAGCGCGTCTGCACCGCCCGCCTCACCTGCCTGCTCCGCGACGTCCCCGCACCCGACGCCGCCTGACCCCTGCCACCCCCCTGCCCGGACGGAACCCATTCCGGCCGGGCAGTGCCATATCCGGGCACAACCACCGCCGCACACACCGAACTTGCGCGACACACAGCACAACACCCTTGACCCGCAGGCTCGTTCCATGGCCCACTCGACAGCCACACCCCCTCCCGCTCCCCGCCCCCACCCCGGCACACCGCGTCGACCGCCCCGCCCCAGACGTAACACTGCGTAACAAACGCGCAAGGTCCACGACACCTCGGCGCGCAACACGCGACCCGGCCCGCGGCCACCGGGCGATTCCGCACGCCCTCGGAGGGCTCCGCACACCCCCCGACGGGCGACAGCACCAAGATCACCCCAAGCCCCTTAGCAGAGCTGCGCGTTCTCAGCATGCGGTCACTTCACCGTCCGGTAAAAAAACCGTACATGTCAGCACAGCCACCTCAAGCCTTGCTCAAGGGCATAACAAGACAGTCACATCCTGCGCCACCCCCACCCCCGACCCCCACCCCTGCCCTTAGAGTCACGGCCAGTCACCGCGCCGCCGGGCGCGTCTGCAGCACGGCCCTGTACCAACCAGTACGGCCCGGCGAACGACACGGCACCTCAAGCAGAGGAGGCCGCGCCAGGGAAAGGACTTTTCGTGCGACACCGTTCTTTGCTCATCCTCACCACAGTGCTCACGACAGGGGCGCTGACACTCACCGCCTGCGGGTCGCGCGACGACGACAAAAAGGGCAGCGGTGACGGCGGCGGCAACCAGACCGTCGTCATCGGCGTCGACGCCCCGATCACCGGTGACCTCTCCGCCCTCGGCCTCGGCATCAAGAACTCCGCCGACCTCGCCGCCAAGACGGCCAACAAGCTGAAGACCGTCCCGGGCATCACCTTCGAGGTCAAGCCGCTCGACGACCAGGCCCAGCCCTCCGTCGGCCAGCAGAACGCCACCAAGTTCATCGACGACAAGCAGGTCCTCGGCGTCGTCGGCCCCCTGAACTCCGGCGTCTCCCAGTCGATGCAGAAGCCGCTCAACGACGCCGGCCTCACCCAGGTCTCCCCCGCCAACACGGGCACCGAGCTGACCCAGGGCGACAACTGGAAGACCGGCGACAAGAAGCGCCCCTTCAAGACCTACTTCCGCACCGCCACCACGGACCAGATCCAGGGCGCCTTCGCCGCGAAGTACCTCTACAACAACGCGAAGATCACCCAGGTCTACCTCATCGACGACCAGAAGCCCTACGGCGCCGGTCTCGCGGCCTCCTTCAAGACCACCTTCACCGGCCTCGGCGGGAAGATCGTGGGCTCCGACCACGTCAACCCCGACGACCGCGACTTCAACGCCGTCGTCACCAAGGTCAAGAAGTCCGGCGCCAAGGCCGTCTACTACGGCGGTGAGTACCCCGCCGGCGCCCCCCTGAGCCAGCAGCTCAAGGACAGCGTGCAGATCCCGCTCATGGGCGGCGACGGCATGTACAGCGCCGACTTCATCAAGCTCAACAAGAAGGCCCAGGGCGACATCGCCACCTCCGTCGGCAAGCCCGTCGAGGAACTCGACTCCGCCAAGAAGTTCATCGAGGACTACAAGACGGCCGGCTACAAGGACGCCTACGAGGCCTACGGCGGCGGCACCTACGACGCCACCTGGTCGATCATCGAAGCCGTCAAGATCGCCGTCGCCGAGAACGACGGCAAGCTCCCCGACGACGCCCGCGCCAAGGTGCTCGAAGCCATGTCCAAGGTCAAGTTCGACGGCGTCACCGGCCCCGTCTCCTTCGACCAGTACGGCGACACCACGAACACCATGATGACCGCCTACCAGGTCGACGGCGGCAAGTGGGTCTCCAAGCTCAGCGAGGCCTACAAGCCGTAACCCGCTCCCGGTCGCTCACCGACTGACCCCAGACCGCGCGGGAGCGCTACGAGCACTCCCGCGCGGTGCCATATCCGAACCACTCCACGGAGGCCCTGCGGTGCACGAACTGCCGCAACAGCTGGCCAATGGACTCATCCTCGGCGCGATGTACGGACTCATCGCGATCGGCTACACGATGGTCTACGGAATCATCCAGCTCATCAACTTCGCCCACGGCGAGATCTTCATGATCGGAGGCTTCGGGGCTCTCACCGTGTACCTCTGGATGCCGGCCGGTTCCAACCTCCTCGCGATCGTCCCCCTCATGATCGTCGGCGGCGTCATATGCTCCGTCGCCGTCAGCGCCGCGGCGGAACGGTTCGCCTACCGCCCCCTGCGCAACGCACCCCGGCTCGCCCCGCTGATCACCGCGATCGGACTCTCCCTCGCCCTTCAGCAGGCCATCTGGAAGTGGTACCCCAACGCCACCAAGGACCGCCCCTTCCCTCAGTTCAAGGGCGACTCCCTCGACCTCTTCGGCGCCCACATCCAGCGCGGCGACCTCTTCGTCCTCATCGCCGCCCCCGTCTGCATGATCGCCCTCGGGCTCTTCGTCTCCAAGACCCGCACCGGCCGCGGCATGCAGGCCACCAGCCAGGACCCCGACACCGCCAAGCTCATGGGCATCAACACCGACCGCATCATCGTCATGGCCTTCGCCATCGGTGCCGCGTTCGCCGCCGTCGCCGCCGTCGCCTACGGGCTCAAGAACGGCCAGATCGGCTTCAAAATGGGCTTCCTCATGGGCCTCAAGGCCTTCACCGCGGCCGTGCTCGGCGGCATCGGCAACATCTACGGCGCCATGCTCGGCGGCGTCGTCCTCGGCATCGCCGAATCCCTCGCCACGGGCTACATGAGCGACGTCCCCGGCATGGACCTCTTCGGCGGCGGCGCCTGGAAGGACGTGTGGGCCTTCGTCCTCCTCATCGTCGTCCTGCTGCTCAGGCCCCAGGGCCTGCTCGGCGAACGCGTAGCGGACAGGGCGTGATACCGATGACCACCACCCGGACCGCACTCGTCCCGCTCCCCGCCCCCGTCGCCCGCATCGCCACCCTCGCGGGCGCCGCGGCCGCACTCGCCGGCACCTTCCTCCCCTGGACCTGGACCTCCGAATTCCCCGGCGACCTCACCGTCACCGGCTACCCCGGCGGCCTCCAGATCCTCACCCTCACCGCCGCAGTCCTCACCCTGCTGTTCACCCTCACCGGATACGGCATCCCCGGACTGCGCTGGCTCACCCCCGGCGGCACCAACAGCCCCGTCCGCCTCCTCGCCCTCGCCACCCTCGGCACCACCGGCTACGCCATGGGAGCCATCTCCTACGAGCTCGGCGGCGTCGTCAACCTCGAACCCGGAGCCTGGATCAGCGGCATCGGCGCCCTCGTCGCCGTCCTCGCCGCCCTCGGCCTCCCCGACGACCAGCCCCTCCCCGACGACGGCCGCGAGGCCACCGTCCGGCGACGCTTCCGCAACAGCCTCGCCGCCCCCTCGGCGCCCCGCGCCAAGGCCCTCCCCTCCTGGGCCGAGATCCTCGTCATCGCCGTCGCCTTCGGGGTGGCCCTCTACCTCTTCACCTACGGCATCGACATCCCCACCGAGGACTCCGAGCAGTTCATCGGCTTCCTCATCACCGCGGCCTTCGCCTTCACCGCGCTCACCCGGGCCGGCCTCATCGCCCGCATCACCGCGCTGACCGCCAAGCACCGCAACGTCACCCTGGCCGCCGCCCTCGTCGCGGCCCTCTGCTTCCCCTTCACCCAGGACACCGCGGAATACGCCCTCATCGGCGCGAACATCCTCATCTTCGCCACGGTCGCCCTCGGCCTGAACGTCGTCGTCGGCCTCGCCGGCCTCCTCGACCTCGGCTACGTCGCCTTCCTCGGAGTCGGCGCCTACACCGCCGCCCTCGTCTCCGGCGCACCCCTCTCCGCCATCGGCGTCCACTTCCCCTTCTGGGCCGCCGTCCTCACCGGAGCCGTCGTCTCCCTGGTCTTCGGCGTCCTCATCGGCGCCCCGACCCTCCGACTCCGCGGCGACTACCTCGCCATCGTCACCCTCGGCTTCGGAGAGATCTTCCGCGTCACCGTCAACAACCTCAACGGCAACAGCGGCCCCGACCTCACCAACGGCTCCCAGGGCATCCCCAGCATCCCGGACCTCAACCTCTTCGGGATCGACTTCGGACTCACCCACGACATCGGCCCCTTCACCCTCAGCAGGCCCGCCAACTACTACCTGCTGATGCTCGTCGTCACCGCCGTCGTCGTCCTCGTCTTCCGCCGCTCCGGGGACTCCCGCATCGGCCGCGCCTGGGTCGCCATCCGCGAGGACGAGACCGCCGCCACCGCCATGGGCATCAACGCCTTCCGGCTCAAGCTCCTGGCCTTCGCCCTCGGCGCCACCCTCGCCGGCCTCGCCGGCACCGTACAGGCACACGTCAACTACACCGTGACGCCCGAGCAGTACCAGTTCGCCGGCTCCGTGCCACCGAACTCCGCGTTCCTCCTCGCCGCCGTCATCCTCGGCGGCATGGGAACCCTCAGCGGCCCCTTCGTCGGCGCCGCACTGCTCTACCTCATCCCGGCGAAACTGCAGTTCATGCAGGACTACCAGCTCTTCCTCTTCGGCATCGCGCTCATCCTCCTCATGCGCTTCCGCCCCGAAGGCCTGGTCGCCGACCGCCGCAAGCAACTCGAATTCCACGAGAACGACGAACCCATCGACGTACCCGAACCACGGCAGTCCGAAGACAGCGGCGCCGGCATCGCCAAGGCGGGGGCGTGACCACCATGACCACCACCACGACCGCGACCACCGTCCTCGACGCCAGCGGCGTCACCATGCGCTTCGGCGGCCTCACCGCCGTACGCGGCGTCGACCTCACCGTCAACGCGGGCGAGATCGTCGGACTCATCGGCCCCAACGGCGCCGGCAAGACCACCTTCTTCAACTGCCTCACCGGCCTCTACGTCCCCACCGAGGGAACCGTCCGGTACAAGGGCACCGTCCTGCCGCCCAAGCCCCACCTCGTCACCGACGCCGGCATCGCCCGCACCTTCCAGAACATCCGGCTCTTCGCCAACATGACCGTCCTGGAGAACGTCCTCGTCGGACGCCACACCCGGACCAAGGAAGGCCTCTGGTCCGCCCTCCTGCGCCTCCCCGGCTACAGCAAGGCGGAGAACAGCAGCCGCGAACGCGCCATGGAACTCCTGGAGTTCATCGGCCTCCAGGACAAGGCCGACCACCTCGCGCGCAACCTCCCCTACGGGGACCAGCGCAAGCTGGAGATCGCCCGCGCCCTCGCCAGCGACCCCGGACTCCTCCTCCTGGACGAGCCCACCGCCGGCATGAACCCCCAGGAAACCCGCGTCACCGAAGAACTCATCTTCGCCATCCGGGACCAGGGCATCGCCGTCCTCGTCATCGAGCACGACATGCGCTTCATCTTCAACCTCTGCGACCGCGTCGCCTGCCTCGTCCAGGGCGAAAAACTCGTCGAAGGCACCGCGTCCGAGGTCCAGAGCGACGAACGCGTCATCGCCGCCTACCTCGGCACCCCCTTCGAAGGCGCCCCCGGCGCCGAAGAAGTCGCCGAGGTCGAAGCAGCCGAAGCCGAAGCAAGCACACACACGTCGGGCACGAGCGACAGCACGAGCACGAGCACCGAAGAGGAGGACAACCGATGACCGCGCTCCTGGAGGTCGAGGACCTCCGCGTCGCCTACGGCAAGATCGAAGCCGTCAAGGGCATCTCCTTCACCGTCGACGCCGGCCAGGTCGTCACCCTCATCGGCACCAACGGCGCCGGCAAGACGACCACCCTGCGCACCCTCTCCGGGCTCCTCAAGCCCCTGAGCGGCCGCGTCCTCTTCGAGGGCAAACCCCTCACCAACGTCCCCGCCCACAAGATCGTCTCCCTGGGCCTCGCCCACTCCCCCGAGGGACGCCACATCTTCCCCCGGCTGACGATCACCGAGAACCTCCTCCTCGGCGCCTACCTCCGCAACGACAAGGCAGGCATCGAGAAGGACGTCCAGCGCGCCTACGACCTCTTCCCCATCCTCGGGGAGCGCAGGAAGCAGGCCGCCGGCACCCTCTCGGGCGGCGAACAGCAGATGCTCGCCATGGGCCGCGCCCTCATGTCCCAGCCCAAACTCCTCATGCTCGACGAACCCTCCATGGGCCTCTCCCCGATCATGATGCAGAAGATCATGGAGACCATCGTCGAACTCAAGGCCTCCGGCACGACGATCCTCCTCGTCGAACAGAACGCCCAGGCCGCCCTCTCCCTGGCCGACCAGGGCCACGTCATGGAGATCGGCAAGATCGTCCTCTCCGGCACCGGAGCGGACCTCCTCCACGACGAATCCGTCCGCAAGGCCTACCTCGGCGAGGACTGAACCGTACGCACGAGAAAGGCCCGCGCCTCGACGGCGCGGGCCTTTCCTCTGTTCTACGCGCCTACTCGGCGGCCCGCTTCTTCTCCTCGGCGTCCTCGATCAACGCCTCCGCCAACTGCTGCATCGACAGCCGACGGTCCATCGACGTCTTCTGGATCCACCGGAACGCCGCCGGCTCCGACAGCCCGTAATCCGTCTGCAGAATGCTCTTCGCCCGGTCCACCAGCTTCCGCGTCTCCAGCCGCTGCGCCAGGTCCGCGACCTCGTTCTCCAGCGCCTTCAGCTCCGCGAACCGCGACACCGCCATCTCGATGGCCGGCACCACGTCGCTCTTGCTGAACGGCTTCACCAGGTACGCCATCGCCCCCGCGTCCCGGGCCCGCTCCACCAGGTCGCGCTGCGAGAACGCGGTGAGCATGAGCACCGGCGCGATGGACTCCTCGGCGATCTTCTCGGCCGCCGAGATCCCGTCGAGCACCGGCATCTTCACATCCAGGATCACCAGATCCGGCTTGTGCTCCCGCGCCAGCTCGACAGCCTGCTGCCCGTCCCCGGCCTCCCCGACGACGGAGTAGCCCTCTTCTTCGAGCATCTCCTTGAGGTCGAGACGGATCAGCGCCTCGTCCTCCGCGATGACGACGCGGGTCGTCAGCGGCGGGACGTGCGACTTGTCGTCGTCGGCGGCGTCTACGGGCTGGGGCGACTCGGGCGTGGTCACGGGGCTCCTCGTTCAGGGCATATGGCTCTCCATGAGCCTACCTAGCTACGGTATGGTGTCACTACGCAGGGCACTCACGGCCCTTCCTTTCTAAGGCCCCAGTACTCCAACTGGTTAGAGAGGCGGCTCTCAAACAGCCGAAAGTGTGGGTTCGAATCCCACCTGGGGCACTTTTCCTTCGATTCCAAGGCCGCGCAAGAACGGTCCGGATTCACATGATCGTGTGACTTCGCTGCCAATTCCGCTGCCGAGACCGCAAACTTCTTCAAGCTCGACCATGTGTACGACATTGAGACGCGCAGGCACGCGCTGGACCTCCTCGATCATGGCCTCAGCCTGAACGCTGTGAGCAAGCAGACCGGTATTTCGCGGGCAGCGATACGCGCCTGGCTCACGCTCATCGAGCCGCTGCCTCGCATCCTGGGGCACACCGATTGCCCCCGCTGTGCACCCGTGTCGTTGCCACTCAATGACCCTGCCAATTACGCGTATCTGCTGGGCCTGTACTTGGGTGACGGCTGCATCAGCGCGCACCCACGAGGCCGCGGCTACTACTTGCGCATTGCCTGCGCCGATGCATGGCCGGGTCTCATCGAAGAATGCCGCAACGCTATCGCGGCCATCCATCCGTCCGGTGCCGTGTATCTCGTGCAGAAGCAGGGGTGCGTCGCAGTGACCAGCTACAGCAGGCACTGGCCCTGCCTGTTCCCGCAGCATGGTCCCGGCAAGAAGCATGACCGCACCATCGCTCTGGCTACGTGGCAGCAGGAGATCGTGGATGCGCACCGCTGGGAGTTCGTCCGAGGACTGATCCACTCCGACGGCTGCCGCATCACCAACTGGGCCACCCGCCTCGTCCGTGGCGAACGACGGCGCTACGAGTACCCGCGCTACTTCTTCACCAACCTGTCGGCCGACATCCTGCGCCTCTACACCGGCACGCTCGACAAGCTCGGCGTCGAGTGGAAGGCCGCCAACCGCAAGAACATCTCCGTAGCCCGACGGGCATCCGTAGCCCTCATGGACGCACACGTCGGGCCGAAATACTGAGCCGCCCCTACTTCGGGCTGTCGTCCTCGCCGATGTGGTGCACCCGGACCAGGTTCGTCGAACCGGCGACGCCCGGCGGGGAGCCTGCGGTGATGACGACGACGTCGCCCTTCTGGCAGCGGCCGATCTTCAGGAGTTCCTCGTCGACCTGAGCGACCATCGCGTCGGTGGAGTCGACGTGGGGGCCGAGGAACGTTTCGACGCCCCAGGTCAGGTTCAGCTGGGAGCGGGTGGCCGGGTCCGGGGTGAAGGCCAGAAGCGGGATCGGGGAGCGGTATCGCGACAACCGCTTCACCGTGTCGCCGCTCTGGGTGAAGGCGACGAGGAACTTCGCGCCGAGGAAGTCGCCCATCTCGGCCGCCGCGCGGGCGACCGCTCCGCCCTGGGTGCGGGGCTTGTTTCGTTCGGTGAGGGGCGGGAGGCCCTTGGCGAGGATGTCCTCCTCGGCGGCCTCGACGATGCGGGACATCGTGCGGACGGTCTCGATGGCGTACTTGCCGACGCTGGTCTCGCCGGAGAGCATCACGGCGTCCGTGCCGTCGATGACGGCGTTGGCGACGTCGGAGGCCTCGGCGCGGGTGGGGCGGGAGTTGTCGATCATCGAGTCGAGCATCTGGGTGGCGACGATGACAGGCTTGGCGTTGCGCTTGGCGAGCTTGATGGCGCGCTTCTGGACGATCGGGACCTGTTCCAGGGGCATTTCGACGCCGAGGTCGCCGCGGGCGACCATGATGCCGTCGAAGGCGGCGACGATGTCGTCGATGTTCTCGACGGCCTGGGGCTTCTCGACCTTGGCGATGACGGGGAGGCGGCGGCCCTCCTCGTCCATGATGCGGTGGACGTCCTCGATGTCGCGTCCGCTGCGGACGAAGGAGAGGGCGATGATGTCGGCGCCGGTGCGCAGGGCCCAGCGGAGGTCGTCGATGTCCTTTTCGGAGAGGGCGGGGACGGAGACGGCGACACCGGGGAGGTTGAGTCCCTTGTGGTCGGAGACCATGCCGCCTTCGATGACGGTGGTGTGGACGCGGGGGCCGTCGACTTCGGTGACTTCGAGGGTGACGCGGCCGTCGTCGATGAGGATGCGTTCGCCGGTGGTGACGTCGGCGGCGAGGCCGGTGTAGGTGGTGCCGCAGGTGTGGCGGTTTCCCTCCATCGGTTCGACGGTGATGGTGAAGTCGTCGCCGCGTTCGAGTAGTACGGGTCCTTCTTTGAAGCGGCCGAGGCGGATCTTCGGGCCTTGAAGGTCGGCGAGGATGCCGACGCTGCGGCCGGCTTCGTCGGAGGCTTTGCGGACGCGGTGGTAGCGCTCTTCGTGTTCGGCGTAGCTGCCGTGGCTGAGGTTGAGGCGGGCGATGTCCATTCCGGCTTCGACCAGGGCTTTGATCTGGTCGTATGTGTCGGTGGCGGGTCCCAGGGTGCAAACGATTTTGGCTCGGCGCATGGTTCGAGCCTAAACCTTACCTATGGGTAGGCCATTGGCTCTTGATGACTGTCCAACCACCTTTGAATGAAGGGTTATTGACAAGTGTTGAATTGTGCGGCGGCGCGCTCCGATGAGCGCGCGCCGGTATGGGTTGGGGTGGGATTGTGGGGTGGTTTTCAGAGTTTCGGCGGGGTCATGGTGAAGCGGGCGTTGACCTGGGCGTAGACGGTCTGCCGCTGGGGTTCGAGGTCGATGGCGGGGGGCGGCGGGGCGCCGGCTCCGGCGGGGGCGGGGAGTGGGCCGCCGTAGCCGGCACTGCGGGCGTAGGCGGCGGGGGCGGGGTTCTCGGCGCCTATGTCGGCGAGTTCGACGAGGGCGGCGAGTTCGGCGCCGAGTGCTCCGGCGTATTCGCGGGCGCGCTGGACGGCTTCGCGTACGGCTTGGCGGCGGGCTTCGCCGTGGGCGGGTGAGGTGGGGCGCAGGGCCCACCAGGGGCCGTTGACGTGGGTCATGTCGAGGTCGCCGACGCGGGTGACGAATTCGCCGAGTGCGGTGAAGTCGTTGAGGACGGCGGTGATGTAGACGCGGCCGTGGTAGGCGCGGATCTTCTCGTCGCGGCCGCGGTGGACGAGTTCGGGGCTGATGGAGAGGGCGCCGGTTTCGAGTTTCTCGATGGCGTCGCCGTAGGTGCGGGCGAGTGCGAGGACGGTGGTGTTGCGGCGGGTGAGGTCTTCGAGGGCGGCGCGGCGGTCCTTGCCGCGGGCGGTGACGGTGATGGAGAGGCGGGCGATCTCCGGGTCGACTTCGAGGCGGGCTTCGCCCCGGACGGCGAGGCGGGGTTGGTCCGGGGTGCCGTAGGGCTGGGCGGTGTCGGTCATGGGTCCACTGTGGCAGCGGGGTGTGACAGTCGGGTCGCGGTGGCCGGGTTGTGACGGTGGGCGTGTGGCGGTCGGGGCGTGTGGCGGTCGGGGGTGTGGTCGGGTGGTCGTTGTGTGGTCATGGAACGGAAACCTGTCGGGGGTGTTGCCGGGGGTGGTGCGTGGGTGATTATCTACGCGCGTTGTCCGTGTGGGCGCGTGGTCTACGCGCGTCGTGCGCGGGGTGAACCAAGATGTGGGAGAAGACGAGATGCCGCTGAACCGAAGGACGTTTCTGGGGACATCGGCGGCCGCCGGTGCGGGTGCGGCGCTGGTGGGGGGTGCCGCGGCGCCGGCCGCTGCGCACGGCCGGGGCCGTGGTCACGGGCCGGAGCCGAAGCGGTATTCGTTCACGGTGATGGGGACGACGGACCTGCACGGGAACGTCTTCAACTGGGACTACTTCACGGACGCCGAGTTCGACGACAAGGCGCACAACGATGTGGGTCTGGCGAAGATCTCGACGCTGGTGGATCAGGTGCGCCGGGAGAAGGGCCGTCACAACACGCTGATGATCGACGCGGGTGACACGATTCAGGGTACGCAGTTGTCGTACTACTACGCGAAGATCGATCCGATCACGGCGAAGCGCGGTCCGGTGCATCCGATGGCCCAGGCGATGAACGCGATCGGCTACGACGCGGCGGCGCTGGGGAACCACGAGTTCAATTACGGGATTCCCGTGCTGCGGAAGTTCGAGGAGCAGTGTGATTTCCCGCTGCTGGGGGCGAACGCGCTGGACGCGAAGTCGTTGCGGCCGGCGTTCGCGCCGTATGTGATCAAGAAGCTGCGGACGCCGCACGGGCGGGATGTGCGGGTGGGGATCCTGGGTCTGACGAATCCGGGCATCGCGATCTGGGACAAGGCGAACGTGAGCGGGAAGATGGTGTTCCCGGGTCTGGAGGAGCAGGCGGCGAAGTACGTGCCGCGGCTGCGTTCGATGGGTGCGGACGTGGTGATCGTGTCGGCGCACTCGGGGAACAGCGGGACGTCGTCGTACGGGGACCAGATCCCGTACGTGGAGAACGCGGCGGGTCTGGTGGCGGAGCAGGTGCCGGGGATCGACGCGATTCTGGTGGGTCACGCGCATCTGGAGATTCCCGAGTACTTCGTGGAGAACAAGGAGACCGGGAAGAAGGTCGTGCTGTCGGAGCCGTTGAAGTGGGGGCAGCGGCTGACGCTGTTCGACTTCGACGTGGTGTGGGAGAAGGGGCGCTGGGTGGTGGAGCGGGCCGGTTCCCAGGTGCTGAACTCCAATACGGTGGCGGAGGACCCGAGGATCACTCGGCTGCTCGCGGACGAGCACGCGAAGGTCGTGGCGTACGTCAACCAGGTGATCGGTACGTCGACGGCGGCGATGTCCACGGCGGAGGCGGCGTGGAAGGACGAGCCGATCATCGATCTGATCAACGTGGTGCAGACGGAGACGGTGAAGGAGGCGCTGGCGGGGGGCGAGTACGCGGCGCTGCCGGTGCTGTCGCAGGCGTCGTGCTTCTCGCGTACGGCGCGGATTCCGGCGGGTGATGTGACGATCAAGGATGCGGCGGGGCTGTATCCGTTCGAGAACACGCTGGAGGCGCGGTTGGTGACGGGTGCGCAGATCCTGGATTATCTGGAGTTCTCGGCGAAGTACTACGTGCGGACGGCGGCGGGTGCGCCGGTGGATCCGGAGGCGTTGACGAACGCGGACAACACGCCGGACTACAACTACGACGCGGTGTCGGGGCTGACGTACGACGTGGACATCGCGAAGCCGGTGGGGTCGCGGATCTCGGGTCTGCTGTTCGAGGGGAAGCCGGTGGATCCGGCGGCGCAGTTCGTGCTGGCGGTGAACAACTACCGGGCGAGTGGCGGGGGGAACTTCCCGCACGTTCCGGCGGCGAAGCAGTTGTGGGCGAATTCCGAGGAGATCCGGAACACGATCATCGCCTGGGTGCAGGCGAAGGGTTCGGTGGACGCGACGGAGTTCGCTTCGGTGGACTGGCGTCTGACGCGGGACGGGGTGCCGGTGTTCTAGGGCTTGTCCGCCCGGTCGTCGCGGCGGCCCCTCTGCCTCGCTCGTGCGAGGCAGAGGGGCCGCCGTTGTCGTGTCCGGGTGGGGTCAGCGGGTGCCGAGGAGGGCGCGCCAGGTGTTCGGGCCGATGACGCCGTCGGCGGCGAGGTGGTGGCTCTTCTGGAAGGCGAGGGTGGCGGCCTTGGTCTTGGCGCCGAATTTGCCGTCGACGGTGAGGGAGTAGCCGTAGACCTTGAGCTGGGTCTGGGCGGCCTTGACGGCCTGGCCGGTGGATCCGTAGCGGACGGTGGTGATGAGCTTGGACCAGGTCTTGGGGCCGATGACGCCGTCGGCGGCGAGGGAGCGGGCCTTCTGGAAGCGGACGGTGGCGGTGCGGGTCCTGGGTCCGAAGCTGCTGTCGACGGCGATGTCGTAGCCGCGGGCGTTCAGGAGGTACTGGGCGGTGCGGACGTCGGTGCCCTTGGATCCGCTCTTGAGGACGGGCCAGGAGGCGCTGGGGGTGGGGAGCTGGCCGCCGCCTCCGCCTCCGTTGCCGCCGCCGAGCTTGACGGGGCGGTAGGGGTCGTAGTGGTCCTTGCCGATGCCGTAGCTGAGGATGCGGTGGGTGGTGCCGTGGGAGCCGCGCTGTTCGTAGGCCCAGTAGGAGGTGTGGGAGCTGTTGGCCCACTTCTCGAAGATGACGACGTGGCGGAAGTCGCCGTCGGTGGTGCTGGCGTCGATGAGCAGATCGCCCTTTCTGAGCCCGCTGGTGCTGCTGAGGTGCTGGGTGACGCCGTTGCGGCTGTCGGCGAGGCCGACGGTGTTGAGGCCGGGCTTGCCGAGGGCGAGTGCCATGGAGACGTAGCCGGAGCAGTCCTGGCGGTATCCGTCCTTCCAGGTGCGCTGCATGCTGTACGGCACTTGGTGGCCGCCGTTGGCGGTGAGCCAGGTGCGGGCGCGGTTGATCATGGTGTCGGGGGACATGGTGGCCGTGGCGAGGCTGGATATCTGGTCGGCCTGGGTGACGAGTCCGCTGTCGGCCTCGGGTTCGGGTCCGTAGGCGGTGTCGGCGGCGACGGTGTCCGGGGTGTCGTGGCCGGTGAGGTTCGGTACGACGACGGCGGCTGCGGCGATTCCTGCGGCGGTGAGGCCGGCGAGGGCGAGCTGGGTGCGGCGGGTGAGGCGGTGGTGCAGGGCCATGGCGGTAGTCCCCCGATGCGTCCGTGGTGCGGCTCGCGGTCCGAGGGCGCCCGGGGATGCGGGTGCGGTCGTGACTGGCGTGCCGTCTGTGGTTGCTGACGGGGGACCACGATGGCAAGGGCGGGGTCCTGCGCCCAGTGCTGTGCGTAAGACGCATGAGTTGGTGACGTGACCCCGACATTGTGGGGGTGCTGGGCCGTGTCTGTGACAGATCTCCGTGCGGGGGTGGTCAGTTGTTCTGGACGAGCGGGACGAGGTGGGGGCCCTGGGCGGGGACGGCGGGGGTCTGCGGGGTGAGGCCGAAGGTGGTGAAGGCGGTGCGCTCGGGGAGGGGGTAGGGGGTGGTGCCGGTGAGGTTGTTGAGGATGGTGGCGCTGCGCCATGCGGCGAGACCGAGGTCGGGGGCGCCGACGCCGTGGGTGTGGCGTTCGGCGTTCTGTACGTAGATGGCGCCGGTGACGGCGGGGTCGAGGTCGAGGCGGTACTGCTCGTCGATGCGGGGGCGTCCGGCGCGGTCGCGGCGCAGCCGGGTGCCGAGGGGTTCGAGGAGGGTGTCGAGGGGGCGTTCGCGGTAGCCGGTGGCGAGGACGACGGCGTCGGTGACGAGGCGGCTGCGGGTGCCTTGCTGGGCGTGTTCGAGGTGGAGTTCGACGCGGGTGGTGGCGACGCGGCCCGCGGTGCGGACGCAGACGCCGGGGGTGAGGGTGGTGTCGGGCCAGCCGCCGTGGAGGGTGCGGCGGTAGAGCTCGTCGTGGATGGCGCTGATGGTGTCGTGGTCGATGCCCTTGTGGAGCTGCCATTGCTGGGGGACGAGCTGGTCGCGGACGTTTTCGGGGAGGCCGTGGAAGTAGCGGGTGTAGTCGGGGGTGAAGTGTTCGAGGCCGAGTTTGGAGTACTCCATGGGGGCGAAGGCGGGGGTGCGGGCGAGCCAGTGGAGTCGTTCGCGTCCTTCGGGGCGGGCGCGCAGCAGGTCGAGGAAGATCTCGGCGCCGGACTGTCCTGAGCCGATGACGGTGATGTGTCCGGCGTCGAGGAGCCGGGTGCGGTGGTGGAGGTAGTCGGCGGAGTGGATGACGGGGACGGAGCCGGCGTCGGCGAGGGGTTTGAGGGGTTCGGGGATGTGGGGTTCGGTGCCGATGCCGAGGGCGAGGTTGCGGGTGTGGGCACGGCCGAGGGCTTCGGCTTCGCCGTCGGCGTCGAGTTGGGTGAAGTCGACTTCGAAGTGGGCGCGTTCGGCGTTCCAGCGGACGGCGTCGACCTGATGGCCGAAGTGGAGGCCGGGGAGTTCCCGGCTGACCCAGCGGCAGTACGCGTCGTATTCGGTGCGGGGGATGTGGAAGCGCTCGGCGAAGTAGAAGGGGAAGAGCCGGTGGCGGGTGCGGAGGTAGTTGAGGAGGGTCCAGGGGCTGGTGGGGTCGGCGAGGGTGACGAGGTCGGCGAGGAAGGGGACTTGGAGGGTGGCGCCGTCGATGAGGAGTCCGGGGTGCCAGTGGAAGGCGGGGCGCTGGTCGTAGAAGGCGGTGGTGAGGGGGGTGGTCAGGCCGTGGGCGAGGGCCGCGAGCGAGAGGTTGAAGGGGCCGATGCCGATGCCGACGAGGTCGTGGGGCCGGTCGGTCTGGGGGGTGGGCCGGTGGGGCCGGGTGGTCATCGGGGGGTGCCGCTTTCGGTGAGTTCGGTGGCGAGGTCGGTGACGAGGGTGAGGAGGGTGTGCAGGTCCTCGGGGGTGGCGTGGGGGTTGAGGAGGGTGGCCTTGAGCCAGAGGCGGTCGTGGGTGCGGGTGCGGCCGAGGACGGCGTGGCCGCGGGCGAGGAGGGTGCGGCGGAGGGTGGCGACGGTGTGGTCGTCGGCGTGGGTGGGGCGGAAGAGGACGGTGGTGAGGGTGGGGCGTTCGTAGAGGTCGAGTTCGGGGTGTTTGGTGATGAGGTCGGCGAGGTGTTCGGCGGCGGCGCAGGTGCGGTCGATGAGGTCGGCGAGTCCGCTGCGGCCGAGGGCCTGGAGGGTGACGGCGATCTTGAGGGCGTCGGGGCGGCGGGTGGTGCGCAGGGAGCGGCCGAGGAGGTCGGGGAGGCCGGCTTCGGTGTCGTCGTCGGCGTTGAGGTAGGGGGCGTGGTGGTGGAGGGAGTGGAGGAGGCGGTGGTCGGGGACGGCGAGGATGCCGGCGGACGCGGGCTGCCAGCCGAGTTTGTGGAGGTCGAGGGCGACGCTGTGGGCGCGGTCGATGCCGGTGATCTTGGCGCGGTGGGTGGGGCTGAGGACGAGGGGTCCGCCGTAGGCGGCGTCGATGTGGAGTTCGGCGCCGTGGGCTTCGCAGAGGTCGGCGATCTCGGCGAGGGGATCGATTCTGCCGGTGTCGGTGGTGCCGGCGGTGGCGGTGACGAGGAGGGGGTGGGGTCCCCGGTGGTGGGTGAGGAGGTTGTCGAGGGCGCCGGGGTCGATGGTGCCGGTGGGGGCGGGGACGGTGAGGGGTTCGGGGAGGCCGAGGAGCCAGGCGGCGCGGGGGATGCTGTGGTGGACGTTGGTGCCGCAGACGGTCTGGACGGTGCCGTGGCGCTCGCGGGCGAGGAGCAGGGCGAGTTGGTTGGACTCGGTGCCGCCGGTGGTGACGAGGGCGTCGGGGCGGGGGCGGCGGGGGTAGATCTCGGCGGCGAGGGCGGCGGCGGTGTCGGCCTCGATGGTGGAGGCGGCGGGGGCCTGGTCCCAGGAGTCCATGGAGGGGTTGAGGGCGGAGGCCGCGAGGTCGGCGGCGGTGGCCAGGGCGAGGGGCGGGGTGTGGAGGTGGGCGGCGCAGAGCGGGTCCGCCGGGTCGGCCGCGCCTTCGGTGAGGGCGCCGACGAGGGTGGCGAGGGCGTGGTGGGCGCCGGTGCCGTGTTCGGGGATGACGGGGTCGAGCGCGGTGCGGGTGTGGGCGGCGACGGTGTCGGGTCCGCCGGTGGGCAGGGGGCCGTCGCGGCGTCGGGCGCCCTCCTGGAGGGCGGTGAGGACGGTGTCGATGAGGGGGCGCAGGGCGGTGGGTCCGGTGGTGGAGCCGGCGAGTGCGGGGGTGGGCATGGAGAGCTGACCCTTCGGGTGCGCGCGAGTGGACGTGTCAGCTTGTCCGGGTTTCGGGTGCCGCTGCCGGGGTGCCCGGTGATCTGAACCCGAAAGGAGGACGACGGGCTGGTGGGAGCGGGGTGTCGCGCGGCGGAATGCTATGGGGCGCGGGGCGGTCTCCGGGGTGGCACGCGTACGCGGTACATCCGGTACGCGTTCGAGCGGCCCGCCCCCTGCCCGCGCGGCGGGCACGCGCGCTCAGGCACGCGCGGCCCGTCCCCCGGCGGCGGTGTCCGGCGGGCGGGTACGCGTGTGCCCGGCCGGCCCTCGGGGTGAGGGCGGGCCGGGCACGGGTGGTGCGGGGTGTCCTGGCGGGTCAGTGCGCTTCGCGTACGGCGAGGGCGCGGCGCAGGTCGTCGATCTGGTCGGCGAGCTTGCGGCGGAGGGCGGGGATGAGGCCCTGGTCGGTGAGGGCCTGTTCGCCGAGGCGGAGGCTGTCGGCGTCGACGGCGTACGCGGGGAAGGCGTACCGTCCGGCGGCTTCGGCGATGACCGGGCCCCGGCGCGTGGCGAGCGCGGTGGCGTCGGGGTAGAAGCGGGCCACGTACGGGGCGAGGAGTTCGGTCTGTTCGGGCTGCCAGAAGCCCTGGGCGGTGGCGGTGAAGAGGTAGTTGGAGAGGCTGTCGTCGCCGAACATGGCGTCCCAGGCGGCGGCCTTGGCCTCGGCGGCGGGGAGGGCTGCGCGGCAGCGGGCTGCGCCTTCGCGTCCGGTGGCGCTGGGGTCGGCGTCGAGTGCGGCGTCGATGGCGGTCTCGTCGACGGCGCCGAGGACGGCGAGCCGGGTGAGGATGCGCCAGCGCAGTTCGGGGTCGAGTTCGGGGCCGCCGGGGACGGTGCCGTCGGCGAGCCAGGCCTGGAGGGTGTCGGGCTGGGTGGCGGCGTCGATGAAGTGGCGGACGGCGACGAGGCGGAGTCCGGGGTGGGTGCCGTCCTCGGTGCGGCGGATGAGGTCGCGGCTGAGGGCGGTGAGGGTGGCGAGGGCGGCGGGCCGCCGGTCGGGGGTGACGTAGCGGGCGGCGACCTGGGTGTCGGCGAAGGCGAGGACGCCCTGGAGGAGCGCGAGGTCGGTCTCGTGCGGCAGGTGGGTGCGGGCGGCGTCGAGGTAGGTGGTGGGGGCGAGTTCGCCGTCGCGGACCATGTCGCGGGCGGCGTTCCACACGACGGCGCGGGTGAGGGCGTCGGGGATGCCGGAGAGGTGGGTGAGGACGGTGTTCCAGGAGTCCGGGTCGACACGGATCTTGGCGTAGGTGAGGTCCTGGTCGTTGAGGACGACGAGGGCGGGGCGGCGGCCGGGGCGGGTGACGGGGCCGTTCTGCGGGACGGTGATCTCGAAGCGGTCGCGCAGGACGAGCTGTTCGGGGCCGGGTTCGGTGCCGAGGGCGTGGTCGTAGGTGCCGACGGCGATGCGGTGGGGGCGGGTGCCGCGGTGGTCGACGGTGAGGGACCAGCCGGTGCCGGCGTCGGTGACGTCGGGGACGAGGGTGTCGACGCCGGTGGTGCGCAGCCACTGGTCGGCCCAGGCGTGGACGTCGAGTTCGGTGGCGGAGGCGAGGTTGTCGATGAAGTCGGCGAGGGTGGCGTTGGCGAACTTGTGGCGGGCGAAGTGGGTGTTGATGCCGGCCAGGAAGTCCTTCTCGCCGAGCCAGGCGACGAGCTGGCGCAGGGCGGAGGCGCCCTTGGCGTAGGAGATGCCGTCGAAGTTGAGCATCGCGGAGGCGGTGTCGGGGACGGCGGCGGGGTCGGGGGCGACGGCGTGGGTGGAGGGGCGCTGGTCGGCGTCGTATCCCCAGCCCTTGCGGGCGACGCCGAAGTCGACCCAGGTGTCGGTGTAGTGGGTGGCCTCGGCGAGGGTCTGGTAGCCCATGTACTCGGCGAAGGACTCGTTGAGCCAGATGTCGTCCCACCAGGCGAGGGTGACGAGGTCGCCGAACCACATGTGGGCCATTTCGTGGGCGATGACCATGCCGCGGGTCTGGCGTTCGGTGTCGGTGACGGCCGAGCGGTAGACGAATTCGTCGCGGAAGGTGACGAGTCCGGGGTTCTCCATGGCGCCGGCGTTGAACTCGGGGACGAACGCCTGGTCGTAGGAGTCGAACGGGTAGGGCTCGTCGAACTTCTCCTGGAACCGGTCGAAGCAGGCGCGGGTGATGTCGAGGATCTCGTCGGCGTCGGCGTCGAGGTGGGGGGCGAGCGAGCGGCGGCAGTGGATGCCGAAGGGCAGTCCGGCGTGTTCGGTGGTCACGGAGTGCCAGGGGCCGGCGGCGACGGCGACGAGGTAGGTGGAGAGGGGCGGGGTGGGCGCCAGGGTCCAGTGGCCGTCGCCGTCGTGGTGGGCGATGCCGTTGCCGAGGACGGTCCAGCCCTCGGGGGCGGTGACGGTGAGCGCGAAGACGGACTTCAGGTCGGGCTGGTCGAACGCGGCGAAGACGCGCTGGACGTCCTCCATGAAGAGCTGGGTGTAGACGTAGGTCTCGCCGTCGCTGGGGTCGGTGAAGCGGTGCATGCCCTCGCCGGTGCGGGAGTAGCGCATGGCGGCGTCGACGCGCAGTTCGTGGGGGCCGGCGGCGAGGCCGGTGAGGGGGAAGCGGTTGCCGGTGAGGTCCGCGGGGTCCAGCGGCCGTCCGTCGAGGCTGATGGAGCGCAGGTCCGCGGGCTTGATCTCGACGAACGTGTCACCGTCGGCGAGGGCGGTGAACCGGATGACGGTACGGGAGTCGAAGGTCTCCTCCCCGGCGGTGAGATCGAGGTCGATCGTGTACCGCTGTACGTCGAGGAACTGGGCTCGGGCCTGCGCTTCATCGCGCATCAGTACGGACATGGGTGCCATGCTGCCGTATGGGGTGGCCGGTGTGCAGGCGGGTTCACGGTGGGCTGACGCGATGATGCCGGGTTCTTGGCGGACGGGCCCTGTGGCGGGGTGCGCCGGTGACGTGGAGTGAGCGCCGGTGGCGCGGGGTGTGCGCCCGGGGGGGGTCAGCCCTGGGCGGCGGACTCCTCCGCGATGCGTTCGTGGTGGCGGATGACCTCGGCGACGACGAAGTTGAGCAGCTTCTCCGCGAAGGCGGGGTCGAGGTGGGCGCTCTCGGCGAGCTGGCGGAGCCGGGCGATCTGGCGGGCCTCGCGGTCGGGGTCGGCCGGGGGGAGGTGGTGGGCGGCCTTGAGGTGGCCGACCTGCTGGGTGCACTTGAAGCGTTCGGCCAGCATGTGGACGACGGCCGCGTCGATGTTGTCGATGCTCTGGCGCAGCCGGGTGAGTTCGGCGCGTACGGAGTCGTCGATGTCGTTCGTGGTCATGGGCAGCGAGCTTACGGGGTGACCGTCGGCGGGTGGTCGGGGTCCGGGACGCGGTCGCTCCAGCCGCCGGGGACGGCGCGGCCCTGCTGGGCGCGGAAGCGGACGGGGGCCATGCCGACGCGGCGGGCGAACAGGCGGGAGAAGTAGGCGGGGTCGTCGTAGCCGACGCGGCGGGCGACGGCGGCGACGGGCAGGTCGCCGGTGGCGAGGAGTTCCTTGGCGCGGCCGAGCCGGATGCCGAGGAGGTAGTCCTTGGGGCTGCATCCGGCGCCGCGACGGACGGCGGTGCGCAGTTCGGCGGCGGTCATGCCGTGGCGTGCGGCGTGTTCGGCGACGGACAGCGGCTGGAAGGCGTCACGGGCGAGGGCCTGGAGCACGGGGTCGCCGTCGGGGCCGAGGTCGGCGCGGGCCCGGCGCAGGGCGACGAGGAGTTCGTGGACGGCCGCCGCGGTCTCGACCTCCAGGAGCGGGTTGCCGCGCCGGGCCGCGCGGACCATGCGGCCGACGGCGGCGCGCGGGGCGGCGGTGTCGGAGAGCGGGACCAGGGGGCGGTCGGGTTCGATGCAGCCGAGTTCGGTGTAGGTGGCGGTGGCGGGGCCGGTGAAGTCGACGAAGCTCTCGTCCCAGCCGGTGACGGGGTCGGCGCCGTAGTGGTGGGGGGTGCCGGGGGTCAGCCAGATCAGGCTGGGCGCGGTGACGGGCAGCCGCCGCCCGTCGGGGCCGGCGAACCAGCCGCTGCCGGAGTGGACGACGACGGCGACGTGGTGGTCGAGGGTGCGGGGGCCGACGGGCGGGAGGGTGCCGTGCTGGAGGCCGACGCCGAGGCAGACCAGGCCGAGGCGGTGGTGGAGCGGGCTGGGTGTGAAGAAGCGCATCCAGGTGTGGTACATCGGCCTCTGCGCTCCCCCGGTGGTCCTGTTCTTGTGCGGCATGCCCTGTGAGCAGGCGGTTGTCCAAACAGCCACGATCTTTGTCCATGGACCGGCCGCACGCCAGGGGTGAGGCTGGACCGAGGGATTCCGCATCGGGAGAGAACGGGCACCATGGCTGACTTCACCGTCGGGGACGACGACTTCCGGATCGACGGGAGGCCGGTGCGCCTGCTGTCGGGGGCCCTGCACTACTTCCGGGTGCACGAGGGGCAGTGGGACCACCGGCTGGCGATGCTGCGGGCGATGGGCCTGAACTGTGTGGAGACGTACGTCCCGTGGAATCTGCACGAGCCGCGTCAGGGGTGCTTCCGGGACGTCGGGGCGCTGGGGCGGTTCCTGGACGCGGCGCGGCGGGCCGGGCTGTGGGCGATCGTGCGGCCGGGGCCGTACATCTGCGCCGAGTGGGAGAACGGGGGGCTGCCGGTCTGGGTGACGGGGCGGTTCGGGCGGCGGGTGCGGAGCCGTGACGAGGGGTATCTCGACGCGGTGCGGGCCTGGTTCACGGAGCTGCTGCCGCAGGTCGTGGCGCGGCAGGCCGACCGAGGCGGTCCGGTGGTGATGGTGCAGGCGGAGAACGAGTACGGGAGCTTCGGCACGGACACGGTGTATCTGCGCCGGGTGGCGGATCTGCTGGTGGAGCTGGGGGTGGGCGTGCCGCTGTTCACCTCGGACGGTCCGGAGGACCATATGCTCACCGGCGGTTCGGTGCCGGGTCTGCTCGCGACGGCGAACTTCGGTTCGGGTGCGCGGGAGGCGTTCCGGGTGCTGCGCCGTCACCGGGCGTCGGGTCCGCTGATGTGCATGGAGTTCTGGTGCGGTTGGTTCGAGCACTGGGGTGCGCCGCCGGTCGTACGGGAGCCGGGGGAGGCCGCGGGGGCGCTGCGGGAGATCCTGGAGTGCGGGGCCTCGGTGAACCTGTACATGGCGCACGGCGGGACGAACTTCGCCGGCTGGGCGGGGGCGAACCGCTCCGGTCCGTTCCAGGACCAGGGGTTCCTGCCGACGGTGACCTCGTACGACTACGACGCGCCGGTGGACGAGTACGGGCGGGCCACGGAGAAGTTCCGGCTGATGCGCGAGGTGCTGGCCGAGTACGCGGACGGGCCGCTGCCGCCGCTGCCGCCCGCACCGGCCGGGTTGCCGCCGGTGCGGGCGGGGCTGACCGAGTGGGTGCCGCTGGCGGGGGTCCTGGAGGCGCTGGGCGATCCGGAGCGCGGGGCGTCGGGGGTGCCGCCGACCTTCGAGGAGCTGGGGGTGGACCGGGGGCTGGTGCGCTACCGGGTGGCGGTGCCGGGTCCGCGCCGCCCGTATCCGCTGTCGGTGACGGGGCTGCGGGACCGGGCGGTGGTGTTCGTGGACGGGGTGCGCCGGGGGGTGCTGGACGAGGCGGACGCCACGCTGCCGGAGCCGGTGGCGGGTCCGGCCGAGGTGGAGCTGTGGGTGGAGTCGCTGGGGCGGGTCAACTACGGGCCCCGGCTGGGCGAGCCGAAGGGGATCACCGGGGGTGTGCTGCACGAGCGGCAGTACCTCCACGGGGTGCGGGCGCGGGCGCTGCGGCTGGACGCGTTCGATGTGCCGGGGGCGGTGGCGGGCCTCGCGTTCGTCCCGGTCGACGGGTCGGGCGGGACCGGTCTGTACCGGGGGGTGTTCGAGGTCGCCGACGCGTCGGGGGCGGACCACGCGGGGCTGGAACTGCCGGGCTGGACCCGGGGGTTCGTCTGGGTGAACGGCTTCTGTCTCGGGCGGTACTGGGCGGCGGGCCCGCAGCGGACGCTGTACGTGCCGGGTCCGGTGCTGCGGGACGGTGCCAACGAGGTGTGGGTGCTGGAGCTGGAGGGGGCGGCGGCGCCGTACGTACGGCTGGGTCCGGGTCTGCCGCCGAGGGCGGGTTGTGAAAGTAGCGCCGTCCGCCCGTAGGGCGGGCTCGGCGGCGTCTGGTGCGTGCGATCGCAAGGCGGAGGGTCGCCCCGATACTGGATGTATCGGGGTGATCCCGACAACGCGGCGAGCGTGCGTGCCAGGCGTCGCCGAGCAGGCGGGACTTTCAGAACCCGCCCCAGGGCGGGCGCGGACGGCTGAGGGAGCGGGCCCCGGGGCTACAGTGGGGGGATTCTCGGCGCCTGCGAGCGGGGGTACGGACATGGCGGACGCGCCGAACGGCAGCCCGGTGGTGCACGGTTTCCCCCATCTGGACACGGTCCGCTCGGCGATCACGGCGCTGTACCGGCGGCTGTCCCTCGACGGGGTGCAGCGGTTCGCGCCGAGTCTGGCGCCGGCCGAGGCCGCGTTCGCGGACACGGACGATCTGCATCTGGGCGCGCAGCGGGTGGCGCGGGCGATGGTGCGGCACTTCCGGCTGCCGGACGCGCGGATGATCGTGGCGTTCCGGTCGATGGAGCACGCGGGCAGTGTCGAACTCGCCGCGGGTCCGGAGTACTTCGTGGAGCTGAACGACCGGTTCCGTACGCATCGGCGGGACATCGGTGCCGCGCTGTCGCACGAGGTGACGCATGTGCTGCTGCACCGGCTCGGTCTGGAGTTCCCGGGCACCCGGGACAACGAGATCCTGACGGACACGGCGGCGGCCTATCTGGGGGCGGGCTGGCTGCTGCTGGACGCGTTCCGGGAGGACGCGGTGTCGAGCCAGAAGCTGGGCTATCTGACCCCCGAGGAGTTCGGGTACGTGCTGGCCAAGCGGGCGGCGGCCTTCGACGAGGACCCCTCGCCGTGGTTCACCAGTCCCCAGGCGTACACGGCGTACACCGAGGGCCGGGCGCTGGCGCTGCGGGAGCGGGCCCGGCCGCCGCTGACCGCGGCGGGCTGGGCGGGCCGCCGCCGGTACGCGAAGGACCGCAGATATGCCCAGGACCATCCCGGGGCCGCCGCCTCCCCCGACGCGCCGTACGCGTTCGAGGCGGGCGCGGACGGGCTGCGGGTGGCGTTCGCCTGTCCGACCTGCCACCAGCGCAACCGGGTTCCGGTCCGGGGCCGGGTGCGGGCCCGGTGCGCGCTGTGCCGCACGGTGCTGGACTGCACGACCTGACACCGCGTCCGGGGTCCGCGGCCGTACGGCTTAGGGCCTGTCTGACCATTCCCGTCGTCCGCCCGGAGGGCGGGCCGGGCGGCGTCAGGTGCGTGCTCTCGGCGTGCCGGCCCCAGTCCCCTGTACTGGATGTACCGGGGTCTGGGGCCGGTGCGGCGAGAGTACGTGCATGGCGTCGCCCGGCAGACGGGAATGGTCAGGCAGGCCCTAGAGTCGAAATGTGAAGGAAGACCCGAAGGGGCGGCTTCCGGTCCCGGCGGACGGACCGGCGCTGTTCGACGCCCTGTACGAGGACGACGACGCCGTCGTCCGTCTGCTGCGCGCCGGGGTGTCCGCCGAGTCGGTGGACGGGGAGGGGGCGAGCGCGCTCTATCTCGCGGCCGTCTCGGACCGTCCGGGCGCGGTGCGGCTGCTGCTCGCCGCGGGCGCGGACCCGGACCGGGCGTGCGGTCCCGAGCGCGGTGATCTGCCGCTGTGCGGGGCGGCGTGCGGAGGGCACACCGAGGTCGTGGAGGCGCTGCTGTCGGCCGGGGCCCGGCCCGATCTGCCGGAGCAGTTCGGCTTCACCGCGCTGCGCTGGGCGGTCGGTCTGGGTCATGCCCGTACGGTCGAGGCCCTGCTCGCGTACGGTGCCGATCCCTGCCTGCCCGGCCCCGAGGGCGAGCCGCCGCTGCTCCTCGCCGCCCGCCGGGGTTCCCTGCCCACGGTCCGCGCCCTGCTGCGCCACGGCGCCGGCGACCCGCCCGGCGCCGTCGGGGCGGCGCTCGCCGAGGCCCTGCGCATGCTGGCCACGGACCTGGAGCGGGAACTGCGGGCGGGGCTGCGGGAGTTGTACGGGGACGCCGAGGGGGACGCGATCGTGGTGCGCCGGTCCGTCGTGGACGGCGGGCTCACGCTGACCGCCGAACTCCTCCGGGACGGGCGCCCGTCGGCCGGCCGGGACCAGCAGACCGGGCACGGCGCGATCGCCACGGTGCTGGAGCGGGAGCTGGGGCGGCGGGCCCCGTACGAGGAGCTGGCCCGGCGCGCCCTGCGCTGGGGCGATCCGGAGCTGGACGACTGGAGGGTGTGCGTCGGGGCCCTGCGCGAGCGCGGCGACGAGGAGACCCGCCGGGCCGCGCGTGCCTGGTGCGCGGCCCCGGACCCGGCACGGCGGGCCCTGGGGGCGGCGGTGCTGGCGGGGCGGCCCACCGGCTGAGGACGGCGGGGCCCCGGGGGCACGGACTCCGCGCGGAACGGCCGACGGGCACGGAACGGCCGACGGGCACGGTGGCGCGGGCCGAAGCCCGTGCACCGTGCCCGTCGCCGGTCGCTCACCGCCCGGGGGCGTCAGGCCGCGCGGCGGCCTCGTGCCGGGGCTCCGCCGCGGCCGGCGACACCGCCGGAGCGGCCGGATCCGGTGGCCCGTCCGGTGCCGCCCGTCCGGCCGGCGCCGCCGGAGCGGCCCGAGCCCTCGGCACGGCCGCCGGCGGACCGGCCGCCCGCGGACCGTCCGGTGCCGGTCGTGGTGCGGGTGCCGCCGTCACCGGTGGTGGCCGCGGTGCCGCCGGAGCGCCTGCCCCGGCCCCGGCTGCCGGAGCGGGACGTACCGGAGCCGGTGCGCTGCTTGGGCGGGGTGGGCTGCGGGACCTCGATCACAACAGCGACGCCGGAGGGCTCGCGGGCCCCGGTGATCCGGGTGAGTTCCTCGTCGCCGGACTTGACCCGGGTGGTGCGGGGGGCGATGCCCGCGTCCCGCATCAGCCGGTTCATGTCGTGCTTCTCGTCGGGCAGCACCAGGGTGACCACGCTGCCGGACTCCCCCGCGCGGGCGGTGCGGCCGCCCCGGTGGAGGTAGTCCTTGTGGTCGGTGGGCGGGTCCACGTTGACGACGAGGTCGAGGTCGTCGATGTGGATGCCTCGGGCCGCCACGTTCGTCGCGACGAGCGCGGTGACCTGACCGGTCTTGAACTGGTCCAGGGTCCGGTTGCGCTGCGGCTGCGAGCGTCCGCCGTGCAGGGCCGCGGCCCGTACCCCGCTGGCCAGCAGCCGCTTGGCGAAGCGGTCGGCGGCGCGCTTGGTGTCGACGAACATGATGACCCGGCCGTCACGGGCCGCGATCCGGGTGGCGACGGCCTTCTTGTCGGTCTCGTCCAGGACGTGGAGGACGTGGTGCTCCATGGTCGTGACGGCACCGGCGGACGGGTCCACGGAGTGCACCACGGGGTCGGTCAGGAACATCCGGACCAGCCGGTCGATGTTCTTGTCCAGGGTCGCCGAGAACAGCATTCGCTGCCCGTCCGGCTCGACCTGCTTGAGCAGGGCGGTGACCTGCGGCATGAAGCCCATGTCGGCCATCTGGTCGGCCTCGTCGAGGACGGTGATCGCGACCTCGTCCAGCCGGCAGTCGCCGCGTTCGATGAGGTCCTTGAGCCGGCCGGGCGTGGCGACGAGCACCTCGGCGCCCCGGCGCAGGGCCGTGGACTGCTTGGTGATCGACATCCCGCCGACGACGGTGGCCAGCCGCAGCTGGACCGAGGTGGCGTACGGGGTCAGCGCGTCGGTGACCTGCTGGGCGAGCTCGCGCGTCGGGACGAGGACGAGGGCCAGCGGGGCCTTGGGCTCGGCGCGGCGCCCGGCGGTGCGGGCCAGCAGCGCGAGACCGAAGGCGAGGGTCTTGCCGGAACCGGTGCGGCCCCGGCCGAGGATGTCCCGGCCGGCCAGCGAGTTCGGCAGGGTGGCGCCCTGGATCGGGAACGGCTCGGTGACGCCCTGCGCGGCAAGGGTTTTCAGCAGGGCGGCGGGCATGTCCAGCTCGGCGAACGCCTCGACGGCGGGCAGTGCGGGGGTTGTCGTTTCGGGCAGGGCGAACTCACCCTGCGGCGGCGTGGCCCTGCGACGGGACGACGCCTTGCCGGATCCCTTGCCGGAACCCTGTGCGGTTGCCTTGGCCTGGGCCGTGCCGCGCCCCCTCGACGGGCGGGTGCGGGCGGGACGGTCCTGGCGTTCGGAGCGGGTCATACGGGATTGCCCTCCTGGGGACAGCACAAACCGGGACCCGCACCGTTCGCGGTGCGGGTCCCGGCTGTGAGATATGCGTCAGGCGATCAGGCCGGGACGATGTTCTCCGCCTGGGGGCCCTTCTGGCCCTGCGTGACGTCGAAGGAGACCTTCTGGCCCTCCTGCAGCTCACGGAAGCCCGAGGCGTTGATGTTCGAGTAGTGGGCGAAGACGTCGGCGCCGCCGCCGTCCTGCTCGATGAAGCCGAAGCCCTTTTCCGAGTTGAACCACTTCACGGTTCCAGTAGCCATGTCAATCTCCTCATAGGTGCAGTGCCGGAAATCCGCACTTTACGAATTCCAAGTCGCCGCATTGAGCCCCACCCGGAGAAAGCCGGAAAACAATAAAGCGCCTGACGAAGCATTCCCGTCAGGCGCGCATAAAGTTCATGGGTACCAAAACTGCAACGCCACCACCGTAGCACGAACCGTCGCCCGGCGGAGGGAAGCACCCGTGCCGCCGGGCCGTGGACGGGGTGCGCGGCCCGGTTCAGGGGCGCAGGGCGATGCCGTCCAGGACCATCGAGAGGTACTGGCGGGCGATCTCCTCGGGGCTGTGCCGGCCGCCGGGCCGGTACCAGGACGCGGCGACCCAGACGGTGTCGCGGACGAAGCGGTAGGTGAGGCGGATGTCGAGGTCGGCCCGGAAGGTCCGGTCGGCGACCCCGCGCTCCAGGGTGCCGAGCCAGGCCTTCTCGAACCTGCGCTGGGAGTCGGCGAGGTAGTGGAACCGGGGCTGGTCGACCAGGTGCGCGGACTCCTTCTGGTAGATGGCGACGGCCGCGCGGTGCCGGTCGATCTCGCGGAAGGACTCCGTGACGAGCGCCTCGATGGTCTCCCTGGGGCCCAGTCCGGCGGCCAGGACGGCGTCGTACCCCTCCCAGAGTTCGTTCAGGAAGGTGGAGAGGATCTCGTCGAGCATCGATTCCTTGGAATCGAAGTGGTAGTAGAGGCTGCCCGCGAGCATGCCGGCCTCGTCCGCGATGCGGCGGACGGTCGTGGCGTTGTATCCCTGGGCGGCGAACACCTCGGCGGCGGTGGCCAGCAGTTCGCCGCGGCGCTCGGGCGACGGGGCCCCCTGGGGCTTCTTCTTGGTAGGCACCCGCCCATTGTCCGCCCGGCGCCGCGGCGGTCTCCGTCAGGCCGGGACGTCGTCGTTGCCCCGGCGGATCTCGCGCACCGGCCGGCCGGGGTGCCAGGTCCGGATGACCAGGGTGTCGCCGCCCTCCAGCCCGATGCGGACCACCTCGGTCAGCTCGGCCCGGAAGAGGTGGAAGGGCTCGGGCGGATGCACCTCCCCGATGTAGCGGGCGAGCAGGTCCGGGTCGGTCACCTCGACGGCGCGCCCGGAGACACGGACGTCGCCGTCGGCCATCTCGGCGTCGGGTCCGGGGTTGGCGTGGAGGGAGAAGCGGGGGTCGCGGCGCAGGTCCAGGGCCTTGCGGGAGTGCGGCATCATGCCGAGCAGCGCCTCGCCGAGCCGGAACTCGACTTCGAGGCCGGTGAGCCGGGGCGAGCCGTCCGCGCGGAGGGTCCCGAGGACGTGGTGCTTGTACTGGCCGAAGCGGCGCTCGACGGTCTCGGCGAACGCGGGCTCGGCCGCCCGGAAGTCCGCCCAGGAGGCGCGGTGCACAGAGGGTGGTGGGGTCATGGGTGCATCGAACCCCGGAATCCCGACATCTTCTGTCCGGATGACCGCGGAAGGTGTCCGCACGGTCCGGGGAACCACCCGGGCGGAGTCCGAAACCCGGATGTGCCCGGCCTCCGCCGGTTCGCTATCTTGATCGCCGCCGCCCCCACCGGCCTCTCGTCCCATTTGCTGAAGGAGCCGGCCATGGAGGCCGCCGTCACCACGTGCTACCGCCATCCGTCGTACGAGACGTATGTGAGCTGCACCCGCTGCGAGCGATTCATCTGCCCGGACTGCATGCGTGAGGCGGCCGTGGGCCACCACTGCGTGGAGTGCGTGAAGGAGGGGCGGCGTTCGGTGCGGCAGGCCCGGACGGTGTTCGGCGGCACGGTGGCGCGGTCCGCGGTGCCCGTGGTCACGTACGCGCTGATCGGGCTGAACGTCCTGGCGTACCTGGCCGAGCTGGTCCGGCCGGGGCTCGTGGCCCGGTTCGGGATGCTCGGGGCCGGGCTGACCGGCCCGGACGGCACCGCGTACGTCTACGCGCACACGGACTACCCGCCCGGCTTCCACGAGGCGGGGCTGGTGGCCGGTGAGTGGTACCGGCTGCTGACGGGCTCCTTCCTGCACCTGCCGCCGGACGGTTCCTCGCTCGGCGGGCTGCCGTTCGGGGTGCTGCACATCCTGTTCAACATGTACGCGCTGTGGAACCTGGGCCGGGTCGTCGAGGAGCAGCTGGGGCGGGCGCGGTATCTCGCGCTGTATCTGCTGTCGGCGCTGGGCGGTTCGGTGCTGGTCTATCTGATCGCGCCGTACGACGCGGCGGTGGGCGCCTCCGGGGCGGTGTTCGGTCTGGCGGCGTCGTTCTACGTGATCAACCGGCGGCTGGGACGGGACATGGCGGCGGTCAACCGGTTCCTGGCCGGCTTCCTGGTGTGGATGGTGGTCTCGGCGGGCTTCACCTCCTGGCAGGGGCATCTGGGCGGGCTGCTGACGGGTGCGGTGGTCACCGTCGTGTACGCGTACGCCCCAGGTCCGCGGCGGACACCGTTCCAGGCCGCCGGATGTGTGGTGCTGGGCGCGGTGCTGGTGCTGCTGGTCGTGCTGAAGACCTCGGCACTGACAGGCTGAGGGGCATGCGCGTCCTGGTGTCCCGGATCCGGCTGCTGCACCCGCTGGACCGGCTGGCCGGCGGGCTGCTGGCCCTGGGGGTCCTGGCGGTGGTGACGGGGCTCCTGCCCCGGGACCGGGCGGGCGAGCAGCTGAGCCGGCTGGGGCCGCTGCTGGTGTTCCTGGCCACGGTGATCGTGCTGGCGGAGCTGGCGGGGCGGGCCAGGGTCTTCGATCTGGTGGCGGCCCGGGTGGCGCGGGCCGGCCGTGGCCGCTATCCGCTGCTGTTCGCGCTGTGCGTGGGGTTCGCCTCGCTCACCACGATCACCCTGAACCTGGACACCACGGCGGTGCTGCTCACTCCGGTGATGCTGGCGCTCGGCACCCGGGTGGGCATCGCGGCCCTGCCGCTGGCGATGACGACGGTGTGGCTCGCCAATACGGCGAGTCTGCTGCTGCCGGTGTCGAATCTGACGAATCTGCTGGCGGCGGACCGGGTGGCGCTCTCCCCCACGGGTCTGGCCGCGGTGATGTGGCTGCCGCAACTGGCCGCGATCGCGGTGACCGCCCTGTGCCTGTGGGTCTTCTACTGGCGCCGGGGGCGGCGCGGCTCGGACCGCTACACCCCGCCCGCCCCGCCGGAGGTGGAGGATCCGGTGCTGCTGCGGATCTGCGCGGCGGCCTGTGCCGGTTTCCTGCTGGCGATCCTGGTGGTGGACGTGCCGCTGTGGGCGGCCTCGCTGGTGGCGATGGCCGTGGTCGTCGCGGCGTACGCGGTCAGGAGCCCCGGGGAGCTGCGTCCGTCCCTGGTGCCGTGGCGGCTGCTGGTGCTGGTGCCCGGGATGTTCCTGGTGGTGGAGACGGTGAACGCGCACGGGATGCACGAGCTGCTGGTGCGGGCGCTGGGCACAGACGGCGGTCTCGCCGGGATGCTGCGCACGGCCGGGGTGGGGGCGGCCCTGGCGAACGTACTGAACAATCTGCCGGCGTACGTGGCGGGCGAGGCGGTCGTGCCCGCGGGCAACCACGACCAGTTGCTCGCGCTGCTGATCGGGGTGAACGCGGGTTCCGTCGTCACGCCGTGGGGGTCGCTGGCGACGCTGCTGTGGTTCGAGCGGTGCCGCTGGCAGGGCACGGTGATCGAGGTGCGCCGGTTCGCGCTGACCGGGCTGGTGGTGGCCGTGGCGGCGACGGCCGCGGCCACGTGCGCGCTGGTCCTGACCGTCTGAGGACGGTCAGGACCGGCGCGTGACGCGCCACGGCGCCTGCCGGGGTCCGGTCGGGGACGGGCAGGCGCCGTGTTCAGTTCCGCACGCCGTTGTGCGGGACGTCGGTGGGCCGGATCAGACCGTCAGCGAACGGTCCGTCGGGCGGATCGGGGCCGGCAGGGCGCTGGCTCCGGTCAGGAAGCGGTCCACGCCGCGTGCCGCGGAGCGGCCCTCGGCGATGGCCCAGACGATGAGGGACTGGCCGCGGCCGGCGTCTCCGGCGACGAACACGCCCTCGACGTTGGTCGCGTAGTCCTCGTCACGGGCGATGTTGCCCCGTGCGTCGAGCTCCAGACCGAACTGCTGGACCAGGCCGTTGGCCTGGTCGGTGCCGGTGAAGCCCATCGCGAGGGTGACCAGCTGTGCGGGGATCGTCCGCTCGGTGCCGGGCTTCTGCTCAAGCTTACCGTCCTTGAACTCCACCTCGATGAGGTGGAGGGCCTGGACGTTGCCGTCCTCGTCGCCCTCGAAGCGGGTGGTCGAGACGGAGTAGACGCGCTCGCCGCCCTCCTCGTGCGCGGAGGTGACCTTGTAGAGCATGGGGAAGGTCGGCCAGGGCTGGTTGGCGTTCCGCTCCTCGCCCGGCTTCGGCATGATCTCCAGCTGGGTGACGGAGAGCGCGCCCTGGCGGTGGGCGGTGCCGACGCAGTCGGCGCCGGTGTCGCCGCCGCCGATCACGACGACGTGCTTGCCCTCGGCGGTGATCGGGGAGACCGTCAGGTCGCCCTCCTGCACCTTGTTGGCGAGCGGCAGGTACTCCATCGCGAAGTGCACGCCGTTCAGCTCGCGGCCCGGGACGGGCAGGTCGCGGGAGACCGTGGCACCGGCCGCGACGACGACGGCGTCGTAGCGGCGCCGCAGCTTCGCGGCGTCGATGTCCTTGCCGATCTCGATCTCGGTGCGGAACTTGGTGCCCTCCGCGCGCATCTGCTGGATGCGGCGGTTGATGTGCGACTTCTCCATCTTGAACTCGGGGATGCCGTAGCGGAGGAGTCCCCCGATGCGGTCCGCGCGCTCGTAGACGGCCACGGTGTGGCCGGCCCGGGTCAGCTGCTGGGCGGCGGCGAGTCCGGCCGGGCCGGAGCCGATGACGGCCACGGTCTTGCCGGAGAGGCGCTCGGGCGGCTGCGGGGTGACGTCGCCGCTGTCCCACGCCTTGTCGATGATGGAGACTTCGACGTTCTTGATGGTGACGGCCGGCTGGTTGATGCCGAGGACGCACGCCGACTCGCAGGGGGCCGGGCAGAGCCGCCCGGTGAACTCCGGGAAGTTGTTCGTGGCGTGCAGCCGCTCGGACGCGGCGGTCCAGTCCTCGCGGTAGGCGTAGTCGTTCCACTCGGGGATGAGGTTTCCGAGCGGGCAGCCGTTGTGGCAGAACGGGATGCCGCAGTCCATGCAGCGGCCGGCCTGCTTGCTGATGATCGGGAGCAGGGAGCCCGGAACGTAGACCTCGTTCCAGTCCTTGACGCGCTCGCCCACGGGGCGGGTCTCGGCGACCTCGCGCCCGGTGGTCAGGAAGCCCTTGGGGTCAGCCATGGGTCGCCGCCTCCATCATCTTCTCGGTGGTCTCCTGCTCGGAGAGACCGGCGAGCTCAGCGGCTTCCTTGGCGGCGAGCACGGCCTTGTAGGTGGACGGGATGATCTTGCTGAAGCGGGTCACGGCGGTGTCCCACTCGGCGAGGAGCTTCTCGGCGACCGTGGAGCCGGTCTCCTCGTGGTGGCGGCGCACGACATCGTGCAGCCACTGCTCGTCGGTGCCGGTCAGCTCCTCGACCGCGCCGAGGTTGCCGGCGTTGACGTGGTCGCGGTTCAGGTCGATGACGTAGGCGACGCCGCCCGACATGCCGGCCGCGAAGTTGCGCCCGGTCTCGCCGAGGACGACGGCGTGGCCGCCGGTCATGTACTCGCAGCCGTGGTCGCCCACGCCCTCCGAGACGACGGTGGCGCCGGAGTTGCGGACGCAGAAGCGCTCACCGGTGCGGCCGCGCAGGAACAGTTCGCCGCCGGTGGCACCGTACGCGATGGTGTTGCCCGCGATGGTGGAGTACTCGGCGAGGTGGTCGGCGCCCCGGTCCGGGCGGACGACGACGCGGCCGCCGGACAGGCCCTTGCCGACGTAGTCGTTGGCGTCGCCCTCCAGGCGCAGCGTGACGCCGCTGGGGAGGAAGGCGCCGAAGGACTGGCCGGCGGAGCCGGTGAAGGTGATGTCGACGGTGTCGTCGGGCAGGCCCGCACCGCCGAACTTCTTCGTCACCTCGTGACCGAGCATGGTGCCCACGGTCCGGTTGATGTTGCGGATGGCGACCTGGGCGCGGACCGGCTGGGCGGACTCGGCGCTGTCGGCGCCGAGCGCGTCGGCGGCGAGCCGGATCAGCTCGTTGTCGAGGGCCTTGGCCAGGCCGTGGTCCTGCTCGGTGTTCCGGTGGCGGACGGCGCCCTCGGGCAGCTCCGGCACGTGGAACAGCGGGGCCAGGTCCAGGCCCTGGGCCTTCCAGTGGCTGATCGCGCGGTCGGTGTCGAGGAGTTCGGCGTGGCCGACGGCCTCCTCGATCGAGCGGAAGCCCAGCTCGGCGAGGAGCTCGCGGACCTCCTGGGCGATGAACTCGAAGAAGTTGACGACGTACTCGGCCTTGCCCGAGAAGCGGTCCCGCAGGACCGGGTTCTGGGTGGCGATGCCGACCGGGCAGGTGTCCAGGTGGCAGACGCGCATCATGACGCAGCCGGAGACGACGAGCGGCGCGGTCGCGAAACCGAACTCCTCGGCGCCGAGCAGCGCGGCGATGACGACGTCGCGGCCGGTCTTGAGCTGGCCGTCGGTCTGCACGACGATGCGGTCGCGCAGGCCGTTGAGCAGCAGGGTCTGCTGGGTCTCGGCGAGGCCCAGCTCCCAGGGACCGCCCGCGTGCTTCAGCGAGGTGAGCGGGGAGGCGCCCGTTCCGCCGTCGTGGCCGGAGATGAGGACGACGTCCGCGTGGGCCTTGGAGACACCGGCGGCGACCGTGCCGACGCCGACCTCGGAGACCAGCTTCACATGGATGCGGGCGGCCGGGTTGGCGTTCTTGAGGTCGTGGATCAGCTGAGCCAGGTCCTCGATGGAGTAGATGTCGTGGTGCGGCGGCGGGGAGATCAGGCCGACGCCCGGGGTGGAGTGCCGGGTCTTGGCGACCCACGGGTAGACCTTGTGGCCGGGCAGCTGGCCGCCCTCGCCGGGCTTGGCGCCCTGGGCCATCTTGATCTGGATGTCGTCCGCGTTGACCAGGTACTCGCTGGTGACGCCGAAGCGGCCGGAGGCGACCTGCTTGATCGACGAGCGGCGGGCCGGGTCGTAGAGCCGGTCCGCGTCCTCGCCGCCCTCGCCGGTGTTGGACTTGCCGCCCAGCTGGTTCATGGCGATGGCGAGGGTCTCGTGGGCCTCGCGGGAGATGGAGCCGTACGACATGGCGCCGGTGGAGAAGCGCTTGACGATCTCCGAGACGGGCTCGACCTCGTCGACGTCGATCGACGGGCGGTCCGAGGTGAAGCCGAACAGGCCGCGGAGCGTCATCAGCCGCTCGGACTGCTCGTTCACCCGGTCCGTGTACTTCTTGAAGATGTCGTACCGGCGGTTGCGGGTGGCGTGCTGGAGGCGGAAGACCGTCTCCGGGTCGAACAGGTGCGGTTCGCCCTCGCGGCGCCACTGGTACTCGCCGCCGATCTCCAGCGCGCGGTGCGAGGCGGAGATGCCGGAGGCGGGGTAGCCCTTGGCGTGCCGGGCCGCGACCTCCTTGGCGATGACGTCCAGGCCGGCGCCGCCGATCTTGGTGGCGGTGCCGTTGAAGTACGTGGCGACGAACTCCTCGTCGAGACCGACGGCCTCGAACACCTGGGCGCCGCGGTAGGAGGCGACCGTGGAGATGCCCATCTTGGACATGACCTTGAGGACGCCCTTGCCGAGGGCGTGGATCAGGTTGCGGATGGCCTGCTCGGGCTCGATGCCCTCGATGAAGGTACCGGCGCGGACCAGGTCCTCGACGGACTCCATGGCGAGGTACGGGTTGACCGCGGCGGCGCCGTAGCCGATGAGCAGGGCGACGTGGTGGACCTCGCGGACGTCCCCGGCCTCGACCAGCAGCCCGACCTGGGTGCGCTGCTTGGTGCGGATGAGGTGGTGGTGGACGGCGGAGGTGAGCAGCAGCGAGGGGATCGGCGCGTGCTCGGCGTCGGAGTGCCGGTCGGAGAGGACGATCAGGCGGGCGCCGTCCTCGATGGCGGTGTCGACCTCGGAGCAGATGGCGTCGATCCGGGCGGCCAGTGCCTCGCCGCCGCCGCTCACCCGGTAGAGACCGGAGAGGGTGGCGGCCTTCATGCCCGGCATGTCGCCGTCGGCGTTGATGTGTATGAGCTTGGCCAGCTCGTCGTTGTCGATCACCGGGAAGGGCAGCGTGACGCTGCGGCAGGACGCGGCGGTCGGCTCCAGGAGGTTGCCCGCGGGGCCCAGCGAGGAGCGCAGCGAGGTGACGAGCTCCTCGCGGATGGCGTCCAGCGGCGGGTTGGTGACCTGGGCGAACAGCTGGGTGAAGTAGTCGAAGAGCAGCCGGGGCCGGGCGGAGAGCGCGGCGATCGGCGAGTCGGTTCCCATGGAGCCGAGCGGCTCGCCGGCGGTGCGGGCCATCGGGGCGAGGATGACGCGCAGCTCTTCCTCGGTGTAGCCGAAGGTCTGCTGGCGGCGGGTGACGGAGGCGTGCGTGTGCACGATGTGCTCCCGCTCGGGGAGGTCCTCCAGCTCGATCTCGCCGGTCTCCAGCCACTCCTCGTAGGGCTGCTCGGCGGCGAGGGCGGCCTTGATCTCGTCGTCCTCGATGATGCGGTGCTCGGCGGTGTCGACGAGGAACATCTTGCCGGGCTGGAGGCGGCCCTTGCGGACGACCTTGGCGGGGTCGATGTCCAGGACGCCGACCTCGGAGGAGAGGACGACGAGTCCGTCGTCGGTGACCCAGTAGCGGCCGGGGCGCAGACCGTTGCGGTCGAGGACCGCGCCGACCTGGACGCCGTCGGTGAAGGTGACACAGGCCGGGCCGTCCCAGGGCTCCATCAGGGTGGAGTGGTACTGGTAGAAGGCGCGCCGGGCCGGGTCCATGGAGTCGTGGTTCTCCCACGCCTCGGGGACCATCATCAGCACCGAGTGGGGCAGCGAGCGGCCGCCGAGGTGGAGCAGCTCCAGGACCTCGTCGAAGGAGGCGGAGTCGGAGGCGTCCGGGGTGCAGACGGGGAAGATCCGGTCCAGGTTCTCCGCGCCGAAGAGGTCGGAGGCGAGCTGGGACTCGCGGGCCTTCATCCAGTTGCGGTTGCCCTTGACCGTGTTGATCTCGCCGTTGTGGGCGACGAAGCGGTACGGGTGGGCGAGCGGCCAGCTGGGGAAGGTGTTGGTGGAGAAGCGGGAGTGGACCAGGGCGACCGCGGTGGCGAAGCGGCGGTCGGACAGGTCGGGGAAGAACGGCTCCAGCTGCCCGGTGGTGAGCATGCCCTTGTAGACGACGGTGCGGGCGGAGAGCGAGGGGAAGTACACCCCGGCCTCGCGCTCGGCACGCTTGCGCAGGACGAAGGCCTTGCGGTCCAGGGCGATGCCGGTGCTGGTGCCGTCGGCGACGAAGAGCTGGCGGAACTCGGGCATGGTCGAGCGGGCGCCGTTGCCGAGGATGTCGGGGGTGACCGGGACCTCGCGCCAGCCGAGGACCTTCAGGCCCTCCTGGACGGCGATCTTCTCGATGGCGCGGACGGCGTCGGTGGAGTCGTCCGCGGGGAGGAAGGCGATGCCCACGGCGTAGCCGCCGGCCTCGGGGAGCTCGAAGGAGACCTCTTCGCGGAGGAAGGCGTCCGGCACCTGGAGCAGGATCCCGGCTCCGTCGCCGGAGTCGGGCTCGGATCCGGTGGCGCCGCGGTGTTCGAGGTTGCGCAGTACGGTCAGCGCCTGCTCGACCAGTTCGTGGTCGGCCACACCGGTCAGCGTGGCGACGAATCCGACGCCGCAGGCGTCGTGCTCGTTGCGGGGGTCGTACATCCCCTGAGGGGCGGGGCGACCGTCCATGGGCGACCAGGCGTCGGTGCGCATCGGCTCTCCCGTCGTCGTCGTGGCATATGCGTGCCGAGGGACGACGTTGGCCCTCTGCGAAAGTTGATGCAGATTACATGATGGGTCGCTTCTCAAGAAGCGGATAGCTTGTTCCAACATGCGGACACCGCGCGAGCGGTGGGGGGTGGGTCGCAGTCGGAGGATCGGCGCCCAGGGATGCCACAGAGAGCAGGCGTCGTTGCCTGCGGTGTCTACGGCTCATGCCCGGCGGAAAACAAAACGAAACCGCCGGGTAATGGCTACTTATGTGTAGCCCTGCATAGAGACTCATTTTACGGGGCGTCCTGCCGATCCGCCCAGGGGCCGCGATCAGGACGTACATCACACACATGTTACGGGCGTGTGTCACACGAGCGGCGGACACGGCTTCGGCCCCGCGCACCGGGGTGCGCGGGGCCGAAGGGACGGGGCCGTACGGGGTCAGCCGCCGACGGCGACGCCGAAGAGTCCGCCCAGGACGTAGGTGACCGCGGCGGCCGCACCGCCGAGCCCGAGCTGGCGCAGTCCGCTGAACCACCAGGTGCGGGCCGTGACCCGGGCCACCACCGCGCCGCAGCCGAAGAGCCCGACGAGGGCGAGCAGCACGGCGGGCCAGAGCGCGGTCGCGCCGAGCAGATAGGGCAGAACGGGCAGCAGCGCGCCCAGCGCGAAGGCCCCGAAGGAGGACACCGCGGCGACGAGCGGCGAGGGCAGGTCGCCGGGGTCGATGCCCAGTTCCTCGCGGGCGTGGATCTCCAGCGCCTGCTCGGGGTCGCGGGACAGCTGCCGGGCGACCTCGCGGGCCAGCGGGGCGTCGACGCCGCGCGACTCGTAGAGCGCGGCCAGCTCGCGCTCCTCGTCCGCGGGGTGCTTGCGCAGCTCGCGGCGTTCGACGTCCAGCTCGGCCTCGACCAGCTCGCGCTGCGAGGCGACGGAGGTGTACTCGCCGGCCGCCATGGAGAAGGCCCCGGCCGCCAGTCCGGCCAGACCGGTGATCACAATTGTGCGGTGCGACACGTCGCCGCCGGCCACTCCGGTCATCAGGGCGAGGTTGGAGACCAGACCGTCCATGGCGCCGAAGACGGCCGGACGCAGCCAGCCGCCGTTGACGTCACGGTGGGTGTGGTTGTCACGGTGCGCCTCGTGCAGGACCGCTTCGGTCTCGATGATGGCCACGTCTCTCCCCTTCTCCGGTGGCGGGACAACCGCGCCCCGCCCCCGCTCGACGCTTCGAAAGTACGCACGAAAAATCGCTCCCGCCAGCAAGGCAGGCCGTACTTACCACCCTGTGCAACCAACTGAGTACGGCCTTCCTTCCTGTTGGAAGACCGTCATCCGAGTGGACGTTTTGTGGTGGTAATCGGCCTTCGCCGGGGCTTCGCGTGGCACAGATCCCACAGAGACGGATCGGGCTCGGTACGAGCGGAGGGTCGAGGCGATGGAGCTGACCGCGGGAAATCCGGCGGGGCCGGGGACGAGCGGGACGCGGGCCGCGGAGGGCCCGGCCGCGGGCCGGGCCAGGGGCGCACTCGTCGGCCTCGCGGTCGGCGACGCGCTGGGCGCCCCGGCGGAGAACATGCGCCCCTCCGAGATCCGCCGCCGCTGGGGCCGGATCGAGGGGTTCGTGAGCGAGGACCCGGCGGGCACCGACGACACCGAGTACGCGATCTTCTCCGGACTGCTGCTGGCCCGGCACGGCTCGGCACTGACCGTCACCCATGTCGAGCGGGCCTGGCACCGGTGGATCGCGGACCTGGACGAGGGTCCGTTCCGGGGCGCCGGTTTCAGCGAGCGCGGCACCCTGGAGAACCTCCGCAGGGGCCTGGCCGCCCCGATCTCCGCCCAGCACCGGCACGCCTGGAGCGACGGGCTGGCGATGCGGGCGGCCCCCTTCGGCGTCTTCGCGGCAGGCCGGCCCGCCGAGGCGGCCCGGCTGGTCGCGGTGGACGGCCGGGTCAGCCACGAGGGTGAGGGCATCTACGGCGGCCAGGCGGTGGCCGCCGGGGTGGCCGCCGCGATGACCGGCGCCGGGGTCACCGCGGTGATCGCCGCCGCCCTCTCCGTCGTCCCGATGGACTCCTGGACCGCCCGCTCGCTGCGCCGCGCGGTGACGGCCGCCCAGCGCACCTACCCCGACCGGCTGGCCATGGAGCGGGCGGTGCGCTCGGCCGTCGTCATCGGCGGCTATCCGTGGACGGACCTGGCGCCGGAGGCGGTGGGGCTGGCCTTCGGCGCGTTCGCCGCGGCGCGCGGCGACTTCCGTACGGCGGTGCTGACGGCGGTCAACATGGGCCGCGACGCCGATACGACGGCGGCGGTGGCGGGCGCCCTGGCCGGGGCGCTGCACGGGGAGGAGGCGATCCCGCGCGGCTGGGCCGACGCGATCGGCCCGGTCCGGGGCAGCTGCCTGCCCTCGATGCGCGGCTACCACGTACGCGACATCGCGGAGCTGCTGACCCCCGACGACACGGAGGAGGACCGTCCCCCCTGCCCCGCCGGCCTCCCCGTCGCGGTCGCGCCGCGCGAGGCACCGCGCACACCGCCCGGCGAACCCTCCGCCGCGCACGCCCCCGGGGCCGGCGCGGATGCGACGGCGGTGCGGCGATGAGCGGCGGGCGGCGCGCCCGCATCGAGGGACTGCTGCTGGGCCTCGCCTCCGGGGACGCCGCAGGCTGGCCGGCCGCCCGCCACCGGGCGGCCCGGATGCCGGAGTGGACCCGCCGCCTCACCCGGGAGCTCGACACCTTCGCCGAGCAGAACGCGACCACCACCCTGCCGGTCCCCATCGCCCTCAACCAGCCGCCCGAGCCGTTGCGGCTCGGCCCCTCCGACGACGCCGAATGGGCGGCGTTCGCCGCCGGGACCGTACTGACCTCGGCCGCGGGCGCGTTGCAGGGGCTGGCCCCGGAGCGCCGGATGCGGGCCGCCGTGGACGCCGCGTGGAACGCGCTCGCCGCCGAGGTCGCCGCGGCGGCCGCCCGCGCGCCCGAGGTGGAGTCCGCGGTACTGCCGCTGCGCGCCCGGATCTCGGTACGGGCCGGGCTCGGGAACCTGGCCGCGGGGCTGCGCCCGCCCGCCACCGGCCACGACAATCCGCACTACTTCGACGACGCCGCGTGCGTGCGCGCCGTCGTGCTGGCCGTGGTGCACCCGGGCGCGCCCGGACCGGCCGCCGCGCTCGCGGAGTTCGACGCCCGCTACACCCAGGACGGCGACGGGGTGCACGGGGCACGGGCCATGGCCGCGGCCGTCGCCGCGGCGCTCGGCGGGGCGGACGTGGACACGGCGGTGAACGCCGCGCTCGCCCAGCTCCCCGACGGCACCGAGATCGCCCGCAACGCCGCCCACGCGGTCCGGATCGCCCGCGACTTCGCCGGTGAACGGGCCGGCGCCTTCGCCCTCGTCCCGGTGCTGGAGCACCAGATCGTCGATCACGTCTACAGCTACGGCATCGCCGCGGCCGAGACCGTGCCGGTCGCGCTCGCCCTGACCACCGCGGCGCGCGGCGAGATCACCCAGGCCGTTCCGGCGGCCGCCTGCCTCTCCCGGGTGGCGGACTCGGCGCCCGCGCTGGCGGGTGCGCTGACCGGGGCGCTCGGTTCGGTCGGCGCCGTGCCCGACGGCTGGCGCGAGGCCTGCCGCACCCTCGCCGGCTGCGCGCTGCCGCGGTTCGCGGGCACGGACCTGATCGAACTCGCCGGGCTGCTGGCAGACACGGAACCGGCCCCCATAGAGGGACAATTCGGGCATGACATCCACCGCGCCCCTGGCGCCCACCCGGTCCGCACCCCCCACGACGTCCACCCTCGATGACCGGATCGCGGGCGCGCTGATCGGCGCCGCCGTCGGCGACGCGCTCGGCGGCCCGGTCGAGGGGCGGCCGCCCGAGGACATCGTGGCCCGCCACGGCGGCCGGATCACCGGGATCGTCGGCCCCTGGGACGGCGACGCCTGGCGCACCGCCCGCCCCATCGCCCCGTACCACAAGGGCGACGGCCACGTCACCGACGACACCCTGATGACCCATGCGCTGGTCCGGGTCTACGGCAAGGTCCGCGACCACCTCGACGCGTACGCCGTCGCCGACCACCTCGTCCCGGAACTGATCGCGAACCTGCGCTGGATCCCGGAGCTGGAGGCCGAGGCGCTGCCGCTCCAGCGGATCTTCCTCGCCGAGAAGTGGATCGTCGCCCGGCTGCACTACGGTCACGTCGACCCGCGCGAGGCGGGCGCCGGGAACATCGTCAACTGCGGCGCGGCGATGTACATGGCGCCGGTCGGCCTGGTGAACGCGGGCGACCCCCGGGCCGCGTACGCCGAGGCGCTGGACGTGGCGGGCGCCCATCAGTCCAGCTACGGCAGGGAGGCGGCCGGGGTCTTCGCGGCGGCGGTGGCCGCGGCGTGCGCCCCCGGCGCCGGCCCCACGAGCGTCGTCGAGACCTGTCTGGCGCTGGCCAAGGACGGCACCCGGGCCGCAATCGAGGCGGTATGCGAGACGGCCGCCCGCCACCGGGACGTCGAGGGGGCCCTCCGCCCGCTGCGGGAGGCCGTCGCCCCGTTCGACACGGTCGGCCCCGACTACCGCGCCCCCTCGCTCGGCGCCCGCCGCCCCTCCCGGCTGCACTCCATCGAGGAGCTTCCCGTCGCCCTCGGCATGCTGCTGGCCGCCGACGGGGACTACCGGCAGGCGGTCCTCGGCTCGGTCAACTACGGGCGGGACTGCGACTCGATCGCCACGATGAGCGGCGCGCTCGCGGGCGCCCTGCACGGCGAGGGCGCCGTCCCCGCGGAATGGGCGCGCGCGGTCGGCGAGGCCAGCCGGCTCGATCTGCACGCCCCGGCGCGCACGGTGGCCGAGGTCGCCCGCGAGGTGTTCGCCCGGGACACCGCGCGCCGGCGCACCCACGAGGCCGCCTTCATCGCGCTGGCGGCCCGCCCGTGACCGCGCCGGTGCGGGCCACCTGGGTGCAGCCGGAGGACCTGGTCGGACACGAACTGCGGCAGGCCGCCGAGGACGGGCGCGACGCCCGCGCGCTCGCCCACCGCTGGTACGAGGCCGGCGGTTCGCCCGCCCCGGAGCGCGGGGGCGCCTCCGCGTCCCCGGCCCCGCCCGCGCTGCGCGCCGTCGCCCTGCGGCTGCTGGACGAACTGGCGCTGCTGGACTCGCCGCTGGCCGACGACGAACCGACGGAGCTGGACGCGATCCGGGCCGCCTGCCCGGACCGGCCGAGACCGCCGGCCGGTCCGCGCACCGTGGACCGCGACCGGCTGCACGCCGCCTGGCTGGGCCGCGCCGCCGGCTGCCTGCTGGGCAAACCGGTCGAGAAACTGCCGTTGGAGGGCATCCGGGCGCTCGCCCGCGCCACCGGCAACTGGCCGCTGTCCACCTGGTTCACGGGGAAGGGCCTGCCGCCCGCGCTGGCCGCCACCTATCCGTGGAACCGGCGCTCCGCGCCCACCTCGCTGGCCGAGAACATCGACGGGATGCCCGAGGACGACGACCTCAACCACCCGCTGCTGGCCCTGCGGCTCCTCCAGCGGTACGGCCGGGACTTCGGCACGGCGGATCTGGCCAGGCTCTGGCTGGAGGAGCTGCCGGCCGGCCGCACGTTCACCGCCGAGCGGATCGCGTACCGCAATCTGCTGGACGGCATCGAGCCACCGGACACCGCCCGGCACCGCAATCCGTTCCGGGAGTGGATCGGGGCGCAGATCCGGGCCGACGTCCACGGCTGGACCCGTCCGGGCGACCCGGTCGCGGCGGCCGAACAGGCCCACCGCGACGCCTGTCTGAGCCATACCGGCAACGGGGTGTACGGCGCGATGTTCACCGCGGCGGCCCTCGCCGAGGCGGCGGGCGGCGGAACGGACGTGCACGGCTGCCTGGCCGCCGGTCTGCGCGTGGTCCCGCCGCGCTCCCGCTTCGCGCGGGCCGTACGGGACGGCATCGCCACCGCCCGCGAGGAATCCGGCTTCGATGCGGTCGTCGACCGGCTGCACGCGGCCTACGGCCGGTATCACTGGGTGCATGTCCTGCCCAACGCGGCCCTGCTGGCCGCCGCCCTCACCCACGCCGACGGCGACTTCACCGGTTCGATCTGCCGGGCGGTCTCCGGTGGCTGGGACACCGACTCCAACGGGGCGACCGCCGGTTCGCTCGCCGGTCTGCTGGCCGGGCACCCCGACGCGCTGCCCGAACGCTGGACCGCCCCGCTGAAGAACCGGCTCGCCACGTCCGTCCCCGGCTTCGACACGGTCGGCTTCGACACCCTCGCCGACCTGACCCACCGGCTCACCCAGGAGGAGGCACTCCGCCCATGACCAAAGTCGCGGTGCTCGGCAGCACCAATATGGATCTCGTGGCCTACGTCGACCGGGCCCCGGAGCGCGGGGAGACCGTCACCGGGCGGGAGTTCCGCACCGTTCCCGGCGGCAAGGGGGCCAACCAGGCGGTCGCCGCCGCCCGTGCGGGCGGTGACGTGATGATGATCGGCGCGGTCGGCGACGACGCGTACGGGCCGATGATGCGGGAGAACCTGGAGCACTCGGGGGTGGACACCGATCTCCTGCACACCGCCGAGGGGCCGAGCGGCACCGCGCACATCGTGGTCGACGCCGAGGGGTCCAACGCGATCGTGGTGATCCCGGGCGCCAACGGCACGGTCACCTCGCTCGGCCCCGGCGAGATCGCCGCCATCGCCGAGGCCGATCTGCTGCTGCTCCAGCTGGAGCTGCCGCTGCCGGCCGTGATCGAGGGCGCGCGGGCCGCCCACGCCCAGGGGGTGCGGACCGTGCTCACCCCCTCCCCCGTCCAGCCGCTGCCGGCCGAACTGCTGGACTGCGTGGACCTGCTGGTGCCCAACGAGCACGAGGCGGCCGAGCTGTCCGGGCAGTCGGAACCGCACGCCGCGGCCGAGGTGCTGCTCAGCCAGGTGCCCGCGGTGGTCATCACGCTCGGCTCCAAGGGCTGCCTGTACGCGGCCCGGGGCAGCCGGGCCGTGCTCTTCCCGGCGCCCGAGGTGACCGCCGTGGACACCACCGGGGCCGGGGACACCTTCGTCGGAACGCTCGCCGTGGCGCTCGGCGAGGGGCGCCCGGTGCCGCAGGCCATCGCCTGGGCCGCCTCGGCCGCCGCGCTCTGCGTACAGAAACCGGGCGCCTCGGTCTCCATGCCGTACCGCAGCGAGATCGGTGCCGCGTGACCGCCCCGGGAACGGCGCCGCTGAGCGGGCTGCGAGTCGTCGACCTCGCCACCCTGTTCGCCGGTCCGCTCTGCGCGACCATGCTGGGCGACTTCGGCGCCGATGTGATCAAGGTCGAGCATCCGGTGCGGCCCGATCCCTCGCGCGGACACGGGCCGGCGAAGGACGGGGTCGGCCTGTGGTGGAAGCTGCTGGGCCGCAACAAGCGCAATCTGACCCTGGATCTGTCCTGTCCGGACGGCCGCGATCTGCTGCTGCGGCTGGCCCGGGAAACCGATGTGGTCATCGAGAACTTCCGGCCGGGCACCCTGGAGCGCTGGGGGCTCGGACCCGCGGAGCTGCACGCCGTCAACCCCCGGCTGGTCCTGGTCCGGGTCACGGGCTTCGGCCAGTTCGGCCCGTACGCGCACCGGCCGGGCTTCGGCACGCTCGCCGAGGCGATGAGCGGCTTCGCCGCGATCACCGGGGAGCCGGACGGTCCGCCCACGCTGCCGCCGTTCGGCCTGGCCGACTCGATCGCGGCGCTCGCCACCGCCTTCGCCGTGATGGCGGCGCTGGCAGGCCGGGACCGCACGGGCGAGGGCCAGATCGTCGACATGGCGATCATCGAGCCGATCCTGACGGTGCTGGGCCCGCAGCCGCTCTGGTACGACCAGCTGGGCTACGTCCAGCCGCGCACCGGAAACCGTTCGCGCAACAACGCCCCGCGCAACACCTACCGCACCGCGGACGGCCAGTGGGTCGCCGTCTCCACCTCGGCGCAGTCCGTGGCGGAGCGGGTGATGCGCCTGGTGGGGCGGGCCGAGCTGATCGAGGAGCCGTGGTTCGCGTCCGGGGCCACCCGGGCCGAGCACAGCGAGGAGCTGGACGAGGCGGTGGGCCACTGGATCGCCCGGCACACCCGGGACGAGGCGGTCGACGCGTTCGAGAAGGCCGAGGCGGCCATCGCGCCCGTCCATGACATCCGGGACGTGATGGAGGACCCGCAGTACCGGGCCCTGGACTCCGTCACGGAGGTCGACGATCCGGAGCTGGGGCCGCTCAGGATGCAGAACGTGCTGTTCCGGCTCTCCGGGACGCCGGGGTCGATCCGCTGGGCGGGGCGTCCGCACGGGGCGGACACCGAGGAGATCCTGACCGGGCTCGGGCTGAGCGGCACGGAGATCGCCGCGCTGCGCGAGGAGCGCGTCCTGTGACCGGCGGAACGCATCTGACCTGGCTCTACGTCCCCGGCGACCGGCCGGACGTGGTCCGCAAGGCGCAGCGGGCGGGAGCCGATGTGGTGATCGTGGACCTGGAGGACGCGGTCGCACCCGACCGCAAGGAGTACGCCCGCGCGGCCACCGCCGAACTGCTCGCCGACCCTCCCCCGGCCGGGGCGGTGCCGGTGCACGTCCGGGTCCACGCGGAGGCGGACGTGGTGGCCCTGGCCGGGCTGCCGGGCCTCGGCGAGCTGCGGCTGCCGAAGATCACCCACGCGGCGTCCGTCCACCATCTCGCGGCGCTGGCCCCCGGGGTCCCGCTCTGTCCGCTGCTGGAGTCGGCGCTCGGCATCGAGCACGCGTACTCGGTGGCGACGGCCCATGCCCAGGTCCGTTCGCTGGGTGTGGGCGAGGCGGATCTGCGGGCGGATCTCGGGGTACGGGACGACACCGGGCTGGACTGGGCGCGCAGCCGGGTCGTGGTCGCGGCCCGCGCGGCAGGGCTGGCCCCGCCCGCCCAGTCGGTCTTCCCGGACGTGCGGGACCTGGAGGGGCTGTGGGCCTCCTGCGCGCACGGCCGGGCCCTGGGCTTCCTGGGCCGGGCGGCGATCCATCCCCGGCAGCTTCCGGTGATCGAGCGGGCGTTCCGGCCGACCTCGCAGGAGGTGGCGGCGGCCGAGGAGATCGTGGCGGCGGCCGGGGCGGAGGCGGGTGCGCTGGCGCTGCCGGACGGCCGCTTCGTGGACGCGGCGGTGGTGGCCCAGGCCCATCGCACCCTGGCCCTGGCCGGCCGGCCGCGCTGAGGGCCCGCAGGGCGCGGGGCCCGGGGGCCGGAGGGCCCGGGAAACGGAGCGAGGGGCCGCCGGATGTCCGGCGGCCCCTCGTTTCCGTGTGTGCGGTCCGGTCAGCCCTTGGCCGCCGGTGCCTCGCCGTTCGCCTTGGAGGCGTCCGCCTCCGTGTCCGTGCCGGCGTCGGTGTCCGTACCGGGGTCGTCCCCGTCGGCCTCGGCGGGCTTCGCGTCGGACGCCTCGGTCTCCGTACCGGTCTTCTCCATCGTGACGGCCTTGTCGTCCCCGGCGTCGGCCTCGGCGCCCTCGGACTCCACCGCACCCGGCTCCACGATCTCCTCGCGGCCGGGCCGCAGCTTCGCCGAGACGACGATGTAGACCACGGCGAGCACGAAGACGACGAGGGCGGTCCACACGTTCAGGCGCAGACCCAGGATGTGGTGGGCCTCGTCGACGCGCATGTACTCGATCCAGCCGCGGCCCGCGCAGTACGCGGCGACGTAGAGCGCGAACGCCCGGCCGTGTCCGAGCTTGAAGCGGCGGTCGGCCCAGATGACCAGGAGGGCCACGCCGATGCACCACAGCGACTCGTAGAGGAAGGTCGGGTGGTAGGTGCCGGCGACCCGGTTGGGGCCCTCGCTGATCTTCAGCGCCCAGGGGAGGTCGGTCTGCTTGCCGTACAGCTCCTGGTTGAACCAGTTGCCCCAGCGGCCGCAGGCCTGGGCCACGGCGATCCCGGGGGCGAGCGCGTCGGCCCAGGCGGGCAGCGGGATGCCCCGGCGGCGGCAGCCGATCCAGGCACCGACCGCGCCGAGCGCGATGGCCCCCCAGATACCGAGGCCGCCCTGCCAGATCTTGAAGGCGTCGACCCAGTCCTCACCGTCGCTGAAGTACAGCTGGTAGTCGGTGATGACGTGGTAGAGCCTGCCGCCGACGAGGCCGAAGGGCACGGCCCAGACCGCGATGTCGGCCACGGTGCCGGCTCTGCCGCCCCGGGCGATCCAGCGCCGGTTGCCGATCCAGACGGCGACGAAGACACCGATGATGATGCAGAACGCGTAGCCGCGGAGCGGGATCGGTCCGAGATCGATCACGCCGGTCGACGGGCTGGGAATGTAGGCAAGGTTCATGACAGCATCGACGCTACCCTGCCGGACGGGCTGTACGGCAACCCGTCCGGCAACTTCTGGGTAACGAGCCGGTCATCGGTTCCCCCGGTCGGCCCTGGATTCAGGAGCCGGACGGGCTGGCCGTGACGGTGCCCGGCTTCTTGCCCTTGTTGGCCTCGGCCACCCACTTCTTCAGGTTGGCCACGGTGATCGGCTCGTTCCCCTTCTTGGGGAAGATCGACTCGCCGTTGAGCAGGGCCGTCGGGGTGCCCTGGAAGCCGCCGTTCTGGAAGGCCGTGTTGGACTTCTGCACCCAGGCGTCGTGCGTGCCGTCCTCGACGCAGCCGCGGAAGGCGGGCGTGTCGAGCCCGTCGACCTTCTTGGACAGCTCGATCAGCTTGTCGTTGTCGCCGAAGGCGTCGTCGGACTCCTGCGGCTGGTTGCGGTAGAGCACGTCGTGGTACGCGGGGAACTTCCCGGCGTCCTGGGCGCAGGCCGCCGCGTTGGCCGCGCGGAGCGAGCCGCTGCCGCCGAGATTGCCGTCGATCAGAGTCGCGAAGTGGTAGTCGACCCGGAGCGCGCCGCTCCGCTCCATCTCGTGGATGGTGTCACGGAAGGCGTTCTCGAACTGGGCGCAGACCGGGCAGCGGAAGTCCTCCCAGACGGTAAGCGTCGACGGAGCGTCGTCCGCTCCCACCGGAATGGTCAGACTGTCCTTGCCGGTGGCCCCGGACGGCGCGACCGTGGGCCCGGAGGCCTTGGCCTTGTCGCCCTTGCCCCCGCTGTTCGCCGCGATCACGCCGATGACGGCGGCCAGTCCCAGAACGCCCACCACGGCGGCGGAGACGATCAGCGTGCGCCGCCGACGGTCGCGCGCCCTCGCCAGCTCGCGCTGCTGGGCCAGCCGGTCTCGCGCGGCCCTTTTTCCCTCTTGGTTCTTCTCGCTCACACCCGCAGCAACGAACCGGGGAGGCACTCGCGTGCCTCCCCGGTCCCAGATCCACCCGTTCGGGTGAGGCGCGATGTCAGCGCTTTCGAACACCCTCGGCCAGGTCGGCCGCCAGCGCCCGGACGCCGTCGAGGCCGGCCGCCTCGTCGGGCGCGTCGAGCATCCGCTTGACGAAGGCCGAGCCGACGATGACGCCGTCGGCGAAGCCCGCGACCTCCGTGGCCTGCTCGGCGTTGGAGACGCCGAGGCCGACGCAGACCGGCAGGTCCGTGGTGGCGCGGGTGCGGCGGACCAGGTCCTGGGCCTGTTCGCCGACCGAGGCCCGGGTGCCGGTGACACCCATCAGGGACGCCGCGTAGACGAAACCGGAACCGGCCTCGGTGATGGTGGCGAGCCGCTCGTCCCGGCTGCTGGGCGCCACGACGAACACGGTCGCCAGACCGTGCTTCGCTGCGTGCTCGCGCCACAGCGCGGACTCCTGGACCGGCAGGTCGGGCAGGATGCACCCGGCACCGCCCGCCTCGGCCAGTTCGGCGGTGAAGCGCTCCACGCCGTACCGGTCGATCGGGTTCCAGTACGTCATCACCAGGATCGGGATGCCGGTCGCCTCGTACGCCTCGCGGACCGTGCGCATCACGTCGGCGATGCGGACGCCGCCGCGCAGCGCGATGTCGTCGGCGGTCTGGATGACCGGGCCGTCGAGGACCGGGTCGCTGTGCGGCAGCCCCACCTCGACGACGTCGGCGCCGCCCTCGGCGACGGCCTTGACGGCCGCGATGCCGCCGTCGACGGTCGGGAAGCCGGCCGGAAGGTACGCGATCAGCGCGGCGCGGTCCTCGGCCCTGGCCGCGGCCAGGGTGGAGCTCAGCAGCTCGATGTTGCCGCTCACTTGGCGTCCCCCTCGATCTCCGCGCCGGTGCCGGCCGCGTCGGCCTCGACGGCCGCGTCGGTGTCGTACAGCCCGAAGTAGCGGGCAGCCGTGTCCATGTCCTTGTCGCCGCGTCCGGAGAGGTTGACGAGGATCAGGCCCTCAGGGCCCAGCTCCTTGCCGATCTCCAGCGCGCCGGCCAGCGCGTGGGCGCTCTCGATCGCCGGGATGATGCCCTCGGTGCGGGAGAGCAGCCGCAGGGCCTGCATGGCCGCGTCGTCGGTGACGGCGCGGTACTCGCCCCGGCCGATGTCCTTCAGATACGCGTGCTCGGGGCCGATGCCCGGGTAGTCCAGGCCCGCCGAGATGGAGTACGGCTCGGTGATCTGGCCCTCGTCGTCCTGGAGGACGTAGCTGCGCGAGCCGTGCAGGATGCCGGGCTCGCCCTCGGTGAGGGTCGCGGCGTGCTCGCCGGTCTCCACCCCGTGTCCGGCCGGCTCGCAGCCGACCAGGCGGACGCCCTCGTCCGGGACGAAGGCGTGGAAGAGGCCGATGGCGTTGGAACCGCCGCCGACGCAGGCGACCGCCGCGTCCGGGAGCCGGCCCGCCTTCTCCAGGATCTGCCGCCGGGCCTCGACGCCGATGACCCGGTGGAAGTCGCGGACCATCGCCGGGAAGGGGTGCGGGCCCGCGACCGTGCCGAAGAGGTAGTGGGTGCGGTCCACATTGGCGACCCAGTCGCGGAACGCCTCGTTGATGGCGTCCTTGAGGGTCCGGGAGCCGGACTTCACCGCGACGACCTCGGCGCCGAGCATCCGCATGCGCGCCACGTTCAGCGCCTGCCGCTCGGTGTCGATCTCGCCCATGTAGATGGTGCATTCGAGGCCGAAGAGGGCGCAGGCGGTCGCGGTGGCGACGCCGTGCTGGCCGGCCCCGGTCTCGGCGATGACCCGGGTCTTGCCCATGCGCCGGGTCAGGAGCGCCTGGCCCAGCACGTTGTTGATCTTGTGCGAGCCCGTGTGGTTGAGGTCCTCGCGCTTGAGGAAGACGCGGGCGCCTCCGGCGTGCTCGGCGAAGCGGCGGACCTCGGTGAGGGCGCTGGGGCGGCCGGTGTAGTCGACCATGAGCGCGTTCAGCTCGGCGGCGAACGCGGGGTCGGACTTGGCCTTGTCGTACTCGACGGCGACCTCGTCCACGGCGGCGACGAGCGCCTCCGGGATGAACTTGCCGCCGTAGGCGCCGAAGTAGCCCTCGGCGCTGGGGATCAGACCCTCGGGGTCCGGAATGAAGAAGTCGGAAGACATGCGGAACGTGCTCCTCGTCCTGGCAGGGGTGATGTCACCGTCTGCGCCGTGGGCGGAGCGCCGCCCCGGGGACCGGGGCGGTTGCGGCCGCGCGAAGCCGCCGCCCTTGCGGGCGGGGCCGGTGCGGAGGCCGGGGCTCGCTCTACAGCGCGGGCCCCGTGCGCCATCGCATGCCGTTGACCTGTCCGGGCTCGGCGCCGATCACGTACCGCACCCGCCGGCCGCGCACACGGCGGGCCGGGGCCCGGCAGCCGCGGTGCCACGAGGGCAGCGCGCAGCGCACGGGCTCGGGGTGCGGGAGGAGGGACACGGCCGGGTCAGCCCCGTCCGTGCCGCAGGGCCGGGTGGGCGCCGGCGGCGACCAGGTCGGCGACGGCGGCCTTCGGGTCGCGGCCGGTGACCAGGGACTCGCCGACCAGCACGGCGTCCGCGCCGGCGTTGGCGTAGGCGATCAGGTCGTGCGGGCCGCGGACGCCGGACTCGGCGACCTTGACGATGTGGTCGGGGATCTCGGGGGCGACGCGCTCGAAGGTGGAGCGGTCGACCTTGAGGTCCTTCAGATTGCGCGCGTTGACGCCGATGATGCGGGCGCCCGCGTCGACCGCGCGCTCCGCCTCCTCCTCGTCGTGCGCCTCGACCAGCGGGGTCAGCCCGATGGATTCGGCGCGCTCGATCAGGGAGACCAGCGCCTCCTGTTCGAGGGCGGCGACGATCAGCAGGGCGAGGTCGGCGCCGTAGGCGCGGGCCTCCCACAGCTGGTACGAGGTGACGATGAAGTCCTTGCGCAGGACCGGGATGTCGACCTTGGCACGGACGGCCTCCAGGTCGGCCAGGGAACCGCCGAAGCGCCGCTCCTCGGTGAGGACCGAGATGACGGACGCGCCGCCGGCCTCGTAGTCCGCGGCGAGCGCGGCCGGGTCGGCGATGGCCGCGAGGGCTCCCTTGGACGGGCTGGAACGCTTGACCTCGCAGATGACGGTCACGCCCTCGCCGCGCAGGGCGGCGACTCCGTCCTTGGCCTGGGGAGCGCGGGCCGCGCGTTCCTTGAGCTCGTCGAGGCTGACGCGCGCCTGCCGCTCCGCGAGGTCGGCGCGGACGCCGTCGATGATCTCGTCGAGCACACTCACGCGAGAGGCCCCCTTCCGGGACGGTGACAAGGGAACGGGTCGGACGTCCCGATGGTATCCGCAGCGGGGCGCAGGACCCGCATCCGACTGGTGGATGTCCCACTACCTGGGCATTCAGGGGGCGAGCGCCGAGCCGATCGGCAGGTTGCGGACCACGGAGAAGACCAGCAGGACGGCGCCGAACGCCCACCAGTGGACGGGCCGGGGTTCGATCCGCAGCCGGCGCCCGGACCAGGCGCGCCGCGCCCACAGGACCCACAGGGCGGCGAAGGCGACGTAGCCGACGACGGCGAGGGCGTTGGCGCCGAGCGCGGCCGCCAGATCGCCGTGGGCGAAGGCGTGGGCGCTGCGCAGACCGCCGCAGCCGGGGCAGAGGACTCCGGTGAGCCGGAGCAGCGGGCAGACGGGGTAGTGGCCCGGTTCGTTGGGGTCGACCGTGGCGACGTAGCCGAAGGCCCCGACGACGGCGGCCAGCACCCCGGCCGGGACGGCGAGCCGCCGGATCCGCGGGACGGGGGCCGGGGCGGGCGGGTGACCGGGGCGGCCGGTGCCGGGCGGCGGGCCGGGGACCGGGGCGGTTGCGGGGGAAGGCGATGCGTCCACCCGGTGATTGTCGCCGGAAGCACGGCGAGGCGCAGCCCGGACCGGGCTGCGCCTCGCGCGTACGGGAAAGGACTTCAGGAGATCTGCGCCTGTCCGGCACGGGCACGGGCCGCCGCCAGCTCCGCCGACTCCTTCGGCATGCCGAGGCCGGCGGCCTTCATCGCGAGGCCGACGACACCGCCGAGGAAGACGACCACGATTCCGGCCCAGAAGCCGAGCGGGTTGGCCGCGACCATGAAGACGCCCGCGATGCAGAAGCCGATGAAGGAGATGATGACACCGGTCCAGGCGGCCGGGGTGTGTCCGTGGCTGCTGCCCGCCATGAGTTGCTCCTCGTTGGTGTTGCGCTGATGGGTTCGCTCGGGTCGCTGTGCGCGCGGCCGGTGCCGCTGCGGTCAGCTCAGGGACATTGTCCCGTACGTGCGGGTAGGACGTGAGCTGGGGGTCATGCCTCGCGCGTCGGGTCCTCGCCGCGGTCGAGGGCCTTCCACAGGTCCTCGGGGCGGTCCGGGTCGGGGGCGCGGGTGGCCTTGCGGGGGCGGGGGGTGCCGTCGCGCTCGTAGCGGCCGGACATCGTGGGCCAGCGGCTGCCGCAGCGCAGGGCGATCAGTCCGGCGGCCAGGATGAGCAGACCGCCGGCCGCGGTGACGAAGGGCCACGCGGTGTGGCCGAGCGCGTGGATGGTGGCGGCGGTGTCGCCGGTGGTCCGGGCGGCCTGTTCGTCGAGTGCCGTGCTGTCGGAGGCGCCGAGGTAGGCGCTGAGCGCGGCGCCGAGTCCACTGAGGGCCAGCAGTCCGGAGACGGCGAGCCGGGCGGTGCCCCGGACGGCGAAGACGGCGACGAGGGCGGCCAGGCCGACGATGGCGAGGGCCGCGGGCAGGCCGGTGACGTCCTGCCCCTCGGCGCTGAGCGCCAGGCTTCCGCCGCCGACCTCGGCCTTGCCGTCGGCCCAGGTCTGCCCGGAGGAGAGCAGCACGACGGTGGCGCCGGCCGCGCCGAGAAGCAGGCCGGACGCCAGACTACGGCGGTTTCCCGGGCCGTCGGGCGCGGTGGCGGCTTCGGCACGGGGCTGGGGTACGGGGACAGCACTCACATGTCCCACTATCCCCTACCGGCCCGCACGGTCCCACCGCGCCCCTGGCGCGGAGCGGTGCTCAGCGGGCGTGGAGCCGGTTGGCGGTGTGGACGGCGCGGAGCACCGCGGCGGCCTTGTTGCGGCATTCGGTGTCCTCGGCGACCGGGTCGGAGTCGGCGACCACACCGGCGCCTGCCTGGACGTAGGCGGTGCCGTCGCGCAGCAGGGCGGTGCGGATGGCGATGGCGGTGTCGGAGTCCCCGGCGAAGTCGAGGTAGCCGACGCAGCCGCCGTACAGCCCGCGGCGGGTGGGTTCGAGTTCCTCGATGATCTGCATGGCCCGGGGCTTGGGGGCGCCGGAGAGGGTGCCGGCGGGGAAGCAGGCGGTGAGGACGTCGAAGGCGGTGCGGCCCTCGGCGACCGTGCCGGTGACGGTGGAGACGATGTGCATCACATGGGAGTAGCGCTCGATCGACATGAAGTCGACGACCTCGACGCTGCCGGGTTCGCAGACGCGTCCCAGGTCGTTGCGGCCGAGGTCGACGAGCATCAGGTGCTCGGCGCGCTCCTTGGGGTCGGCGAGGAGTTCGTCGGCGAGGGCCTGGTCCTCCTGCGGGGTGGCGCCGCGGTGGCGGGTGCCGGCGATGGGGTGGAGCATGGCGCGGCCGTCCTCGACCTTGACCAGCGCCTCGGGGCTGGATCCGGCGACGTCGAATCCGTCGAACCGGAAGAGGTACATGTACGGCGAGGGGTTGGTGGCGCGCAGCACCCGGTAGACGTCCAGGGCACTGGCGGTGCACGGGGTCTCGAAGCGCTGGGAGGGCACGACCTGGAAGGCCTCGCCGGCCCGGATGCGCTCCTTCACGTCCTCGACCGCCTCCTGGTAGGCGGGCCCGCCCCACAGGGCCGTGTACGGCGGCAGTTCGGATGCGGGCAGGGCGGCGGGGGCGTTCTCGACGGGGCGGCGCAGATCGCGTTCCATCGCGTCGAGCCGGGCGACGGCGTCGGCGTGCGCCTCGTCGACCCCGCTCGTCAGGTCGTTGTGGTTGATCGCGTTGGCGATCAGCAGGACGCTGCCGTCCCAGTGGTCGAGGACGGCGAGGTCGGAGGTGAGGAGCATGGTCAGCTCGGGGAGCTTCAGGTCGTCGCCGCCGCTGTCGCCGATCTTCTCCAGGCGGCGGACGATGTCGTAGCCGAGGTAGCCGACCATGCCACCGGTGAAGGGCGGGAGTCCGGCCTCCCGGTCGTGCGGGGTGTGCAGGGCCTCGATGGTGGCGCGCAGGGCGTCCAGCGGGTCGCCGTCGACGGGGACGCCGACGGGCGGGGCGCCGAGCCAGTGGGCCTCGCCGTCGCGGACGGTGAGCGTGGCGGCGCTGCGGACCCCGATGAAGGAGTAGCGCGACCAGGTGCGGCCGTTCTCCGCGGACTCCAGCAGGAAGGTGCCGGTGCGTTCGCCCGCGAGCTTGCGGTACAGGCCGACGGGGGTGTCGCCGTCCGCGAGGAGCCGACGGGTGACGGGGATGACGCGCCGGTCGATGGCCAGCTTGCGGAAGGTGTCGAGGTCCATGGCGGCAGACCCTACTGGCCGAGGAGGATGTCGGCGTCGAAGCAGGTGCGGTCGCCGGTGTGGCAGGCGGCGCCCGTCTGGTCGACCTTGACGAGGACGGTGTCGGCGTCGCAGTCCAGGGCGACGGACTTGACGACCTGGATGTGGCCGGAGGTGTCGCCCTTGACCCAGTACTCCCGGCGGCTGCGCGACCAGTAGGTGCAGCGGCCGGTGGTGAGGGTGCGGTGCAGTGCCTCGTCGTCCATCCAGCCGAGCATCAGCACCTCGCCGGTGTCGTACTGCTGGGCGATGGCCGGGACCAGTCCGTCCGCGCCGCGCTTGAGGCGGGCGGCGATGGCGGGGTCGAGGTCGCTGGCGGGCCGGGGGGTGCCGGGCGTGCTGGTCATGGCTCCATTGTGCCGTGGTGGCGGGGCGCGGCCGGTGCCGCGTCCACTGGGCGGACGGGGGACGGCGGTCGTACGCTGGCGGGCATGTCGACCCATGCGAAGCGCGAACGACTTCTGCTTGCCGACCTGTTGGAGGCCGTGGGCCCGGAGGCCCCGACGCTCTGCCACGGCTGGACGGCCCGCGATCTGGCCGCCCATGTGGTGGTGCGGGAGCGCCGCCCGGACGCGGCGGCGGGGATCGTCATCGGCCCGCTGAAGAGCCGGAGCGAGCGGGTCCTGGCCGAGTTCACCGGGAAGCCGTACGAGGAGCTGATCCAGCTCATCCGTACGGGTCCGCCGAAGATGTCCCCGTTCGGGCTGAAGCAGCTGGACGAGGTGGCCAACACGGTCGAGTTCTATGTGCACACCGAGGACGTGCGCCGGGCTCAGCGGGAGTGGACGCCGCGCGAGCTGGATCCGGTGTTCTCCGATGTGCTGTGGTCGCGTACGGAGAAGGCGGCGCGGATGCTGGGGCGCAAGGCCCCGGTGGGGCTGGTGCTGCGGAGGCCGAACGGGCAGACGGCGGTGGCGCACAAGGGGACCCCGGTGGTGACGGTGACGGGCGACCCGGGTGAGCTGCTGCTGTTCGCGTTCGGCCGGCAGGCGGCGGCGCGGGTGGAGCTGGAGGGCGACCAGGACGCGATCGGCCGGGTGACGACGGCCCAGCTGGGGATGTAGCGCGGGGCCGCGGGCCCGTACGGCCTCAGTCCGGGAGTTCCGCGCGGCGCAGCGGGGCGAGGGCGAGGCCGATGAGGGCGCCGGCCGCGCAGAGCGCGGCGCCGGCGACGAAGACCGGGCCGGTGCCCCAGAGCGCGACGGCGGCGCCGGTGACGGGGTAGCTGAGCGGTGCCAGGGCGTGGGTGAAGAGCGTCGAGACCGAGGTGACGCGGCCCAGGTAGACGGGGTCGGCGGTGCTCTGGACAAGGGCACCGCACAGGGAGCCGCCGAGCCCGGCGAAGAGTCCGACGAGGACGGCGGCGGCCGCGGCGAGCGGCACGGACGGCAGATACGCCACGGCGGCTATCGCGCCGGCGCCGACCAGCACGGCGGCGCTCATGACGAGCCCGGCGCGCGGGATCCGGCCCCGGACGGTGAGCAGCAGGGCGGAGAGGCCCGCGCCGGTGCCGAAGGCGGCGACGATCCAGCCCATGCCGGAGGCGCCCCAGCCGCGTTCCTCGCTGAGCAGGATCAGGCCGAGGTTGAGGGGGCCGACGAAGCCCAGCTCGCTGACGGCGACGACCAGCATCAGGGGGCCGAGCACGCGGTGGCGGCGGATGTAGCGCAGTCCGTCGGTCAGGTCCCGCAGGGCGGTGCGGGCCGGGCCGGCCCCGGTCTCCGGTTCCCCGGCCCCGTGGGCGGGGAGCGGGGCGATCCGTACGGCGAGGAGCAGCGGGAGCGAGACGGCGAAGAGGACGCCGGCGGCGGCGAAGGCGAGGACGGGGCCGCCGAGGGCCACGGCGAGTCCGCCGAGCGGGGCGCCGACGACGTTGGCGGTGCGGGTGGCGAGTCCGCGCATGCCCTGGACCCGGGCGAGCTGGGAGGCGGCGGTGATCCGGGGCGGCAGCGCGCCGACGGCGGGCAGGAACAGGGCGTCGACCGCGCCGAAGACGAGCGCGACGGCGATCAGCATCCACACGGTGGGCGAGGTGAGCAGGAGCGTCCCGGCCAGTCCGAGGACGACCAGGCAGCGTGCGGTGTCGCTGGCGACGACGACGCGGCGCGGGCCGAGCCGGTCGGCGAGGACTCCCCCGCCGAGCAGCAGCACGGCCCTGGGTATGGAGCCCGCTGCGAGCACCAGTCCGGTCTGGGAGGCGCTGCCGGTCCGGGTGGCCGCCCAGGCGAGGGCCATGTAGTAGACGCTGTCGCCGACGGTGGACGCGGTGTAGGCGCCGAGCCAGCGCAGTACGTTGCGGTCGCGGTGGGCGGGGCGGACGGCCGCCTCGGTGGCGGGCAGGGTGGCGGTCACGGGACGCGGTCCTCTCGGGGTGGCCGGGGTCGGCGGTGGCCGGTTCAGGTGCGGAACGGGAAGCCGTACAGGTGCAGCGCGACGTTCTCGCGGCCTTCCGTGTCCCCGGCCTCCTCGCGGGCGCGGCCCTCGGCCTCGTACCGCTTGATGGTGGTGTTCAGCTCGCGTTCGAGGGAGGCGAGCTCTTCGGCGGTGAGCCGGGCCAGGTACTCCGAGGCGAAGGAGGCCGCGCGCCAGTCGGGGCTCCATGCGCGGCGGCTGTCGAGGTAGCCGCGGTACATCTCGGCGTGCTGGTCGAAGGAGAGCCGGCTGACGGCGCCGTGGGTGGCGACCTTCTCGGGCGCGTCGCTGAAGTCCTCGTCGTGGAAGCTCAGCCCCTCGGAGGCGGGCTGCCACCAGCGCTCGCGGCCGTCCGCGCCCTCGCGCTCGGCCTCCTCGATCAGCCCGTGGTCGGCGAGCTTGCGCAGGTGGTAGCTGACGAGCGAGACCGCCTCGTCGACCTGCTCGGCGAGCTGGGAGGCGGTGGCCTGCCGGGCGACGTAGAGGGCCCGGTAGAGCTTCATCCGCAGCGGGTGCCCGAGCGCCTTGAGCGTGCCGAGGTCGGAGATCCGCCGTGATTCCTTGCGTGTCATGCCCCCACGGTAGATAGGAAAGAAAAGTTGCGCAATATCTATTGCGCAAGAAAAGTTGTACGACTCCGAGGGGCCTCCCCCGCCGTGGCGTGCGCCGCGCGCCGCCGCGTCCGCCGGCCGGTGCGCGAGCCGAGGTGGGCGAGGAGGAAGCCGGCCGGGATCGTCACCAGGCCGGGGGTCTGGAGCGGGAACCAGTGGAAGTCGCGGGCCGGCAGGAGCGCGACCGGCGTACCGGAGAAGGCCGGCGAGAACACCATGAGGACCGCGATCAGCGGCAGCGTCCCGTACACCGTCCAGCGCACCCCGCGCGCGCCGAACCCGGGCCGGAACAGCGCGTACAGCAGGACCGGCGGCAGGACGGAGGCGGCGGCCGCGAAGGAGAGGGAGAGCAGGACCTGCGGATTGCGGTCGTGGGTGTAGGTGGAGGCCCAGACGGCGAGCGCCCCGGTCGCGACGACGGCGAGCCGGGCCCGCAGGATCTCCCGCCGGGCGGAGCCGCCGGAGCCGGTCCGCGGGGCGAGGTCGCGGGCCAGGGACGAGGCGACGGCCAGCGTGATCCCGGCGACGGCGGCGAGCGTGGTGGCGAACACGGCACAGGCCACGAACGCGAAGAGCGGCGAGTCGCGCGGGCCGGCGGCGCCCGGGTCCAGGGCCCCGGTCACCAGCAGCAGCGCGGTGCCGCCCGCCGGGTCGGCGGCCCGCACGGTCTTGTGGCCGAGCAGCGCGGAGGCGCCGAGGCCGACCACCACGACCCCGGCGCACAGCAGGGCCACCGGGACGGCCGCCCAGACCGTGGCACGGCGCGCGGTCCGGCGGTCGCGCAGGGGGTGGAGCCGCATCATGAGGTGCGGCATGCAGGCGGCGCCGAGGACCAGGGTGAGCTGGAAGCCGATCAGGTCCAGGATCCCGGCCGGGCCGTGGCCGAACTGGAGACCGGGCCGCAGATAGGCGGCGCCCGCCCCGCTGCCGTCGCGTGCCGCCGCGGCCAGGGCGAACGGGTTCCCGCCGTAGCGGGCGAGCACCAGCCCCGCGAGGAGGGCGACCGCGGGCAGCACCACGACGACCTTGAGGATCTGGATGTGCCCGGTGCCGCGCATCCCGCCGACGGCGGAGTAGCAGACCATCAGCGCGCCGCCCGCCACCGTGCACGCGGTGACCGCGCCCTCGGGCAGTCCGAACACGGCGGCCATCACCCGCCCCGCCGTGGTGAGCTGCACCAGCAGCAGCGGGGCCAGCACGACCAGCACGGTGACGCCCAGCGCCCGGCGCACGGCCGGATCGCCCAGCCGTTCCGCGAGGAAGTCGCCCAGCGTGAACACGCCCGCGCGGCGCAGCGGTTCGGCCAGGACCCGCATCACGAGCACCAGGGAGGCGACCGTGGCGACGGCGAAGAGGACTCCGTCGAAACCGGCCAGCGCGACGGACCCGGTGGTCGAGAGCAGGGTGGCGGCCGAGAGGTAGTCACCGGCGATGGCCAGCCCGCTCCCGGCCGGCCCCAGCGCCGCACCGCCGCCCGCGTAGAAGTGCTCCGGATCGTCCTGGTCCGCCGCCGCCAGCCCGCACAGCAGCAGCGACACGGCGACGAACCCGAGGAAGACGACCACGGCCAGCGAACGGGCGTCGAACCCGCCGCTCACCGGCGCTCCCCCGGGCCGGGTACGACGCGGGACTCGGGACGGGCACGGAACAGCGGAGGCGGCGGCGACGCCGGGAGCACGAGGGGCATGCCGGACACGGCACCAGCCGCCGGGACCCGCGTACAGCGACGGGCGCGGGTGCGCTGCGCGCGTACAGCCGGTGCCGGGCGGGACTGTGCGCGGACACAGGAGGCCGGGCGGTGCCGGGCCGCACGGCCGCTCGCGGCACCGGCGGCCCCGCCCCGCGCCCCCTCGGCCGGGACCGGCGTGTGCCGTTACACGGTCAGCAGGCGGCGGGCGGCCAGGGCGAGGGAGACCTCCACGGCGTCCGAGGGGCGGGTGAGGCAGCGGCCGGTGAGCTGTTCGAAGCGGCGGAGGCGGTTGAGGACGGTGTTGCGGTGGCAGTAGAGGCGGGCGCCCGCCCGCTGGGCGGAGCCGTCCGAGTCGAGCCAGGCGGTCAGCGTCTCGATGAGCACCTCTCGGTCGGCCGGGTCCAGCCGGTCCAGCGGCCCCAGCACCCGGGCGGCGAGCGCCGAGCCGAGGTCCGGCGAGGAGACGACCAGGGCGGCGGGCAGATGCTCGTCGAGGAGGACCACCCCGCCGCCGGCCGGGCAGGCCCGCAGCGCGGTCTCGGCGAGCCGCCGGGCCTCCCCGAGCGCCGCCAGCCCCTCGACGACGGAGCCGACGCCGACCCGGGCCCCGGCCGGCGCCGACAATCCGGCCGCCAGCGCGGCGAGTTCGGCGTCGGCGGCGTCGCGGGGCGCGCCGGGAGCCGCGTTCTCCGTCCCGGTCGCGGCGGGCTCCGGATCCTCGGGGCGGGCCAGCGGCAGGATCGCGAACTCGGCCTCGGGACCGGGGTGCCAGAGCGCGTCGGTCCCGGCGGGCAGGGCGAGCGGCGGACGCGCGGTGCCGTGCGGGGCGCGGCGGGCGGCGGCGACCGCGAGCACGGCGTACCGGCCGCGTTCCGGGAGGCCCAGCATCGCGGCGGCGTCCGGGAGTTCGGCGATCTGGGCGGTGCCGTCCAGCAGCGCGGCCGTCATCAGGCGCTGCCGGTTCTCGCGCCGCCAGACGAGCCGGCGTTCGGTGCGGCGGTAGGCGTCCGCGACGACCGCGCAGTGCTCGTCCACGAAGTTCCAGACGTCGGCGGCGACATGGACCAGGAGCCGGACGTCCTCGGGGTGCCGGCGCCCGGTCTCGTCGACGAGGTCCTGCCAGACCATCGCCCCGCCCAGCCGGAAGGCGTGCAGGACGGCGTCGAGCGGCAGGCCCTGTTCGGCCCGGACCTCCCCGATCCGCCGGGAGGTGCGGTGGGCGGCCTCCCGGAACTCGCGGGGCTGGATGAGCGAGGCGACGTTGTGGCGCAGCGAGTGGTGCACCTCCTGCCAGATCTCCGCGGCGTCGGCCTCGATCGCCGACCGGTAGGCGGGTTCCCGCTCGCGCAGCGCCTCGACGAGCCGGTCCGTCAGCTCCGGCAGCGCCTCCACCAGCACCCGGGCGGCCCGGTGCAGTACGGCGACGGCCTCGCGGTCGGCCAGCGAACGGAAGCGGCGCGGTATCGGCGCGACGGGGGGCGGCCCGTGCAGCGCCCTGACCCGTGAATGTACGACCTGCGGCATGGCGGCCTCCACCGGGATCGGCCGGCTCGGAAACGGCCGGCTCCGGTTCGCCCAGCCCGGCGTTGGGCATGAGCACACCGAATCATCCTGACGTCCGCAATATGGCATACCGGCCGGTCGGTACCTAGGGGTCTGCGGCCTCCTTCTCATCACGGTCCTGCAACCTCCGCGCCACACGGCCGTTCCGCGGGGCCGGTGCGGCCCTCAGTGACCCAGCACCCGGGCGAGTTCGGTCCGCGAGCGCACCCCCAGGGCGGCGAAGACATTGCGCAGGTGGTGGTCGACGGTCCGGGTGCTCACCGAGAGCCGGAGCGCCACCTCGCGGTTGGTCGCCCCCTCGGCCACACAGCGCGCGATCCGCGCCTGCTGCGGGGTGAGCGCGGTCAGCGGATCGGGGCCGCCGTGCGCGGCCGGGGCCTGGGCCGCCTCACCGGCCGCCCGCAGTTCACCGCGCGTCCGGTCGGTCCAGGCCCGCGCACCGCACCGCTCGAACCCGACCAGGGCGTCCCGCAGCGGCTCCCTGGCCTCCCGGGTACGGCGCCGCCGGCGCAGCCACGCCCCGAACAGCAGCTGTGTCCGGGCGCGTTCGAAGTCGCCGCCCGCCCGGTCGTGATGGGCCAGCGCCTCCCCGTACCGCCCGGCCGCGTCCCCGGGCGCGGCCAGCAGGGCGCGGCAGCGGGCCAGTTGGGCGGGAACCTGGGGGTCGGTGGTCCGGGTCGCCCAGACGGCGAACTCCGTCACGGCCTCGGCGACCGGGCCGCCTCCCCTCTCCCGGTCCGCCCGGCCGGCCAGCACGGACGCCTCCACATAGCAGGGCACGGCCAGCATCCGGGTCGCGAAGTGGCCGCGCCGGGGGCCGGGGCGGACGAGGGGGTCCAGTCGGGCCGCGGCCTCGCCGCAGCGTCCGGCCGCCAGTTCGGCGCGGGCCAGTGCCCAGGTGGCGAGGGTGGCGGCCTGGGCGAGACCGTGCGGCCCGGCACCCGCGAGCGCCGCCTCGGCGTGGCCGGCGCACTCCTCGGGACCGCTCTCCACGGACGCGGCCAGGGCGAGGACGGCGTGCAGATGGGAGGCGGCGTTCGGCTGCCCGGTGCGGGCGGCGGCGCGCAGTCCCTCCCGCGCGTGGGCACGGGCGCGGGCGTGCCGGCCGGCCCGCAGCTCCGCATAGGCCAGATGCTCCAGCGCCTGCGGCAGCAGCGCCTCCGTGCCGGTGGCCCGTACGGCGGCGAGCGCCCTGGTCCCGCAGCGGCAGGCGGCCTCCAGATCGCCCAGCACCAGGGCCGAGACCGCGCCCCGCAGCAGCGCCACCGGGTCCCCCGTCCCGCCGGAGTCCTCCAGACAGCGCCGCAGCAGGCCGCGCCCCTCGGCGAGATGGCCCCGCAGCAGGGCGCGGACACCGTCGCGGTAGGGGACGAGCGCGGGATCGGCGGCGACCGGGGCACGGCTCAGCGCGTCCAGGTACGCGAGCGCGTCCCCCATCGCCCAGGCGGCCTCCGCGGCGGCCAGCCGGGCCTCCAGGGCGCGTCCCGGATCGGCCGGGGCGAGCAGGTCCGCCGCGGTGAGCAGCACCTGATGGGCGTCGGCGGCGGGCCCGTCGCCCAGGGCGAGCAGCCCCCGTACGAGATGGGCGCGGCCGTGCGGGGTCCGGGCCCCCACCCGGGCCAGCAGCGCGCGGGCCCGTCCGGCGTCCCCGGCGAGCCGGGTCTGTTCGGCGGCCGCGGCGAACCGCCCGGCCCGTACCGTCTCGTCGGTGGTCAACCGCGCGGCGCGGGCCAGCGCCGCCGCCCGTTCGCCCGGAGGGCGCGGCGCCGTGGCCGAGGCCTCCAGCGCGTCGGCCAGCCGGTCGTCGGGCCCGTCGGCGGCACAGGCCCACTGCACGAGCGCGGGCAGCGCCGCGGCCCCGGCGACGGGGCGCCCGGGGACGGACGGGGCAGGGGCTCCGGGCGCCGGGGCGGGCGGGGCGAAACCGTCGCGAGCCGACGCGGGAAGGCCAAGGCCGTCCCGCGCCGAGGCCGACGGGCCGAAGCCGCCCGACACCGGGGCGGCGACGGTCTTCGCGCGTTTCGTGGTCCGCCGGTCCGTCCGGGCCGGGGGTGTCAGCAGGGCGGCGAGGAGGCCGTGTGCCGCGCGGAGCTGCCGGGGCGGGGCACGGTGGAGGACGGCGCGGAGCAGCAGGGGGTGCCCGAAGTGGACGCGGTCGCCGGCCCGTTGGAGGACGCCCGCGGTGCGGGCGGGGGTGCGCAGGGTGAGGTCCGGGGCGGTGGTGCCGAGCCCGGCCGCGGCGGCGGCGCGCAGCAGCAGGACCGTGTCGGCCCCGGTCCCCTCGGGTTCGTGCGCGTGGGCCGCGGCGGCGAGCAGCAGCAGGGTGCGGGTGTGCGGGGGCAGGGCGTCGAGGCGGACGGCGTGTGCCTCCAGGACGTCCTCGGCGCCCGGCAGGGGCCAGGGCAGCGCGGTACGGCCGGCGAGCTGGCCGGGGGTGAGCCGGGCGGTGAGGCCGGTGAGCAGCCGGGGGTTGCCGGCCGCCTCCCGCAGGAGTTCGCCCCGGACCACCGGGTCCACCGGGTCCGCTGCTCCCCCGGCGCCGGTGATCCGGTCCAGGAGGGCCGCCGCCGCGTCGTCGTCGAGCGGGCCGAGCCGGAGCGCGGGCAGTCCGGCGAGCCCCGTCCCCTCCCCGGCGGCGGCCAGCACGGCGGCCCGGCTCCCCGCGCCGAGTCTGCGGGCCGCGAAGACGAGCGCGGCCCACGACTCCGCGTCCCAGGCGTCGGCGTCGTCCACGCAGACCAGGAGCGGCCGGTCCGCGCCGAGTTCGCGCATCAGGGCGAGCAGCGCGGCGGGGGTGATCCCCTCGCGCAGCAGCCGGTCCGGTGCCACCGGGAGCGGGCCCGGCGCCGAGCAGAGCAGGGCGTGCAGTCCGCTGAACGGCAGCCGCCGCTCGGCGGGGTCGGCGGTGGCGTACAGCACGGGGCCGGTGTGCCCGTCGCGGTGGAGGGCCGCGGCCCTCTCCAGCAGGGCGGTGCGGCCGGTCCCGGGGAGCGCCGTGAGGACCAGCGCCCCTCCGTCGCCGTACCGAAGGCGGGTCAACAGGGTGTCGATGATGGCGAGTTCACCGCTGCGGCCGTACAGCCGGAGCGGACTGTGCACGGTCGTCGAGGAAGTCACGTCCGGCACGTTACTTCCGCGTAAACAGGGCCGGAAGGCATGCGTCCGCCGCCGTTCCCCGCGTCCCGGCTTGCGGTGCGCGCTCCCAGGAAGGACGGCGTCCGGCTGTGCGCGTGCACAGCGGGGCGCCGTCCGGTCCCGGAGCACGACGGCGGGGCCGCACCGCCCTTGAGCGGTACGGCCCCGTCACCCGGCACCCGGCCGGGCGGTGGTTCAGCGGACCGGGTGTCCGGCCTCTCCGAGGGCGCCCTTCACCTCGGAGATCCGCAGATCGCCGAAGTGGAAGACGGACGCGGCGAGCACCGCGTCGGCCCCGGCGTCGACGGCCGGCGCGAAGTCCGCGAGCCGGCCCGCGCCGCCGGAGGCGATGACGGGAACGGTCACGTGCGCGCGGACGGCGGCGATCATCTCGGTGTCGTAGCCGTCCTTGGTGCCGTCGGCGTCCATGGAGTTGAGCAGGATCTCGCCCGCGCCCAGTTCGGCGGCCCGGTGCGCCCATTCGACGGCGTCGATGCCGGTGCCCCGGCGCCCGCCGTGCGTGGTGACCTCGAAGGTGCCGGCGGGGGTGCGCCGGGCGTCCACGGAGAGCACCAGGACCTGGCGGCCGAAGCGCTCGGCGATCTCCCGGATCAGCTCCGGGCGGGCGATGGCCGCCGTGTTGACGCCGACCTTGTCCGCGCCTGCGCGCAGCAGCTTGTCGACGTCGTCGGCGGTACGGACGCCGCCGCCGACGGTGAGCGGGATGAAGACCTGTTCGGCGGTGCGGCGCACCACGTCGTAGGTCGTCTCCCGGTCGCCGCTGGAGGCGGTGATGTCGAGGAAGGTCAGCTCGTCGGCGCCCTCGGCGTCGTACAGCTTGGCCATCTCGACGGGGTCGCCGGCGTCGCGCAGGTTCTGGAAGTTGACGCCCTTGACGACGCGGCCGTTGTCCACGTCGAGGCAGGGGATGACGCGTACGGCCAGGGTCATCGGGCACCTCCCCGGCGCGCGGGTGCGGACGCGGTCATGCGGAGACCGCCTCCAGCGCCTCTTCCAGGGTGAACGCCTTCGCGTACAGCGCCTTGCCGACGATCGCGCCCTCGACGCCCTCGGGGACGAGCGAGGAGATGGCCCGCAGGTCGTCGAGGGAGGAGACGCCGCCGGAGGCGACGACGGGCTTGTCGGTGGCGGCGCAGACGTTCTTCAGGAGCTCCAGGTTGGGGCCCTGGAGCGTGCCGTCCTTGGCGATGTCGGTGACGACGTAGCGGGCGCAGCCCTCGGAGTCGAGGCGGGCCAGCGTCTCGTAGAGGTCGCCGCCGTCACGGGTCCAGCCGCGGCCGCGCAGGGTGGTGCCGCGCACGTCGAGGCCGACGGCGATCTGGTCGCCGTGCTCGGCGATGACCTTGGCGACCCATTCCGGGGTCTCCAGGGCGGCGGTGCCGAGGTTGACGCGGCGGCAGCCGGTGGCGAGGGCGGCGGCGAGCGTGGCGTCGTCGCGGATGCCGCCGGAGAGCTCCACCTTGATGTCCATGGCGCCGGCCACCTCGGCGATCAGCGCCCGGTTGTCGCCGGTGCCGAAGGCGGCGTCCAGGTCGACCAGGTGCAGCCACTCGGCGCCGGAGCGCTGCCAGGCCAGGGCGGCCTCCAGCGGCGAGCCGTAGGAGGTCTCGGAGCCGGACTCGCCGTGCACCAGGCGGACCGCCTGGCCGTCGCGGACGTCTACGGCGGGGAGCAGTTCAAGCTTGGGCATTACAGCGTCTCGATCCAGTTGGTCAGCAGCTGGGCGCCGGCGTCGCCGGACTTCTCGGGGTGGAACTGGGTGGCCCACAGCGCGCCGTTCTCCACGGCCGCCACGAACCGTTCGCCGTGGGTGGCCCAGGTGACCCGGGGGGCACGGATCTGCGGGTTGGTGACTTCGAGGGTCCAGTCGTGCGCCGCGTAGGAGTGCACGAAGTAGTAGCGCGTACCGGCGTCGAGCCCGGCGAAGAGCTGGGAGCCCTCGGGGGCCTCGACGGTGTTCCACCCCATGTGCGGGACGACGTCGGCCTTGAGCGGGCCGACGGTGCCGGGCCACTCGTCCAGGCCCTCGGTCTCCACTCCGTGCTCGATGCCGCGCTCGAAGAGGATCTGCATGCCCACGCAGATGCCCATGACGGGACGCCCGCCGGCGAGCCTGCGGCCGATGATCCATTCGCCGCGGGCCTTCTTCAGCCCCTCCATGCACGCGGAGAACGCGCCGACGCCGGGCACGAGCAGCCCGTCGGCGTTCATCGCGGTGTCGAAGTCGCGGGTGATCTCGACGTCGGCGCCGACGTGCGCCAGGGCGCGTTCGGCGGAGCGGACGTTGCCGAAGCCGTAGTCGAAGACGACGACCTTCTTCTTGGTGTCCATGTGCGTGCCCCTCAGTCCCAGAGTCCCTGGATCCGCATGACGCCCGCGACCAGGCACATCACGGAGGCCAGCCCGAGCAGCACGACGACGCCCTTGGGCATGCCCTGCTTGGCGAAGGAGTAGACGCCCCCGGCCAGGAAGAGACCGACCACGATCAGGACGGTGTTGAGGCCGGTCACAGTGCGCCCTTCGTGGAGGGGAGGATGCCGGCGGCGCGCGGGTCGCGCTCGCTGGCGTAGCGCAGGGCGCGGGCGAGCGCCTTGAACTGGCACTCGACGATGTGGTGCGCGTTGCGTCCGTACGGGACGTGCACGTGCAGGGCGATCTGCGCCTGGGCGACGAAGGACTCCAGGATGTGCCGGGTCATCGTCGTGTCGTAGGCGCCGATCATCGGCGCCATGTTCTCCGGCTCGGTGTGCACCAGGTAGGGGCGGCCGGAGAGGTCGACGGTGACCTGGGCGAGCGACTCGTCCAGCGGGACGGTGCAGTTGCCGAAGCGGTAGATGCCGACCTTGTCGCCGAGGGCCTGCTTGAAGGCGGCCCCCAGCGCGAGGGCGGTGTCCTCGATGGTGTGGTGCGAGTCGATGTGCAGATCGCCGTCGGTCTTGACCGTGAGGTCGAACAGACCGTGCCGGCCGAGCTGGTCGAGCATGTGGTCGTAGAAGCCGACCCCGGTAGCGACATCGACCTTTCCGGTGCCGTCGAGGTTGATCTCGACCAGCACCGACGTTTCCTTCGTGGTGCGTTCCACGCGGCCTACGCGGGCGCTCATGCGTCGTGCTCCTTCTTGGCGTTCTCAGTGTCTAGCGTGCGAACCGCGTCGAGGAACGCGTCGTTCTCCTCCGGGGTCCCCGCGGAGACCCGCAGCCATCCCGGTACGCCGTTGTCCCGGACCAGGACGCCCCGGTCGAGGATCTGCCGCCACGCGGTGTGGCTGTCGGCGAAGCGGCCGAACTGGACGAAGTTGGCGTCCGAATCGGTGACGTCGAAGCCGAGGGCCCGCAGTTCGGTGACGATCCGGTCGCGCTCGCTCTTGAGCTGCGCGACGTACCCGAGGAGCGTATCGGTGTGCTCCAGGGCGGCGAGCGCGGTGGCCTGGGTGACGGAGGACAGGTGGTACGGCAGCCGGACCAGCTGCACCGCGTCGACCACGGCGGGGTCGGCGGCGAGGTAGCCGAGACGGAGCCCGGCGGCGCCGAACGCCTTCGACATGGTGCGCGAGAGCACCAGGTGGGGGCGGCCTTCGATCAGCGGCAGCAGCGAGGGGTGGTGGCTGAACTCGCCGTACGCCTCGTCCACGACGACCATCGACGGCTTGGCGGCCTGCGCGGCCTCGTACAGCGCGAGGACCGTGTCCGCGTCGACGGCGGTGCCGGTGGGGTTGTTGGGGGAGGTGATGAAGACGACGTCGGGGCGGCGCTCGGCGATGACCGCGCGGGCGGCGTCCACGTCGATGGTGAAGTCCTCGTTGCGCGGTCCGGAGATCCAGCCGGTGCCGGTGCCCCGGGCGATCAGGGCGTGCATCGAGTACGAGGGCTCGAAGCCGATCGCGGTGCGTCCGGGTCCGCCGAAGGTCTGCAGCAGTTGCTGGAGGACCTCGTTGGAGCCGTTGGCCGCCCAGACGTTGGCGGCGCCGACCTCGTGGCCGGCGGTGCGGGTGAGGTAACGGGCCAGCTCGGTGCGGAGCTCGACGGCGTTGCGGTCGGGGTAGCGGTTGAGGTCGCGGGCGGCCTCGCGGACCCGTTCGGCGATCCGGTCGACGAGGGCGTCGGGGAGCGGGTACGGGTTCTCGTTGGTGTTCAGCCGTACGGGGACGTCGAGCTGGGGCGCTCCGTACGGGGACTGGCCGCGCAGTTCGTCGCGCAGGGGCAGGGCGTCCCAGGGATTGGCCGTGGGACCGCCGGCGTTGCTGTTCGTCACTGCTGGGGAACCTTCCACCCGAACCTGGCCTTGAGCGCGGCGCCGTGGGCGGGGAGGTCCTCCGCCTCGGCGAGGGTCACCACATGGTGGGTGACCTCGGCCAGGGCGTCGCGCGTGTAGTCGACGATGTGGATGCCGCGCAGGAAGGACTGCACGGACAGGCCCGAGGAGTGGCAGGCGCAGCCGCCGGTGGGCAGGACGTGGTTGGAGCCGGCGCAGTAGTCGCCGAGCGAGACGGGCGACCAGGGGCCGACGAAGACCGCTCCGGCGTTGCGGACGCGGTCGGCGACGGCCGCGGCGTTCTCCGTCTGGATCTCCAGGTGCTCGGCGGCGTACGCATCGACGACCTTGAGACCGTCCTCCAGGTCGTTGACGAGGACGATCGCCGACTGGCGGCCGGCCAGGGCGGGCTCGATGCGGTCGGCGACGTGCTTGGTCGCGGCGACCTGCGGGACCAGCTCGGCCTCGGTGGCGGCGGCCAGCTCCTCGGAGTCGGTGACCAGGACGGCGGCGGCCATCGGATCGTGCTCGGCCTGGCTGATCAGGTCGGCGGCGACGTGCACCGGATCGGCGGTGGAGTCCGCGAGGATCGCGATCTCGGTCGGCCCGGCCTCGGCGTCGATGCCGATGCGGCCCTTGAGGAGGCGCTTGGCGGCGGCCACGTAGATGTTGCCGGGTCCGGTGACGAGGTTGACGGGCAGGCAGTCCTCGGTGCCGTACGCGAACATCGCGACGGCCTGGGCGCCGCCGGCGGCATAGACCTCGTCCACCCCGAGCAGGGCGCAGGCGGCCAGGATCGTGGGGTGCGGCAGTCCGCCGAACTCCTTCTGCGGCGGCGAGGCGATGGCGACTCCCTCGACGCCGGCCTCCTGGGCGGGCACCACGTTCATCACCACGGAGGAGGGGTAGACCGAGCGTCCGCCCGGCACGTACAGCCCGACGCGCTCGACCGGGACCCACTTCTCGGTGACGGTGCCGCCGGGCACGACCTGGGTGGTGTGCGTGGTGCGGCGCTGCTCGCGGTGGACGAGGCGGGCGCGGCGGATCGACTCCTCCAGGGCGGCGCGGACGGCGGGGTCGAGCCCGTCCAGGGCGGCGGCGATCGCGTCCGCGGGGACCCTGATCGCTTCCAGCCGTACGCCGTCGAACTTCTCCCCCCAGTCGATCACTGCCGCGGAGCCCCGATGGCGTACGTCGTCACAGATCGGCCGCACCGTCTCCAGGGCGGCTTCCACGTCGAACTCGGCACGGGGCAGCAGGTCGCGCAGGGCGCCGCCCTCGGGGAGGGCATCGCCGCGCAGATCGATTCGAGAGATCACACCGCAATTCTCGCAGACCGGCTCCGACGGCCGGACGCCCGTATCACTGGCTGATACATGCCCAGGCCGTCACGGCTGACTATGAGCGTTCACACAGTCACTCAGAGGGAATAACGGGATTACGGCCGACCGGAACCGGAGGGACCGCGTCCCCCGCCGGCCGGCGGCTCCGAACGAGAGGGGCGTCGGTGACCGAACCGCACGACGGGGATTTCCCGGACGACCTCAGCGCTGCCGAACTGGGCATGTGGCAGTCCTTCCGGACCGGGACCACCTACGACCTGCGCGCCCGCGACACGGTGCGCGACGATCCGTTCGCCCCGCAGGGCTGGGGCGTCGAGCGCAGTGTGGAGGCCCGGGTCGTGGCGCGGCTGCTGCTGAACGGACCGCGTCCGCGGCCCGGCCGGGTCGCGGCGCTGAAGCTGCGGGGGCTGCGGATCACGGGGCGGCTGGATCTGGCCGGCGGCCGGGTCGATCCGTATGTGGAGATGACGGGCTGCCGGTTCGACGAGGAGGTCCTGCTGCCCGAATGCCATTTCACGACCCTGCGGATCGTGGGGTGCGCGATGCCCCGGCTGGAGGCGGCGCGGCTGCGCACCGAGGGCGATCTGCATCTGCCCCGGTGCCGGGTGGAGCGCGGCATCCGGCTCACGGACGCGCAGATCGGCACGGATCTGCTGCTCAACCAGATCGACATCGGGCCGGACCGGCAGGGGCGGGCGCTGCTGGGCGACGGGCTCTCGGTGGGCCAGGACCTCCAGGCGGAGATGATCGAGACGCTCGGGGAGCTGAGCCTGCGCGGGGCGAAGGTGGGCGGTTCGCTGAGCCTGCGGGGCAGCCGGCTGCGGGCGGCGCAGGGCCGGCGCGCGCTCAACGCCCCGCAGCTGAGCGTGGAGCGGACGCTGTACATGAGCGAGGCCTGGGTGAGCGTGGACACGGGGAACCCGGGCACCACCCCGCCGTTCGGCATCTCCTCCTCCCCCACCCCGGCGCACGGCACCCGCCCGCAGGTCTTCCGCTGCCGGGGCGGGGTGCGGCTGGACGACGGGCGGTTCGGCGACGCGGTCGACCTGCACAAGGCGGTGTTCCGGCTGGCGGACCGCGAGGAGCTGTCGCTGCGCCGGATCGCCGTCCCCGAGCTGCGCTTCAACCCGGAGCGGCCGGCGCGCGGCCGGGTGGTGCTCAACGGGGCGAAGGTCGTCACGCTGATCGACGTGTCGAGCAGCTGGCCGGGTCCCGGCGGGCTGGCGATGGGCGGCTTCGTCTACGAGAACCTGGTGCCGTACGGCCATTTCCCGCTCGCCCGGCGTCTGGAGTGGGTGTCGGCGGCGACCCCGGAGTACGCGCCGGAGCCGTACGAGCGGCTGGCGGCGGTGCTGCGGTCGAGCGGGGAGGACTCGGACGCCCGCGAGGTGCTGCTGGCCAAGCAGCGGCGGCGCCGGGAGACCCTGCCGCCCGCCGCGAAGCTCTGGGGCTTCCTCCAGGACTGGACGGTGGCGTACGGCTACCGGCCGGGGCGGGCCGCACTGTGGATGGCGGTGCTGTGGGCGGCGGGCGCGCTGGTCTTCTCGCGGTACGAACCGGCCGCGATCAAACAGGACGAGCATCCGGAGTGGAACGCGTCGCTGTACGCGCTGGACCTGCTGGTGCCGGTGATCAATCTCGGCCAGGACGGCTACTGGCGGATGGAGGGCGGCTGGCAGTGGCTGGCGGCCGTGCTCGTCCTGCTGGGCTGGATACTGGCCACCACGGTCGCGGCCGGGGCCACCCGTCTCCTGCGGCGCGGCTGACTCCGCCGGGCCCGTCTCCGTACGCTCCCCGGGGCGCGGCCTTGCCCCGGCGGGCGGCCGCGCACCCCCGAAGCGGTCGGATCAAGCCAAAATCGACCCCATTCCTTTACTCTTTCTTGGCCATGGGCGGGGCAACCCTCCCACTCGGCACCAAAGCTTCACAGCACCCCTCTGGCGCCGTCCCGACCAGCGCTTTTCAATGGTCTGCACCATGTCTTTCCTCCGTGCTCTGCTCCGCACCGCGCGCATGATCCGGCCTGTGCCGGAGCTGCCCGCCGGCTGGCCGGCGGACCATGCGGTGATGCTCGACGCCCCCGACGAGCGGCTGTCGCCCGCCCTGGTGGCCGCCGCCCTCGGGGAGTACGAACCGGCGGCCAAACTGCTGGCGACCACCCGGGACGCGGCGGAGTGGGAGCTGCGGGACCGCTATCTCAACCGGTTGGTGGCCTTCGCCAGGAACCGGGACGGCTGGCTGCGGTCCTGGCTGGCCGCGGCCCCGCACGATCCCGACGCCGCCCTGGTCAAGGCGCAGCTCGCCGTGGAGCGGGCCTGGGACTCGCCGGCCCGCGCCGAACAGCTGCGCGCGGTCGGGCCGGTGATCACGGCGGCGACGCAGGGCGATCCGCGCGATCCGGTGCCCTGGCGGCTGGCGCTGGACCACGCCCGGGGGACCCGGGCCACGCACACCACGTTCGAGGCGCTGTGGGAACAGGCCGTACAGCGCTCCACCCACCACTACGGCTGCCATGTCGCGGCCCTCCAGTACCTCTCCGCCGCCTGGTACGGCTCGCACCGCGAGTGCTTCGACTTCGCGGAGCGGGCGGCCGAGGACGCGCTGCCCAACTCCCTGGTGCAGGCCCTGCCGCTGCGGGCCGCCTTCGCCCTGCTGGCCGACGCCCCGGGCGCCTCGACGACCTCGGTGCAGCTGGACCGGACCGATGCCGCCTGCGATCTGGCGATCGCGCTGTCCGCGTCCTTCGCGCCGGGCGACCCGTGGCCCGCCGAGGTCCGCAATCTGCTGGCGTACGTGCTGGTCGCGCGGGGTCGCTGGGCCGAGGCGCGGGAGCAGTTCGAGCGGATCGGGCCGCATGCGTCGTCGTTCCCGTGGGCGACCGTCTCGGCCGATCCGCTGGGGGTGTTCCTCGACGCGCGGGACACGGCGCGGCGGCGGGCGGCGGCCAGGAGGCCGTCCGGCGACCGGGGCCGGCCGCGCGGCCATTACGCTTGACCGCTGTGACCACCGCTCGCCTGCCCCTGTTCCCGCTGAACGCGGTGCTGTTCCCGGGCCTCGTGCTGCCGCTGAACGTCTTCGAGGAGCGTTATCGCGCCATGATGCGCGAGCTGCTGAAGACCGACGAGGACGAACCGCGCCGTTTCGCCGTGGTCGCCATCCGCGACGGCCGCGAGACCGCCCCGACGGGGGCCGGCATGCCGGACGCCGTGACGCTCCCGGCCGAACGCGGCCCGGCCGACGGTTTCGGCCCCGATCCGGTCCAGAGCTTCCACCGGGTCGGCTGCGTCGCCGACGCGGCGAAGATCCGGGAGCGCTCGGACGGCAGCTTCGAGGTGCTGGCGACCGGCACCAGCCGGGTGCGGCTGCTCTCCGTGGACGCGAGCGGCCCGTACCTCACGGCGGAGCTCGAAGAGCTGGAGGAGGACCCGGGCGAGGGCGCGGACGCGCTCGCCGACGGTGTCCTGCGGGCCTTCCGGGGCTACCAGAAGCGGCTGGCGGGCGCGAACGAGCGTTCCCTGACCACGGGGGCGGACCTCCCCGACGAGCCGTCCGTCGTCTCGTACCTGGTCGCCGCCGCCGCGGTCCTGGACATCCCCGCGAAGCAGCGGCTCCTCCAGGCCCCGGACACCGCGACCCGGCTGCGCGAGGAGCTGTCCCTGCTGCGCTCCGAGACCGCCGTCATCCGGCACCTTCCCTCGCTGCCCGCGGTGGACCTGACCCGCGCCCCGACCCACCCCAACTGAGCGACCGGAGCCTCCGTCCCGTGGCGAAGAAGCCGAAGAAGCAGACCCAGTCCGGCGGCACCCCCGCCACGGTGGCGCTGACCGCCGCGGGCACCGCCTTCACCGTGCACGCGTACGAGCACGACCCGGCGTCCGCCTCCTACGGCGAGGAGGCCGCCGAGGCCCTCGGGGTCTCCCCCGACCGCGTCTTCAAGACCCTCGTCGCCGACGTCGACGGCCGGCTGACCGTCGCCGTCGTCCCCGTGGCCGGCTCCCTCGACCTGAAGGCCCTCGCCTCCGCCGTCGGCGGCAAGCGCGCCACCATGGCCGACCCCGCCGCCGCCGAACGCACCACCGGCTACGTCCGCGGCGGCATCTCCCCCCTGGGCCAGCGCAAACGCCTCCCGACCGTCCTCGACGCCTGCGCCCGCGCCCACTCCACCATCTGCGTCTCCGCCGGCCGCCGCGGCCTGGAGGTCGAACTCTCCCCCGACGACCTGGCCACCCTGACCTCGGCGACGTTCGCCCCGATCGGCCGCGCGTAGAACGCTCGCGGCTCCACCCCGGCGAAACCGAGCCCACCCCGGCACGATCCAGCCCGTCCGGCGTTTGAGGACCGGGGGCCGGGGGCAGCGCCCCCGGTTACGGGAAGGGGCGGGGAGGGGAAGGGCCCCGCGCAGCGGCACCCCCCGCACCCCGCCCCATGCTCACCCCGCGGCAGCCGGCCCAGCGCCCCCGGACCCCCCGCCACCATCGGACGCCCCAGGCGGCACGGGCGGCACAGGCGCCCCGGACGCCCCGGGCCCGCCAACCGCCTCCGGCCCCCCGACCGGCGCCTCCGGCGCCCCCGGTACCCCGTACACCCCCCACGGCTCCGGATCCCGGGGCCCGAACAACGCCGTCAGCCCCAGATGCACCGCCATCGCCGCCAGCGACCACGCCAGCAGCGCCCCCTTCGCGTGCAGTTCCAGCGGCGCGTCGAAGATCACGCCCTTGCCGACCTCGCGCGCGTGCGCGACCACGTCGTCCGTCGGCCCGAGCCGCGTACCGAGCTGCCAGGCCAGCAGCGACCCGAGCACCCCGCCCACGGCGAGCCCGGCGACGAGCGGGATCCCGCCGCGCCGGTGGAACCAGAAGACGAGCCCCGCGGAGACCGCCCCGAAGGCCAGGCCCAGCAGCGCGAACGTGCCGTCGGCCCCGATCGCCTCCTCGCCCTCGCTGTCGCTGAGGAAGACCGCGCTGTCGTCGGAGACCAGCGGAACGCGCGGCGCCAGCCAGAGCCAGAGCAGTCCGAGGAGGATCCCGGCGACGGTCACGATGCCCGCGACGACCGCCGCGCGCCGCAGATCGGTACGGAGCGCCCCGTCGTCGTCGGTGGCCGGGGCCCAGGGATGGGACCCCGTACGGCCGTCCCCTTCCGGCGGCTTCTGCCACGGGTCGTGGGGCGAGGGCTGGTGCGGCGGCGTCAGAGGTGCGGTCACCGTGCCATCGTGCCAGGCGCCCCTGTCCGCCGCCTCACCGGACCGACGCCCTGCGGTACGCCCAGGCCGCCACGGCCAGCGAGAGGACGCCCACGGCCGCACAGACCCCGAGGTCGAGGGCGACGACCGCCCAGTCGGGCCGGGCGTCGAACGAGCGGGAGAGCGCCTCGACCCCGTACGTGGAGGGCAGCAGGTCCCGGGCCCAGCCCACCGGCCCCGGCAGCCGGTCGGCCGGCAGGACGCCCAGCAGCAGCGCCGCGGACATGCCGAGCTGGCCGAGCAGCGTGGCCAGTTCCTGGCGCGGGGCGAGCAGCCCGAGCGCGGCCCCGAGCCCCGAGAGCGCCGCCCCGGAGAGCGGGACGACGGCGACGAGCACCCAGAGATGGGCCATCGGCAGCCCGAACAGCACACTTCCGGCCACGGCCGTCACCACCGTGCCGGGCACGGTGAAGGAGGCGTACGCGCCGGCCGCTCCGAGCACCACGGCCGCGGGCGGCACCGGCAGCGTCGCGTAGTGGTCGAGCCCGCCGGCCGCCCGCAGCTGCCCGAAGTACTGGGCGAGCAGGTTCAGCGCGACGAAGGCGACGACCAGGACGCTGGATCCGGCCACCACCGCGCGCGCCTCGGCCCCGCCGTCCACGACTCCGCGCATCAGGACCATGATCCCGACGGACTGGAAGGTCGCCACGAAGAGCAGCGGGATCCGGGCCACCCGGGCCCGGCTGAGCTGCGCGCGGTAGACCGCGGCGAGGGAGGGGAACAGCCGGGCCCGGGGCGCCAGCGGCGCGGGCCCGGCTCCGGGCACGGGGCCCGCCCCGTTCGCCCCTGAGGTCTCGGTGGCCCCGGCCACCGCACTGATCGCGTTCACGCCTTCACCAGTCCCTGCGTCGCTCCCCCGCCGAGCGCGAGATAGACATCCTCCAGGCTGGGGGTCGCCAGGGTGAAGTCGTCGAGTGCGGCGAAGGCCGCGCCGCCGGTCACCGCGGCGACCGCGGCCCGTGCCTCGTCGGGTCCGAGCCGCAGTACCCAGCGCCGCCCGGACTCCTGGGCCGAGGCCCGCAGAGCGGCGACCTCGGGCACGTCCAGCGGCGCCCGCTCCCGCCACACCAGCTCCACCCGCACCTCCCCGGCGACGCGTTCCTTCAGCCCGGCCGGGGTGTCGCAGGCGATGACCCGGCCGCGTTCGACGACGGCGACCCGGTCGAGCACGGTCTCCGCCTCGATGACGTTGTGGGTGACCAGCACCACCGTGGCTCCGCGCTCCGCGCGCCGCCGGTCGACGGCGGCCCAGACGGCCCGCCGGGCGACGGGGTCCATCCCGGTCGTCGGCTCGTCGAGGATCAGCACCGGCCGCTCCCCGACCAGCGCGGCGGCCACGCACGCGAGCCTGCGCTGCCCGCCGGAGAGCTTCTTCAGCGGGCGGGCGGCGAGGTCGGTGAGGCCGAGTTCGGCGAGGACGGCGTCGCGTTCGGCGCGGGCCTCGCGCACGGGCAGTCCGCGGAGCCGGCCGGTGGTCTCGGCGGCGAGCCCGACCGTCAGCTCGTCGAGCGCGGTCGACTCCTGGCCGAGGTAGCCGATGAGCCGGGCGGCCCGGTCGGGGTGGCGCACCAGATCGTGGCCGAGGACGTGGATGGAGCCCGCGTCGGGCCGCATGAGTCCGGTGAGCTGGCGGACGAGGGTGGACTTCCCGGCGCCGTTGGGGCCGAGCAGTCCGAAGATCTCACCGCGCCGGACGTCCAGGCTGATGCCGTCGGTCGCCCGTACCTCGGGGGTGGCGGGCGTCCCGCGCCGGCCCCGGGCCGCGGGGTAGGTCTTGACCAGATCCCGCACCGCGCACACGGTGCCGTCCGCCGTCTGCGCCTGTGCTGTGCCCGTACTCACGAGGTACGAGGGTACGGGGTCGGGAGCGCCGCACGACGCCCGGGGCCGCACCGGTCGGACATCGACGCACGGGACGCGGACGGGGTTGAGCGGTGCGGATACCGATGCGGTCCCGAAGCGTCCGGACGAGCCCCGCCGGACCCGGGCGCGGGCTCGCCGGCACGCTCAGTCGCCGGAGGACACCGCGCGCTCCGGCTGCCCGGCGCCCGGGTGCCGTTCGGCGGCCGGGGCCTGCCGCTCGCCCGCGGGGGCGTGCTCCGGTTCGGTGGTGATGTCGATCTCGCGCCAGAATCCGGCCCGGATCGCGTAGCGGTCGTGCTCGTCGATCTGGTCGTCCTTGTGGGCGAGGAGTCCGAAGCGGGCGGCGTACCGGAGCAGTTCGCCGTCGATGCGGTGCGGGATGCGCGGGTAGAGGGCCGACAGCTTCGCGATGTGGACGGCTTCGGGCAGCCGTTCCATCCAGCGGCGGGCGAAGACCTGGCCCACCTCGAAGGGGTCGCCGCCGACCGTGGTGATGTCCTCCTCGCGGTCCGCCCAGCGCTGCTCGGCGCTGGTGAGCTGCGCGAGCGTGGGCAGGGACGCGGTCTCGGGCGGCTCGCCGACCGGGCCGCCGCGCTCCACCCAGCCCCGGTCGGAGGACCACCGCAGGGTGGCTCCGGACGGGGCGGCGACGGGGTGCGGGGCGGCGGGCTGGGGGGCCGGGCCGCGCAGGGTGCCGGCGAGGTCCTTGGGGGTGGGGACGCCCCGGCCGCCGTGGGCCTGCGGGGCCGGGGCCGGGGCGGTGTCGGCCGGGGTGGTGCGCCCGCCGGGGGCGGCGGCCTCGGCCCGGGCCTCGGAGGCCCGTTCGGCGGAGGCGGCGAGGGCGGCCTCGGGCAGCGGGGCGGAGAGGATCGCGGCGATCTCGGGGCGCGGCACGGGCGGGGGCGCGCAGCCGCCGCCGGTCTCCTTGGCGCGGACGGCCCGGGTGATCCAGGCACGGTCCAGGACGCGGCGTTCGTCGGCCTCGGCGACCAGGTCCTCGGACTGGTTGTAGTCGCCGTCGGCGGCCTGGACGGCCCAGAGGTGGACGGCGACGCCGTGCTCCTTGGCGGACATCAGTCCGGGCAGCAGGTCGCCGTCGCCGGTGACCAGGACGACGTCGGAGCAGGCCCGGTTCCGGGCCAGTTCGGTCAGCTCGGCGTGCATGGCCGCGTCGACGCCCTTCTGCGCCCACCGCCCGTCGCTGCGGGTGAGGGCGCCCAGCCGTACGGTCACGCGCGGCATGACGCGCAGTCTGCGGTGCTCGGGCTGGGGTACGCGGTCGGGGGCGCCGTCGAACCAGTAGATCCGCAGGAGCGGCTGGGCGGTGTCGGCCTCGGCCCGCTCGCGCAGCCCCTGGATCAGGGCGGCGTGGTCAACCGTGATGCGGGAACGGGCGGGCTCCCCGGCCAGCAGGCTCGCGGCCGCGCCCAGCAGGTAGCCGGCGTCCACCAGGACGACGCAACGGTCCACGCGTTCCACCCTCTTCCAGGAATTCGGGAACGGACCCGGCGGATCCGCCTCGTGGGGGAAGGGGCGGGCCGCTCACTCAGGGTTTCCTTCGAGTCTGCCCGACCACGCGGAGGTTAACGGCCGGAACTGGATCATCGGCGTGGCGGATCGCGAAAAGGGCGCATGATACCCCCTCACTACGCACGGTAATGATCCAACATGCGATGTATATCCGATTATGTGAATCTGACAGCGGTCCTGGCCCCGAGAGTCCCCACAGGAGGAACACCATGGCCAAGAACAAGAACCGCAAGCAGGGCGGACAGCAGGTTCGCGCGTCCGAGTCGGAGCGGGGCGCGCAGGACGCGCGTTCCAGCTCCTTCGAGTCGCAGAACCAGGCCCAGGCACAGGCCCAGGGCAGCCCTGCCGATGTTGCGCGTAAGCATCAGCGGCGCTTCGGCCACAACTGACCGGACTTCTCCGGTACGGCCACAGGCCGGTAGCCGAGAGGGGCGCACCCGCTGTCGCGGGGCGCCCCTCTCGTGCGTGCGGGTGCGGGCGGCGGCTCAGCCGGCCAGGCAGGACGGGCCGAGGAGCACCTTCAGGTCGCCGAAGAGCGCCGGATCGGGCTGCACCCGGTGGCGGTCGAGCCGGAGCACCGTGGTCTTGCGGGGGCCCTGGAGCTTGATCCGGACCTCGGTGTTGCCCCGGTGGTTGCTGAGCACCTCGCCGAGGCGGCTGACCATGGGCGGGGTGATCTTGACCGTGGGGATGGTCAGGACGACCGGCGCGTTGGTCCCCGCCGAGGACAGGTCCGGGACCTGCATCTCCATGGCGACGAGCCGGGGGACGTCCTCGCGCTTGTCGAGCCGGCCCTTGACGAAGACGACGGTGTCCTCGACGAGCTGGGTGGAGACCAACTGGTAGGTGGCGGGGAAGAACATGCACTCGATCGAGCCGGCCAGGTCCTCGACGGTGGCGATGGCCCAGGCGTTGCCCTGCTTGGTCATCTTGCGCTGGAGGCCGGAGATGATGCCGCCGATGGTGACGATCGCGCCGTCGCCGTGCTCGCCGCCAGTGAGCTGGGAGATCGCCGCGTCCGACTTGTCGCTCAGGACGTGCTCGATGCCGAAGAGCGGGTGGTCGGAGACGTAGAGCCCGAGCATCTCGCGCTCCTGGGCCAGCAGGTAGGACTTCTCCCACTCGATGTCGGAGAACTCCACGTCGAGCCCGAAGGCCGGCTCGTCGCTGCCCTCGTCGCCACCACCGAAGAGGTCGAACTGCCCCTCGGCCTCCTTGCGCTTGACCTGCACCACGTTGTCGATCATGGACTCGTGGTGGGCGACGAGGCCCTTGCGGGTGTGGCCCATCTCGTCGAAGGCGCCGGCCTTGATGAGCGATTCCACGGTCCGCTTGTTGCAGACGACCGCCTCGACCTTGTCCAGGAAGTCCGGGAAGGTGCTGTACTTCCCCTTCGCCTTGCGGCACCGGATGATCGAGTCCACGACGTTCTGGCCGACGTTCCGGACGGCCGTCAGCCCGAAGAGGATGACGTCGTCACCCTGGGCGGCGAAGTTGGACTCCGACTCGTTGACGTTCGGGGGGAGCACCTTGATGCCCATGCGCCGGCACTCGTTGAGGTAGACCGCGGACTTGTCCTTGTCGTCCTTGACCGAGGTGAGCAGCGCCGCCATGTACTCGGCGGGGTAGTTCGCCTTGAGGTACGCGGTCCAGTAGGTGACCAGCCCGTACGCGGAGGAGTGCGCCTTGTTGAAGGCGTAGCCGGCGAACGGCACCAGCACGTCCCAGAGCGCCTTGATCGCCTCGTCCGAGAAGCCGTTCTTCTTGGCGCCCGCCTCGAAGAGGACGAAGTTCTTCGCCAGCTCCTCGGGCTTCTTCTTGCCCATCACGCGGCGCAGGATGTCGGCCTCGCCGAGCGAGTAGCCGGCGACGATCTGGGCGGCCTTCTGCACCTGCTCCTGGTACACGATCAGGCCGTAGGTGAGGCCGAGGACCTCCTTGAGGGGCTCCTCCAGCTCCGGGTGGATCGGGGTGATCTCCTGGCGGCCGTTCTTGCGCTCGGCGTAGTTCGTGTGCGAGTTCATGCCCATCGGGCCCGGCCGGTAGAGGGCCGAGACGGCGGAGATGTCCTCGAAGTTGTCGGGCTGCATCTGGCGGAGCAGGGAGCGCATCGGCCCGCCGTCGAACTGGAACACCCCGAGCGTGTCGCCGCGGCAGAGCAGTTCGTAGGTCTTGGGATCGTCCAGCGGCAGGGCGAGCATCTCCAGGTCGATGCCCTTGTTGGCCTTCACCATCTTGATGGCGTCGTCCATGATCGTCAGGTTGCGCAGCCCGAGGAAGTCCATCTTCAGCAGGCCGAGCGACTCGCACTGCGGGTAGTCCCACTGCGTGATGGTGACGCCGTCGGTGTGCCGCACCCAGACCGGGGCGTGGTCGACGATCGGTTCGCTGGACATGATCACGCCGGCGGCGTGCACGCCCATCTGCCGGACCAGGCCCTCGACGCCCTTCGCGGTGTCGATGACCTTCTGGACGTCCGGCTCGTTCTCGTACATCCCCCGGATCTCGCCCGCCTCGCTGTAGCGCGGGTGCTTGGGGTCGGTGATGCCGCTGAGGTCGATGCCCTTGCCGAGGACGTCGGCGGGCATGGCCTTGGTGAGCCGGTCGCCCATCGCGTACGGGTAGCCGAGGACGCGGGCGGAGTCCTTGATGGCGTTCTTGGCCTTGATCTTGCCGTAGGTGCCGATCATGGCGACCTTGTCGGCGCCGTACTTCTCGGTGACGTACCGGATGACCTCCACGCGCCGGCGTTCGTCGAAGTCGATGTCGACGTCGGGCATGGAGACGCGCTCCGGGTTGAGGAAGCGCTCGAAGATCAGCCCGTGCTGGATCGGGTCGAGGTCGGTGATGCCCATGGCGTACGCCACGATCGAACCGGCCGCGGAGCCTCGGCCGGGGCCGACCGCGATGCCGTTGTTCTTGGCCCACATGATGAAGTCGGCGACGACGAGGAAGTACCCCGGGAACCCCATCTGGATGATGATGTCCATCTCGTACTCGACCTGCTTCTGCCGGTCCTCGGGGACTCCGCCCGGGTAGCGGCGGGCCATGCCCACCCGGACCTCCTCCTGGAACCAGGTGACCTCGGTGAAGCCCTCCGGGATCTCGAACTTCGGCATCAGGTCGCGCTTCTCGAACATTCCGGTGGTGTCGATCTGCTCCGCGACCAGCAGGGTGTTGGCGCACCCCTGCTGCCAGGCGTCCGAGGAGTCGACGGCGTACATCTCGTCCGTCGTCTTGAGGTAGTAGCCGGTGCCGTCGAAGCGGAAGCGGTCGGGGTCGGAGAGGTTCTTGCCGGTCTGGATGCAGAGCAGCGCGTCGTGTGCGGTCGCCTCGCTGGCGTAGGTGTAGTGCGAGTCGTTCGTCACCAGCGGCGGGATGTTCAGCTTCTTGCCGATCTCCAGCAGCCCGTCGCGGACCCGGCGCTCGATCTCGATGCCGTGGTCCATCAGCTCCAGGAAGTACCGGTCCTGGCCGAAGATGTCCTTGTAGTCGGAGGCGGCCTGGACGGCCTCGTCGAACTGGCCGAGCCGCAGCCGGGTCTGCACCTCGCCGGAGGGGCAGCCGGTGGAGGCGATCAGGCCCTCGGACCACTGCGCGATGGTCTCCTTGTCCATGCGCGGCCACTTCTGGAGCCAGCCCTCGGCGTAGGCGTCGGAGGAGAGCTTGAAGAGGTTGTGCAGCCCGGTGTTGTTCGCCGCCCAGATCGTCTTGTGGGTGTAACCGCCGGAACCGGAGATGTCGTCGCGCTTCTGGTGCGGCTGGCCCCAGAGGATCTTGCGCTTGTGCTTGCGCGACTCGGGCGCGACGTACGCCTCGATGCCGATGATCGGCGTCACACCCGCCTTCTTCGCGGAGTGGAAGAAGTCGTACGCCCCGTGCAGGTTGCCGTGGTCGGTCATGGCGATATGGGACATGCCCATCTCGTTGCACGCCTCGAACATGTCCTTGAGCCGCGCGGCACCGTCCAGCAGCGAGTACTGGGTGTGGACGTGAAGGTGCGTGAAAGGCGGCTTGGTCACGGCGCTGTGCCTCCGGGGGAACACGGGATGACGGGCTGGGGGGACAGCGTGGAAGTCTACGTCTCCCGGGTCACGAGTGACGGGCACTCCGCGATACGGTCGCGCGTTGGAAGGGCGGGGACACCCGTCCCTTTTGTCATGTACTTCGTCATGCAGGCCCGGTACCAGGAGGCACCCAGAGATGTCGGACACGCAGACCGGCGCAGCGTCGCGCGGGGAGCAGATCCTTGAGGTCTTCGACACGGCGTTCGGGGAGCTGCTGGCGGCCGACCCGGCCGCCTTCCGGGTGAAGTTCCGCAAGATGGCCGGCTCCGCCTTCGCGTTCTACCGGGGCACGGCCTGCCTCTTCTACCACGACCTGGCGCGCGAGCGGCACGGCGGTCCGTATCTGGACGAGCGCACCGGCCGAGTGTGGATCCACGGCGATCTGCACGCGGAGAACTTCGGCACCTACATGGACGCCAACGGCCGGCTGATCTTCAATGTGAACGACTTCGACGAGGCCTACGTCGGCCCCTTCACCTGGGACCTCAAGCGCTTCGCCGCCTCGGTCGCCCTGATCGGGTACGCGAAGGCGCTGGGCGACGAGCAGATCAGCGACCTGGTCCGGGTGTACGCGGCGGCCTACCGGGAGCGGATCCACGCGCTGGCGACGGGCGCGAAGAGCACCGAGGTGCCGCCGTTCACGCTGGACACCGCCGAGGGCCCGCTGCTGGGCGCCCTGCGCGCCGCCCGTTCGCTGACCCGGTTCTCGCTGCTGGACTCGATGACCGAGATCCGGGAGTACGAGCGCCGGTTCACGGAGGGCGGCGGCGCGATCGACCTGGACGCGGCCACGCGCTACAAGGTGCTCGCCGCCTTCGACGGCTACCTGGAGACGCTGCCGGAGTCCAGTCTGACCCGCCCGGACTCCTACCGGGTCAAGGACGTCGTGGGGCGGCGCGGGATCGGTATCGGCTCGGCCGGCCTGCCCTCGTACAACATCCTTCTGGAGGGCAACAGCGACGCCCTGGAGAACGATGTGGTGATCTACCTCAAGCAGGCGCAGACCCCGGCCGTCTCGCGGCACATCACGGATCCGGCGGTGCGGGGGTACTTCCAGCACGAGGGGCACCGCACGGTGATCTCGCAGCGCGCCCTCCAGGCGCACGCCGACCCGTGGCTGGGCTGGACCGAGCTGGACGGGGCCGGCCAGCTGGTCGCCGAGGTCTCGCCGTACGCGGTGGACCTGGACTGGTCCGACATCGACGAGCCCGACGAGATCGCGGCGGTCGTCGCCGACCTCGGCCGGGCGACGGCGACGATGCACGCGGCGGCGGACGACGAGAGCGGCCACTCGCTCGTGCCGTACTCGACGGAGCGGGCGATCGACGCGGCCGTCGCGGCCGACGAGGAGGGCTTCGGCGAGCTGCTGGTCGATTTCGCCCACTCCTACGGGGCGCGGGCGCGGGCGGACCACCAGATCTTCGTGGACCTCTTCCGCAACGGGCGCATCCCCGGGCTCTGAGCCCCCGGACGCCTCGTCCGGCACCCGGCCCCGTGGGTCTTCCCACAGGCCGGGGCCCCCTTTAGCGTTCGCTTACAGGTTCGCATGCGACACTCCAGGGCGATGGACATATCCGGGACGCAGCTCAGACTCGTGCGCGCGGCGCTCTTCACAGCGCTCGTCGTGACGCTCTCGGCTGCCTCCCATGTGCTGCTCTCCCGGGTCCCGCTGCCGCTGACCCTGGTCGCGGTGCTGGCCGGCGCGGTCTTCGTGACGGCGTTCGCGCTGGCGGGCCGGGAGCGCGGCTTCGGGGCCATCGCCGGGCTGCTGGTCCCGTTGGAGCTGGCCGCCGACACCGTCTTCACCACCGGCCAGCACGTCTGTTACGGGGCGGCCGGCGGCCCGATAGCGGGGCCGCTGCGTTCGGTGGGCGTCGACGTGCTCTGCGGCGGCGGCGATGTCGGACCGGCTGCGACGGGCCTCGGCGGCGTCGGTGACATGAGCACCCCGCTGGCCTCGGTGACCGCGGGCGGCCACGGCGCCGCCGCGCTGCTGGCCTCGCCGGGCCCCCTGGTGCCGTGGCTGCTGCTGGCCGCGCATGTGGCGGTCGGGCTGCTCGCGGCCGCCTGGCTGCACCGCGGCGAGCGGGCCCTGGCCGGTGCGCTGGGCGCGTTCGCCCTGATGGCGTTCCGGCCGCTGCTGATCGCGGTGGCCGTCGCCGGGACGGCCGGCCGCTCGGTGCGCCCGCGGGTCCCGGCTCTCGGCCGCGGCCCGCACCCGCCGCTCCGCACCCGGCTCCTCGTGCACTCCGTGGGACGGAGGGGACCGCCGTACTCGGCCCGCGTCACCGCCTGAGCACGTACGTCCCTGATCACGCACCACCCGCACCCACGGAGACCTCACCATGAGCAAGCGCAACAGCCAGGCCAACAAGTCCGCCGCCCGCGAGCGGATGCGCGTCGAGCGCGAGCGCCAGGCCAAGAAGGACAAGGCCCGCCGCCAGGTCGTCGTCGGCGTCTCGGTCGTCGCGGCCCTCGCCGTCGCCGGCGGCGTGGCGTACGGCGTCATGCAGATGAACAAGCCGGGCCACTGGGAGGACGCGGCCAAGTCCGGCAGCGTCACCGCCCCGAAGAACACCACGGGCGAGAACGGCACGACCGTCGTGATCGGCAAGGACTCCGCCAAGAAGACCCTGGAGCTGTACGAGGACTCCCGCTGCCCGATCTGCGCCTCCTTCGAGCAGACCGTCGGCGACACCGTCCACAAGGACGTGGACGCCGGCAAGTACAAGGTCAAGTACATCGGCGCCACGTTCATCGACAACAGCGACAACGGCGAGGGCTCGAAGAACGCGCTGAGCGCCCTGGGCGCGGCGCTCGACGTGAGCCCGCAGGCCTTCCTCGACTACAAGTACGCGCTCTACTCGGCGAAGTACCACCCGCAGGAGACCGACGACAAGTTCAAGGACGACTCGTACCTGATCAAGGTCGCCGACACGGTGGACGCGCTGAAGGGCAACGCCGCCTTCCAGAAGAACGTCAAGGACGGCACGTACGACGCCTGGGCGATGAAGATGTCCGCCGCCTTCGACAAGAGCGGCGTCCAGGGCACCCCGACCCTGAAGATGGACGGCAAAGCTCTGACCGGTTCGGACGGGAAGAACGCCCCGATGACCGTGGCGGACTTCAACACGGCGATCACCGCCGCGCTGAAGGGCTGACCCCCACCGCATCGCACGACGGGCGGCGCGCACCCCGCGGGGTGCGCGCCGCCCGCGCCGTGTCCCCGTCCGCGCGGACCGTCGGATTCCGGCCAGGGCGACGCGTGTTGACGGGGGATGACGGTCCCGCGTCGGGCGTTTTTCGCTACGGATCCAATGCGGACACACCGCCCTCCGGATCGGCCCATGAGATGACGTCCGTCTCTCAAACTCCCGGGCGGGCAGAAGATTTTCTTCCCGTTGCCCCGATTCGCCCCATGAATGATTGGGCCGAATCGATTCTCCCCCGTACGTGACATGCCCACGTAATCTCCCGGCGGCAGGTGAGGAAATCCCTCCCCCACACCCTCTGCTAGGAGTCCTCGTGCGCACTCTCGCCCGTGTATCCCCACTCCTGCGTCACCGTGCGTTCGGCACCGCCCTGCTGGCCGGAACCCTGGCCCTGGCCCCCCTCACCGTCTCCTCCGGCGCCTCCGCCGCCTCCGGCACCACGACCGCGGCCGCCGCCGAGGACTGTGCCGGCACGACCGCCCCGGCCGCCGCCCGCGAAGCCCGCCCCTCGGGCCCGAAGCACGCCTCGGACCCCAACGAGCTGTCCGCCGCCCAGGCCACCGCCATGGACCGGCAGATGCGGCAGAGACTCGCCGAGCGGCGGGTCAGCGGCCCCTCGCTCGCCGCCGGCGCGACCATCCCGGTGTACTTCCACGTCATCCACTCGGGCACCGCGGGCAAGCTCAGCGCCTCCGCCATCAACTCCCAGATGAGCGTGCTCAACGCCGCGTACGCCGGCCAGGGCACAGGCAACACCCCCACCGGCTTCCAGTTCACCCTGGCCGGGACCGACTACACGGACAACTCCACCTGGTACAACGTCTCGGACGGCACCTCCGCCGAGCGGTCCATGAAAACCGCCCTGCGCAAGGGCGGCAAGAACGCGCTCAACATCTACACCGCCAATCTCGGCGGCGGGCTGCTCGGCTGGGCGACCTTCCCCAGCTCCTACAGCTCCAGCCCCTCCATGGACGGTGTGGTGATCCTGAACTCCTCGCTGCCCGGCGGCTCCGCCACCAACTACAACCAGGGCGACACCGCGACGCACGAGGTCGGCCACTGGATGGGCCTCTACCACACGTTCCAGGGCGGCTGCAACGGAAACGGCGACTACGTCTCCGACACCCCGGCGGAGTCGAGCCCCGCGTACGAGTGCCCGACCGGGCGCGACTCCTGCACCAACAAGACGGGGGTGGACCCGATCCACAACTTCATGGACTACACCTACGACTCCTGCATGTACCAGTTCACGGCGGGCCAGGTGCAGCGGATGAGCGACAGCTGGACCGCGTACCGCGGCTGACCGCCGGACACGCAGGAGGCCCCGCGCGGCGGCGCGGGGCCTCCTCGCGTTCCGGCCGGGTCCGGCCGGGCCTCAGAGTGTGGCGAGGAAGCCGATCGCGACCTTCCAGGCCAGCTCCGCCGACTCCCGGTCGAAGTCCGGCAGCTCGGGGTCGGTGAACAGATGGCCCGCACCGGGGTAGCGGTAGATCTCGACATCGGCCCCGGTCCGCTGCATCTGCAGGTACCAGGAGTTCAGCCAGTCGGCCGTCTCGAACACATCGGGGTCCGCGACGTGCAGCTGCACCGGCAGCTCGTCCACCGAGGCGTTCTCCGCGATGTCCGAGGTGCCGTGGAACAGCAGCAGCCCGCGGGCCTTCGCGTCCCCGAGCGCCAGCGTCTGGGCGACGGACGCGCCGAGCGAGAACCCCGCGTAGACCAGTCCCCGGTCGGAGTAGGGCGCGGCGGCCAGCACGGCCCGCTTCAGCAGCTCCTCCTTGCCGGTCTCCTCCTTGAAGGCCAGCCCCTCCTCGACGGATTCGAAGGTGTGTCCCGCGAAGAGATCGGGCACGTGCACCTCATGCCCGACGGCACGCAGCCGGTCGGCCGCCGCGTGCACCGCGGGGCGCAGGCCGTACGTCGAGTGGAAAAGCATGATGTTCATGGGGCCCATGGTGCCAGCCGCGGCCCCGTCCGCCGGACAGGCCCCACGGCCGGGAGGAGAGAGCGACGGCATGGAGAACGTACTGCGCCCGGTGATCGTCCTCGGCGGAACGGCCGTGGTGACCCTGGTCGCGGGCTGGCTGCTGGACCTCCTGCTCAGACGGGCCGACGGCCGGCACCACGAGACCCCGCTCTGGGGACTCCTGCGGCGCTGCCGGATCCCGTTCCAGCTGACACTCGCCACGGCCCTGCTGCGGGCGACGTACATCCACACCCGGCTCGGCCTGGTCCTCGACCACCGCACCGGCATCGGCCAGATCCTCACCCTGGTGCTGATCGGGGCGTCGGCCTGGCTGGTGGTGCGGATCGCCGTGGCGATCGTGGACTCGGTGTACGCGCGCTACGCGGCGAACACCCGGGACCCGGCGCGGGTGCGGCGGGTCCGGACGCAGGTGACGCTGATCCAGCGGGTGGTCATCGCGATCGTGACGACCGTCGCCGTCGCCGCGATGCTGCTCACCTTCCCCGCGATGCAGACGGTCGGCACCTCGATGCTGGCCTCGGCCGGGCTGCTGGGCATCGTCGCCGGTGTGGCCGCCCAGTCCACCCTGGGCAATCTCTTCGCGGGACTTCAGATCGCCTTCGGCGACATGGTGAGGATCGGCGACACCGTGGTGGTGGACGGCGAGTGGGGCACGATCGAGGAGATCACGCTGACCTTCCTCGCGGTGCGGACCTGGGACGAGCGGCGGATCACGATGCCGGTGTCGTACTTCACCAGCAAGCCCTTCGAGAACTGGTCGCGCGGCGGGGTCCAGATGACCGGTTCGGTCTTCTTCCACCTCGACCACGCGGCGCCGGTGGCCGCCATGCGCGAGCAGTTGCGCGACATCCTGGGCGAGTGCGCGGCCTGGGACGGCCGCGACTGGTCGCTGGCGGTCACCGACACCACGCCCTCCACGATCCAGGTGCGCGCGGTCGTGACGGCCAAGGACGCGAACGACATCTGGACGGTGCGCTGTGTGGTCCGGGAGCAGCTGATCGGCTGGCTGCGCGACCACCATCCGTACGCGCTGCCGAGGATCGCCACGGCCCCGGCGGCGCTGCCGGACGGCGACGCCCGGCCGAGCGTCCAGGGACCGTCCGAGAAGCCCGCGGGCTGGGGACGCGCCCCGCGCACCGGCCGCGGCTGAACGGTCCCGGCGGGCGGGTCCGGGGTCAGTGCAGGCTGCGGACGTCCAGCTGGCGCAGCACCCGGTCGACGACCTCGGGGTCGGCGCCGGCCTCGTTGCGGGCGGAGAGGACCGCGTGCCGGGCGGCCGACATCATCTCGCGCTGGACCCGGCCGACCGCCTTGAAGCGCTCCGCGCGCTGGGCGTACGCCTCGCGGCGTTCCTCGTCGACCATGTCCGGGCTGATCCGCGCCCCGACGTCGTAGGCGAGCCGCTGGATCCGCTCCACCATGTCCTCGGGGAAGTCCTCGACCTCCTGGATCTCCTTGAACCGCTGCCGGGCCGCCTTCGCGGCGCGGATCGCGAGGTCCCGCTCCAGCGCGGCCTCGGCCTCGGTGTCCGCGCGCACATGGAGCCGGCGCACCAGCCAGGGCAGGGTGAGGCCCTGGAAGACCAGGGTCACCATGATCACGACGAAGGCGATGAAGATGATCTCCTCGCGGCCGGGGAAGGGCTTCCCGTCGTCCGTGTGCAGCGGGATCGCCAGGGCCAGGGCGACCGAGGCCACCCCGCGCATCCCGGCCCACCACATGACGACGGTCTCCCGCCAGCCGGTGGGGATGTCCTCGCTGACGTCGCGGCGCCGGTGCAGCCGTTTGGCCAGCCAGGTCGCCGGGAGCAGATAGAGCAGCCGTACGCCGACGACGACCGCGCAGACGGCCAGGCCCCAGCCCACCATCTCCCAGCGGCGTCCGGCGGCCGTGCCGAAGACGTTGTGCAGTTCGAGGCCGATGAGACCGAAGGCGACCCCGGTGACCAGGGTGTCGACGATCTCCCAGAAGGAGCGGCCGGTGAGCCGGCCGAGGACGTCGTCGGCGTCGGCGGTGTGCTCGGCGAGGAACAGCGCGGTGGTCAGGACGGCCAGCACGCCGGAGCCCATCAGCTCCTCGGCGAGCACATAGCTGACGAACGGCACGAGCAGGGTCAGTCCGACCTGGAGGGTGGCGTCGCCGAGCAGGCCCATGAGTTTGAGGGTGAGCCAGGCCAGGGCGAGCCCGACGGCCACGGCGACCACGGCGGAGAGCACCAGCAGCCCGAAGGCCTGGGGCAGCGAGAAGGTCCCGCTCACGGCGGCGGCGATCGCCACGTGGTAGAGCACGATCGCGGTGACGTCGTTGAACAGCCCCTCGCCCTCCAGGATCGAGACGAGCCTGCGGGGCAGTCCGACCGAGCCGGCGACGGCGGTGGCGGCGACCGGATCGGGCGGGGCGACCAGCGCGCCGAGCGCCACGGCACCGGCCAGCGGCAGTCCGGGGACGATGCTGTCGGCCACGGCGGCCACCGCCGCCGTGGTGAGGAAGACCAGCGCCACGGCCAGCAGGAAGATCGGCCGTTTGTTGGAGGCGAACTGCCGCCAGGAGGTGCGCTGCACGGAGGCGTAGAGCAGCGGCGGCAGCAGCGCGGGCAGGATGATCTCGGGCGGTACGTCCACGTTGGGCACGAAGCTGAGGAAGGCCATCACGACGCCCACCAGCGTCATCAGGACCGGCGCGGGCAGCCCGAGCCGGTCCCCGAGCGGCACCGTGACCAGGGCTCCGAGCAACAGCAGGAGCAGCAGGGTCATCTGTTCCACGGGAGGCCTCCGGAGCGCGCCGAACCCGGCCGCGGTGTCCGGCCGGACTGGCATCACCCTGCCACGCGGGACTCCGGATCCCGGTCACACCCCCTCGCGCCCCGGGGACGCGCCGGACCGGAACGGGACAGCCCTCAGGCGTCCAGGGTGCGGCGCATCGCCCGGTGCGCGATACCCGCGTCCGGGAACTCCGGGCCGTACGCGACGTAGCCGAGCCGTTCGTAAAAGCCGAGCGCGTGCGTCTGGGCGTGCAGGTCGACGGCGGCGAGGCCGAGGCCGCGGGCGGCGTCCTCGATGGCCCGCACCAGCGCCGCGCCGACCCCGAGGCCGCGCGCCTGCCGGGTCACCGCGAGCCGGCCCAGCGAACCGACCGCGAGGTCGCCGCCCGTCCTGGACTCGGTGCCGGGGCCGTGCAGCAGCCGCCCGGTGCCGAGCGCCGTGCCGTCGGCCGCGACGGCCAGGACGTGCACCGCGCCGGCGTCGTAGGCGTCGTACTCGATCTCCTCGGGCACGTTCTGCTCACCCACGAAGACGTCCTTGCGGACCTGGAAGCACGCGGCGCGGTCCCGCTCGTCGGTGACCGTGCGGGTGGTGTACGCGAGGGGCGCGGCGGTCATGCGCTCTCCGCCGCGATCCGGTCCAGCGCCTGCTGGAGGTCCTGCGGGTACTGGCTGGAGAACTCCACCCACCGGCCGTCGGACGGGTGCTCGAAGCCGAGCCGCACCGCGTGCAGCCACTGCCGGGTCAGCCCGAGGCGCTTGGCCATCGTGGGGTCGGCGCCGTAGGTGAGGTCGCCGACGCAGGGGTGGCGGTGGGCGGACATGTGCACCCGGATCTGGTGGGTGCGTCCGGTCTCCAGCTTGATGTCCAGCAGGCTGGCCGCGCGGTACGCCTCGATGAGGTCGTAGTGGGTCACCGAGGGCTTGCCGTCGGCGACGACCGCCCACTTGTAGTCGTGCTGGGGGTGGCGGCCGATGGGGGCGTCGATGGTGCCGCTCATCGGGTCCGGGTGGCCCTGGACCAGCGCGTGGTACTTCTTCTCGACGACCCGGTCGCGGAACTGGGCCTTCAGCAGGGTGTAGGCGCGCTCGGACTTGGCGACGACCATCAGCCCGGAGGTGCCGACGTCGAGCCGGTGGACGATGCCCTGGCGCTCGGCGGCGCCCGAGGTCGAGATCCGGTAGCCGGCCGCGGCGAGACCGCCGATGACGGTGGTTCCGGTCCAGCCGGGGCTCGGGTGGGCGGCGACGCCGACCGGCTTCACGATCACGACGATGTCGTCGTCGTCGTGGACGATCTCCATGCCCTCGACGGGTTCGGCGACGATCTGCACCGGGGCGGGGGCCTGGGGCATCTCCACCTCCAGCCAGGCACCGCCGCGCACGCGCTCGGACTTGCCGACCACGGACCCGTCCACCTGCACCTTCCCGGCGGCGGCCAGCTCGGCGGCCTTGGTGCGGGAGAAGCCGAACATCCGGGAGATGGCGGCGTCGACGCGCTCGCCCTCCAGACCATCGGGGACGGGCAGGGTGCGGACCTCGGGTTGCGTACTCACCAGTCGAGTATGCCTTGCCCCCGCCCCTCCCCGTTCCCGGAGGCCGTCAGTCCTTGTGGACGGTCCCGTCGGGGTCCAGGCCCTTGAAGGAGAGGAGGACGATCAGGATGCCGCCGCAGACGATCGCGGAGTCGGCCAGGTTGAAGACGGCGAAGTGCGCGGGGGCGATGAAGTCCACGACCGCGCCCCGGAAGACGCCGGGCGCCCGGAAGATGCGGTCGGTGAGATTGCCGAGCGCACCGCCGAGCAGCAGTCCGAGGGCGATCGCCCAGGGCAGGCTGTAGAGCTTGCGGGCCAGCCGGGCGATCACCACGATGACGGTCGCCGCGATCACCGTGAAGACGATGGTGTACGCCTCGCCCATGCCGAAGGCGGCCCCGGAGTTGCGGAGCGCGTCCAGCTTGAGCCAGTCGCCGAGCAGCTCGACCGGCTCGTGGTGCTCCAGCTTCGCCACGACGACGAGCTTGCTGCCGAGGTCGATCAGATAGGCGAGCACGGCGACGCAGAAGAGCAGGATGATCCGCCGCCGACGCGTGGCGGGCGAGCGGTCGACCGCCTCCCCGCCGTCCTGTCCCTCCGGTTCGGCGGCCTCCGGGGACGCGTGCGGGCCGGCCTGTTCGGGCCCGGCCCCTTCGCGTCCCTCGGCCTCGGGGGTGTCCGGCGTATCGATGATGCGCTCCGCCTCTGCCACGTGAATCCCTCAACCTCGTTCCGACTGAGGACGAGGGTACGGCACGGCCGCGCGGATCAGCCGCGTCGCTCCTGTTTCTGTTTGTCCTCGACACAGAGCGTGGCACGGGGGAACGCCTGCATCCGCGCCTTGCCGATCGGCTTGCCGCAGATCTCGCACAGGCCGTAGGTGCCCGCGTCGAGCCGGGCCAGCGCCCGCTCGGTCTGCTCCAGCATCTCCTGGGCGTTGGCGGCGAGCTGCATCTCGTGCTCGCGGGTGATGTTCTTGGTGCCGGTGTCCGCCTCGTCGTCGCCCGCGCCGTCCCCGGAGTCCCGCATCAGCCCGGCCAGGGCCTGGCCCGAGGCCTCCAGCTCGCTGCGCAGGCGGGTGATCTCGCCGGTCAGCCCGGTCCGGGCCTCCGCGACCTCCTCGGGCGTCCAGGGATCCTCGCCCGGCCGTACGGCCAGCTCCTCCGGGGCCGTCGCGGCCCTGGCCGGGGGCACGGGCGCCGTGCTCCGGTCGGCCGTGCGGGTCCTGGCCGGGCTCTTCTTGGCTACCACCGTGTGGGCTCCCGTCTGCTCGGCGGCCTCGGCCGCCCCCGTGGCCGCCTCGGCGGCCTCCTTCGAGGCGGTCCGGGCTGTGCTCCGGCCCGCCGCGGTCCTCTTCCCGGCCGCGGTGCTCCCCGCGGCCTTCTTCGCGGAGTCCGCGGTCTTCTTCGCGGTCTTCGCGGTCTTCGCGGTCTTCTTCGTCGTCTTCCTCGCGGCCGTCTTCTTCGCGGCCGTCTTCTTCGCGGTCCTCTTCGTGGTGCCGGTCGCCGCGGCGGTCTCTCCCGGGGTCGGGTCCGCGGCCTCCTCGGGCGCTCCGGCCACGTCCTGCGGCTCGGTCCCCGCCTTCGCGTCGGACGTCTTCTTCGCCACCATGGCCGCGGCCCCTTCACGCAGTGTGATCTTGCTCGCGAGTCGTGCTGGGACGATAAGTCGACCCCAGCCCCGCGGCAACGGGGCACGCCGCCGCATCGCCCCTCCCCGTCCGTGGACCTCCGCGCGCCTGAAAGCGTTGTGCCCAGCTCCCCGCCCGGTAATCCGCCTTCCGCCCTCCCGCCGGACCCCGTCCGGACCCGGCCGGGCCGCCCCTGGCCATTCGGGTCACGCGGCGGCCGGGAAATCCGGTCGGCCCGGTGTCCCGCGGGCCCTTACACTGGGCTCAGCGAGAGGCGTGGATGGGACGAGTAGCGTCGTACGCAGCCAGGAGCGACCCGGGGACGGTGGAAGCCCGGGGGCGAGCGCGTCGTGAAGATCACCCCGGAGCCGCCGGAAGAACGCCCGGGACCGTGGGACTCCCCCACCGGCCCCGGAGCCAGTAGAACCGGCTTCGCACCCCAATGAGGGGGTCTCGGGCGCACAGCCCGCGGCCAAGGAGGGTGGTACCGCGGGTTCCGGCGACGGTTCTCGTCCCTCCGACGGAAGGTGAAGACGTCCGCCGGAGGAAGCCCGCCCATGACATCGCCGCAGTACCACCAGGTACCCGCCCAGGTAGACCTGCCCGCGCTCGAACACGCCGTGCTCGACTTCTGGCGCGAGAACAAGATCTTCGCGCGGAGCCTCGAACAGTCCGAGGGCCGCCCCGAATGGGTCTTCTACGAGGGTCCGCCCACGGCCAACGGCATGCCGGGCGCCCACCACATCGAGGCCCGCGTCTTCAAGGACGTCTTCCCCCGCTTCCGGACCATGCAGGGCTACCACGTGGGCCGGAAGGCCGGCTGGGACTGCCACGGACTGCCGGTCGAGCTGGCGGTCGAGAAGGAGCTGGGCTTCAACGGCAAGAAGGACATCGAGGCGTACGGCATCGCCGAGTTCAACGCCAAGTGCCGCGAGTCCGTGACCCGGCACACCGACGCCTTCGCCGAGCTGACGACCCGGATGGGCTACTGGGTCGACCTCGACGACGCCTACCGCACGATGGACCCCGAGTACGTCGAGTCGGTGTGGTGGTCGCTGAAGGAGATCTTCACCAAGGGCCTGCTGGTCCAGGACCACCGGGTCGCCCCCTGGTGCCCCCGCTGCGGCACCGGCCTGTCCGACCACGAGCTGGCCCAGGGCTACGAGACGGTCGTCGACCCCTCGGTCTTCGTCCGCTTCCCCCTGACCTCCGGCCCGCTGGCCGGCGAGGCCGCGCTGCTGGTCTGGACGACGACCCCGTGGACCCTGGTCTCCAACACGGCCGTCGCCGCGCACCCCGAGGTCGAGTACGTCGTCGCGACGAACGGCGAGGAGAAGCTCGTCGTCGCCCGCCCGCTGGTCGAGAAGGCGCTCGGCGAAGGCTGGGAGCCGACCGGGCAGACGTTCACCGGCCGCGAGATGGAGCGCTGGACGTACCAGCGCCCGTTCACCCTGGTGGACTTCCCCGCTGAGGCGCACTACGTCGTCAACGCCGACTACGTGACGACCGAGGACGGTACGGGTCTGGTCCACCAGTCCCCCGCCTTCGGCGCCGAGGACCTCGTGGTCTGCAAGGCGTACGGCCTGCCCGTGGTCAACCCGGTCCGCCCCGACGGCACCTTCGAGGAGGACGTGCCGCTGGTCGGCGGGGTCTTCTTCAAGAAGGCCGACGAGACGCTCACCGAGGACCTCGCCGCCCGCGGACTGCTCTTCCGCCACGTCCCGTACGAGCACAGCTACCCGCACTGCTGGCGCTGCCACACCGCGCTGCTCTACTACGCGCAGCCGTCCTGGTACATCCGTACGACCGCGATCAAGGACCGTCTCCTCCAGGAGAACGAGAAGACCAACTGGTTCCCGGACTCGGTCAAGAACGGCCGCTACGGCGACTGGCTGAACAACAACATCGACTGGGCGCTGTCCCGCAACCGCTACTGGGGCACCCCGCTGCCCATCTGGCGCTGCGAGGACGACCACCTCACCTGCGTCGGCTCGCGCGCCGAGCTGTCGGAGCTGACCGGCACCGACCTCTCCGCGCTCGACCCGCACCGCCCGTTCATCGACGAGATCACGTTCACCTGCTCGCACGAGAACTGCCAGCTGGAGGCGTACCGCGTCCCGGAGGTCATCGACGCCTGGTACGACTCGGGCTCGATGCCGTTCGCGCAGTGGGGCTACCCGTACAAGAACAAGGAGATCTTCGAGAGCCGCTACCCGGCGCAGTTCATCTCGGAGGCCATCGACCAGACCCGCGGCTGGTTCTACACGCTGATGGCGGTCGGCACCCTGGTCTTCGACAAGTCGTCCTACGAGAACGTGGTCTGTCTGGGCCACATCCTCGCCGAGGACGGCAGGAAGATGTCCAAGCACCTGGGCAACATCCTCCAGCCGATCCCGCTCATGGACCAGCACGGCGCCGACGCGGTCCGCTGGTTCATGGCGGCCGGCGGCTCCCCGTGGGCGGCACGCCGCGTCGGCCACGGCACGATCCAGGAGGTCGTCCGCAAGACGCTCCTCACGTACTGGAACACGGTCGCCTTCCAGGCGCTGTACGCCCGTACGTCGAACTGGGCGCCCTCGGCCGCCGACCCGGCCCCGGCCGACCGCACGGTCCTGGACCGCTGGCTGCTCGGCGAGCTGAACACCCTGGTCGACCAGGTCACCGAGGCGCTGGAGGGCTACGACACCCAGCGCGCCGGCAAGCTGCTGTCCGCGTTCGTCGACGACCTGTCCAACTGGTACGTCCGCCGTTCGCGCCGCCGCTTCTGGCAGGGCGACAAGGCGGCGCTGCGCACGCTGCACGAGGTCGTCGAGACGGTGACCCGGCTGATGGCCCCGCTGACCCCGTTCCTCACCGAGCGGGTCTGGCAGGACCTGGTGGTGCCGGTCGTCCCGGACGCGCCGGCCTCCGTCCACCTCTCCTCCTGGCCGAAGGCCGACCCTGCGGCCGTCGATCCGGCCCTGTCCACGCAGATGGCCCTGGTGCGCCGTCTGGTCGAGCTGGGACGGGCCACGCGCGCCGAGTCGGGCGTCAAGACCCGCCAGCCGCTCTCCCGCGCCCTGGTCGCCGTCTCCGGCTTCGAGACCCTCTCCCCCGAGCTGCACGCCCAGATCACGGAGGAGCTGAACGTCTCCTCGCTGGCCTCGCTCTCCGAGGTCGGCGGTTCGCTGGTCGACACCACCGCCAAGGCGAACTTCCGGGCGCTCGGCAAGCGCTTCGGCAAGGGCGTCCAGGCCGTGGCCAAGGCCGTGGCGGAGGCGGACGCGGCGGCGCTGTCGCTGGCGCTGCGCGAGGGCACGGCGGCCGTCGAGGTCGACGGGGAGCGGATCAGCCTCGCCCCGGACGAGGTCATCATCACGGAGACCCCGCGCGAGGGCTGGTCCGTCGCCTCCGACTCCGGTGCCACCGTCGCCCTGGACCTGGAGATCACCCCGGAGCTGCGCCGCGCCGGACTGGCCCGTGACGCGATCCGGCTGATCCAGGAGGCCCGCAAGAACAGCGGCCTGGACGTGGCGGACCGCATCGCCGTCCGCTGGGCGTCCACCTCGCCCGCGACGACGGAGGCCCTGACCGAGCACGCGCCCCTCATCGCCGACGAGGTGCTGGCCCTGGACTACGCCGAGGGCGAGGCCGACGACACCTACGGCACCCCGTTCGAGGACGAGGGCCTGTCCCTGACGTTCCGCCTCCGCAAGACCGAGGCGTAACCCGCACGGCGTAACCCGCACCCCGAGGGGCCCGGCCGGACACGTTCCGGCCGGGCCCCTCGCCGTTCCCCGCCCCGTCTCCTGCCCTCACCGGGCGCAGCGCCCCGCACGCACGCAAAAGGGCCGGGCCCCGGGGAAACCCCGGGGCCCGGCCCTCAGCCTGCCGACGGCTACGCGCTCACCGCGCGGAAGCCGGTCAGTTGTCGTCCTCGTCGATGAGGAACCCGCGCATCGGCGACGGAGCCTGCTGCATCGGCTGCGGCGCCTGCGGCCGCACCGGTGCCATCGGCTGCGTCATCGCGGGCGTCATCTGCTGCTGACCGCCGTAGGACGGACCGCCGCCCATGGACGGGTTGCCGCCCATCGGCTGGTTGCCGTGGTTGCCGCCCATGGTGTGACCCATGGCGCCCGCACCGGCCGGAGCCAGCGAGGGCGACGGCGGCAGCGACGCGGCGGCGGGGGTGCGCGGCGGGGCCAGCGAGTCGTCCGCCTGGGTCTCCAGCTGACGCAGCTGGCTCTCCAGGTAGGACTTCAGACGCGTGCGGTACTCGCGCTCGAAGCCGCGCAGGTCCTCGACCTTGCGCTCCAGCGTCGCGCGGGCCGACTCCAGCGAGCCCATCGCCACGCGGTGCTTCTCCTGCGCGTCCCGCTCCAGCGCGTCGGCCTTGGCGCGGGCGTCCCGCTCCAGGCCCTCGGCGCGGCTGCGCGCCTCGCCGACGATCTTGTTGGCCTCGGAACGGGCCTCCGCGATCGCCTGGTCGGCGGTCTGCTGGGCCAGCGAGAGGACACGGGCGGCGCTGTCGCCACCGGGGCCCTGCTGCTGCATCTGCGGCGGCTGCTGCATCTGCTGCATCTGCTGCTGCGGGTTGTGACCGCCCATGGGACCGCCCATCGGGCCGCCCATGGGTCCACCCTGCATCGGGCCGGGGCCGTGCGGGCCCTGCGGACCGGGGCCGTGCGGGCCCTGGGGGCCGTGACCGCTGGGACCGGCGGGCAGCTGCGGAGCACCACCGGGCAGCTGGGGGGGACCCATCTGCGGGGGCTGCTGCTGGACCGGCGGACCCGATATGGCGGCGGGCACCGGGGCACCGGGACGGTCCTGCGGCTCCGGCTTCCGCATGCCCTGCTGCTGCTGGTTCTGCGCGGCGGCACGCGTGGCGGCGGCCAGCTTGGCGCGCAGGTCCTCGTTCTCACGGAGCAGGCGGGTCAGCTCGGACTCGACCTCGTCGAGAAAGGCGTCGACCTCGTCCTCGTCGTAACCCTCCCGTAGGCGGACCGTCGTGAACTGCTTGTTCCGCACGTCCTCGGGGGTCAGCGGCATCTCTTCTTCACCTCTACGTAGTCGTCGGCAGTCGGCAGGACCGTATCGCTCACACGCTGGTCACAAAGCTGATCAGAATGGAAACGATGATCATCAGAACGAAGAAGGACAGGTCGAGTGCCACGCCCCCTAGACGCAGCGGCGGGATGAACCGCCGCAGGAGCTTGAGCGGTGGATCGGTGACCGTGTACGTGGCCTCCAGCACGACCACCATCGGCTTGCCCGGCTGCCATGAACGTGCGAACTGGAAGACGTAGTCCATGACCAGCCGGAAGATCAGCACGATGAGGAAACACATCAACGCGATGTAGACAACACTTTGTGCGACGCCCATCCTCGCGCTTCCCTCTCCCCTGACTCGTAGCTCCGGCCTCCCGGCCGGTTCGTTCCCGGTGTCGTGTTCTCAGCTCTGGTTGAAGAATCCGCCCTCTGCGATGCGGGCCTTGTCCTCCGCCGTGACATCGACGTTAGCAGGCGACAACAGGAACACCTTCTGCGTCACACGTTCAATGCTGCCATGGAGACCGAAGACGAGTCCCGCGGCAAAGTCGACAAGTCGCTTTGCATCCGTATCGTCCATCTCCGTGAGATTCATGATCACCGGAGTGCCCTCACGGAAGTGTTCCCCGATGGTACGGGCCTCGTTGTACGTCCGGGGGTGCAGCGTGGTGATGCGGTACGGCTCCCGCTCGGACACGACCTTGGGCATGATCACCGGTGCGTTCTTCTCCAGGTTCGGGCGTTCAGGTGTGATGGATGCCACGGGTGCGATCCGGGCGGGTCGCTCTCTCTCCGCGGGGATCTGGACCGGCTCCCGCTGGGCCGGCGGCTGGACCGCGCGGACCGGCTCCTCCCGCTCCCGCTCCACCTGGTGCGCGGGCTGATGCCGGCGCCGGTCGCGCTCGGGCTCCGGCTCGGGTTCGAATTCGTCGTCGGGGTCGAACCCCGGACCGTCGTACCCATCGTCCTCCACGAGGCCGAGGTAGACCGCCATCTTGCGCATCGCGCCGGCCATGCTCTGAGTCCTCCGCTCTGTGGTGGATCGGCTTCTGTCACCAAGTGCCCGCGATCCACTCCGGCCTGCCCGCCATGGGCGGTAATGACCATATTTTCTGCTGTGGTCCGACCTGCTTGGCGACGTTACCCGAGCCCGGGGCGTACTCCGAGTACCGCAGTACCGACGCGTAGATGTGTCGCTCCGGCCGCCACCGCTTCCTCGAGGTCCGCACTCATTCCTGCAGAGACCATGTTCGCAGCCGGATGGTTCCCGCGCAGCCGGGATGAGAATTCCATCAGCCGGTCGAAGGCGGCCCGTTGCCGTCCGGCGAACGGACCGGCGAGCGGCGCGACCGTCATCAGTCCGTCGAGTCGCAACCCGGGCGCGTCGGCGATCGCGTCGGCCAACTCGCCGATCCCGTCGGGCCCGACCCCGCCGCGCTCACCGCGCTGCCCGCTCTCCGCGTCGAGCGCGACCTGGACGAGACAGCCGAGTTCGCGCCCCGCGCGCACGGCCGCGGCCGAGAGCGCGGTCACCAGCTTCGTACGGTCGACGGATTGCACGACATCGGCATAACCAACCACCGATCGAACCTTGTTGGTCTGCAATTGACCGACAAAGTGCCATCTGAGGGACAGATCCGCACATGCGCCGGCCTTGGGCGCGGCGTCCTGGTCACGATTCTCCGCGACATGACGCACACCGAGTTCATGCAGGATTCGCACATCGCTCGCCGGGTAGGTCTTGGTGACCACGATGAGCGTCACCTCTTCCCGTTTGCGACCGGCGGCGGCGCAGGCGGAAGCGATGCGTTCCTCCACCTGTGCCAGGTTCGCGGCGAGTTGCTGCTTGCGTTCCGTCATGCCCTATCAGTCCAACCAGACATATCCGGCGAGCCGCCCGGTGGTGCGGTCGCGTCGGTACGAGAAGTGATCAGCGGATTCGAGCGTGCACACCGGCGAGGACCGCCGGTCGGTGACGCCGAGTTCCGCGAGCTGGGCGAGGACTCCACCGGTCACGTCCACGGCCGGGGTTCCCCAGCTGGTCTCGGACCATGCCGCGGGGACCTCGGCGGCGACCGCGTCCCGCATGACGGCCGGCACCTCGTAGCACCGGCCGCAGACGGCGGGCCCGGTGCGGGCGATGATCCGGGCGGGATCGGCACCGAGTCCGGTCATGGCCGCGACCGCCGCCGGCACGACCCCGGCGAGCAGTCCCGGACGGCCCGCGTGTGCGGCTGCGACGACTCCGGCGACCGGATCGGCGAGCAGAACGGGGGTGCAGTCGGCGGTGAGCACGGCGAGCGCCAGTCCGCGCCGGGTGGTCACCAGCGCGTCGACCGCGGGGATCTCATGGTCCTCGCCCCAGGGGCCGTCGACCACGGCGACGTCCCGGCCGTGCACCTGGTTCATCCAGACGACCCGGGCCGGGTCGAGTCCGCGCACCCGCGCGGCCCGCTCCCGGTTGGCGAGAACGGCGGCGGGGTCGTCACCGACCGCGCCGCCGAGATTGAGCTCCGCGTACGGAGCGGCGCTCACCCCGCCCCACCTGTCGGTGAAGGAGAAGTGAGCGCCGCCTTCCGAAGAAACAGAATCCTTCGCGTTCACAGCGTGGTGCGGACCTATCACTTCAAGAAGTCCGGGACGTCCAGCTCTTCGGCCTGGGAGTCCTGGTAGGGCCGGGCCGGCGGAACGTGCGGCGGGACGACCGGCGGGATGTGCGTCTCGTGCGCCACCGGAACCGGCTCGGGCTGGACCGGCGGCTCCTCGCGCGGCGGGACCGACCCCAGTCCGCCGCTCTGACGCACGGGCTCGGCGGCCCGGACCGGCGGGGCCGGCTCCTCGCGCTTGGCGGAGGCCGAGCCCAGGACGTTGTCCCGGCGGGCCGGCGGCTGTCCGCCGTCGAATCCCGCCGCGATCACGGTGACCCGGACCTCGTCGCCGAGCGCGTCGTCGATGACCGCGCCGAAGATGATGTTGGCCTCCGGGTGTGCCGCCTCGCTCACCAGCTGGGCGGCCTCGTTGATCTCGAAGAGACCGAGGTCGCTGCCACCGGAGATGGAGAGCAGGACACCGCGGGCGCCGTCGATGGACGCCTCCAGGAGCGGCGAGGAGATCGCCATCTCCGCGGCGGCCACCGCGCGGTCGTCGCCGCGGGCCGAGCCGATGCCCATGAGCGCCGATCCGGCCTCGGACATGACCGACTTGACGTCGGCGAAGTCGAGGTTGATCAGGCCCGGGGTGGTGATGAGGTCGGTGATGCCCTGGACACCCGAGAGCAGGACCTGGTCGGCCGACTTGAACGCGTCGAGCACGCTCACCTGGCGGTCCGAGATGGACAGCAGCCGGTCGTTCGGAATGACGATGAGGGTGTCGACCTCTTCGCGGAGCTCGGCGATGCCGTCCTCCGCCTGGTTGGCGCGGCGCCGGCCCTCGAACGTGAACGGGCGGGTGACCACACCGATCGTCAGGGCGCCGAGCGAGCGCGCGATGTTGGCGACGACGGGTGCGCCACCGGTGCCGGTGCCGCCGCCCTCGCCCGCGGTGACGAAGACCATGTCGGCCCCCTTGAGGACCTCCTCGATCTCCTCACGGTGGTCCTCTGCCGCCTTGCGACCGACGGCCGGGTTCGCCCCGGCGCCCAGGCCCCGGGTGAGTTCACGGCCGACGTCGAGCTTGACGTCGGCGTCGCTCATCAACAGCGCCTGTGCGTCCGTGTTGATCGCGATGAACTCGACGCCCTTGAGGCCGACCTCGATCATTCGGTTGATGGCATTGACACCACCGCCGCCGACACCGATGACCTTGATGACTGCGAGGTAGTTCTGCGGTGCTGCCACGTCGAAGGCCTCTCGCCTCGAGTTACGTGTCGTCGCTTCGCGGTGGTGCCGCCGCGACGACGGATGCCGATTGGGACGGTCCGAATGCCGACCCGAACCCTAACCTTGAAGTTTAGGGTTACCAGTGTGTCTGCTTCATGGACTCTTCCGAACAGGACACTAAGTCGACAAGTGGCGCCCGTTCAACGAACACGCCGAACCTCCCGTTTTTCTTTTCACCCTATGTGATCACCCGTAGCGCTGACCAACCAGGGTGCTGGCCAGGACGAATACACGTCAACTGCTTGACACTGCGGGAGCGGTGGGCGCACTCACGTCGAAGTGTCCCGCTTTGGGAGAGGCTTTCATGAGCGCGGTGAGGACCTTCGCCTTCACCACACCTTCTTCACCGCTCCCCCAGAACACCGTCCGGTCCCCGGAGAGTTCCAGGGAGACCGCGTCGTACGAGGCGACCCGCACGACCCGGGTGTCCTCGGCGACCCCGTCGGGGAGATCGCCGGCGACCCGGACCGCCTCCCGCACCAGCCGGTCACTGCCGAAGCGGCGCAGGCTCGCGGACTGATCGGGGGTCAGTTCCAGGAGGGGCACGCGCCCGGGGGCCTTGTCCACCGTCGCGAAACGCACACCTTCGGCGTCCACTTCGACGAACTTCGTCCCCTTTTTCACCAACAGGACCGGCTGTCGTTCGGTCACTTTAAGTCCGATGCCGTGCGGCCATGACCGAACGACATCCACCGAATCGATACGAGGCAACTTCTGGCGCAACCGATCGGCGACGGCACCGGTGTCCACGGAGAGGAGCGGGGCCCCCATCGGCACCGCCGCCGCGGCCTCCACCTCGTCCGGCGCGAGCACGTCGAGCCCGGTGATCCTGACCTGTTCGGTGCGGAACCAGGTGGAACCGTAGAGCGCCCAGACCGTGCCCGCGCCGAGCAGCAGCACGGTGGCCCCGCTCACGATCAGCAGGGTGCGCCGGGACATCCGGCGCACCCGGGGCCCCCCGCCCGGCGGGCCGTCCGGGGTCTCCTGCTGCTGCCCTGCACCGCGCTGGGCGGTCGTCGGTCCGGCCACGCTCGCTCCTTACGCGGGGTCCGGGGGTGTCGGCACCCCCGGACCCGTCCGCCTCACGCGCCTCGGCGCGAGGCAATCGCCTCGTACACCATGCCGACCAGAAGGTCGTCGGCGTCCCGGCGGCCGAACTCGGCGGCGGCGCGGGACATTTCGTACAACCGGTGCGGATCGGCCAGGACCGGGAGGACGTTGCCCTGCACCCACTCGGGGGTGAGCGCCGCGTCGTCCACCAGCAGGCCACCGCCGGCGTTGACCACCGGCTGGGCGTTGAGCCGCTGTTCGCCGTTGCCGATGGGCAGCGGGACGTAGGCGGCGGGCAGCCCGACGGCGGAGAGTTCGGCGACGGTCATCGCGCCCGCGCGGCAGAGCATCATGTCGGCCGCGGCGTACGCGAGGTCCATCCGGTCCACGTACGGTACCGGGATGTAGGGCGGCATCCCGGGCATGTTGTCGGCGCGCGGCAGTTCGTTCTTCGGGCCGACCACGTGCAGGATCTGGATGCCCGAGCGCTGGAGCAGCGGAGCGACCCGCTGGACCACCTCGTTGAGGTGACGGGCGCCCTGCGAGCCGCCGGAGACCAGCAGCGTGGGCAGGTTGGGGTCGAGGCCGAAGGCGGCGCGCGCCTCCGGGCGGACCCGGGCCCGGTCCAGGGTGGCGATGGTGCGGCGCAGCGGGATGCCGATGTAGCGGGCGCCGCGCAGCTTGCTGTCCGGGGTGGACACGGCGACGCCGTGCGCGTACCGCGAGCCGATCTTGTTGGCCAGGCCGGGCCGGGCATTGGCCTCGTGGACCACGATCGGCACCCCGGCGCGCTTGGCGGCGAGATAGCCGGGCAGGGCCACGTAGCCGCCGAAGCCGACCACGCAGTCCGCCTTGGTGCGCTCCAGGATCTGCTCGGCGGCCTTGATGGTGCCGCGCAGCCGGCCCGGGACGGTGATCAACTCGGGCGTGGGCTTGCGGGGCAGCGGCACGGCCGGGATCAGGGCGAGTTCGTACCCCCGCTCGGGTACGAGCCTGGTCTCCAGTCCGCGCTCCGTGCCGAGGGCGGTGATGCCCACGCTCGGGTCCTGCCTGCGCAGGGCGTCCGCGAGGGCCAGCGCGGGCTCGATGTGGCCGGCGGTCCCCCCACCGGCGAGTACGACATGCACCGAAATTCACCGCTCTCCGGACGGACGCTTCTTGACGCGCCGTCTCATCGTCTTCCATCTCACCCCGGGCCTCCGCGTGGCCAGGGCCGCCTTGGCGGCGGGATCCGCTCGCGCGAACGCGATCAGCAGCCCGACTGCGAACATGGTCGGCAGCAGGGCCGACCCCCCGTACGAGAACAGCGGGAGCGGGACACCGGCGATCGGCAGCAGACCGAGCACCGCACCGATGTTGATCACGGCCTGGGCCGTGATCCAGGTGGTCACACCTCCCGCCGCGTACCTCACGAAGGGGTCCTCCGTGCGTCCGGCCACGCGGATACCCGCATAGCCTAGAGCCGCGAAGAGGGCGAGTACCGACAGCGTCCCCGCCAACCCCAGTTCCTCCCCGGTGATGGCGAAGATGAAGTCGGTGTGCGGTTCGGGAAGTTGGCCCCATTTTTCCACACTTGCACCGAGTCCGGAACCGAACCATCCGCCCGATGCCAGAGCGTAGATGCCGTGCACGGCCTGCCAGCAGGAGCCCCCCGGACCGGGCTCGCTGGCCCCCATGCAGTCCAGCCGGGACATCCGGTTCGGGCTGGTCTTGATCAGCAGGAACGCGACCGCTCCGGCGACGGCGAGCACCCCCGCGAACAGCCGGGTGGGCGCCCCGGCCAGCCAGAGCAGGCCGAACAGCACGGCCGTGACAATGATCGCAGTGCCCATGTCACCGCCGAGCATGATCAGCCCGAGCAGCATGAAGGCGACCGGCACCAGTGGGACCAGCAGGTGCTTCCACTGGGTCAGCAGTCTCTTGTCCTGTTTGCGGGCCAGCAGATCGGCCCCCCACAGCACCAGGGCGAGCTTGCCGAACTCGCTGGGCTGGAGCTGGAAGGGCCCGCCCAGGTAGAGCCAGTTCCGGTTGCCGTTGACCGACATCCCTATCCCCGGCACCTGGACCAGCACCATCAGGAAGACCGCGCCCATCAGCAGCGGATAGGACAGGGCCCGGTGCAGTTTGACCGGCATCCGGGCGGCCACCGCCATCAGTCCGGCGCCGATCACTGCGGCGAGGAACTGCTTGCGGAAGAAGTACGTGCCCGGTTTGTCGAGTTCCAGAGCCTTGATCATCGAGGCGGAGTAGACCATCACGAGGCCGAGCACGGTGATCAGCAGCCCGGCGCCCAGGATGAGGTAGTACGCCGTCAGCGGGCGGTCCCAGGCCCGCCGCAGCCGCTCGTAGAACCGTCGCGCCCCGCCGCCCCGGGGCGAGCGGGAGCCGCCGGAGGCCCTGGAGCGGACCGCGGAGGGCCGCCGGGGCCCGGCCGCGGCCGGACGCACGCGCAGCGCGTCACCGGCCGGGAGCGGGGCTCCCGCGGTCGCGAGGAGGGGCGGTCGCAGCGCCCGGCCGAACGCCGGATGCGCTCGTGAGCGGTCTGCGCCGGGTGCGGCGGAGCTCTCGTCGGCCGGCATGGTCCCTGTCCCCTCCACTGCTCGTGCCCGGGGCTCCGGCGCCGGGACCCCGGGCCCCGCGCAGCCGTACGCGTCCCGGTGGTCCCGGGACGGTACGGCGTGGAGGCCGGGCCCGTCAGGCGTTCTCGGCGGCCAGCGCGCGGACGGCCTCCGCGAAGGCCTCGCCCCGCTTGTTGTAGTTGACGAACATGTCCATCGAGGCGCAGGCCGGGGCCATCAGTACGGTGTCTCCCGGCCGGGCGAGCCGTGCCGCCTCGCGGACCGCCTCGGACATCGCCCCAGTGTCGGTCCGGTCGAGGTCGGTCACCGGGACCTCGGGCGCGTGTCGCGCGAGGGCTTCGCGGATCAGGGCGCGGTCGGCGCCCATCAGGACGACGCCCCTCAACCGCCCGGCGCACCCCTTGACCAGCTCGTCGAAGGTGGCGCCCTTGGCGAGGCCGCCGGCGATCCAGACGATCGGCTCGTAGGCCGCGAGGGAGGCCTCGGCGGCGTGGGTGTTGGTGGCCTTGGAGTCGTCGATGTACGTGACCCCCGCGACGTCCGCGACGTGCTCGATGCGGTGCGGGTCGGGGCGGAAGGCCCGCAGTCCGTCGCGCACGGCGGTCGGCGGCACGCCGAAGGCGCGGGCCAGCGCGGCGGCGGCCAGCGCGTTGGCGATGTTGTGCGGGGCCGGCGGGTTCACGTCCGCGACCTCGGCCAGCTCCTGGGCCTGCTTCTGCCGGTTGGCCACGAAGGCCCGGTCGACGAGGATGCCGTCGACCACGCCGAGCTGGGAGGGGCCGGGGGTGGCGAGGGTGAAGCCGATCGCCCGGCAGCCCTCCTCGACGTCCGCCTCGCGCACCAGGTCCTCGGTGGCCGGGTCCGCCGCGTTGTACACACAGGCGACCGTGTTGCCCTCGTAGATCCGGCCCTTGTCGGCGGCGTACGCCTCCATGGAACCGTGCCAGTCGAGGTGGTCGGGGGCCAGGTTGAGGACGGCCCCGGAGTGGGCGCGCAGCGAGGGCGCCCAGTGCAGCTGGTAGCTGGAGAGCTCGACGGCCAGGACGTCGTACGTCTCCTCGCCGAGCACGGCGTCCAGCAGCGAGACGCCGATGTTGCCGACGGCGGCCGTGCGCAGCCCCGCTGCCTCCAGGATGGAGGCGAGCATCCGGACGGTCGTGGTCTTGCCGTTGGTGCCGGTGACCGCGAGCCAGGGTGCGGGCTTCCTGCCGTCCTGTCCGCGCAGCCGCCAGGCGAGTTCGACGTCGCCCCAGACCGGGACGCCCGCCTCGGCGGCCGCGGCGAACAACGGCTTGTCGGGCCGCCAGCCGGGGGCGGTGACGACGAGTTCGGTGGACTCCGGCAGGGTGGCGCCGTCGCCGAGGCGCACGGCGATGCCCTGCGCCTCCAGCTCCGCCGCCTGGCCGCGGGAACGTTCGTCGTCGCCGTCGTTGACCACGGTCACGACGGCGCCGAGGCCGTGCAGCACCCGGGCCGCCGGGATCCCGGAGACCCCGAGTCCGGCGACCGTGACGCGCTTGCCCCGCCAGTCCACGTTGCTCACTTCTTGGCTGCCCATCCTGCGTAGAAGAGGCCGAGTCCGACGATGACGCACATGCCCTGGATGATCCAGAAGCGGACCACCACAAGGACCTCGGACCACCCCTTGAGTTCGAAGTGGTGCTGGAGCGGGGCCATCCGGAAGACCCGCTTGCCGGTCATCTTGAACGATCCGACCTGGATGACGACGGACATCGTGATCATCACGAAGAGGCCGCCGAGGACCGCCATCAGGAATTCGGTGCGGGAGCAGATCGCGAGGCCGGCCAGGGCGCCGCCGAGGGCCAGCGAACCGGTGTCCCCCATGAAGATCTTGGCGGGCGAGGTGTTCCACCAGAGGAAGCCGAAGCAGGCGCCCATCAGCGCGGAGGCCACGACCGCCAGGTCGAGCGGGTCTCTCACCTCGAAGCAGGCGCTCGGGTTGGTGAGGGTGGCGGCATTGGCGCAGGACTCCTGGAACTGCCAGAGGCCGATGAAGGTGTACGCGCCGAAGACCATCACCGAGGCACCGGTGGCCAGGCCGTCCAGACCGTCCGTCAGGTTCACGCCGTTGGACATGGCGAGGATCATGAACAGCGCCCAGACGACGAAGAGCACCGGGCCGATCGACCAGCCGAAGTCCTCGACGAACGAGAGCTTGTCGGAGGCCGGGGTGTTGCCGCGGGCGTCGGCGAACTGGAGCGAGAGCACCGCGAAGGCGATGCCCACGATCAGCTGGCCGGCCATCTTGGCCTTGGCACGCAGACCCAGCGACCGCTGCTTGACGATCTTGATGTAGTCGTCGAGGAAGCCGACCAGGCCCATGCCGGTCATCAGGAAGAGGACCAGCACACCGGAGAAGCGCATGTCCTCGCCGGTGATCACCTTGGCCAGGACATAGGCCATGATCGTCGCCAGGATGAAGGCGATGCCGCCCATGGTGGGCGTGCCCTTCTTCGATCCGTGGGTGCGCGGGCCGTCGTCCCGGATGAACTGCCCGTATCCCTTGCGGGCCAGGAGCTTGATCAGCAGCGGGGTGCCGACCAGGGTCAGGAAGAGCCCGATGGCTCCCGCGAAGAGGATCTGCCTCATCGGCCCGCGACCTCGCCCTCGGTCGCGTTCTCCAGCAGTGCCGTTACCACCTGCTCCAGGCCGACCGACCGGGACGCCTTCACCAGCACGACGTCTCCCGGGCGCAGTTCCCTGCGCAACAGGTCGACGGCAGCCTGTGCGTCGGACACAAGCACCGACTCCTCACCCCACGAACCCTCGTTGTATGCGCCCAGTTGCAGCCAGGAGGCCTCTCGGCCCCCGACCGCGACGAGCTTGCTGACGTTGAGCCGGACGGCGAGCCGTCCGACCGCGTCGTGCTCGGCGAGCGAGGCGTCGCCGAGCTCGGCCATCTGGCCGAGCACCGCCCACGTACGACGCCCCTTCCCCATGGCGACCAGCGCACGCAGTGCGGCCTTCATGGATTCGGGGTTGGCGTTGTAGGCGTCATTGACGAACGTCACGCCGTCCGGACGCTCGGTGACCTCCATGCGCCAGCGGGAGAGGGTGCCCGCCTCGGAGAGCGCCACGGCGATCTCGTCTGCGGACAGGCCCAACTCATGGGCGACGGCGGCCGCGGCGAGCGCGTTCGACACGTGGTGCTCACCGTACAGGCGCATGGTCACATCGCTGCACCCGGTGGGTGTGTGGAGGCGGAAGGCGGGGCGTCCGTCCGCGGTGAGGCGCACGTCTTCGCCCCGTACGTCCGCATCCGCGGCTTCGCCGAAGAGGACCACCCGGGCCTTGGTGCGGGAGGACATGGCGCGGACGAGGGGGTCGTCGGCGTTGAGGACGGCGACGCCGTCCTCGGGGAGGGACTCGACCATCTCGCCCTTGGCCTGGGCGATCTGCTCCTTGCCGCCGAACTCGCCGATGTGCGCGCTGCCGACGTTGAGGACGAGGCCGACGCGCGGGGGGACGAGACCGGTGAGGTAGCGGATGTCCCCGATGTAGCGGGCGCCCATCTCCAGGACCAGGTGCTGGGTCTCGGCGGTCGCGCGCAGCGCGGTGAGCGGCAGGCCGATCTCGTTGTTGAGGTTGCCCGCCGGGTAGACGGTGGGGCCCTTGCGCTCCAGGAGCTGGGCGATGAGGTCCTTGGTGGAGGTCTTGCCGGCGGAGCCGGTGAGCGCGACGACGGTGCTGCCGAGGCGCTCGACGACGGACCGGGCGAGCGCGCCGAGCGCCGCCACCACGTCGTCGACGACGATCGCGGGGACGCCGACCGGACGGGTGGCCAGGACGGCGGCCGCGCCCGCCTCGACGGCGCGCGCCGCGTAGTCGTGGCCGTCGACGCGTTCGCCGGCGAACGCGGCGAAGAGGCTGCCTTGCTTCACCTCCCGGGAGTCGATGACGACGGGTCCGCTGACGGTGACGGCCGGATCCGGTATGTCGTGCGGCTGCCCGCCGACGATGTCCGCGATCTCGGCGAGGGAAAGGGCGATCACTTGGTCATCCCTGACTGTTGTTCTCGTGGGTGGCGTTCTCGTGGCCCCGGGACCGCTCGATGGCCTCGCGCAGGACCAGCCGGTCGTCGAAGGGGCGGACCACTCCGTGGATGTCCTGGCCCTGCTCGTGGCCCTTGCCGGCGATCAGCACGGTGTCACCGGGTCCGGCGCGGCGGACGGCGGCGGCGATGGCGGCGGCCCGGTCGGCGTCGACCAGGACGTCGCCGCGTTCGTGCACGGGGACGTCGGCGGCGCCGGCGAGCATGGCGGCGAGGATGCCCAGCGGGTCCTCGGAGCGCGGGTTGTCGGAGGTGAGCACGGCGGTGTCGGCGAGCCGGGCCGCCGCCGCGCCCATCGGGCCGCGTTTGGTGGTGTCGCGGTCGCCGCCGCAGCCGAGGACGATGTGCAGCCGGCCCTTGGTGACCTTGCGCAGCGAGCGCAGCACCGATTCGACGGCGTCCGTCTTGTGCGCGTAGTCGACGAGGGCCAGGTACGGCTGTCCGGCGTCGACGCGCTCCAGCCGGCCGGGCACCCCGGGGACGGCGGCGATGCCGTCGGCGGCGGTCTGCGGGTCGACGCCCGCGACGGCCAGCGCGACGATCGCCGCGAGGGTGTTGGCGACGTTGAAGGGGCCGGGCAGCGGGGAGGCGGCGGCGATCCGCTCGCCCCGGGGGCCGACCGCGGTGAAGGTGGAGCCGAGCTGTCCGACCCGGACGTCGTCGGCGCGCCAGTCGGCGTCCGGGTGGCCCTCGGCGGAGAAGGTGGTGACCGGGACGGTGGCCTCGGTGATCAGCCGGCGGCCGTACGCGTCGTCGTGGTTGACGACGGCCCGCCGGCTGCGCTGCGGGGTGAACAGCCGCGCCTTGGCCTGGAAGTAGTCCTCCATGCCGGAGTGGAACTCCATGTGCTCCGGGCTGAGGTTGTTGAAGACCGCGACGTCGAAGACGCAGCCGTCGACCCGGCCGAGCATCAGGGCGTGGCTGGAGACCTCCATGGTCACCGCGTCCACGCCGCGTTCGCGCATCACCGCGAACAGGGCCTGGAGGTCGGTGGCTTCGGGCGTGGTGCGCTCGGACTTGATGCGCTCGTCGCCGATGCGGGTCTCCACCGTGCCGATGAGGCCGGTGGCGCGGCCGGCACCGCGGAAGCCGCCCTCGATCAGATAGGCGGTGGTGGTCTTGCCGGAGGTGCCGGTGATGCCGACGCGGAGCAGGTCCGCGCCGGGGTGGCCGTAGATCTCGGCGGCGAGTTCGCCCATCCGGCCGCGCGGGTCCTCGACGACGAGCGCCGGGAGTCCGGTGGCGGCGGCGCGTTCGGCGCCGGCCGGGTCGGTGAGGATCGCGGCGGCACCGAGACCGGCGGCCTGGCCGGCGAAGTCGGCGCCGTGGAGCCGGGCGCCGGGCAGGGCCGCGTAGACGTCCCCGGGGCGTACCGCACGGGAGTCGTGGGTGATGCCGGTGACGTCGCCGGTGCCCGGTGGTTCTACTCCCAGCAGCTCTGCCAGCGTGACCAGGGAGGTCGGCCGCAGTCGTTCCGGGCGGGGCGCTCCCGGGTAGTTCACAGGGGCGTCCTTCGGGGTGGTTCGGGACTGTTCAGCGTGGGGCACGGCGGTGAGCGTACCGGGCGCACCCGGCCTCTCGCGAAGTGAGGGGGCAGGGGGGCGGGGGTTCCCGTTCCGGTTCCCGGGGTCGGGGGTGATGGTTGTCACTGGTGGTCTCCGCGCGTTACTCGCCGGGTTTGAAGGACACCGGCAGCCGGGCCGGTTCGCTGCCCGAGGGGGCTGTCTGGAGCGTTTTCAGCGCGAACTCCATGACCTGCTTGTAGATGGGTCCGCAGATCTGGCCGCCGAAGTGGCCGCCGCTGGTGGGGTTCTGGATGGCGCAGTACACGGTGATCCGGGGGTCGTCGGCGGGGGCGAATCCGGCGAACGAGGCGGTGTAGCCGTGGTAGCCGCCGCGCACCGGGTCGACCCGGTTGGCCGTACCGGTCTTTCCGGCGACCCGGTAGCCGGGGATCTTCGCCTTGGTGCCGGTGCCCTCCTCGTCGCCGACCACGGACTCCAGCATGGTGGCGAGGGTCTTGGCGGTCTTCTCGCTGACGACGCGGGTCTGCTCGGGCGCGTCGGCGGCGGTGAAGCGTCCGTCGGGGCCCTTGGTGCCGCGGACGAGGGTCGGTTCGATCCGGACCCCGCCGTTGGCGATGGTCGAGTAGATCGAGGCGGCCTGCATGGCGTTGAGGGAGAGTCCCTGGCCGAAGGGGATCGTGTACTGCTGCGAGACCGACCAGTCCTGCGGTTTGGCGAGGATGCCGGGGGTCTCGCCGGGGTAGTCGAGTCCGGTCGGTGAGCCGATGCCGAACTTGCGCAGGTAGGAGTAGAGCACCTTGTTGGCCTCGGGCTGGGTCTTCCCGAGCTGTCCGGTGGCGAGGATGGTGCCGATGTTGCTGGACTTGGCCAGGACGCCGTTGAGCGTGAGGTACCAGGTGATGTGGTCGATGTCGTCCTTGAAGAGCCGGTCGCCGCGGTGCAGCCGGTTGGGCACGGTGACATGGGTGAGGGGGGTGGCGACCCCCTCCTCCAGGACGGCGGCCATGGACATGACCTTGCTGGTGGAGCCGGGTTCGTAGGCGTCCTGGAGGGCCGCGTTGCCCAGGGAGGCGCTGTCGGCGCCGGAGAGGTCGTTGGGGTCGAAGCCGGGCGCGTTGGCCATGGCGAGGACCTCGCCGGTGCGGGTGTTCTGGACGACGACGTAGCCCCGGTCGGCCTTCGACTTCTTCACCTGGTCGGCGATGGCCTTCTGGGCGGCCCACTGGATGTCGCGGTCGATGGTCAGCTCGATATCGGAACCGGCCACGGCCGGAACCTCCTTGGTGCCCGCGGTGGGCACCCTGCGGCCGCCGGACTGGGCGTACTTGATCGTGCCGTCCTGGCCCGCGAGCTCCTTGTCCAGCTGCGATTCCAGGCCGCCGGCGCCCTTGCCCTCGGCGTTGACGTAGCCCAGTATCCCGGCGGCGAGTCCCCCGTTGGGGTAGACGCGCCTGGTGGTGGGCTCCTGGAAGACCCCGGCCAGCACATTGGCGCCGGGGCCGCCGGCCGCCTTGTCCTTCTGCGCCTTCTCGGCGAAGACGGACTTGAGGTCCTTGATCTGCTTCCAGACCTGCGGGGTCTGCCGGCGGGCCAGCACGGCGTACCGGCTCTTCGGCTTGGAGAGCTTCTCGGCCAGCCCGGCCGCGTCGGTCCCGAGGATCGGCGCGAGCAGCGCCGCGGCCTGCTGCGGCGCGTCGGGGGCCTTGCTGTCCTCGGGCGTGAACATCTTGGGGTCGGCGGTGATGTCGTACGCGTCGACGCTGGTGGCCAGTGCGATGCCGCTGCGGTCGGTGATCTCGCCGCGCTCGGCGGCCACCGTGTAGCTCAGATAGCGGTTCTTCTCGGCCTTCGCGGCGTACGCCCCGGCGTCCACGGCCTGGACCTGCAGGAGCCGGACGACGAACGCGATCATGACGAGCGTCAGGGCGAGGCTGACCAGCCGCAGCCGGGGCCGCGGGCTGCCGAGGCGCAGCGGGCGGGAGGAGCGGGGTGCCTGCCCGGCGCGGCCGCGCGGGGCGGGCGCGGGCCGCCGGCGCGGTTCGGGGCGTCCGGAGCGGGGGGCCGTGCCGCGCGGGCGCGCCGGGCCGGGGACCCTGCGGCGCGGTGGTTCCTTGGAGGGCACTGCGTCACCTGCCGGGGCTCGGGGAGGGCGGTACCGCCGTGGTACGCGGGCTCGCGGAGGCGCCGGGCGTCACCGGGGCGCCGCTCGCGGGGGCCGACGGGGCGGGGGTCGGCCGGGGCTGTCCGGAGGCCTGCGGGGCGGCCTGGGACACCGGTTCGGAGGGGGACGGCTTCGGCGCGGCCGGGGTGGGCTCGGCGGTGGCGGTGGAGGGCACGCCGCGGACCTTGCCGTCGGGGCCGAGGAAGACGGGGCTGCCGCCGGGGACCATGCCCAGCTCCCGGGCGCGCCGGGCGAGTGCGTCCGGCTCGGAGGCGCGGTCGACGTCGCGCTGGAGGGCCTGCTGGTCGTCGGTCAGCTCGGTGGTCCGCTTGCGCAGTTCGCTGAGCCGGAAGGAGCCCTCGTTGAGCGCGGAGTTCAGCAGGAGCAGGCTGATCAGGCCGCCGCCGAGGAGCACCACGACCAGCAGCACGAACGGGGTCCGGGCCGCCTTGCTGGGCCCGGCCGGCATCAGCCTGCCGAGCCGTGCCGCCCGCCCCTTCAGCCGGCCCGCCGGGGTGCTCACCGCGCCGCTCCCGGACCGGACCCGGTCCGCGCGCGGGGGCCGCTCATCGCTCGTCCTCGCGGATGCGCTGGGCGCCGCGCAGCCGGGCGGGGGCGGCGCGCCGGTTCTCGGCGACCTCTTCCTCGGTGGGCAGTTCCGCGCCCCGGGTGAGCAGCTTGAGCCGGGGCTGGTAGCGCTCGGGGACGACGGGCAGTCCGGGCGGGGCCGTGTTCGCGGCCCCCGCGGCGAAAACCTGCTTGACCAGCCGGTCCTCCAGCGAGTGGTACGAGAGGACGGCGATGCGTCCGCCGACGGCGAGGCTGCGCACGGCGGCCGGGATCGCCCGTTCCAGGACGGTCAGTTCGCCGTTGACCTCGATGCGCAGGGCCTGGAAGGTCCGCTTGGCGGGGTTGCCGCCGGTGCGCTTGGCGGCCTGCGGCAGGGAGTCGCGGATCAGCTCGACGAGCCGGGCGCTGTTGGTGAACGGCTCCTTCTCGCGTTCACGGACGACCGCGGAGACGATCCGTTTCGCCTGCTTCTCCTCGCCGTACGCGCGCAGGATCCTGACCAGTTCGCCCGGCGGGTAGGTGTTGAGCACCTCGGCCGCGCCGATGCCGGTCGTCTGGTCCATGCGCATGTCGAGGGGCGCGTCCTGGGCGTACGCGAAGCCGCGGTCGGCCTCGTCGAGCTGCATGGAGGAGACGCCGAGGTCGAAGAGGACGCCCTGGACGCGGGGGACGCCGAGCCGCTCCAGCACCTCGGGCAGTTCGTCGTAGACGGCGTGCACCAGGGTGGCGCGGTCCCCGTAGGGGGCGAGCCGTTCACCGGAGAGGCGCAGCGCCTCCTTGTCCCGGTCGAGCGCGATCAGCCGGGCGGTGGGGAAGGCGGAGAGCAGAGCCTCGCTGTGGCCGCCGAGTCCGAGGGTGCAGTCGACGACGACGGGCGGCTGCGCGGCGGGGGCCTCCAGAGCCGGGGCCAACAGGTCCAGGCACCGCTGGAGCATCACCGGGACGTGTCGGGTCTGGCTCATGCGCCCTCTCAGGCTCAGGTCCCGGGGGCGCTGCACGTACGGCCTGGTCCCCGCCCGCTCGCGAAGGGGAGGTCCGCCGGCGCCGGGGAAGGGGCGTCAGCCGACCGGCGAGCGGGAGAGGGCCGGGCCGTACGTACGCCGCGCACACGGGGAAAACATCGGAATGTGCAGGGTGTCGGTAACTTCCCGTCACTTTAGTCCACCCTGCCATTCGATCGATTCCCGATCAATCAACCCGGCAGCGCGTCGGCCCCCGCGTCGTTCACCCGGCCGGGTGGGCGGGTGTGAGGCTTGTGGGTTACCTCACAACAAGTGTCGTTGACGTTCTTTGTCCCCTTCCCCACCACGCCGACGGGTCCCCCGGGCACTAACGTCTAGAGCATGTCGACTTCTGCGCACTCCCCTGCCGCGGGCCAGGCCCGCACCGGCGGTACCGTCACCGACCGGCTCGTCGAGGCGAACGTCCAGTACGCCGCCGAGTTCACCGACCCCGGCATGGACGCCAAGCCCGTGCTCCGCGTCGCCGTGGTGGCGTGCATGGACGCCCGTCTGGACCTCCACAAGGCGCTCGGCCTGGCGCTCGGCGACTGTCACACCATCCGCAACGCCGGTGGTGTGGTGACCGACGACGTGATCCGCTCGCTGTCGATCAGCCAGCGCGCGCTCGGCACCCGCAGTGTGATCCTGATCCACCACACCAACTGCGGCATGGAGTCCATCACCGAGGAGTTCCGCCACGAGCTGGAGATGGAGGTCGGCCAGCGGCCGGCCTGGGCGGTGGAGGCCTACAGCGACGCGGACCAGGACGTCCGCCAGTCGATGCAGCGGGTCCGCACCTCGCCGTTCCTGCTGCACGCGGACGACGTGCGCGGTTTCGTCTTCGACGTGACGACGGGGCTGCTGCGCGAGATCCTTCCGGTTTCTTGACGCGACCCCTCCGCCGCACCCCCGTCCGGCGGAGAAAATCCCTCCCGATCCGACATATCGACCCCGGTTGTCCACAGGCGAGTGACACGAAGCGGTAACGGCAACAAGAATGCGGGAGAGACACCCCGCCGGACCCGTCCGGCGCGGTGTCCGCATTTCGGGGTGGGCCGGGCCGTACGAGGGCGCCGGCCCGTGACTGGGGAACCCGTGCTCCGTGCGAGCGCGGGGCAGGGGCCGAGGAGGGCCGGGTGACGACCTATGACGATCGAGCGAGCCTCACAGATCTGACCACCACAGCGGAGCGGGTGCGCAGGTCGGTGGAGGGCGTGATCGAGGGCAAGCCCGAGGTCGTGAGTCTGGCGCTGACCGTGCTGCTCGCCGAGGGGCATCTGCTGATAGAGGATGTCCCGGGCGTCGGCAAGACCATGCTCGCCAAGGCGCTGGCCCGGTCCATCGACTGTTCGGTGCGGCGCATCCAGTTCACACCGGACCTGCTGCCGTCGGACATCACCGGGGTGTCCGTCTTCGACCAGCAGCGCCGCGAGTTCGAGTTCAAACCGGGCGCGATCTTCGCCCAGATCGTGATCGGCGACGAGATCAACCGCGCCTCGCCGAAGACCCAGTCCGCGCTGCTGGAGTCGATGGAGGAGCGCCAGGTCACCATCGACGGCCACTCCTACGAGCTGCCCGACCCCTTCATGGTGGTCGCCACGCAGAACCCGGTGGAGATGGAGGGCACCTACCCGCTGCCCGAGGCCCAGCGCGACCGGTTCATGGCGCGGGTGTCGATCGGCTATCCCAGCGCGGAGGCCGAGCTGCGGATGCTCGACGTGCACGGCGGCGTCTCGCCGCTCGACGACCTCCAGCCGGTGGCGCACGCGCACGACATCGCCAAGCTGATCGAGGCGGTGCGCACGGTCCACGTGGCCGAGGCCGTCCGGCGGTACGCGGTGCAGCTGGTCGGGGCCACCCGCGGCCACGCCGATCTGCGGCTGGGCGCCTCGCCGCGCGCCACCCTGCATCTGCTGCGCGCCGCCAAGGCCTCCGCGGCACTGAACGGCCGGGACTACTGCCTGCCGGACGATGTGCAGGCGCTGGCCGTCGCGGTGCTCTCGCACCGGCTGCTGCCCACCGCCCAGGCCCAGCTGAACCGCCGCACGGCCGAGCAGGTGGTGCGGGAGATCCTTCAGCAGACCCCGGTGCCCACGGGCTCGGGCGGCGCGGCCGTTCCCCCGCACCAGCAGGGCGCGGGGTACGGCGGCCGGCCGCAGCCCGGCGCGCGGCGGCTCTGATGTCCGCCGGGGGGCCGACCGGGATGGACGAGAGCGAGGACAAGGGTGGTCTGCGGGCCGCCCTGGGCGGTCTGACCACCCGGGGCCGGTCCTTCCTCGCGGCCGGTGTGGCCGCCGCGGTCTGCGCGTATGTGCTGGGCCAGGCCGATCTCCTGCGGGTCGGCCTGCTGCTCGCGGTGCTGCCGCTGGTCTGCGCCACGGTGCTCTACCGCACCCGCTACCGGGTGGCGGGCACCCGCAAGCTCTCCCCGTCCCGGGTCCCCGCGGGCTCCGAGGCGCGGGTCCATCTGCGGATGGACAACGTCTCGCGGCTGCCCACCGGGTTGCTGATGCTCCAGGACCGGGTGCCGTACGTGCTCGGGCCCCGGCCCCGGTTCGTGCTGGACCGGGTGGAGGCGGGCGGGCGCCGCGAGGTGTCGTACCGGGTGCGGTCGGATCTGCGCGGGCGCTATCCGCTCGGGCCGCTCCAGCTGCGGCTGAGCGATCCGTTCGGGATGTGCGAGCTGACCCGGTCCTTCAGCGCGTACGACACGCTGGTGGTCGTCCCGCGCACCGAGCCGCTGCCACCGGTGCGGCTGTCCGGCGAGTCGTCGGGCTACGGCGAGGGGCGGCAGCGCACGCTGGCGCTGGCCGGTGAGGACGACGTCATCCCGCGCGGCTACCGGCACGGCGACGATCTGCGCCGCGTCCACTGGCGTTCCACCGCGCGCTACGGCGAGCTGATGGTGCGCCGCGAGGAGCAGCCGCAGCGGGCCCGGTGCACGGTGCTGCTGGACACCCGGCGGATCGCCTTCCGGGGCACGGGCCCCGACTCGGCCTTCGAGTGGGCGGTCTCCGGTGCGGCGTCCGCGCTGGTGCACATGCTGGAGCGGGGCTTCGCGGTGCGGCTGCTGACGGACGACGGCACCTCGGTGCCGGGCGAGGGCGAGAGCGGCTTCGCCGGTTCCACCCAGGACTCCGCGGAATCGGCCGGTCTGATGATGGACACCCTGGCCGTCGTCGACCACTCGGACGGGGGCGGCCTCTCCCGGGCGTACGACGTGCTGCGCGGGGGCAACGAGGGGCTGCTGATCGCCTTCTTCGGCGACCTGGACGAGGAGCAGGCGGCGGTGGCGGCCCGGATGCGCCAGCGCAGCGGCGGGGCGGTCGCCTTCGTCCTGGACAGCGGCACCTGGGTCCACGGGGACGGGCCCACGACGGACACGGCGGCCGGGGAGCGGCTGCGGCGGCTGCGCGAGGCGGGGTGGACGGTCGTGCCGGTCCCGCCGGGCGCGGAGCTCGCCGCGCTGTGGCAGCAGGCGAGCCGGCACGACGCCCTCACCCGGTCCGGCGCGGCGGGCGGTACGACGGGTTTCACGGATGGTTGGTCATGAGGGGACGTTCATGAGCGGTCGTGGTCGGCTGGCGCTCGGCGCCTTCGCGGCGACGCTGATGGCGGCGTGTTCGATGCTGCCGCTGGTCGACCCGGTCGCCTGGATCCTGCAGGCCGGGTTCCTGCTGGCCGTGCAGGTCGGGGTGGGGGCCCTCGGACGGCGGGTGCCCCTGCCCAGGCTGCTGATCGTGGCCGGCCAGGCGGTGGTGACGGTGCTCCTGCTGACCGCCGCGTTCGCCCGGGAGCAGGCGCTGGCGGGTTTCCTGCCCGGCCCGCTGTCGGTGCAGCGGCTGGCGGATCTGCTCAACGCGGGTGCGGACGACGTCGGGCGGTACGCGATCCCGGCACCGGCCACCGAGGGCATCCGGCTGATGCTGGTGGGCGGGGTGCTGCTGGTCGGGCTGCTGGTGGACGCGCTGGCGGTCACCTTCCGCAGCGCCGCGCCCGCCGGGCTGCCGCTGCTCGCGCTGTACTCGGTGGCGGCCGGGCTCTCCGACGGCGGCGCGGACTGGCTGTGGTTCCTGCTGGCCGCCTCCGGCTATCTGCTCCTGCTGCTGGCCGAGGGCCGCGACCGGCTCTCCCAGTGGGGGCGGGTCTTCGCGGGGGCGGCCCGGTCCCGCGGCCCGTCGTCGGCCGGTCTGGAGAGCGGAAGGGCGCTCGCCCCGGTGCGCACCGGCCGGCGCATCGGCGCGCTGGCCCTGGGCATCGCCCTGGTCGTGCCGGCCGCCCTGCCCGCACTCGACAGCGGGCTGCTGCTGGGCTCGGGCGCCGGGAACGGCAAGGGCGGCGGTGGCGGCACCATCTCGGCGGTCAACCCGCTGGTCTCGCTGCAGAACAACCTCAACCAGCCGGAGAACCGGGAGGTGATGACGTACCGCACCAACGCGACCGGTGTGCAGGACTTCTACCTCCGCATCCTGGCTCTGGACCAGTTCAACGGGAACGAGTGGCGGGCCTCCACACGACGGCTGCGGGACGTGCCGAAGCGGCTTCCGCAGCCGGCCGGCCTGGCGTCGGACGTCGCCGTCACGGAGATCCGCACCAATATCTCCGCCGCGGACTCCTACCGGCAGACCTATCTGCCGCTCCCCTATCCGGCGACCGAGGTGCGGGTCGGCGGCAAGTGGCGGTACGAGCCGGAGGGCCGCACCCTCGTCGGGGACGACGGGGAGACGACCGGCGGCGCCCGGTACGAGATCTCCAGCCTGCTGGTGCAGCCGACGGCCCAGCAGCTCGCGAACGCGGGCCCGGCACCGGAGGCCCTGCTCCGCGAGTACACACAGGTGCCGGACACGCTGCCCCTGGTGGTCAAGCAGACGGCCGAGGAGGTGACGAAGGGGGCGTCCAACGCCTACGAGCAGGCGGTGAGGATCCAGAACTACTTCGCTTCGGACGGCGGTTTCACCTACGACACCTCGGTGACCTCGGGGACGGGCAGCGCCGCGATCGGCCGGTTCCTGCGGGACCGTAGGGGCTTCTGCGTCCACTTCTCGTTCACGATGGCCGCGATGGCGCGGACGCTGGGCATCCCGGCCCGGGTCGCCGTGGGCTTCACCCCCGGCGCGCCCAAGTCCGACGGGTCGATGTCGGTCGGGCTGCGCGACGCGCACGCCTGGCCCGAGCTGTACTTCGAGGGCGTGGGCTGGACCCGCTTCGAGCCGACCCCGACCCGTGGCTCCACCCCGTCGTACACCCTGCCGGACGCCCCGGCCGGGGACACGGCGGATCCGGCGCAGCCGGAGAAGGACCCCTCGGCGGCAGCGGCGGCCACGCCGTCCGCCTCCGAGAGCTGCCCGGCGCAGATGCGCCGCCAGGGCGAGTGCGGCAGCTCGGCCCTGCCGGGGCTCGTGGCGCCGAAGGACCCGGGGACCCCGGTCGGCACCGTGCTCGGTGTGGTCCTGCTGGTGCTGGTCGTGCTGCTGCTCCCGGCGCTGCCGATGCTCTGGCGCACCCGCGTCCGGGCCCGCAGGCTCGGTTCGTCCACCGGCCGGACCCCGGCGGACACCGCCGCGAGAACGCTGGCGGCCTGGCAGGAGATCACCGACACCGCCTGGGACCACGGCATCGCGCCGGACGATTCGCTGACGCCGCGCAGGGCCGCCGAACGGGTGGCGCGGGAGGGCCGGCTGGACACCGAGGCGGCCGCCGCGGTCCACCGGGTCGCCGGGTCGGTGGAGCAGGTGCTCTACGCGCCGGAGCCGCGTCCGATGCCGGGCCTGGCCCAGGACGCCCGGACGGTCCGGGCGGGGCTCCGGCTCTCGGCCGACCGCCGCACCCGGCTCCGTGCGACCGTCGCTCCGCGCTCGGCCGTACGGGTGGTGTGGGCCCTCGCCGAACGCCGCGCGGCCCTGGCCGGACGGTGGCGGCTGCCGCGCCGGCCGGTCTGGCCCCGCCGCCCGTCCCGCCAGCAGGGCTGACCCCACGGTCCCGGGCGGCCTCCCTGCGGGGCGGGCCGCCCGGGACCGTCGGAGCTGAGCGAAGGGGCGGCCCAGGCATGGGGAACCACGGAACCCGGAGCGCGATACGGCGGAAACGGCCCCGGACTCCCAGGGACTCGGTGCCCAGGGGCGGCACGCACGACACACCGCACAGAACGCTGCCCCGCCGCTACCCGCCCGGCCATGGGTGAGGGGCGGCCGCGACAACGCGACCGCCCCTCACCCGAACGTGTAAGAACGCCTACTGGCCCTGCTCGTCGCGGCGGCGCTGCCACCGCTGCTCGATGCGGTTCATGACGGAGCGGCGCTGCCGGCTCTGACGGCGTTCACCGGCACCGCCGGCCCGCACCGCCTGTTGCTCGCCCGGCTTAGGCGCCTTGCGCCAGCCGGTGACGGCCAGCACGGCGCAACCCAGCATGACGAGGAACCCGACCACGCCGAGCGCCACCGTGATCCACATCTTCTCAGCGACCATTCCGGCCATGAGGAGCGCGATTCCCACCAGGAAGCCAGCAATTGCCTGGTAGACCCGTCGCCGGGTGTATGTACGCAGCCCACTTCCCTCGAGCGCTGTCGCGAACTTGGGATCTTCGGCGTACAGCGCTCGCTCCATTTGCTCGAGCATTCGCTGCTCGTGCTCCGAGAGCGGCACGGAGTCCTCCTCGTCGTCGGCCGCGGGGACGGCCGGTATGCGGCCCTTCCAGGATAGGCAGGGAATCGCCCCCGTGAAACCCGCCCTCATTGCCAATCAGCCAGTCCGGGCCGCCACGACGGCTCAGCTGCTGAGGCGTTGATTCCCCAACCTCCGATCCGTCATGCCGGATGGTGTCCTCCGATCATACGGGGCCAGGGCTCCGATCGGGGCTGCTGGGGCGTACTCCGTCTGCGGCTGCGTCGCTGATCAGCCACGCTGCCGCGGAGTCCGTACCGGGTTCCGGGCGGTCCGTGCTCAGGGTCGGCGGGTGCCCAGGACGTGGAGCTGGGTGGCCACCGAGTGGAAGGCCGGCAGCTCGGCCGCCGCCGCCTCCAGCTTGAGCAGGGCTTCCATCGCCCCGGGCTCGGTGTCCACGAGGACCCCGGGGACGAGGTCGGCGAAGACGCGGACGCCGTGAACCGCGCCGACCTCGATCTTCGCTGCCTCGACCAGCTCGGTGAGCTGCTCGGCCGTGTAGCGCCGGGGCATGGGGTCACCCTCGCCCCAGCGGCCGTCGGGGTCGCCGAGCGCCTGCCGGGCCTCGGTGAAGTGGCCGGCGAGCGCGCGGGCGAGCACCGCCCCACCGAGCCCGGCGGCGAGCAGGCTGAGCGCGCCGGACGGGCGGAGCGCCTCCACCGCGTGCCGTACGCCCTCGGCGGGATCGTCCACGAACTCCAGGACGCCGTGGCAGAGCACCGCGTCGTAGCCCCCGCGCTCGACCACGTCGAAGAGGCCGAGGATGTCGCCCTGCACGCCGTGGACGCGCTCGGCGACCCCCGCCTCGGCGGCCCGGCGCTCCAGCGCGAAGAGCGCGTTGGGGCTGGGGTCGACGACGGTGACCCGGTGGCCCAGGCGGGCGACGGGCACGGCGAAGTTGCCCGTGCCGCCGCCGGTGTCCAGCACGTCCAGGACGTCCCTGCCGGTCGCCTCGGCCCGGCGGTCGAGGGCGTCCTTGAGGACGTCCCACACCACAGCGGTACGAAGGGAGGCGCGGGGGCGCAGCTGGTCCGACACGGCTTTTGTCTCCTCGGCACGGCGCCGCCGCCGGGGGCGGGGCGTGAACAGCGCAGGTAACAGGTCCCTGCCACCCTATTGCCTCGCGCCGCCGGCGCCGTCATCCCGCGTCGTACCGCTCCGTGCGGGGCTGCGGCAGCACCGGCTGGAGCACCAGCAGCCGCTCCACCAGGCGCAGGAACATCGCCGCGTCGCGCAGGAGGTCGTCCGCGTCCCGCCGGCCGGCCGCCCCCGGTATGCCGGCCTCCGCGCGGGCCCGGCGCGCGGCGCCGGACGCGAAGAGCGCGCTCCATTCGGTCAGCTCGGGCGCCACCTCCGGCAGGACCTCCCAGGCGCTGCGGATCCGTTCGCGGCGGCGCGGGCGGGTCTCGGGGCGGGCCCGGACGGCGAGCACGGCCGCGGCCGTGCGCAGGGCGGCGAGGTGGGCGGTGGCGTAGCGCTCGTTCGGCACGTCGAGAACAGCTGCCTCCTCCAGGCCGGCGCGGGCCTGGGCGAGGAGATCGAGGGCGGCGGGCGGTGCGGTGGTGCGCCGCAGTACGGGATGGACGTCGTGCGCCGGGCCGGTCGGTGAGGGGGCGGGGCCGTCTGCGCGGCGTCGCGGAGCGGCTGCTGCGGACGAATGGGCCATGACGATACCTCCTGTCTCGTAACGGCTCGGTGGCCGTCTGTGTCCATCGTGACGGCCCCCACTGACAATCGACCCGAGTACCCCTCTGACCTGCACTTTTGCCTCGCTCGCGAGTTCGGGTTACCTTTTTGAACTGACCAGTCAGTTCAAAAAGGTGCGGGCGGCCCGGAACAGCCGCCCGCACACGGGGGAGGGTCCGTGGACAGCCCGCACGGGGCGGCCGTCACCGCCGACGGTCTCGGCGTCAGAGGAGCGCGCGGCTGGGCGTTCCGGGACGTGGCGTTCGACGCCGCGCCCGGCTCGCTCGTGGCGGTCGAGGGCCCGTCCGGTTCGGGGCGCACCTGTCTGCTGCTCACCGTCACCGGCCGGATGCGCCCCACCGCGGGCGGGGCGACGACCGCCGGACTCCCGCTCCCCCGCCGCGCCGCCGCCGTACGCCGGATCGCCGCCCTCGGCCCGGTGCCCGGCGTCAGCGAACTCGACCCGGCCTTCACGGTCGGCGAGCATCTGCGCGAGCGGGCCCTCCTCCAGCACCGCTACGGCACCTCCCCGCGCGCGCTGCTGCGTCCGCGCGCCGAACGGGCCGCCGGCCGCCGGGCCCGGACGGACGCGGCGCTGGAGGCGGCCGGACTCGACCTCGCCGCGCTGCCGAAGGCGGAGCGGACCTCGGTGCGGGACCTGGAACGCCTGGAGGCGCTCCGGCTCTCCGTCGCCCTGGCGCTGATCGGCCGGCCCCGGCTGCTCGCGGTGGACGACACCGACCTCAAGCTCTCCGACGCCGAGCGCGCCGAGGCCTGGGATCTGCTGCGCGCGCTCGCCGCCGACGGAACGACCGTCCTGGCGGTGTGCAGCCAGGCCCCCGAGGACGCCGTCCTCGTCCGGACCGGACCCCCTCCGGCCCCGGCCGACGGCCCCGGACACACCGAGCACCCCGCTCACCACCACGACGAAGGGACGGCCGATGCGTGCGCCGCGACTGGCCGCTCTTGAGCTGAGGCGCTTCGGCCGCGGCCGGCTGCCGCGCGCCGCGCTCGCCGCCCTCCTGCTGCTGCCGCTGCTCTACGGGGCCCTGTACCTCTGGTCGTTCTGGGACCCCTACGGGCGCCTGGACCGGATCCCCGTCGCCCTGGTCAACGACGACAGAGGCGCCACCGCCGACGGCAAGCGCCTCGCGGCGGGTGACGAGATCACCGCGAAACTGCTCGGCTCCGAGGTCTTCGACTGGCACGAGGTGAGCGGGGCCGAGGCGGCCCGGGGCGTCGAGGACGGGACGTACTACCTCTCGCTGACCATGCCGGCCGACTTCAGCCGGCGCATCGCCTCCAGCGCGGGCGACTCCCCCGAGACGGGCGCGCTCCAGGTCCGTACGAACGACGCGAACAACTACATCGTCGGCCAGATCTCCCGGACCGTGTTCTCCGAGGTGCGCACCGCCGCCTCCACGAACGCCTCCCGGAACTTCCTGGACCGGATCTTCATCAACTTCTCCGACCTGCACGACGCGACGGCGAAGGCGGCCAGGGGCGCGGCCGACCTCGAAGGCGGTATCGGCCGGGCCAAGAAGGGGTCGAAGGACCTCGCGGACGGCCTCAAGGACGCCAAGGCGGGCAGCGGCCGGCTGGCCACCGGGATCGTCACGCTCGACAAGGGCGCCGCCGATCTGGAGACCGGCTCCCGCGAGGTCGCCGCCGGCACCCAGGCGCTCGCCGACAAGGTCAACGGGGTGGCCGCCGACGTACGCCCCTTCCTGAAGGACAACGGCAAGGCCATCGGGGACACGGCCCGGCTGGTCGCGGACTCCGCCAGGACCGTCCGGGACAACCTCGGCCTGCTGGTGGAGGCGGCGCCCGCCGCCGCCACCGCCGCGCACACCGCCGCCGACGACCTCACCGCCGTCCACCGCACCCGCTGCGAGGAGCAGCCGCTGCCCGACGCGGATGTCTGCGCCCCGCTGGGTCGCGCCGTGACGGCCGCGGCCGATGTCGCCGCCGTCGCGGACGACGTCGCCGTGCTCGTCGAGGACCAGGACGGCGACCTCAAGAAGCTGCGCGCCCAGCTCACCACGCTCCGGACCCAGGCCGACGCCCTCGCGAAACGGGCACCGCACCTGGACGAGGACCTGGAGGGAGCCGTCAAGAAGGTCAACGCGCTGAACACCGGGGCCCACAAGGTCGCGAAGGGCGCGGGCAGCCTCCACACCGGCCTCGGCACGGCGAAGACCGGTTCCGCCGACCTGAACACCGGCGTCGGCGACCTCAGGAAGGGCGCGACGAGCCTGGACAGCGGTCTGATCCGGCTGGGCGACGGCTCGGCGACCCTCGCGCAGGGGCTCGGCGACGGTGTCGGCCGGATCCCCGACTACGGCAAGAAGGACCGCGACGCCCGTACGGAGGTCATGGCCGACCCCGTGCAGCTGGCCTCGCAGTCGCTGCACCGCGCACCCAACTACGGCACCGGATTCGCCCCCTACTTCATCCCGCTCTCCCTCTGGGTCGGCGCGATGGTGGCGTACATGCTGATCCAGCCGCTCAGCCGGCGGGCCCTGGCGGCCGGGGCCCCGGCCTGGCGGATCGCGCTGGCGGGCTGGCTGCCGGTGGCGGCGCTGGGAGTGCTCCAGGTGGCCGCGCTGATGTCCGTACTGCACTGGGGACTCGGTCTGCAGATGGCCCGTGCCGCCGGGACGCTCGGTTTCCTCTCCCTGGTCACCTGCTGCTTCGCCGCGCTCGTGCAGTGGCTGAACGCCCGCTTCGGGGCGGCCGGGCGGATCCTGGTCCTGGCGGTGCTGATGCTCCAGCTCACCTCGGCGGGCGGTACCTACCCCGTCCAGACCAGTCCGGGCTTCTTCAACGCGATCCACCCGTATCTGCCGATGAGCTACATCGTCGAGGGGCTGCGCCGGCTGATCACGGGCGGCGGGCTCGGCCCGGTCTGGCAGGGGTGCGCGGTCCTGGTGGCCTTCACCGCCGGGGCGCTCGCGCTGACGGCCCTGTCCGCCCGGCGCCGGCAGATGTGGACCCTGGACCGGCTCCGTCCCGAACTGACCCTGTGAGACCCCCGGGACCTGTGAGAATCGGGACCATGGAAAGCAGCAGCACCACGCGCCGCCGCGCCACCCGGCAGAAGCTCTACGAGGCGGCCGTGACCCTGATCGCCGAGAAGGGCTTCTCGGCCACCACGGTGGACGAGATCGCCGAGCGGGCCGGGGTCGCCAAGGGGACGGTCTACTACAACTTCAAGAGCAAGACGGAGCTCTTCGAGGAGCTGCTGCGCCACGGCGTCGGCCTGCTCACCGCGTCGCTGCGCACGGCGGCCGAGGAGACCGCCGCGCGCGGCGGCAGCCGGGTCGAGGCCCTGGACGCCATGATCCGGGCGGGTCTGGTCTTCATCGACCGCTATCCGGCCTTCACCCAGCTGTACGTGGCCGAGCTGTGGCGCACCAACCGCGCCTGGCAGTCGACCCTGCTGGTGGTGCGTCAGGAGGCCGTCGCCGTCGTGGAGGACGTGCTCCGGGAGGGCGTGGCGGGCGGTGAGCTGAGCGAGGAGATCGACATCCCGCTGACGGCGGCCGCGCTGGTGGGCATGGTGCTGGTGGCGGCGCTGGACTGGCAGGCGTTCCAGCCGGAGCGCTCCATCGACGATGTGCACTCCGCCCTGTCCCTGTTGCTGCGCGGGCGGGTCAGCGGGCGCTGACGCCCCCGAACGCACGAGAGCGCCGGCCGCGCGGAGCCCGATCCCCCCGGGCCCCGTACGACCGGCGCTTCGTGTGCTGCCGGAGAACCCTCCCCCGTGACCCCGTGTCCCCCGTGGTCCCGAAGTCCTCCGTCGCGCACCCCCGTTCGGAAAGGCCGCCGCACCCCGCTCCGCCGCCCCGTGCCGGCGGTGGTGGCGCGACGCCCCGTCCGTGGTCCCCACTCTGCCGTCCGCGCAGGTGGGAACCCATCCGCGCGTCTACTCATCTCGGCGTCTAGGTACGGATACTCAGGGCTGTGCACCCGTTCCCTCCCGTACGGGTACGCCACCTGGTTACGATCGCGTCCGTGTCCGTACTCCCTCTGGTGTTCACGAGTGGCTGGGCGAGCGGGATCAACGCCTACGCCGTGGTCCTCCTGCTCGGCCTCTTCGGCGCGACCGGTGTCTCCGACGAGGTGCCCGCGGCGCTCCAGCGCACCGACGTGCTCGTCGTCGTCGGCGTGCTCTTCCTGTGCGAGGTGGTGGCGGACAAGATCCCGTACGTCGACACCGTGTGGGACTCGGTGCACACGGTCGTCAGGCCGCTCTCCGGGGCCGTCGTGGCGGCGCTGCTGGCGGGCGAGAGCGGTTCGCTGCCGGAGCTGGCGGCCGGGGCCATCGGCGGTTCCACCGCGCTGGTGAGCCATCTGGTGAAGGCCGGCACGCGCATGGCCGTCAACACCACCCCGGAGCCCTTCAGCAACATCGCGCTGAGCCTGGTGGAGGACCTCGGTGTCGCCGCCGTCATCACCTTCGCGATCTTCCATCCGTGGATCGCGGCCGGGTTCGCCCTGGCGATCCTGCTCACCGGTGTGGTGATCACGCTCTTCCTGGTCTCCCGGATCCGCCGGTTCCTGCGGCGCCGGGCCGAGCGGCGTGCGGAGAAACGGCTGGGGCGGACCCCCTTGCAGCAGCCTGGCGGCTGAGCTGTCGGTGGCGGCCGTTAAGGTCGCTGGCATGGCACGTATTGCGGTGATCGGCGCCGGGATGGGCGCGATGTCGGCGGCGGCGCGGCTGGCCGTGGCCGGGCACCGGGTGACGGTGTACGAGCGCGCGGAGACGTACGGCGGCGCGCTGGGCAGCCATGCCCACGAGGGCTTCGTCTTCGACACCGGGCCCGGCCTGCTCCATCTCCCGGCGGTCTACCGCGATCTGTTCGTGAAGACGGGCAAGGAGCCGCTGGAGGACTGCGTCACGCTGACCCAGGTCGATCCGGCGAGCCGTCATGTCTTCGCGGACGGCACGGACGTGTCCCTGCCCAACGCCTCGCGGGCCGGCACCGTCTCCGCGCTGGACGCGGCGCTCGGCACGGGTGCCGGGCGGAGTTGGGGGGACTTCCTCGACCGGGCCCGGGACGCCTGGGACCGCTCGCGGCGGCCGCTGCTGGAGGAGCCGCTGCGGAGCGACTGGCAGGTGCTGGGCCGCGATCCCTACCCCGCGCCGGTGCGGCGCCGACTGCTGCGCCCGGCCCTGCGGGCGGGCACCCTGGCGGAGGTCGGCTCCTGGGAGCTGTCCGACCCCCGGCTGGCCGCCCTGCTCGACGGGTACGCGCTGTCGTACGGGCTGGACCCCGCGCACGCCCCGGCGGGCGCGGCACTCCTGCCGTACATGGAGGAGACCTTCGGCAGCTGGTACGTGGCGGGCGGGCTGCGCGCCCTGGCGCGGGCCGTGTACGAGCGGTGCCTGGCCCGGAAGGTGGAGTTCGTCTTCGGGGCGGAGGCGGCCCGGATCGTCGAGAAGGACGGCCGCGCCGCCGGGGTGGAGCTGGCGGACGGGACGGTGGCGGAGGCGGATCACGTGGTGCTGGGCGCCCGCCCGCATCCGGGGCTGACGCCCCCTCAGGAGCTGTGGCGGGACGGCGAGGTGACGGTGCAGCCCCGGTCCGGGGGCTCCGCGCCCACCGGCCGGTTCCTGGTGCTGCTGTCGCTGCGCGGTGCCCGTCCCTCGGACACCGCCCACCGGACGGTGGTGCACCCGGCGGACGGGGCGGCCGAGCGCGAGGCGGTCTTCGGCGGCCGGCTCGCCGCGCGTCCCACGGTGACGGTGCTGCGCCCCGACGATCCCTCGACCCGCCCCGACGAGGCCCACGAGGCCGTGACGCTGACGGCGACGGTCGCCCCGCACGGCCCCGTGGACTGGACGGACGAGGCGCTGCGGGCGCGGTACGCGGACACCCTGATCGACGCGGCGGCCGCCGCGGTGCCCGGTCTGCGGGAGCGGGTGCTGCACCGGGAGGTGCGGACCCCGGCGGAGACGGCGGCGGCGACGGGGGCCGAGGGCGGCGCCGTGCCCGCGCCCTCACTGGCGGGCGCCGCGGGCGGCTTCCTCCACCCGGGCAATCTCACCCGTCTGCCCGGACTGCTCCTGGCGGGCGGCTGGTCGCATCCGGGCGGCGGACTCGCCCACGCCGGCATGTCCGGGGCGCTGGTGGCGGGTCTGGTCGTGGAGGGCGAGGGCTTCCGCGGCTCGCAGTGAGGTGAGCCGGAAACCCCGGGGTCCCGGGGGTGGCGGAGCCCGGGTTCCTTGCGGACGAAGTCCCGGACAGCCCTAGTAGCGGTACGGCTCGTTGCCGTAGCCGTTGTCGTAGCCGTTCGGGTACGGCGTCTGCTGGGCGGGCTGCTGCGGGGGGTACTGCTCGCCCTCGCGCTGCTGGGGGACCCAGACGCCGCCGGGCGGGGTGTCGGGGGCGTAGCCCTGTGCGGCGTACGGGTCGGCGAACTGCTGGCCGGTGCCGTAGCCGTCGTACTGCTGCGGGGTGCCGTAGTCCTGGTACGTGCCGTAGTCGGGGGTGCCCGCGGTGGTACCGATGTACGGGTCGGAGTACGCGGCGTACTGCTGGTGGTCGGTGCCGTAGTCGTAGGAGCCGGTGGCCGCGTAGGTGTCCTGGCCCGCGTAGGTGTCCTGGCCGCCCTGGGCCGGGTAGCCGGAGTAGTCGCCGTATCCGTCGTACTGCGGCTGCGCCTGGGGGGCCTGGTGCTGTCCGGGGTCCTGGGCGGCGGGGGCCGGGTCGTTGTAGATCCCGTAGCGGCCGGTGTCGTCGGGCATGGGCTCGGGCTCGTAGACCGCGGCGGCCGGCCGGGGCGCGGGCTCCTGCCGGGCCGGCGGCTCCGGCGCGTACTCCATCTCCAGGTCGGAGACCTGGAGCGTGGGCTCGCGGTCGGCGGCGCCGCGCCTGCGCCGGCTCTCCCCGGGGCTTCCCCCTATGGCCCAGCCGGTCGAGAAGCCGCGGCGGAAGGAGAGCGTCACATAGGTCTGGCCGATCGCGAAGGCGACGGCGCCCAGGGCGATGACGAACACGGAGGGCATCAGCACGCCGACGACCACACCCGCGAAGCCGGTGAAGGCGAGCAGCCGCCAGCGCAGCCGTGCCTTGTACTGGAGCAGCACCTCGCCGAGCAGCCACAGCGCAACGATGCCGAACGCGATGTAGAGGACCGTCCAGCCCATGCCCGCCCCCTTCCACGGCCACCGCCCCGGGGTGGTGGCGGGTACGGCCGGTCACAACTGCTTGTGCAGTCCGAGATTCTCGTAGATTTCGAGCGTCGCCGTCGAGTTGTTCAGCGTGATGAAGTGCAGCCCGGGGACACCCTCGGAAAGCAGCCTCGCGCAGAACCGCGTCGCGAAGTCGATGCCAATGGAGCGTACAGCGGCGGGGTCGTCCTTGGCGGCGAGGATGCGCTCTTTCAGCTCCTCGGGCAGGGACGCGTTGCTGAGCTGGGCGAATCGCTCCAACTGGCGGACGCTCGTCAGGGGCATCACCTCGGGGATGATCGGCGTCTCGCCACCCGCGGCGACCACCCGGTCACGCATCCGGAGGTAGTTCTCCGGATCGAAGAACATCTGCGTGATCGCGTAGTCGGCGCCGGCCCGGCACTTGTCCACGAAATGCCGGACGTCGCTGTCCCAGTCGGGCGAGCGCGGGTGCCGTTCGGGAAAGGCCGCGACGCCGACGCAGAAATCGCCGGACTCCTTGATCAGCCGCACCAGATCGGCCGCGTACCGCACGCCCTGGGGGTGCTCCACCCAGGGGCCCATGGGGTCGCCCGGCGGGTCGCCGCGCACCGCGAGGATGTTCCGGATCCCGGCGTCGGCGTACTGCCCGATCATGTTGCGCAGCTCGGCGACGGAGTGGTTGACCGCCGTGAGGTGGGCGACCGGGGTGAGGGTCGACTCGGCGGCGATGTCCTGGGTGGCCTTCACCGTCCCGGACCGGGTGGACCCGCCGGCGCCGTACGTCACGGAGACGAAGTTCGGACGCATCGCCTCGACCCGGCGCAGCGCGTTCCACAGATTGCGCTCGCCCTTCTCGGTCCTGGGGGCCCAGAACTCGAACGAGTACAAGGTCTTGCCGGTCGCGAGCATCTCACGCACGGTGGGCGCGCGATCTGTCCTGGTGGAGGGGGTGCCAAGGGCCATACGGGCAGGTTAACCAGGCCCGGCCCGACACCCAACCGAACTGGGGTGATTTGGCTTGAATGCCCGGTTCTTTGTCCACGCCTCGGACACTTCCGTCCCGGAACGGCTCCCCGGCCTCCCCGGCCACTCCTCCGTCACACCTCGGCGCGCTCCCGGATCCGGCGGGCCAGCTCCGCCGCCGCGGCCCCCGGGTCGGAGGCCTCCGTGACGGCGCGGACGACGACGATCCGGCGCGCCCCGGCGTCCAGCACCTCGTCGAGGTTGCCCGCGTCGATGCCGCCGATGGCGAACCAGGGGCGGTCCGGGGCGAGCGAGGCGGCGTGGCGGACGAGGCCGAGTCCGGGGGCGGTGCGGCCGGGCTTGGTGGGGGTGGGCCAGCAGGGGCCCGTGCAGAAGTAGTCCACGCCGGGCTGGGCGAGGGCCGCGTCGACCTCCGCCTCGGCGTGCGTGGAGCGGCCGACCAGGACGTGGGGGCCGAGGATCGCGCGGGCGGCCGGGACCGGCAGGTCGCCCTGGCCCAGGTGCAGCACGTCGGAACCGATGGCGTGGGCGACGTCGGCCCGGTCGTTGACCGCGAGGAGCGCGCCGTGGCGCTTGCAGGCGTCGGCGAAGACCTGGAGGTGGTCCAGCTCCTCGGCCGCCTCCATGCCCTTGTCGCGGAGCTGGACGATGTCCACCCCGCTCGTGAGGACCGCGTCGAGGAAGGCGGGCAGGTCGCCCTGGCGGCGGCGGGCGTCCGTGCACAGGTAGAGCCGGGCGTCGGACAGCTGCGCGCGAGGCGTGGACATGGTGCGGTTCCCCCCGGGGACGGTGACGGCGGTGGTACGGGTGCGGCACCGCGCCGGGGTGCGGGTCCGCACCCCGGCGCGGCCGGAACGTGTCCCGCGGTCCGGCCGGGGTCCTCGCCCCGGTCCGGCCGACGGGCCACGGATCAGACGGCGAGCGCCTGGGCGCGGCGCTTCACCTCCGTGCCGCGGTTCTCGCTCAGCGCCTGGGCGGGCGTGCCCGGCAGGCTCGGGTCGGGTGTGAAGAGCCACTCCAGCATCTCCTCGTCGGAGAAGCCGTCGTCCCTCAGGAGCGTCAGGGTCCCCGAAAGGCCCTTGACCACCCGGTCGCCGTCGATGAAGGCGGCGGGCACCTGGAGGGCCCGGTTCTCCCCGCGGCGTACGGCGATGAGCTGGCCCTCCTTGACCAGCTGCCGCACACGCGTCACCTCGACATCGATCATTTCGGCGATGTCGGGCAGGTGGAGCCAGGCGGGGACGAGAGCATCGGTCTTTGCGTCAATCTCGGTCACGGGGACAAGCGTGCCATCCCGGACCGACAGCCGGTACCCGGGCGGCCCGTCCGTGGGGCCGGTGCGGTGGTCAGCGGGTGGCCGACTTCAGCGGTACGGAGGGGTCCGCGACCCGGTCCGGGTCCAGTTCCGCGCCCGATTCGATGAGCCTGCGCCCCTGGGCGAGATCGCGCGGACGGCCGACCGCCAGTACGGCGACGAGCGCGCCGGAGCGCAGCCAGCACACCGACCACGCCGGGCCGTCCGGGTCGCCCCGCCGGACCAGGGCGTCGGCCTCCGCATGGTGCCCGGCGTACTGGACGAAGCGGCCGAACTGCTCGGACCAGAAGTAGGGCACCGGGTCGTAGACCGGGTCCGCGCCGCCGCCCTCCGGGCCGGCGGTGACGGCGGCGGCCACGGTCCTGGGCCCCTGGAGGGCGTTGTCCCAGTGGTGGACGAGCAGCCGCTCCCCGTACCGGGCGGAGGGGAAGGAGGCGCAGTCGCCGACCGCGTAGACGTCCGGGAGCGAGGTGCGCAGCGAGGCGTCGGCGGTGACCGATCCGTCCGGGCCGAGCGCGATCCCGGACCCGGCGAGCCAGCGGGTCGCGGGACGGGCGCCGATGCCGACGACGACGGCGTCCGCGGGCAGGACGCGGCCGTCGGCCAGCTCCACCCGGCCGGGCTCGACGGCGGCGACCCGGGCGCCGGTGAGGAGGACGGCGCCGCTCTCCTCGTACCAGCGGGCCATCGGGGCGGCGGCCTCGGCGGGCAGGGCGCCGGCCAGTGGGCGGGCGGCGGCCTCGACGACGGTGACCTCGCAGCCGGCCGCGCGGGCGGCGGTGGCGAACTCGGCGCCGATCCAGCCCGCGCCGACGACCACGACCCGGTGCCGCCGCTCCAGGACCGGGCGCAGCCGCGCGGCGTCGTCCAGGGTGCGCAGCAGATGGACCCCGGGCACATCCTCGGCGCCGGGGAGGGTCAGGGGTTCGGCACCGGTGGCGAGGACCAGGACGTCGTAGGGGACGGGTCCCTGCGGGGTGTCCAGTTCGCGGGCGTCCGGGCGCAGCCCGGTCACGTCGAGGCCGAGCCGCAGGGTGACGTCCAGCGCGTCGAAGTCGATGTCGAAGGCGGAGCTCTCCGCCGTGCCGAGGAGGACCGCCTTCGACAGCGGCGGCCGGTCGTAGGGCTGATGGGGCTCGGCGCCGATCAGCGTGACGGGGCCGGTGAAGCCCTGTTCGCGCAGGGCGACGGCGGTCTGCACCCCCGCCATGCCCGCTCCGGCGATCACGACGCGGCGCCCGTTCCGCGCCGTCTGCTGCTGCTGTCCGGTCTGCTCGTCCACCCGCCCACCTTAAACACCTGACGAATCGTCAGGAAGCGGGTTCCCGGATCGGCGTTCCCCGGCCGGGTTTAGGGTGGCCGTGCAACGCACTCGCGGGAGCCCGGACGCACCGGGCTGAGAGGGAGGCTGGACGGCCTCCGACCGTACGAACCTGATCCGGGTCATGCCGGCGAAGGGAGGGGCTGGACGCCCATGCCCATCCACCGAAGAGCAGGGTCCGACGTCCTCGTCATCGGCGGCGGCGTCATCGGACTGGTAACGGCTTGGCGGGCCGCGCAGCGCGGTCTGTCCGTCGTGGTCGCCGACCCCGATCCCGGCGGCGGGGCCGCCCGGGTCGCGGCCGGGATGCTGGCCGCCGTCACCGAACTCCACTACGGCGAGGAGATGCTCCTCGGCCTCAACCTGGCCTCGGCGGCCCGCTATCCGGCCTTCGCGGCCGAACTGGAGGAGGCGAGCGGACAGGACATCGGCTTCCGCGCCTGCGGCACCCTGGCCGTCGCGATGGACGCCGACGACCGCGCCCATCTGCGCGAACTGCACGCCCTGCAGCGGCGTTCGGGGCTGGCGTCGGAATGGCTCTCCGGACGCGAGTGCCGCCGACTGGAGCCGATGCTCGCGCCGGGGGTGCGCGGCGGGCTGCGGGTCGACGGCGACCACCAGGTCGATCCGCGCCGGCTGGCCGCCGCCCTGCTGACCGCCTGCGAACGGGCCGGGGTCGTCCTGGTCCGCGCCACGGCCGAACGCCTCGCGGTGACGGGCGACCGGGCCACCGGGGCCGTCCTGGCCGACGGCACCCGGCTCGACGCCGCCCAGGTCGTGCTGGCGGCGGGCAGCCTGAGCGGGCGGCTCGCGGGCGTGCCCGAGCACGTCCTGCCGCCGGTCCGCCCGGTGAAGGGGCAGGTGCTGCGGCTGACGGTGCCGCCCGCGTACGCCCCCTTCCTCTCGCGCACCGTGCGCGCCGTCGTCCGGGGCAGCCACGTCTACCTCGTCCCGCGCGAGAACGGCGAACTGGTCGTCGGCGCCACCAGCGAGGAGATGGGCTGGGACACCACGGTCACGGCCGGCGGGGTGTACGAACTGCTGCGGGACGCCCACGAACTGGTCCCCGGCCTCACCGAACTGCCCCTCACCGAGACCCTGGCCGGGCTGCGCCCCGCCTCCCCCGACAACGCCCCGCTGCTCGGCCGCACCGCGCTGCCCGGACTGCACCTCGCCACCGGCCACCACCGCAACGGGGTGCTCCTCACCCCCGTCACCGGGGACGCGATGGCCGCGCTGCTGGCCGACGGCGAACTGCCCGAGGCTGCCCGCCCCTTCTCCCCCGGCCGGTTCGCGCCCGCCGCCGCCCCCGTACGTCAGGAGCAGCCCGCATGACCGAGTCATCCGCCCCCTCGGTGCACGTCTCCGTGAACGGCGAGCGCCTCGCCGTCGCGCCCGGGACCACCCTGGACACCCTCGTCGCCACGCTCACCGAGGCCCGCTCGGGCATCGCCGCCGCGCTCAACGAGACGGTCGTGCCGCGCGGACAGTGGGCCTCGGCCGCGCTCCGCGAGGGCGACCGGGTCGAGGTGCTGACCGCGGTGCAGGGGGGCTGACCGTGTCCGACGACCTCTTCACCCTCGGCGACAGCGTCTTCGGCTCCCGGCTGATCATGGGAACGGGCGGGGCGCCCAGTCTGGACGTGCTGGAGCGTTCGCTGGCCGCGTCCGGCACCGAGCTGACCACCGTCGCCATGCGGCGCATCGACCCCACCGTGCGCGGTTCGGTCCTGTCCGTCCTGGAGAAGCTGTCCGTCCGGGTGCTGCCGAACACGGCCGGCTGCTTCACGGCGGGCGAGGCGGTGCTGACCGCCCGGCTGGCCCGCGAGGCGCTGGGCACCGACTGGGTCAAGCTGGAGGTGGTGGCCGACGAGCGCACCCTGCTGCCCGAACCGATCGAGCTGCTGGACGCGGCGGAGACGCTGGTCGACGACGGCTTCACCGTCCTGCCGTACACCAACGACGATCCGGTGCTGGCCCGGCGGCTGGAGGAGGTGGGCTGCGCGGCGGTCATGCCGCTCGGCTCCCCCATCGGCTCCGGCCTCGGCATCCGCAATCCGCACAACTTCCGGCTGATCGTGGAGCAGGCCCGGGTCCCGGTGATCCTGGACGCCGGGGCGGGCACCGCCTCGGACGCGGCGCTCGCCATGGAACTGGGGTGCTCGGCGGTGATGCTGGCCTCGGCGGTGACCCGGGCGCAGGAGCCCGAGCTGATGGCCGCCGCGATGCGCCACGCGGTGGAGGGCGGGCGGCTGGCGTACCGGGCGGGCCGGATCCCCCGCAGGCACTTCGCCGAGGCGTCCTCGCCGGCCGAGGGGCGCGCGGTGCTGGACCCGGAGCGCCCGGCGTTCTGACCGGGAGGCTCCCGGGAGCGGCCCCGCGCGGTGCCGCTCCCGGGTCCCTGTCACGGCTCGGCTGCAGTACGGCCCCGGGACCGCACCGGCCCGTCGGCGCTGTCCGTGGCGGCTCGTAGACTCGACCGCGTGGACACGACCCTTCAGGACCCGCTCGTCGGGCAGCTGCTCGACGGCCGCTACCGCGTCGATGCGCGCATCGCCGTGGGCGGCATGGCCACGGTCTACCGGGCGATGGACACCCGGCTCGACCGGGTGCTCGCCCTCAAGGTGATGCATCCGGCCCTCGCGACCGACGCCACGTTCGTCGAGCGCTTCATCCGCGAGGCCAAGTCGGTGGCGCACCTCGCGCACCCCAATGTGGTCGCGGTCTTCGACCAGGGGGCCCAGGGGCAGTACGTGTACCTGGCGATGGAGTACGTCGCGGGGTGCACGCTGCGCGACGTGCTGCGCGAGCGGGGGGCGCTGCGGCCGCGCGCCGCCCTGGACATCCTGGACCCGGTGCTCGCCGCGCTGGGCGCCGCGCACCGGGCGGGTTTCGTCCACCGGGACATGAAGCCGGAGAACGTGCTGATCGGCGACGACGGCCGGGTCAAGGTCGCCGACTTCGGACTGGTCCGCGCGGTCGGCTCGGTCACCAACACCACCGGAACGATCCTGGGGACGGTCTCCTACCTCGCCCCCGAGCAGATCGAGCACGGCACGGCGGACACCCGCGCCGATGTGTACGCCTCGGGCGTGGTGCTGTACGAGATGCTGACGGGCGCCAAGCCGCACAGCGGGGAGTCTCCCGCCCAGGTCATCTACCAGCACCTCCACGAGGACGTCCCGCCCCCGTCGGCCGCGGTGCCGGGTCTGGCCGCGGCGCTGGACGCGCTGGTGGCGAGCGCCACCGCCCGCGACCCGGAGGTCCGCCCCTTCGACGCGGTGGCGCTGCTCGCCGAGTCCCAGCGGGCGCGGGCCGCGCTCACCGACGCCGAGCTGGACGCGGTGCCGCCGCAGGCCACCGGCGACGCCCCGGACCGGGCCGACGACCGCACGAGCGTGATCCCGCGCGTCCTGCCGGTGGGCCAGGGCACCGCCCACCACACCAGCCGGCTGGAGACACCGCCCCCGCCGCCCCAGCCGCCCACCGGACGCCCCGGCGGATCCGGCCGGTCCCGCGCGCCCCGGCGCGGCCTCGTCACCGCGCTCCTCGCCGTGCTGCTGGTCCTGGGGGTCGGCGGTGGCGTCTGGTACATCAACTCGGGACAGTTCACCCGGGTCCCCGCGCTGCTGGGCCAGACCCAGAAGGCCGCAGAGGGCCGCCTCTCGGACGCCGGGCTCGACGTCAAGGAGGTCCGTCGGGCCTACAGCGACACGGTCGACCGGGGCACGGTGATCGGCAGCGACCCGAAGCCGGGCGCCAAGATCCGGCGGAACAACTCGGTGACGCTGGTCGTCTCGCGCGGCCCCGAGATCGTCACGGTCCCGGACGTCACGGGCGTGGAGCTGGCCGAGGCCCGGCGGCAGCTGAAGAAGCGGGGACTGGTCCCCGGCATGGTCACCAAGGAGTTCAGCGAGGATGCCGCGGCCGGCGAGGTGCTGCGCACCGATCCGGCGGGCGGCGCCGAGCGCCATCCCGACTCCGCGGTCGCGATCGTGGTCTCCAAGGGCAGCCCGGTCGACGTCCCGGACGTCACGGGCGAGGACGTGGAGGACGCCCGCGCGGAGCTGGAGGACGCCGGTCTCCGGGTCGAGGTCGCGCCCGGCCGGGTCAGCTCCCCGGAGGACGCGGGCACGGTCGCCCGCCAGTCGCTCGCCGAGGGCACCCAGGCCGCCGAGGGCGACACCGTCACCCTGACGGTCTCCAAGGGCCCCCGCATGATCGACGTGCCGGACGTCACCGGCAAGAAGATCGACGAGGCCCGCAGCCTGCTGGAGGACGCGGGCTTCGAGGTCAAGGTCGACCGGCCCTTCCTGTCCTTCAGCGACACCATCGCGAGCCAGTCCGTCGACGGGGGCGACCAGGCCCCCGAGGGCAGCACGATCACCATCAAGACCAAGGGACTGTAGATCCGTATGCGCAACCCCGTCGGCGGCCACGTCCCGGTGGCCGGCGGCCTCGCCAGGGCCGGCCTCCCCTATGCCCGGGAGATGGGCGCGGAGGCCGTCCAGGTCTTCGTCGCCAACCCCCGGGGCTGGGCCACCCCGACGGGCACCCCGGCCCAGGACGAGGCGTTCCGGGCGGAGTGTGCCGAGGCCGGGATGCCGGCGTACGTGCACGCCCCGTACCTGATCAACTTCGGTTCGCACACCCCGGAGACGGTGGAGCGGTCCGTGGAGTCGCTGCGCCACTCACTGCGCCGGGCGCGCGCGATCGGTGCGCTGGGCGTCGTGGTGCACACCGGCTCGGCGACCAACGGCCGCCCCCGCGAGGAGGCGCTGGCCCAGGTGCGTACGCACATGCGGCCGCTGCTGGACGAGCTGACGCACGACGACGACCCGTTCCTGCTCCTGGAGTCCACGGCCGGCCAGGGCTTCTCGCTCTGCTCGCGGACCCGGGACTTCGGACCGTACTTCGAGGCGCTGGACGCCCACCCGAAACTGGGCGTCTGCCTGGACACCTGCCACGTCTTCGCGGCCGGCCACGACCTGTCCGCCCCGGGCGGCATGAAGGAGACGCTGGACCTGCTGGTGGAGACGGTCGGCGAGGGGCGGCTGAAACTGATCCACGCCAATGACTCCAAGGACGTGTCCGGCGCCCACAAGGACCGTCACGAGAACATCGGCGCGGGGAGAATCGGCGAGGAACCCTTCCGTGAGCTGTTCACCCACCCCGCCACGGAGAACGTGCCGCTGATCATCGAGACCCCGGGCGGCAAGGAGGGGCACGCGGCGGACGTGGCCCGCCTCAAGGAACTGCGCGCACGGGTCTGACAGGACCCGTCAGAGTTCGGGGCCGTCGCCCGGCCCCTCCTGGTAGGAGTAGCGCTGTTCCTTCCAGGGATCGCCGATGTTGTGGTAGCCGCGCTCCTCCCAGAAGCCGCGGCGGTCGGCGGTCATGTACTCGATGCCGCGCACCCACTTCGGGCCCTTCCAGGCGTACAGGTGCGGAACGACCAGCCGGAGCGGGAAGCCGTGCTCGGCGGTCAGCAGTTCACCGCCCTTGTGGGTGGCGAACAGGGTCCGCTCCGAGGTGAAGTCGTCGAGCCTGAGGTTGGAGCTGAAGCCGTACTCGGCCCAGACCATCACATGGGTGACCTGCGGCGCGGGCGGCGCGAGGGCCAGGATCTCGCGGGCGAGGACCCCGCCCCATTCGGCGCCGATCATGCTGAACTTGGTGACGCAGTGCAGATCGGCGACCACCGAGGAGAACGGCAGGGCGGAGAACTCCTCGTGGTTCCAGCAGTGCTTCTCGCCGTCGGCCGTGGCGCCGAAGACCCGGAACTCCCAGCGCTCCGGTTTGAACTTGGGCACCGGTCCGTAGTGGGTCACCGGCCAGCCGCGCTGCAGTCGCTGGCCCGGCGGAAGCCCGGACTGCTCTGGTGCGCGGTGTTCCCGGCTTTCCGGCTGACCCATGACTCCATGGTGACAGACAGGCGGGGGTGGTCATGACCAGGGCAGAGTCGATTCCGGACAACTCGCAGTAAGCGTGAACTTACTGGACGCCCTCCGGGCACGGTGCGAGGATTCGCCCCACTTGCTTGTCCATCGTGTGGAAGGAGCCGCTGCGATGCAGGGCGACCCCGAGGTCCTTGAGTTCCTGAACGAACAGCTGACCGCCGAGCTGACGGCCATCAACCAGTACTTCCTGCACGCGAAGATGCAGGAGAACTTCGGCTGGACCAAGCTCGCGAAGTACACGCGCTCGGAGTCCTTCGACGAGATGAAGCACGCGGAGATCCTGACCGACCGCATCCTCTTCCTCGACGGCCTGCCGAACTACCAGCGGCTCTTCCATGTCCGGGTGGGCCAGACGGTCACCGAGATGTTCCAGGCGGACCGGCAGGTCGAGGTGGAGGCGATCGACCGCCTCAAGCGCGGGATCGAGCTGATGCGCGGCAAGGGCGACATCACGTCCGCCAATATCTTCGAGTCGATCCTGGAGGACGAAGAGCACCACATCGACTATCTCGACACCCAGCTGGAGCTGATCGAGAAGCTCGGTGAGCCGCTGTACATCGCGCAGCTGATCGAGCAGCCGGACAGCTGATCCCCGAGGGGTCAGGCGGCCTCGGGGAGCGGTCGCGGCGGAGGCACGGATTCCGTCTGCGGGACGGGGGCGGCACCGCCCGGTGCCCGCTTGCCGTCCAGGAGCTCGCGGCGCGGACAGCCGCCCCGGCCGAGCATCGCCTGGATGGTGCGGACGCAGCTGCCGCAGTCGGTCCCGGCCTTGCTGGCGGAGGCTATCTGGCGCGGCGTACAGGCGCCGGCGTCCGCATGCTCCCTGACCTGCTGCTCCGTCACGCCGAAGCACGAGCAGACGTACACGCGGTTCACCTCCCGGCGGGACGGATCGTAACGGCCACCCCGAACTCGGTGAGGCTAACCTAACCTTACCCGGCGGCGGGGAGCCGCAAAAGCCCCGGAATGCCCTGTGGGGCACGGATCACATCGATCCGTGCCCCACAGTCGTACGCGCGCCGCGCTCGGTGACCGTCTACTGGTCCCGGTACATCTCGGCGACGAGGAAGGCCAGGTCCAGCGACTGGCTCCGGTTGAGCCGGGGGTCGCAGGCCGTCTCGTAGCGCTGGTGGAGGTCGTCCACGAAGATCTCGTGGCCGCCGCCGACACACTCGGTGACGTCGTCCCCGGTCAGCTCGACGTGGATGCCGCCCGGGTGCGTGCCGAGGGCCTTGTGGACCTCGAAGAAGCCCTTGACCTCGTCCAGGACGTCGTCGAAACGGCGCGTCTTGTGGCCGGAGGCGGCCTCGAAGGTGTTGCCGTGCATCGGGTCGGTCACCCAGGCGACGGTGGCGCCGGAGGCGGTGACCTTCTCGACCAGCTCGGGCAGCTTGTCGCGGACCTTGTCGGCGCCCATGCGGACGACGAAGGTCAGCCGGCCGGGCTCGCGGTCGGGGTCGAGCCGCTCGATGTAGCCGAGGGCCTCCTCGACGGTGCTCGTCGGGCCGAGCTTGATGCCGATCGGGTTGCTGATCTGCGCGGCGAACTCGATGTGCGCGCCGTCCATCTGGCGGGTGCGCTCACCGATCCACACCATGTGGGCCGAGGTGTCGTAGAGCCGGCCGGTGCGCGAGTCGGTGCGGGTCAGCGACGACTCGTAGTCGAGCAGCAGCGCCTCGTGCGAGGCGTAGAACTCGACGGCCTTGAACTCGGCCGGGTCGGTGCCGCAGGCCTTCATGAAGTTCAGCGCGTTGTCGATCTCGCGGGCCAGGGCCTCGTAGCGCTGGCCGGACGGGGACGACCGCACGAAGTCCTGGTTCCAGGCGTGCACCTGGCGCAGGTCGGCGTAGCCGCCGGTGGTGAAGGCGCGCACCAGGTTCAGCGTGGAGGCGGAGGCGTGGTACATCCGCTTCAGGCGCTCCGGGTCCGGGACCCGGTCCGCCTCGGTGAAGGCGAAGCCGTTGACGGAGTCGCCGCGGTAGGTCGGCAGGGTCACGCCGTCGCGGGTCTCGGTGGGCTTGGAGCGCGGCTTGGAGTACTGCCCGGCGATGCGGCCCACCTTGACGACGGGCACGGCCGCCGCGTACGTCAGCACGGCGCTCATCTGGAGCAGCGTCTTCAGCTTGGCCTTGATGTGGTCGGCCGACACGGCGTCGAAGGCCTCGGCGCAGTCGCCGCCCTGCAACAGGAACGCCTCGCCCTTGGCGACGGCTCCCATACGGGCACGCAGCTGGTCGCACTCGCCCGCGAAGACGAGCGGCGGATACGACGCGAGCTCCGCGAGTACATCGCGCAGAGCCTCGGCATCGGGGTACTCGGGCTGCTGCGCCGCGGGAAGGTCTCGCCAGGTGTTGCCACCGGCGACGGAGGTATTGGCGTTCACGGTCACGGCTCCCACATTACGGGGTCGCGTCCAATGTTTTTCCGGATGCTCAACGGCTGAGACGGACACCCGGACCGGCCAGTGACGGGGACCACAACCGGCCCTGCTAGCCTCACACCTTTCAGAATTGAACAAGTGGACCACAGGGGCGGGATTTTGAAGCGCAATCACCGCAGGGACCTCAAGAAGAGACGTCTGCTGTACGGGGCGGGGGCCGCGATCGTCGCGACAGCGACCATCGGCACGCTCGCCATGGCTTCGCAGGACTCCACGGACAAGGGCGGCAGGGCCGTCCCGGCGAGCGCGGAGCTGCAGAAGCAGTTCGCGGACGCGGCGTCCGAGTTCGATGTGCCGCAGAGCGTGCTCATGGCGGTCTCGTACCGGCAGACGCGCTGGGAGAGCCACGACGGCGAGCCGAGCACCAGCGGCGCGTACAACGTGATGGGGCTGACCAGTGTGTCGCCCGAGGACGTGGAGCAGCCGGACGACAAGGAACGTCTGGCGCACATGAACATGTCCGGCCGGCCGGAGATCGAGAAGACCTTCGACGCGGCCAAGGCGCTGCGCTCGCTGCCGAAGAAGACGGTCGACACCTCCGACCCCCGGCTGCACACGCTGGACGAGGCGGCCGATCTGATCGACACGGACGCGGAGTCCGTGCGCAACGACGCCGAGGACAGCATCCGCGCGGGCGCGGCGCTGCTCGCCGAGTACCAGCGCGACGCGAAGGGCTCCCTGTCGGACGACCCGGCCCAGTGGTACCCGGCGGTCGCGCGGTTCAGCCAGTCGCCGGACAAGAAGGGCGCCGACCTCTTCGCGAAGCGCGTCTTCGAGTCGATCCGCACCGGTGAGAGCGCGCTCACCCAGGACGGCCAGCAGGTCTCGCTGCCGGCCGCCCCCGCCGTCCAGCCGGTCAAGCCGGCGAACGTGCCGCTGGCCGCGAGCTTCGCGAGCACCGCCGCGGTCCCGACGCCCGAGTGCCCGGCCGGTCTGAACTGCAACTTCGTCCAGGCCAAGACGTCGAGCACGGGCAAGCGGGGCTACACCCCCGCCGTGCGGCCCGCCCAGGGCGTCGACATCCGGCAGATCGTGATCCACGACACCGAGGGCGACTACGCCAGCTCGCTGTCCACGCTCACGAACCCCGAGACCGCCGCGAGCGCGAACTACCTGGTGCGCGCCTCGGACGGCCTGGTCACGCAGATGGTCGAGAACAAGGACCTGGCGTGGCACGCGGGCAACTGGACCCTGAACATGCACTCCATCGGCGTGGAGCACGAGGGCTACGCCATCAAGGAGGGCAGCTGGTACAGCGAGTCGCAGTACGAGTCGACCTCGGCCCTGGTGAAGTTCCTGGCGCAGAAGTACGGCATCCCGCTGGACCGTGAGCACATCATCGGCCACGACGAGGTGCCCGTTCAGCTGGACCGGAACATCTCGGGCACGCACTGGGACCCGGGCCCGTACTGGGACTGGAACCACTTCATGGGCCTGATGGGCGCCCCGACCGGCGCCGAGGGTGCCGGCGGCCCCGTCAAGGCGGGGCAGGTCGTCCGGGTGGTGCCGCCGTTCACCACGGCCAACCAGCCGAAGCTGACGTACGGCACCAAGGCGGTCGGCTCGCGGCCGGCGAACTTCGGCTACCTCTACACCTCGCCGTCGACCACCGCGGCCACGCTGACCGACCCGTACTTCACGTCCCTGTGGAGCGAGGGCTCGAACTGGGGCAACAAGGTCCGCGCGGGCGACACCTACGTCGTCGCCGAGGCGCGGAGCGACTGGACGGCCATCTGGTACGGCGGCAAGAAGGGCTGGTTCCACAACCCGGGCGGCCAGTACACCGCGCCGCTCGCGGCGGGCCCGCGCATGGTGAAGGCCAAGGCCGGGGTGACGGTCCGGATCTACGGCCGGTCCTACCCGGAGACGGCCGCCTACACGGCCGCCAAGCTGGAGGCCCCGACGGACAACCCGGACTACCTGACGAAGTACACCCTGCCCGCGGGCCAGGCGTACGCGCTGGGCGGCACCGAGGTGAAGGGCGACGACTGGTTCGGCTCCGTCCAGCAGAACGTGATCGGCGCGACCGGCTATCTGCCGATCCGCTACAACCACCGCATGGCGTGGGTGAAGGCCAGCGACGTCGAGACCGCCACGAGCGTCGGTCCGGACGCCGGGACCAACCGGTACAACATCCTGGGCCGCGACGCGTCCGGTGTCCTCTGGCAGTACCAGGGCACCGGCAGCGCCACCGCGCCGTTCTTCACCCGCTTCCGGGTGGGTCCCGGCTGGCAGGCCTACAACGCGATGACCGCGATGACGGCGCTGCGGGCCGATGGCACGGGTGACATCGTGGCCCGGGACACGAGTGGGTACCTCTGGTACTACCGGGCCGGCAACAACCCGAGCAAGCCCTTCCAGACCCGGCTGAAGGTCGGCGGCGGCTGGGGCGTCTACAACGGCATCTGGGGCGCCCGCGACCTGAACGGTGACGGGAAGGCCGATCTGATCGCCCGCGACGGCTCCAACGTGCTCTGGTACTACCAGGGCACCGGCGACCCGGCGAAGCCCTTCGCGACCAAGGCGAAGGTCGGCGGCGGCTGGGGCGTGTACAACACCCTGGTCTCCACCGGCGATCTGACCGGTGACGGCAAGGCGGACCTGGTGGCCCGGGACAAGGACGGCGTGCTGTGGCTCTACAAGGGCACCGGCAGCGCCACCGCCCCGTACGCCACGCGCACCCAGATCGGCAAGGGCTGGGGGGTCTTCAAGGACCTGCTGGGCCCGAGCGACCTGAACCGCGACGGCATTCCGGACCTGATCGCCCGGGACAAGGACGGCGTGCTCTGGTACTACCGCTCGACCGGTGACGCGACCAAGCCGTTCGCGCCCATGGCGCGCGTCGGCGGCGGCTGGAACATCTACAACTCGCTGGTCTGACCCGCCTCGGACCGGCCACGGAGGGGCCCCGTTCCGCCCATGGGGTGGAACGGGGCCCCTCCCGCGTGCTTCATGGGTTATGGTTCCGCCATGTTCGCGCACTCGACCCGTAACTGGTGGTGGACCGCTCATCCGGCGGCCCACTGATCGCGCGTACACCGACGCACAGGCCGCCCGAGGGGCGGCCTTTTCCGTGTCCACGGGGCCGTTCCTCCCAGCAGATCACCCGATCCCCGTGGAAGGAACACTCCTCATGGCACCGCACACGACGCCCCGGACGCTCATCGACCGGCTGCTGAGCGACGACTGCCCGCCCTTCGCCCTGCTGCGCAGGCGCACCCCCGGCCACGACCACGACACCGTCGAGGTGCTGATCGGCCGGGTGCACGAGGCCGGCCGGCTGGCCGACATCCCGGTGGGCGAGCGCCCCTCGCTCGCCCTGGTGCCCTTCCGGCAGATCGCCGAGCGCGGTTTCGACGTCCGCGACGACGGCACCCCGCTCTCCGTGCTGGTCGCCGACGAGAGCCACGTCCTGCCGCTGGGCGAGGTGCTGGCCCTGCTCCCCCGCCACGAGGTGCGGGTGGAGGGCGGCGCGTTCGACGTGCCGGACGGGGAGTACGCGCAGACCGTGCGGCGGGTCATCGAGGACGAGATCGGCCGGGGCGAGGGCGCCAACTTCGTCATCCGGCGCACCTTCCGGGGCGAGATCCCGGGCTTCGGCCGGGCGGACGCGCTGGCGCTGTTCCGGCGGCTGCTGGCCGGTGAGCGGGGGGCGTACTGGACGTTCGTGGTGCACACCGGGGAGAGGACGCTGGTCGGGGCCAGCCCCGAGGTGCATGTGCGGATGTCGGGCGGGACGGTCGTGATGAATCCGATCAGCGGCACCTACCGCTACCCGGCCGAGGGCCCGACCGCCGAGAACCTGCTGGCCTTCCTGGGCGACCGCAAGGAGACCGAGGAACTCTCCATGGTGGTCGACGAGGAACTCAAGATGATGTGCACCGTCGGCGACATGGGCGGGGTGGTGATCGGCCCCCGGCTCAAGGAGATGGCCCATCTCGCGCACACGGAGTACGAGTTGCGCGGACGCAGTTCGCTGGACATGCGCGAGGTGCTGAAGGAGACGATGTTCGCGGCGACCGTCACGGGCTCGCCGGTGCAGAACGCCTGCCGGGTCATCGAGCGGTACGAGGACGGCGGGCGGGGCTACTACGCGGGCGCCCTCGCGCTGCTGCGCCAGGGTCCCGACGGGGCGCAGACGCTGGACTCGCCGATCCTGATCCGGACGGCGGACATCTCGGCCCGGGGCGAGCTGCGGGTGCCGGTCGGGGCGACGCTGGTGCGCCACTCCGACCCGGAGAGCGAGGTCGCCGAGACCCATGCCAAGGCGGCCGGGGTGCTCACCGCGCTCGGGGTGCGGCCGGGCCGGCCGCGCGAGGAGGAGGCGCGTCCGCTGCTGGCCGACGATCCGCGGGTGCGGGCCGCGCTGGACGCCCGGCGCGAGGGGCTGGCCCCGTTCTGGCTGCGGATGCAGGAGCGGGCGGACACGCTGGGCGGACACGCGCTGGTGGTCGACGGCGAGGACACCTTCACCTCGATGCTCGGCCATGTGCTGCGGGCCTCGGGCCTGGAGGTGACGGTGGTCCGCTACGACGCGCCGGGGCTGCGCGCGGCGGTGCGGGCGCACGAGGGGCCGGTCGTGCTGGGCCCGGGTCCGGGCGATCCCGGTGACCGGACGGACCCGAAGATGGCGCTGCTGCGGGAGCTGGCCGCGGAGCTGGTCCGGGAGCACCGCCACGGACTGCTCGGGGTGTGCCTGGGCCATGAGCTGATCGCGGCGGAGCTGGGCCTGGACATCGTGCGCAAGGCGGTGCCGTACCAGGGCGCGCAGACCCGGATCGACCTGTTCGGCCGGGCGGAGACCGTGGGGTTCTACAACAGCTTCACGGCGCGGTGCGACGACGCGGAGGCCGCCGGGCTGGCGGCGCGCGGGGTGGAGGTCAGCCGGGACGCGGCGAGCGGGGAGCTGCACGCGCTGCGCGGCGGGGGCTTCGCCTCGGTGCAGTTCCACCCGGAGTCGGTGCTGACGCTGCGCGGTTCGGTGATCGTGGCCGAACTGCTGGCCGGGCTGCCGGTGCGCGGCTGAGCGGTGCCCGCCGCGCCCGGCTCAGGGCGCGGCGGGGACCAGCACGTTCTCGCTGCGGCGGCCGGCCAGGTAGTCGTCGACGTTGCGGACGGTGGCGTCGACGATCTGGCCGACGGCGTCCTCGGTGTAGTACGCCTGGTGCGAGGTGACCAGGACGTTCGGGAAGGTGACGAGCCGGGCCAGGGTGTCGTCGTCGACGCCCTTGAGGGAGCGGTCGACGAAGAAGAGCCCGGCCTCGGCCTCGTACACGTCGAGTCCCACACCGAGGAAGCGTCCGGCCCGCAGTTCCTCGACGAGGGCCTTGGAGTCGACGAGGCCGCCGCGGCTGGAGTTGACGAGGATCGCGTCGTCCTTCATCCGGGCCAGCGCCTCCCGGCCGATGATGTGGTGGGTGGAGGGCAGCAGCGGGACGTGCAGGCTGATCAGGTCGGACTCCGCGAACAGTTCGTCCTTGCCGACGTAGCGCATGCCCAGCTCGACGCAGGCGGGGTTCTCCGCGACGTCCCAGCCGAGCAGATTCATGCCGAAGCCGTGGGCGATCCGGGTGAAGGCCTCGCCGATCTTGCCGGTGCCGACGACGCCGACGGTGCGGCCGCGCATGTCCCGGCCGAGGAGGCCGTCGAGGCGGAAGTCGAAGTCCCGGGTGCGGGTGGTGGCGCGGACCACGCGGCGGTTGACCGCCATGGCGAGGGTCCAGGCGAACTCGGCGACCGAGTACGGGGAGTAGTACGAGACCCGGGCGACGCGCAGCGCGAGCCGTTCGGCGACGTCCAGGTCGATGTTGTTGAAGCCGGTGGAGCGCTGGGCGATCATCTGGGTGCCGCCGGCGGCGAGGGTCTGCAGGACCCGGGCGCCCAGATCGGCGTTGACGCTGGTGGAGATGATCTCGTGGCCGGCCGCGATGGGCGCGGTGTCCTGGTTCAGGAAGACGTCCAGGCAGTGCACCTCGTGCTTCCCGGCGAAGGCCTTCTCGATCAGCGGCTTCTCGTCGGACTGCACTCCGAAGGCCAGGATCTCCACGATGTCTCCCGTGACGGCTGCGGGCGGGGTGCCGGGCCGGTCGCGCAGCGAGGTGCGCGACCGGTCCCGGCCGGTCCGTTCCTCGCGAATATACGGCCGGGCCGCTCCGTCCGCCGCTCAGCCGAAGAAGACCCCGGCCTCCGCGTAGAGCGCCGGGTCGACGGTCTTGAGCCGGGCGGTGGCCTCCGCGATCGGCACCCGCACGATGTGGGTGCCGCGCAGGGCGACCATGGTGCCGAAGTCGCCGTCGTGCACGGCGTCGGCGGCGTGGAGTCCGAAGCGGGTGGCCAGCCAGCGGTCGAACGCGCTGGGGGTGCCGCCGCGCTGGACGTGGCCGAGCACGGTGGTCCTGGCCTCCTTGCCGGTGCGGTTCTCGATCTCCTTGGCCAGCCACTCGCCGACGCCGGAGAGGCGGACATGGCCGAAGGAGTCCTGCGAGCCGTCCTTGAGGACGACCTCCCCCTCGGCGGGGGCGGCGCCCTCGGCGACCACGACGATGGGCGCGTACGTGGCGCGGAAGCGGGAGGTGACCCAGGCGCAGACCTGGTCGAGGTCGAAGCGCTGTTCCGGGATGAGGATGACGTTGGCCCCGCCGGCCAGCCCCGAGTGCAGGGCGATCCAGCCGGCGTGCCGGCCCATCACCTCGACGACGAGGACCCGCCTATGGGACTCGGCGGTGGTGTGCAGCCGGTCGATGGCCTCGGTGGCGATGCCGACGGCCGTGTCGAAGCCGAAGGTGTAGTCGGTGGCGGACAGGTCGTTGTCGATGGTCTTGGGCACGCCGACGCAGGGGATGCCGTACGTGTCCGAGAGGGTGGCGGCCACCCCGAGGGTGTCCTCGCCGCCGATCGTGACGAGCGCGCCGACCCCGTGCGCGGCCAGGGTGGCGCGGACCCGGGCCACTCCGTCCTCCGCCTTGAGGGGGTTGGTGCGCGAGGAGCCGATGATGGTGCCGCCGCGCGGCAGGATGCCGCGCACCGCCGGGATGGGGAGCGGGACCGTCTCGTCGTCCAGCACCCCGCGCCAGCCGTCCCGGAATCCGATGAACTCGTAGCCGTACTCCTGCACGCCCTTGCGGACGAGGGCGCGCATCACCGCGTTGAGCCCGGGGCAGTCGCCGCCCCCGGTCAGTACTCCGACCCTCATGGAGCGTCCCTTCGTCGAAGTGAGCCCGTTCCTCACCACGCTAAGGTGACGCAGCTCACTCCGGGACGGTCGGGACGGTCAATTCCCTTCCCCGGCACGGAAACTGACTGACGATCATGGCACCCCTAGGCGTCGTCCAGGCCGCGTTCGATCGCGTACCGCACCAGCTCCACCCGGTTGTGCAGCTGGAGCTTGCCCAGGGTGTTCTGGACGTGGTTCTGCACGGTGCGGTGCGAGATGACGAGCCGTTCGGCGATCTGCTTGTACGAGAGCCCCTTGGCGACCAGCCGCAGGACCTCGGTCTCCCGGTCGGTGAGCTGCGGGGCCTTGGGCTCGTCCGGGGCGGCGGGCGCGGGTTCGGAGGCCAGTCTGCGGTACTCGCCGAGGACGAGACCGGCGAGGCCGGGGGTGAAGACCGGATCGCCCGCGGCGGTGGAGCGGACCGCCTCGGTCAGCTCCTGGGTGCTGGCCGACTTCAGCAGATAGCCGGTGGCCCCGGACTTCACCGCCTCCAGCACGTCGGCGTGCTCCCCGCTGGCGGAGAGCACCAGGACCCGCAGCCCCGGCTGCGAGCCGACCAGCTCCTTGCAGACCTGGACGCCCGGCATCCCGGGCAGATTGAGGTCCAGGACCAGGACGTCGGGCGTGACGGCCCCGGCCCTGCGCACCGCCTGCGGGCCGTCGCCGGCCGTCGCGACCACGTCGAAGCCCGACTCCGTCAGATCGCGGGCGACGGCGTCCCGCCACATCGGATGGTCGTCGACCACCATCACCCTGATCGGCCGCCGCGCCTCGGCGCCCTCGTCGTTCACCGCGTTCATCGGGTCTTCTCCGCCTTCCCCCGTGCCGTTCTCGGAACCTTCAGTTCGACCTCGGTGCCCTGGCCGGGCACCGAGATCAGTTCTGCCGTGCCGCCCAGATCCCGCAGCCGGCCCCGGATCGACAGGGCGACGCCCATCCGGCCCTCGCCCTCGGCCTGGGCGAGCCGCCCCTCCGGGATGCCGGGCCCGTCGTCCCGGACCGTGACGATCACCTCGTCCGGCCAGTCCTCGACCAGGATCCACGCGCGGGCGTCCTCCCCCGCGTGCACCCGCACATTGTCCAGGGCCGCGCCCACCGCCGCCGCCAGCTCCGCGGCGGCCGCCGCGGGCAGCGGCACCGGGGCGCCCGGCTCGGAGAACGTCACCCGGGATCCGGCGTGCGGGGCGAGCAGCGACCGCAGATCGGTCTCCCCGGCCGCGCCGGGGCCGTCCTCCTCGTCGTCCGTCTCGACGGTCCGGACGACGGCACCCTCGGCCGCGTCCTCGGAGAGCCGGGTGGGCGGGACCAGGCCACTGGAGACCAGGGAACGCAGGGCGATCTCCTGCTCCCCGGCCATCCGGCCCAGCTCGGCCGCCTCGCCGCCGAGGGCCGCGCCGCGCCGCTGCACCATGGCCAGGACCTGGAGCACGCCGTCGTGGATGTCCCGGGCCAGGCGCTCCCGTTCGCGGGTGGCGGCCTCGATCTCCAGGGCTCGGGCGAGGGTGCGCTCACTGGCGCGGGCCACCTCGACGACGTACCCGATGGCGATGGAGGCGACCCAGACCAGCAGGACGTTGTGGAGGGTGTCGCGGCTGGGCTCGGCCCGCTCGATGAGGTTGGCGACGGCGACGAGGCTGGAGGCGAAGGCCGCCCACCGCCAGCCGCCCTTGATCGCGAAGGCCAGGACGGAGCCCGCGGTCCAGATGGACGGCAGCGTGGTGCCGTCCACGTGCTGGGCCTCGAAGTCGGCGAGCGGGGTGATCAGGATGCCCACGAGCGCCACCGTCAGGTCGGCGCCCAGGAAGCGTTTGGTGCAGGCCGCGGCGCTCGCCACCCGCGGCAGGGTGGCCAGCGTCCACACCACCATCGCGGCGAGGAAGGCGACGGCGACCCAGGGGCGGTCGTACTTCTCGCGTCCGAAGACGGAGAGCAGGACCGCGTAGAGCATCGTCAGGACGCGGTACGCCGTCAGGGCGCGCCACAACGGCTGCTCGACCGACATCCGCACCACGCGTACGCGTTTGACCATGCTGGTGTTCTCCCCCACCCCCGGCGGACCCGCGCGCCCTCAGGCGTCGTCGCGGTCCGTCTCCGTGCCCCCCGGACCCGAGGGGCCCTTCTTCGCGGCCTCGGCCCGTCGCTTCGCCTCGTCCGCGATCCGCCGCTTGGCCGCGGTCGCGTAGATGTCGACGTACTCCTGGCCCGAGAGCTTCATGATCTCGTACATCACCTCGTCGGTGAGCGAGCGCAGGATGAAGCGGTCGCCCTCCATGCCGTGGTAGCGGCTGAAGTCGAGGGGCGTGCCGATCCTGATCCCGGGGCGCATCAGCCGGGGCACGACCTGGCCGGGCGGCTGGATCTTCTCGGTGTCGATCATCGCGACGGGGACGACGGGCGCCCCGGTCGCGAGCGCCACCCGGGCCAGTCCGCCGGGCTTGCCCCGGTAGAGCCGCCCGTCGGGCGAGCGCGTCCCCTCCGGGTAGATGCCGAACAGCCCGCCGCTCTCGATGACCTCGATCCCGGCCCTGATCGCCGCCTCCCCGGCCCCGCGCACCCCGGAGCGGTCCACCGGGAGCTGGCCGACGCCCTTGAAGAAGGCGGCGGTCAGCCGGCCCTTCACGCCGGGCGAGGTGAAGTACTCGGCCTTGGCGATGAAGGTGACCTTGCGGTCCAGCACGGCCGGCAGGAAGAACGAGTCGGAGAACGACAGATGGTTGGAGGCGAGGATCGCGGGGCCCTGCGCGGGAATGTTCTCCAGGCCCTCCACCCACGGCCGGAAGGCGAGCTTCAGGGACCCGCCGATGGAGAACTTCATAGCGCCGTAGATCAACTCGGGTGCCTCCTGTGTGCTGTCCGACAGACCCTAACCCGTGGCGCGTCCGGGGCCCTGGCGCGGCGCCCCGCACCCCGCCCGGTGACGGCCCTGGTCGGTGTCGGCCCGGTCGCGTACGGTGAAGTAATCCTTCCGCACTCCCCCTTCCGCTCCCCTCCGAGCCTCACGAACAGGAGACCCCGGTGCCGGTCCTTCCTGGAGCCGAGCCGTTCCGCCACGAGGGCGGAGAGGTCGGCGTCCTTCTCTGCCACGGCTTCACCGGCTCCCCGCAGTCGCTGCGCCCCTGGGCCGACCATCTGGCCGCGCGCGGGTTCACGGTCTCGCTGCCGCTGCTGCCGGGGCACGGCACGCGCTGGGAGGACATGCAGATCACCGGCTGGCAGGACTGGTACGCGGAGGTGGACCGGGAACTGCGGGCGCTGCTGGAGCGGTGCGAGCAGGTCTTCGTCTTCGGTCTGTCCATGGGCGGCGCGCTCGCCCTGCGCCTCGCCGCGCGGTACGGGGACGCGGTCGCGGGTCTGGTGCTGGTCAACCCGGCCAACAAGGTGCACGGCCTCTCGGCGTACGCGCTGCCGGTCGCCCGCCATCTGGTGCGGACGACGAAGGGGCTGGCGAGCGACATCGCGAAGGAGGGCGTTCAGGAGACGGGCTACGACCGGGTACCGCTGCACGCCGCGCATTCGGTGCGCAATTTCTTCCGGCTGGTCGACACGGAGCTGCCCCAGGTCACCCAGCCCGTCCTGCTGCTCCACAGCCGCCGGGACCATGTGGTGCCGCCCGCCGACACCGTCCGCATCCTGAGCCGGATCTCCTCCACGGACGTCGAGGAGATCCTGCTGGAACAGAGCTACCACGTCGCGACGTTGGACCATGATGCGGAGCGGATCTTCGACGAGAGCGTCTCGTTCATCGGCCGCCTCGCGCCGAGCCTCGGGAAGAAGGGGAGCACGTCCGGTGGCTGAGCACGACGCGGAGCGCACAGGCAGCGAGGAGGAGCGGGAGCCGCTCCACGCCGCGGGAGCGGCCGTGCCCGACGAGGAGGGCGGCGCCCCGGCGGCCCCGCCCGCCGACCCGGCCCCGGCCGACGGACCGGAGCGCGGGATCGACGAGGAGGCCGCCTGGAAGGCGATCGTCGCGGGATACGGCGAGGAGCCGCCGGACCCGCCGGGCGCCCGGCCGTTCCGCTCGGTGGAGGACCTCGCCCTGCCGGAGGACCCCGTCGACCCGGCCCCGGACAAGGGCCTCGGCAAGAGCGCGCCCCGGCCCCCGGAGAAGCCGCTCGGCAGCTCCGTCGTCTTCGCCCCCGGCGTCGGCCCGCGCGACTACGAGCCGGCCGAGCCCGGGGAGAACGACCTCGACGGCGAGGACGAGGGGCACTTCGTGCCGCCGGAGCCGCCGCCGCTGCCGGAGGCCGACGTCACCTCGAAGTTCGCCTGGCTCGCGGTGGTGGGCGGGCCGGTCCTGCTGCTGCTCGCGGTGCTCCTGCGCTGGGAGATGACCTGGTGGCTGACGACCGTGGGCGTCGGCGGCTTCCTGGGCGGATTCGTCACGCTGGTCGCGAGGATGGACCCGGACGACGAGGACGGGGACGACCCGGGCCGCGGCGCGGTGGTCTGAGACCGGGCACGTCGCCGGGCGGTCCGTGCGGCACGCGGGCCGGCCGGCTCAGCCCTCGGCCGGTACCCTCAGCGCCGCCAGCACCGGCAGATGATCGGTCGCGGCGAGCAGATCGGAGCGCCGGATCCCCGGCAGGTCCTCCGGGACCCCGCAGCCCAGCACCTCGATGCCCCGGGTGGCGAAGACCGCGTCCAGCCGCCGCAGCGGGTCGTGCTGCGGGAAGGTGTACTCCCCGCCGAGGGGGTGCGCCTCCCAGCAGTCCTGGAGCCGCCCGGCGAGCAGCCGGAAGGCCCGCCCGCTGGGGACGTCGTTGAGGTCCCCGGCGACGACCACATGGTCCACGCCCATCGACTCCACCGTCTCCAGCAGCAGCCGTGCCTGTGCCAGACGCTCCCGGCGCTGAAGGCTCAGATGACAGCTCAGCACCCCGATCCGGGTTCCGGCGATCCGGACCACGGCGGTGGCGAACCCCCGGCGGTGCAGCCCCGGGGTGAGCGGCAGCAGGATGTCCTCGGTGCGCTCCACCGTCGCCCGCAGCGAGCACAGCAGCAGCGGACCGGCGGCGGTGGCACCGCCGCCCAGGACCACCAGATCCGTGCGGGCGGCCAGCCAGGCGGCCCGCTTGCGCCACCGGAAAAAGCGCGGCGCCTCCTGGATCAGCACCAGGTCCGGGGCGCAGGCGCGGACGACGCGGGCCAGTGCCTCGCAGTCGTCGCGCATCGACCGGATGTTGTAGCCGAGCACCCGGACGACGGCCGAACCGTCCTGTTCGGTACGGGACTCGGGCAGCGACGTCATCGTGGCCATGCGCCTCACGATACGACCGGACGCCCGTCACCCCCCAGAGGGCGCGACGGGCGTCCGGTCGATTCGTCCGTGACGGTGGATCAGCCCTGTCGGGCCAGGTCCGCCGCACCCACCAGTCCGGCCTTGCCGCCGAGTTGGGCCGCGAGCACCTGGGCGTGCGGGCGCCATTCGCCGCCGATCAGCCAGCGCCGGAAGGACTTGCGGATCGGGTCGAGGACCAGTTCGCCCTCGTCCGAGACGCCGCCGCCGACGATGAACGCGGAGGGGTCGAAGAGCGAGGCGAGGTCGGCCAGTCCGGCGCCGGCCCAGCGGGCCAGCTCGCGGAAGGAGTCGACGGCCACGGGGCAGCCCTGCCGGGCGGCCTCGCTGATGTGCTTGCCCTCGATGCCCTCGACCGTGCCGTCACCGAGCGCCAGGAGGATCGTGGCATTCTCGGGGGTGGCGTTGGCGCGCTGCTTCGCGTACCGCACGAGGGCGCGGCCGGAGGCGTACTGCTCCCAGCAGCCCTGGCTGCCACAGCCGCAGAGCAGCCCGTCCGGGACGACCCGGATGTGGCCGAACTCGGCGGCCACGCCGAAGCGTCCGCGGCGCAGCTTGTTGCCGATGATGATGCCGCCGCCGAGGCCGGTGCCGAGCGTGATGCAGATGACGTCGTCGTGGCCCTGGCCCGCGCCGAAGCGGTACTCGCCCCAGGCGGCCGCGTTGGCGTCGTTCTCGACGACGACGGGAAGGCCGACGCGCTGCTCGACCTTGTCCTTCAGCGGCTCGTGCCGCCAGTTGATGTTCGGTGCGAACAGCACCGTGGCCCGCTTGTCGTCGACGTAGCCGGCGGCGCCGATGCCGACCGCCTCGACGGGATGTCCCTCGCTCGCGCCGGACACCGCCGCGGCGATCGCGTCCACGATGCCTTCGGCGGTCGGCGGGGTCGGCACCTTGAAGGTCGAGAGGATGTGGCCCTCCTCGTCGACCACTCCAGCCGCGATCTTCGTGCCGCCGATATCGACGCCGATGGTGAGTCCCATGAATCCCTCAGTTCCGGTCGAGCCCCGCTGAGGCAACCGTACCCGAGGCCGGGGCCTGTCCTGACGCTGCGGTCAGTCCAGGTCGATGTGTTCGCCCCCGCCGGGGCCTTCGTCCCGGGGGCCGGAGGCGTCGTCCGCCTTCGATTCGGTGCCCGCGGGGTCGCCGGCGCCCTGGGTCCAGCGGCGTTCCTGCCCCTCGACCGCCGAGCGGTAGGCGGCGAGCAGTTCGCTGCCGGCTGCGGCGATGTGGTCGAAAACGTCTGGATTGCGCTCGATGACGGGCTCGACGGCGGCCTTCGCCTGGCGGATGGCCTGCTGGACGGCGCCCTGGGCGGCGGCGCCGAGCAGCGGCGCCTGGAAGGAGCCGAGCTTGTCGGCCACGGCGTCGACCAGCTTGCGCAGCTCCTCGGCGGCGGAGCCGGGCGGCGCGCCGTGCTCGGCGCGGCGGCGGGCCTTCTCGGCGGCGAGGTCCTCGGCGCAGGCCTGGGCCCAGGCGTCGTCGTCGACGGGACGATCGGTGGCATCGCTCATGGCGGACTCCTGCGACGTGGCGGGCCTGCGGCCCCGCGCACCGGACGGATACCGGTCGCGTACCACCGACGTTACCCGAACGGTGGTACGGCGTTCAGCCCGTCCTGGGCCACAGCTCCGGGTCGGGGACGAACCGCACGCGCAGCACCCCGTCGGTGAGGGCGGCGCCGGCGACGGTGCAGCGGCGCAGCGCGGGCTCCAGGGGGACGATGCGGTGGAACGCGCCGACGGTCAGCAGCAGTTCGCCGCCCCTGCGGACCAGCTGGAGGTCCGTCTTGACGGCGCCGGGCAGCCGCAGGCACCAGACGAGTATCCCGTCGGCCCCCGCGCTCCCTTCGGCCCCCTCGGTGCCCGCGGCCTCCTCGATCCACCAGGGGTCCTCGGCGCGTCCCTCCTCGCGGCGGTCCGGCGCCGGGGCTTCCAGGGCGGCCAGGTCCTCGGCGCCCCGCGGGTCGCGGCCCAGGTGCGGCAGGCGGACGGCGGCGGCCCCGGCGGGCGGCTCGGCGTCCCAGCGGCCGAGGGTCTTGTCCTGCTGGGCGGCGAGCGCGGCGAACCAGGGGTCGGCGGAGTGCCGGGGCAGCACCCGGTTGGCGAGCAGGGCGTCGACGCGCAGTCCGTGCAGGGCGAGGCCGGTGCGGGCGGTGCGCAGGGCGTCCTCGGCGGCGGGGCCCGGTTCGGCGACGAGCCGCAGGGTGGTGGCGCGGTCCTCGATCAGGGCCTGGACCTCGGCCAGTTCGGCGTCGCGGCGGGCGGCGGCCTCGTACAGCCACTGGGCGGGGGCCGGCACCCCGGCCAGCTGGGCGAGCATCGGGCGCAGGGCGCGGGCGGCCTGGCGCTCCTGCGGGAGCAGCCGGCGCAGATAGCGGCGGAGCCGTTCGGGCAGGGCGAGCAGGGCGAGGGCCTCGCGCAGCGGGGGCAGGTCGACGACGAGGAGGTCGTAGCCGGGCCGCGACCAGTCGCCCCGGGCGGCGCGGCGCAGGGTGTGGAGCAGGGCCAGTTCGGTGCTGCCGGGCAGCTCGGTGAGTTCCTCGCCGTCCAGCGGGTTGCCGCCGAGCAGTCCGAGGAGACCGGACAGCTTCTCCTGGAGGGCGAGGAGTTCGGCGCGGAAGTGCGTGCCGGAGTCGACCGTGACGCAGTCCAGCGTGTCGGTGACGGGGGTGGGAACGGCCTGGGCGGGGAGTCCGGGGACGGGGCCTGCCGTGATCAGCAGGGTGCGGTCGCCCCGTCGGGATCCGGCCAGGGCGGTCGCCGCCGCCGCGGTGGTACGGCCGGCGCCGCCGGGGCCGGTGACCAGGACCGTACGCACGGGGTTCAGCCCTTCGGGACGGACTCGACGCGCTTCTTGAGACCGGCCAGGGCCCGGTCGATGATGACCTTCTCGGCCTTGCGCTTGATCATGCCGAGCATGGGGATCTTGACGTCGACGGTCAGCCGGTAGGTGACCTCGGTGCGGTCGCCGTCGCCGAGCGGCGCGAGCGCGTACGAACCGTCCAGGGAGCGCAGCATCTGGGACTTGACCAGGGTCCAGCCGACCTCGTAGTCGCCGATCCAGGTGTACGCGAGGGTGTGGTCGTCCTTGATCGCCCCGGCGTCCAGGACCAGCCGGACCTTCTCCGCGCGGCCCTTGTCGTCGGTGGCCAGGACCTCCGCCTCCTTGACCTCGCCGGTCCATTCCGGATAGCGGTCGAAGTCGGCGATCACCCGCATGACGTCGGCCGGTGCCGCCTCGATCGTGATCGTCGAGCTGGTGTGTTCAGCCATCGCTGTGGCCCTCCAGTGCGGTGTACCGGTCCGTCGGCAGAGGCCTGCCGCCAGAAGGCTATCGCGTGCGTCCGGCGCTCCGGGCCCGGGGCGCGGTCACCACTCCAGCACCCAGGGCCGCCCGGTCGAGGCGAAGTGGCCGACGTTCACGCACTCGGTGGCGCCGATCCGCATCCGGCGGACCAGCGGCTGGTGGACATGGCCGAAAAGCGCGTAGCGGGGGCGGGTGCGGCGGACGGCGTCGAGGAGGGCCCGGCTGCCGCGTTCGAAGCGGCGGGCCACGGTGTCGTAGGTCAGCTCGGGGACGTCGGGCGGGATGTGGGTGCAGAGCACGTCGACGTCGCCGACCGCCTCGATCTTGGCGGCGTACTCCTCGTCGTCGATCTCGTACGGGGTGCGCATGGGGGTGCGCAGGCCGCCGCCGACGAAGCCGAAGACCAGTCCGCCGATCTCGGCCCTCCGGCCGTCCAGGACGGTGGTGCCGGGGCCGGCGTACTCCGGCCACAGGGCGGGGATGTCGACGTTTCCGTAGGTGGCGTACGTCGGCGAGGGCATCGCGGCGAACATCTCGGCGTACTGCTTGCGCACGGCGGAGACGATCGCGGCGTCGCGGTCCCGGCCCGCCCAGAGCGCCCGGCCGAAGTCCCTGGCCTCCTCGAAGCGGCGCGCGGTGCGCAGGGCGACGATCCGGTCGGCGTTCTCCACGCCGAAGAGGTCGGGGAAGATGCCGCGCGAGTGGTCCGCGTAGTCGAGGAAGAGCACCAGGTCACCGAGGCAGACGAGGGCGTCGGCGCCGTCCCCGGCGCGGGCCAGTGCCTCGGTGTTGCCGTGCACGTCGCTGACCACATGGACGCGGGTGCGCCCCTTCCGGACCGCTGCCCCGCCGTTCGCCGCTGCTCGCATGGCGCTCACCCTAGGACTCCGGCCCGCGTCTGGACAGAGGCGGTCCTACCTGCGGTTACCTCCGCCGGGCGGTCCCGGTGCACTACTGTGCGGGAGAGGACCACCAATCTGTGTGACGCATAAGACATCTGGCCCGAACCCCCTATCCGGAACCGAGTACTGGTGGGTAACGTCCGGGCAGTCCAGTCGTGCTCACCCCACTGAGCACCCGCCATCTTGGACCGCGCCGGTGCATCACACAGAGCCGTGGCACCGGAGCCCGATGAGGAGCAGCAGTCTTGCGCGAGTTCAGCCTTCCGGCCCTGTACGAGGTCCCCTCGGACGGCAACCTGACGGATCTCATCCGCCGCAATGCCGCTCAGCATCCCGATGTCGCGGTGATGAGCCGCAAGGTGGAGGGCGTCTGGACGGACGTCACCGCCACGGCCTTCCTGGCCGAGGTCAGGGCCGCCGCCAAGGGCCTGATCGCCGCGGGCGTGGAGCCCGGCGACCGGGTCGCACTGATGTCGCGCACCCGCTACGAGTGGGTGCAGCTGGACTTCGCGATCTGGAGCGCGGGCGCCGTCACCGTGCCGGTGTACGAAACCAGCTCCGCCGAGCAGGTGCAGTGGATCCTCGGCGACTCGGGCGCGGTCGCGGTGCTGGTGGAGAGCGACGCGCACGCCGGGACCGTGGCCTCCGTGCGCGACCGGCTGCCGGAGCTGCGCCATGTGTGGCAGATCGACCGGGGCGCGATCGACACCCTGACCGCCGAGGGCGCCGGCGTCTCCGAGGAGACCGTGGAGCTGCGCGCCGCGAGCGCCAAGGCCGACGACCCGGCCACCATCGTCTACACCTCGGGCACCACGGGCCGCCCCAAGGGCTGCGTGCTCACCCACCGCAGCTTCTTCGCGGAGTGCGGCAACGTGGTCGAGCGGCTGAAGCCGCTGTTCCGCACCGGCGAGTGCTCGGTCCTGCTCTTCCTGCCCACCGCGCACGTCTTCGGCCGGCTGGTCGAGGTCGCCTCCGTGATGGCGCCGATCAAGCTCGGCTGCGTACCGGACATCAAGAACCTCACCGACGAACTCGCCTCGTTCCGGCCCACGCTGATCCTCGGCGTGCCCCGGGTCTTCGAGAAGGTCTACAACTCGGCGCGGGCCAAGGCGCAGGCCGACGGCAAGGGCAAGATCTTCGACCGGGCCGCGAACACGGCGATCGCCTACAGCCGCGCGCTCTCCACCCCGCAGGGCCCGTCGCTGGGCCTGCGCCTGCGCCACAAGCTCTTCGACCGGCTCGTCTACAGCAAGCTGCGCGCGGTCCTCGGCGGCCGGGGCGAGTACGCGATCTCCGGCGGCGCCCCGCTCGGCGAGCGGCTCGGCCACTTCTACCGGGGCATCGGCTTCACCGTACTGGAGGGCTACGGGCTGACCGAGACCTGCGCGGCCACCGCCTTCAACCCCTGGGACCGGCAGAAGATCGGCACGGTCGGCCAGCCGCTGCCCGGCTCCGTGGTGCGCATCGCGGACGACGGCGAGGTGCTGCTCCACGGCGAGCACCTGTTCTCCGGCTACTGGAACAACGAGGCGGCCACGGCCGAGGCGCTGGCCGACGGCTGGTTCCACACCGGGGACATCGGCACCCTCGACGAGGACGGCTACCTCGCGATCACCGGCCGCAAGAAGGAGATCATCGTGACGGCCGGCGGCAAGAACGTCGCCCCCGCCGTCATCGAGGACCGCATCCGCGGCCACGCCCTGGTGGCGGAGTGCATGGTGGTCGGCGACGGCCGTCCGTTCGTGGGCGCGCTGGTGACCCTGGACGAGGAGTTCCTGGGCCGCTGGGCCGAGGAACACGGCAAGCCCGCCGGCTCCACCGCGCTCTCGCTGCGCGAGGACCCGGAGCTGCTGGCCGAGGTGCAGCGCGCGATCGACGACGGCAACGCGGCGGTGTCCAAGGCCGAGTCGGTCCGCAAGTTCCGCGTCCTGGGCGCCCAGTTCACCGAGGAGGCGGGCCACATCACCCCGTCGCTGAAGCTGAAGCGGAACGTGGTGGCGAAGGACTTCGCGGACGAGGTGGAGTCGATCTACCGCTCGTGACCGCGTGAGCCGTACGCGAGGGGGCCCGCACCGGACCGGTGCGGGCCCCCTCGCGCGTACCGGCTCAGAGCAGTTCCCTCAGCCGTTCGGCCAGCAGGTCCCAGCGCCACTTCTCCTCGACCCAGGCGCGGCCCCGCTCCCCCATCCGCCGGGCCAGCTCCGGATCGTCCAGCAGCGCGAGGATCCGCTCCGCCGCCTCCTCGGCCGAGCCGCCGCGCACCACCCAGCCGGTCTCGCCGTCGAGCACCGCGTCCGGCGCGCCGCCCGAGTCGCCCGCGACCACCGGCAGCCCGGTCGCGGAGGCCTCCAGATAGACGATGCCCAGGCCCTCCACGTCGAGGCCGCCGCGCCGGGTCCGGCACGGCATCGCGAAGACGTCACCGGCCCCGTAGTGCGCGGGCAGCTCCTCCCAGGGCACCGCCCCGGTGAACCGCACCGAATCGGCGACCCCGGTCTCCCGGGCCAGCTTCCGCAGCTCCGCCTCGTAGGGCCCGCCCCCGACGACGAGCAGCACGGCGTCGGGGTGCCGGGCCAGGATCGCGGGCATGGCGAGGATCAGGGTGTCCTGGCCCTTGCGCGGCACCAGCCGGGAGACGCAGACGACGACCGGCCGGTCGGTGAGCCCGAGCCGGGCCCGCACCCGGTCCCCGCCCGAGTCCGGGTGGAAGGTCTTCTCGTCGACGCCGGGCGGCAGCTGGACCATCCGGGCGGCGGCCGCCGGGGTGAGCGCGGAGGCGATCCGCGCACGGGTGTACTCGCCCAGATGGGTGATCGTGTCCGTGGACTCCCCGATCCGCCGCAGCAGCTGCCGGGCGGCAGGCAGCTGGGCCCAGCCGGCCTCGTGGCCGTGTGTGGTGGCGACCAGCCGGCGGGCGCCCGCGCGGCGCAGGGCCGGGGCCATCAGGCCGAGCGGGGCGGCGGCGCCGAACCAGACGGAGGTGCAGCCGTGCTCGCGCAGCAGCGCCGTGGCCCGCCGGGTCGCGCCGGGGGTCGGCAGCAGCATCGTCGTACGGTCGCGGACCACCGGGAAGGGCTGCTCCGCGTCGAAGGCGGCGGTGGCCGCCGCGCCCTCGGCGCCGTGCTTCCAGGTCGAGGCGTAGACGACGACCCGGTCCGGGTCGAGCCGCAGCGCCATGTTGTGCAGGAACGCCTGGATGCCGCCGGGGCGCGGCGGGAAGTCATTGGTCACGATCAGGGTCTTGTCCATCGCCGCCGACAGTACCGGGCGGCCCCGTCCGATGGGTTTCGCACCGGGCGACCGGGCATCATGGCTCCTCGTACACGCGGACAACGGGTGAGGGCGGGTCATGAGGGGTACGAGCGGCACGCGGTCGGCGGCCTTCGCGGTGTGGGCGCTGACCAGGTCCCTGCTGCTGCTCTGCGTGGTCAAGGTGATCACGCTGCCGGGTCCGGACGTGACGAGCGACGTGTCGGTGATCTACCACGGCTGGGCCGATGTGCTGAGGTCGGGCAGCTATCCGCAGTCGGACGTCACCTGGCAGTACCCGCCGGCTGCGGCCCTGGCGATCCTCTCCCCCGGGCTGCTGCCCTTCCTGGACTACGCCTCGGCCTTCTTCGTGCTGGCGTTCCTCTGCGACGGACTGGTGCTGGCGCTGCTGCTGCGCGCGAGCGACGGGCCGGGGCGGCGCACGGCCGGGGTCTGGGTCTGGGTGGCCGGGGTGCCGCTGCTGGGCACGACGGCGTACGCCCGTTACGACGTGATGGTGACGGCCGTCGCGGTGGCGGCGCTGCTGGCGGGGCTGCGGCATCCCCGGGTGCTGGGCGCGCTGGCCGCGTTCGGGGCGCTGCTGAAGGTGTGGCCGGTGCTGGTGCTGGCCGGTACGGCGCGCGGCCGGGCGACCCGGCTGGCGTGGACGACGGCGGCCGGGGCGGCGGCCGGGCTGCTGGTGCTGTGCGCGGCGGCGGCGCCGGGCGCGCTGGCGTTCCTGGGCTTCCAGCGCGACCGGGGCACCGAGGTGGAGTCGCTGGGGGCGCTGGTCTTCCATGTGGCGCGGCAGTTCGGCTGGGAGGGCCGGGTGGAGCTGCACTACGGCTCGCTGGAGTTCCTGGGCCCGCACGTGCCGCTGGTCAGCACGCTGGCGCTGGGGCTGAGCGCGGTGGCGTTCGGCTGGCTGCTGGTGTGGCGGCTGCGGGCGCGGACGTTCGGAGTGAGCACGCCGGCGGACGCGGCGTTCACGGCGGTGCTGCTGTTCACCACCACGAGCCGGGTGATCAGCCCCCAGTACATGCTGTGGCTGGTGGGGCTCGCCGCGGTCTGCCTGGTGCTGCGGGAGAGCCGGATGGCGTGGCCGGCCGGGCTGGTCCTGGTGGCGACGGGTGTCACCCAGCTGGAGTTCCCGCTGGGCTTCATCCATGTGGTGACCAGTGACGCCACCGGGGTGACGCTGATGTTCCTGCGCAACGGTCTGCTGGTCGCGGCGTGCCTGACGGCGGGGGCAACGCTCTGGCGGGACACGGTGCGGCCGGAGCCGCGGGCCGGGGCGGCGGACACGGCGGGGACGGGGTCCCCGGCGCCCGCGGTCAGCCGAGCCGGCTCCTCAGATACTCCCGCCAGCGCGCGGTGAAGTCCTGCGGGGTGGTCCCCAGCACCTCGTGCAGGGCCTGCTCCACCGCCCCGTCCCTCCCGGAGTGCCCCCCGACGGCCCGGTAGAAGGCGAACAGCTTCGCCTCGCCCCACTCGTCGGCGATCAGCGCGCAGGCCAGCCAGCCCCCCTCGTACGCGCGCGCCAGCCGGTCGGCGTCCCCGGCGAAGCCGAAGTCCTCGTCGGTGGGGAGCGCGGCGGGCACCTCGCCCGCCCGGACGGCGTCGGCCAGCTCGGGCGCGACCTCGGCGGCCGTGCGCTCCTCGTCGCGGTAGGCGGCCCAGTCCGCGAAGCCCTCGGAGAGCCAGGAGGGGGTGGCCGAGGAGGTCCGGGCGCGGGTCGCGACATGGGTGGTCTCGTGGGTGAGGACGACGTGCTGCCCGAAGGAGCCGAGCATCGTGTACGCCTCCGGGTTGACGATCACCCGGTCGGCGGGTGCCTTCCCCGAACCGCCGGTCTCCCCGGTGGTGACGGCCGCTATGCCCCGGTAGTTCGCGGCCGGCGAGCCCAGCAGTTCCGCCATGCCGGTCACCGTGCCGGGCACCAGCACGACCACGCGTCCGGCCCAGCGCTCCGGCCAGGCCGCCGAGACGGCCGGGACGGCCGCGTCCGCGGTGGCCGCGATCCCGTCCAGTTCCGCGCGGGAGCGGCCGACGCCCAGCACCAGGCTGTGGCTGCCGCGCACCACCTCGATGTCGCCCTGCTCCCACAGTTGGCGCCCGCCGCCGGCGGCGGCCCGGTCGGCCGTGAGGTACCAGCGGCCGTCCTCCGCGTCCCGTTCCAGCTCCAGGACCCGGTCCACGGAGACGGGCGCGGCGTCGTAGTCCTTGATCCGGTAGCCGAGCCGGACCTCGGCGGTGACCCGGTCGGCGCCGTGCGGGTCCAGATCGGACACCCGGTAGCTCCAGGAGCCGATCGGCACGTCCGCGAGGTGGGCGATCTCCCGGCGCTGGGCGGTGCGCAGGGCGGTGGCGTCCGGGGCGACGACCGCGAGATAGCCCCCGGGGTCGTGGTGGAGCACGGCGTCGGCCCGCCGGTCCAGGATGGCGCGGACGTCGCGGGCGGTGGTGTCGGGGGCCCGGTCGGCGGGGGCCCCGCAGCCGGCCGCGCCCAGCAGGACGGCGAGCACGGCACCCGCCGCCCGCCGTCGTCCTTCGCGCGCCCGCACCGCGGTACGCCCCTGACCAGCCACATGACCGAGGGTACGGTCAGACCCGGGTGACCGAGGAGACGGGCATCATGCCGACCGGGTCGTAGCGGACGGCGGCGCCGGGGTACGGGGCGTGGATGACGCGTCCGCCGCCGACGTACATGCCGACATGGCTGGCGTCCGCCCGGTAGACGACGAGGTCGCCGGGGCGGGCCTCGGAGAGCGGCACCTGGCGGCCCGCGTACCGCTGGGCCTGGGAGGTGCGGGGCAGGCTCACCCCGGCCTGGGCGTACGCCCACTGCATCAGCCCGGAGCAGTCGAATCCGGAGGGCCCGTTGGCGCCCCAGACGTACGGCCGGCCGAGCGCGCCGGTGGCGGCCGCGACGGCGGCGGCCGCGCGCGAGGAGCCCGCCGGGAGTCCGCCCGGGGCCCAGGAGGCGTCGGTACGGGCGCCGCGCGAGGCGCGGCCGTAGCTGTCGCGGTCGCTCGCCGGGAGCGCCTTGAGGAGCCGGCGGGCCTCGCGGAGCTTGCGTTCGACGGTGCGCTTGTGGCTGCTGACGGCCGCCCGGCCGCGCTCCAGTTCGGCCAGGGCCCCGGCGGCCTCGGCCCGGGTCTGGGCGAGCGCGCGCTGCGCCTTGCGGAGCCGGGACAGGGTGAGGGCCCGGCTGTCGTGCACCCGGCCGAGCGTGGCGGCCCGGTCCAGATAGGTGTCCGGATCGGAGGAGAGCAGCAGGGCGAGGGAGGGGTCGATGCCGCCGGAGCGGTACTGCTCGCGGGCGGCCGAGCCCAGCTCCTCGCGCAGCCGGTTGACGCGTTCCTGGACCCGGGCGGCCCGGTCCTGGGCCCGGCCGATCTGGCCGCGCAGCCGGACGGTGTCCTCCGCGGCCCGGTTGTACTGCTCGGTGGCGCGTTCGGCCTCGGCGAAGAGGCGGTCGACCCGGGCCCCCGCGGTCCGCGGCGTGTCCTGCGGTTCGGCGTGCGCCGCACTCGCGCCGAGCGCCGCGGCGGCGGTCGCCGCCGCGGCCGAGACGACGGTCACCCGGACGCTCCGGCTCGTGCCGGGCTGTGTGGAACGGCGATGGGACACCACAGGACGCCGTACTCCCTTCCGCTGTGCGCAGGCGCGCGCGGCCCCCGCCGCCCGGGGCGGGCGGACCGGAGCGGAGCTGCGCGGCAGCCAGACAGTAGTCGCGTGATCACACGGCGGACAAAGACCACGCCGGGCCCGGCGGCGGTACACACAGTGACGCCCCGCCGGTGACCTGTGGTCTCCGGCGGGGCGGCGGTCAGTTCGGGGCGCGTGAATTTCGCCCGTTCGGGCGTGATCAGATGCGCACGGCGGTCTGGTAGCTGCCGACGGTGTTCATCGATTCGTAGCGCACATAGGTGCCCGGCTTCGGGGCGTGCAGCACGGTGTTGTTGCCGGCGTACAGGCCGACGTGCGAGGTGCCGCTGAAGAAGACCAGGTCGCCGGGCTTGAGCTGGCTGCGGGCGATCTGGGTGCCCTGGGCGATCTGGCTGTACGTGGTGCGGGTGATGTTGGCACCGGCCTGGGCGTAGGCCCACTGGGTCAGGCCCGAGCAGTCGAAGGAGCCGGGGCCGGTGGCGCCGTAGACGTAGGGCAGTCCGACGCGGGTGCTGGCGGCCTTGAGGGCGGCGGCGCCGAGGGCGGAGGCGGGGGCCTCGTTGCCCAGTTCGATGCGCTCACCGGCGGCGCGGCTGGCGCGGAGGTCGTCCTGGCGCATCTTGGCGCGCTCGGCCTCGGTGAGGGTGTTGAGCAGCTTCTGCGCCTCGGCGAGCTTGGTCTGCTGCTTCTTCTTCTTCTCGCCGAGGGTCTTGCGGACGTCGGCGAGGTCGCTCAGCTTGTCCTGGGCCTCCTTGCGCTCCTGCGCGAGGCCCCGCTGCTTCTCCTGGATCTTCGTCAGCGACTGGGCCTGCTTGGCCGTCAGCTGGTCCAGCGCGGAGGCCTGGTCGAGGAAGCTGTCCGGGTCCGAGGAGAGGAAGAGCTGCACGGAGGGGTCGAGCCCCCCGGAGCGGTACTGCGCGGCGGCGAGGGAACCGAGGCCCGAGCGGAGCGTGTTGAGCTCCTGCTGACCGCGCGCCACCTTGTCCTGGATGGCGTCGATCTGCTTCTGGAGCTTGGTCTGCTTCTCCTTGGCCCCGCTGTACTGCTCCGTGGCCTCCTCGGCCTCGTGGTACAGCTTGTCGACCTTCGCCTTGACCTCGCTCTTGGTCGGCTTGGGGTCGGCGTGGGCGGCCTGGGAGGTGAGCGCCACGGCGGCGGCGGCAGTGGCGGTGAGCACGGTCACGCGGGTGCGGCTCGGCTGCTTGGGACGACGGTGGGACGCCACGAAGGCGAGCTCCTTCTTCCTCGTTCGAGCCGCCTACCGGGCATGTGGGGGAGGTGAAATCCCCGGCTCCGTACGGTCACGGATTCGGCGCTCCCTCCGCTGCCACCCCGGATGGGTGATCAACCGCGCGAAGGTTCGAGGCCCGACCTTAGTAACCATCTTGTGATCAGTTCAAATCCTCACGGGAAAAAACTGAGCCCGGACGGCACTTCTTTACTCACATCGCACGGGGTGTAGCGGCGACTTGACGGTCCGTTCCGCGATATCCGGCGAGAACGGACAACCTGCGTCAGACGCGCGAAAGCCGCTTGAGGAGCAAGAGGGACGCTACGGGGCGAGCACCCGCCTTCGCCACTCCGTCGGCCACCTCGCGGTCGGTGGAGACGACCACGACCGGGCGTCCGGGCGGTTCGGCGCGGGCCAGTTGACGGATCAGCTCGTCCGCCGTGACACCGGGCTTGCTGAACAGCACCCGCACCCCGCGCGGCGGCGCCAGCAGCACCGGAGCGGCCAGCTCCGCCCCGTCGAAGACACAGGTCATCTCCGCGCCCGTCTGCGCCGCGAGCATCGAGAGCCCGCCCAGCAGCCGCAGCCGCTGCTTCTCCAACGGCATCTGCGGATAACCCGTTTTGGTGACGTTGTAGCCGTCCACGATCAGATGGGCCTGCGGCAGCGCGAGCAACTGGTCGAGCAGCGCGGGGTCCGTCTCCGACAGCGCGCGGGCGGCGATGTCCTTGGGCGACATCCGGCCCGGCTCCACCGCGTCCACCCCGTCCGCGGGGCGCATCGACGAGGGCGGGAGGGCCAGTTCGCGACGGAGCCCGGAGGCCGCCTCCAGCACCGTGTCCAGCAGCAGCCGCAGCCGCATGTCCTCCACCGAGCGCCCCTCCCGGGCGGCCCTGCGGCCCGCCTCGACGGACGCCTCGGCCTCGCCGAGCCTGGCCCGCAGCCGCCGGGCCTCGCTCTCGGCCGCGGAGAGCTGGGCGGCCGCATCGGCGCGCGCGGCGTCGGCCTCGGCCCCGGCCCGGCGCAGCGCGGCCTCGCCGCGCTTCACCTCGTTGAGGGCGCTGCGCAGCTTGCGCTGGAGGGCCTCGGCCTCCTTGCGGGACGCCTCCAGTTCGGCGCGGAGCCGGTCCGTCTCGCTCTTCGTCTGGGCGCGGGCCCGCTCCAGCTCCTCGCGCAGCCGGTCCAGTTCGAGCCGGCTCTCCTCGTCGGCGCGCTCGGCGTCGGCCCGCTGGGCCTCCTCGCCGGCGGCGGCGACCAGCTTGACCCAGCCGGACGGGCGCAGCACATAGGCCACGGCCGCCACGTCGACCGGATCGGCGGCGGCGGGCGGGGCGCCGGCCGTCAGCGCGGCGGTCAGCTCCGGCTGGGAGTCGCCCAGCCGCTCACCGATGCGCCGGCGGAACGACGGATCGCTCTCCAGGGCGGCCGCCATCGCGTTCCCGGCGAACTTGGCCCGTCGGGTCGGCGTGAAACGGGCGTACTGCCTCAACTGGGCCGGGAGTTCGGTGACCGTGAGACCGCCGAACGCGTCCGCGACCAGGGCGACGACCCGCCGCCGCACCCGTTCGGGCAGCGGACGGTCGAGCGCCTCCGCGGCGTCGCCTGCCGCCTCTGCCGACGCGGCGCTGCCGGCGGGCTGCTCCACGATCCGTCACCTCGTTCCGTCTGGGCTCGGCCCCGTCAGGAGTCGGCGCCCGGCCTGTCGACCAGCTCGATCTGGTCCACCGCGTTGCACCAGCGGCACCGCACCGACTCGATGGTCTCACTGACCACCTCGCGTTCCTCGACGCTGGACTCCCCGGCCAGGTCGAGATGGACGTACTCGACGACCTTGGACGTGCGCGTCACATCGAACCGGGTCAGATTTCCGCAGAGCGTGCAGCGCCAGCGAGTGGTGTCGGTCGGCTGGGGAACCGTCGTCATCGGTGTGTCCTCTTATCTAGAGCCGTGAGCTGCCGGACCAAGGATCTCGCGGTGCGCCGTCGAACTGCGGATGTCCTGCCGTTACCCTACGGCCTTGTCGCTTCCCACCGGCACGGCGAGGCGGTCTGTCCGGTTCCCTCCGCTTGCGTCATGCTCTGTTCATGATCGATCGGCGGGCTGCGGCCGGCAGAATCCTGCGGGCGGCCACCTCGGGCGGGCCCCCGGTGACGTACACCCTCATCGCGCTGTGCTGTGTGATCTTCCTGATCAGCCCGCTGTCCGGGTTCAACCCGGTCTACGGCACCGGGGACGCCCTGCTCGCGGCCCAGGCCGGCTACTTCGAACGCTGGGGCGTGATCCCGAGCGAGCTGTGGGACGGCTCCGCGCACGCCGTGCTCACCCCGCTCACCGCGCTCTTCGTCCACGGCAGCTGGCTGCACCTGCTGGGCAACATGCTCTTCCTGTACGTGTTCGGCGCGATGGCCGAGGAGCGGATGGGCCACACCGAGTTCGCGCTCTTCTACCTCGGCTGCGGCTATCTCGCCCTGCTGGCCTACGCCGCCGCGCACGCCACCTCCGACCAGACGCTCGTCGGCGCGTCGGGGGCGATCTCGGCGGTGCTCGGGGCCTTCCTCTATCTCTTCCCCCGGGCCCGGGTCACCAGCCTGTTCCCGTTCCTGCTCTTCCTGCCGCTGCGCTTCCCCGCCTGGATCGTGCTGATCTTCTGGTTCGCGCTCCAGTGGCTGGCGGCCGAGGGTGCGGGCAGCGGACCGGGCGTGGCCTATCTCGCCCATGTGGTGGGCTTCGCCACCGGCTTCCTCTACGCCTGGGGACGCTACCGGCGCGATCCCGGCCCGGCGCGTTCCCGGCACAAGGCTCTAGAGTGAAGTCTCCAGCCACGGCCACCGAGGGAGAAAGCCAGCCGTGATCACCGCGATCGTGCTCATCAAAACCAGCGTGGACCGGATTCCCGAGATCGCCGAGGCCATCGCCGCGCTGGACAGCGTCAGCGAGGTCTTCTCGGTCACCGGTACCTACGATCTGATCGCCATGGTCCGGGTCCCCCAGCACGACGACCTCGCCGACATCATCCCCGGCCGGATCAGCAAGATCCCCGGCGTCGAGGCCACGGACACCCATGTGGCGTTCCGTACGTACTCCCAGCACGATCTGGAGGCGGCGTTCGCCATCGGCCTGGACGGCTGAGCCGGACGGACCACCGCACCACGGCGGCCGGGTACGGGACGATCCCGTACCCGGCCGCCGTGCTGTCGGGCTCAGAGCTGGGCGGCGCCGCGGTCCGGGACGCAACGGCCGTCCTCGGTGCGGTACTTCCACCGGGCACCCTGGCCGACGAGCTCCTTGACCGCGCCGAGGAAGCGCTCGATGTGCTCGTCGGGCGTACCGGCGCCGAAGCTCACCCGGATGGCGTTGAGGGACCTCTCGCCGGGGGCGGCCTCCGGCGCGCCGCACTCCCCGACCTCGCGCGGGTCGCTGCCGAGCAGGGTGCGCACCAGCGGGTGGGCGCAGAAGAGGCCGTCGCGCACCCCGATGCCGTACTCGGCGGAGAGCGCGGCGGCGAAGTGGGAGCTGTTCCAGCCCTCCACGACGAAGGAGATGACACCGACCCGGGGGGCGTCGTCGCCGAAGAGCGAGAGGACCTTGACCTCGGGGACCTCGGCGAGTCCGGCGCGGACGGCGGCGACCAGGTGCTGCTCCCGGGCGACCAGCTCGTCGAAGCCGGCCTCGGTGAGCGCCTTGCAGGCGGAGGCGATGGAGTACACGCCGATGACATTGGGCGAACCGGCCTCGTGGCGGGCGGCCGTGGTGTGCCACTCGACGTCCACTCCCCCGTCGGCGCGCCGGGCGACCGTGCGGGAGGCGCCGCCGCCGGCCAGGTAGGGCTCGGCGTCGCGCAGCCAGTCGGCGCGCCCGGCCAGGACGCCGGAGCCGAAGGGCGCGTAGAGCTTGTGTCCGGAGAAGGCGACCCAGTCGACGTCCAGTTCGGCGATGTCGACCGGGTGGTGCGGGGCCAGCTGGGCGGCGTCGAGCACGATCCGGGCGCCGTGGGCGTGCGCGGCGGCGGCGAGTTCCCTGACGGGCCACAGCTCGCCGGTGACGTTGGAGGCTCCGGTGACGCAGACCAGCGCCGGACCGTACGGGTCGCGGTCGGCGAGCGCCCGCTCCAGCGTGGCGACGGCCTGGGCCGGGGTGCGCGGGGCGTTGAGGTAGGTCACCCGGGCGTCGCGCCAGGGCAGCAGCGAGGCGTGGTGCTCGGTCTCGAAGACGAAGACCTGGCAGTCGGCGGGCAGGACCGCGGCCAGCAGATTGAGCGAGTCGGTGGTGGACCGGGTGAAGATCACCTGGTCCTCGGCGCGGCAGCCGAGGAACTCCGCGACGGTGGCGCGGCTGGACTCGAAGAGGTCCGTGGAGAGCTGCGAGAGGTAGCCGGCACCGCGGTGGACGCTGCCGTAGTACGGGGCGTAGGCGGCCACGTCGTCCCAGACCCGCTGGAGGGCCGGCGCGCTGGCGGCGTAGTCCAGCGCGGCGTAGGTGACCTCGCCACCGGTGACCAGCGGGACGGTGACGTCCTTGCCCAGAACGGGCAGCGGGGCACAAACCGAACGGTCGGAGGCAGCGGTGACGACAGACATGGCGAACTCCCGTAAGAGGCAGGCGAGATCCACGTGCCGGCGGGTACGCGGCAGCACGGGGAGAAGAGAGAAAGAGGGTGTGCGGAGAAGGGCGTGGGCCGAACGAGGCCCGCAACGCCCTATCGCATTCGCGTGCTCACAAGAGGCTCCCTGAGGACCAGGACCCCACGGGTGGACATCTCACGATGTCGAGGGGTCCGCGCTTGCCGTAAGCCTCGCTGCCCACGGCCTGGTCTTCACCCGGGGCACCCCGCCACGGACGGAGGGTTGCCGGACAGCGGGCCGGGGCCGTAGTCGCTGTCACTCATGACCTGCCCAGCATCTTGCCATACGCCGGGGAACGCGCAAGGCGCGGTCCAGGATCTGGACCGCGCCCCGTGGCGTCTCCCCGCCGGGATCAGGCGTTGCTGGCGACGACCCAGCGCTCCAGCGCCCGGCCCGCGGCGCCCGAGTCGATGGACTCGGCGGCCTTGGCCATCCCCTCGGCCAGCCGCGCGGTGAGCGGGGCGTCCGAGGGCTCCAGGGCGGCCAGCGCCGCCGCGGAGTTCAGCAGGACGGCGTCGCGCACCGGGCCCGTCTCACCGGCCAGCAGCCGGCGGGCGACATCCGCGTTGTACGAGGCGTCGGCGCCGCGCAGGGCCTCCACCGGCACCAGGTCGAGGCCGACGTCGCGCGGGTCGAAGACCTCCTCGCGCACCTCTCCGTCCCGGGCGATCCAGACGCGGGAGGTCGCGGTGGTGGTCAGCTCGTCCAGACCGTCGTCGCCGCGGAAGACCAGCGAGGAGTTGCCCCGCTCGGCGAGGACGCCCGCCACGATGGGCGCCATCCGCAGATCGGCGACGCCGATGGCCTGGGAGCGCACCTTGGCCGGGTTGGTGAGCGGGCCCAGGATGTTGAACGTGGTCGGGGCGCCCAGCTCGCCGCGCGCCTTGGCCGCGTGCCGCAGCGAGGGGTGGAACTTCACGGCGAAGCAGAAGGTGATGCCCGCCTCCTCGGCCACCTCGGCGACCCGCTGCGCGGACAGCTCCAGGTTGACGCCCAGCTTGCCCAGGACGTCGGAGGAACCGCTCGCGGAGGAGGCGGCCCGGTTGCCGTGCTTGACGACCTTGGCCCCGGTGCCGGCCACCACGATCGCGGACATGGTGGAGATGTTGACCGTCTTGGCCATGTCCCCGCCGGTGCCGACGATGTCGACGGTGGGTCCGGGCACCTCGATGGTGACGGCGTGCTCGTACATCGCGCGCACCAGGCCGGAGACCTCCGAGACGGTCTCGCCCTTGGCCCGCAGCGCGACCGCGAATCCGGCGATCTGCACATCGGTCGCCTCGCCGCTCATGATGCGGTTCATCGCCCAGGCGGTGTCGTCCGCGCTCAGGTCCTGTCCGCGCAGCAGGGGGGTCAGCACGCCCGGCCAGGAACGGGCCGCCACGCTGTCGCCGCCGTCCGGGGTCACAACGTTCATGGTCCGCTCCTGGGGTCCATTGCCGAAAAAAGGGATGGGGTCACCCTATCGAGAGCCGCGGACAGCGAAGAGCCCCGTCCAGCGAATGGACGGGGCTCCTGCTGTGGCGATCAGGTCAGGTGATCAGTGGTGGCCGTGGCCGCTGGTGATCTCCTTGTACTCCTCGGCGGTGGGCTTGGCGATCTGGTTGTTCTCGCCGTAGTAGCCCTTGCTGAGCTTGGCCCGCAGCTTCTGCACCGCGGACACCTTGCGCGCGACACCGTTCTCGTCGACCAGGGGGCCGATCTCGACCGGCTTGTACTGCTCGTGCGCGGTGAGCGTGTGCAGTTGGGCCGGCGAGAGCGGCTCGTGGACCTCGACGAACTCACCGTGCGGCAGGCGCTTGATGAGCCCGGACTCGCGCCCGTGCAGCACCTTCTCCTTGTCCCGGCGCTGGAGGCCGAGGCAGATCCGCTTGGTGACGACGAACGCGAGGACCGGTCCGACGAAGAAGAAGATCCGGACGAACCAGGAGATCGCGTTGAGCGACAGGTGGAAGTGCGTCGCCCAGAGGTCGTTGCCGCCGCCCACGAGACCGATGAAGTACAGCGTGATCCAGGCGACACCGAAGGCCGTACGGGTCGGGGCGTTGCGCGGGCGGTCCAGGATGTGGTGCTCGCGCTTGTCCCCGGTGACCCAGGACTCGATGAACGGGTAGACCGCGATCGCGCCGAGGATCAGACCGAAGAGGGTCAGCGGGATGAACACGCCCAGGACGAGCGTGTGACCCCACAGGTTGATCTCCCAGCCCGGCATCACTCGGATCAGACCCTCGGCGAAGCCCATGTACCAGTCGGGCTGGGCGCCGGTGGACACCTGGTCCGGGCGGTACGGGCCGATGGCCCAGATCGGGTTGATCGTGGCGATGCCCGCGATGATGGCGATGACACCGAAGACCAGGAAGAAGAAGCCTCCGGCCTTCGCCATGTACACCGGCAGCAGCGGCATGCCGACGACGTTCTTGTTGGTCCGGCCGGGACCCGCGAACTGCGTGTGCTTGTGGTAGAAGACCAGGATCAGGTGGCCCACCAGCAGCCCGAGCATGATGCCCGGCAGCAGCAGGATGTGGATCGAGTAGAACCGCGCGACGAAGTCGCCGCCCGGGAACTCCCCGCCGAACAGGAACATCGAGATGTAGGTGCCGACGATCGGCACCGACAGGATCGCGCCCTGGGTGAAGCGGACACCCGTGCCCGAGAGCAGGTCGTCCGGGAGCGAGTAGCCGGTGAACCCGGTGAACATGCCCAGCGCGAACAGCAGGAAGCCGAACAGCCAGTTGATCTCACGGGGCTTGCGGAACGCACCCGTGAAGAACACGCGCATCATGTGCACGAACATGCCGGCCAGGAAGATCAGCGCGGCCCAGTGGTGGATCTGGCGGACCAGGAGACCACCGCGGACGTCGAAGCTGATGTCCAGCGTCGAGGCGTAGGCCTCGGACATCTGGATGCCCTGCATGGGCTCGTACGGGCCGTGGTACACGACCTCGTTCATGCTCGGGTGGAAGAACAGCGTCAGATACACACCCGTGAGGATGATGATGATGAAGCTGTAGAGGCAGACCTCACCGAGCATGAAGGACCAGTGGTCCGGGAAGATCTTGCGCATGTTGGCCTTGGCCAGGGAGTAGATCCCGAGCCGGCCGTCCGCCCAGTCGGCCACCCGCTCACCGGCGGGCGCCTTGCGCTTCGTATCGGTCGCAGTACTCATCCGCGCTCCCAGAATGCAGGACCGACGGGCTCTTCGAAGTCACCGAGGGCTTCGAGGTTGCCCTCGCTGTTCACACCGATCCGCAGCTGCGGAAGGGCGTGACCGGCCGGACCGAAGATGACGCGGGCGCCGTCGGAGAGGTCGAAGGTGGACTGGTGGCACGGGCAGAGCACGTGGTGCGTCTGCTGCTCGTACAGGCTGATCGGGCAGCCGACGTGGGTGCAGATCTTCGAGAAGGCCACGATGCCCTCGTGGGCCCACGCGCGCTCGCGCTTGTCCTTGATGTTGTCCGGCTCGATGCGGATGATCATCAGCGCGGCTTTGGCGATCTGCGTCTGGAAGTCGTGGTCGTCCTCCTTCAGCCCCTCGGGCATGGCGAAGGTGAGCGAACCGACGGCGACGTCCTCGGGACGCAGCGGCTCCATCGTGTTCATGTTGATGAGCTGCTTGCCCTTGGCCCACAGGGTCGAGCGGAGCTTCTTCTCCGGCAGCGGACCGAGGTCGCGCAGCAGCACCACACCGGCGAGCGGCACCAGGGCCAGCGCACCGAACATCGTGTTCCGGATCAGCTTGCGCCGGCCGAACGCGGACTCCTCGGCACCGGCCGCGAAGTCGGCGAGCACCTTCGCCTTGACCTCGGGCTCGGCCGAGATCGCGTGCCGGTCGTCGGCGACCTCCACGTCCGACATCAGGGTGCGCGCCCAGTGGACGGCGCCCGCGCCGATCGCGAAGAGCGCCACGCCCAGGGTCAGACCCAGGGAGAAGTTCAGCGCGCTCACATGACCGAACGGGAAGATGTAGACGATCTTGTCGACCGGGAAGATGACGTAGGAGGCGATGAAGCCGACCGTCGCCAGCATCGACAGCAGGAAGAGGAACGCGACCGCGCGCTCCGACCGCTTGGCGGCCCGCTCGTCGATGTCCTGGATGCGCGGCCTGTGGGCCGGCAGCCCCGGGTCGGCGAACGGGTCGCCGGCACCCTCGACCGCGCCGTGCGCGGCGTCCTGCTCTGCGGGCAGGTTCTCTTCTGGAATCTCTTGGCTACTCATGACTTCTTGGCCTTAGCGGTGTGGGCCGCGACCCAGACGGCGACGGCGATCAGTGCGCCGAGCCCGAAGATCCAGGCGAAGAGGCCCTCGCTGACCGGACCGAGGCCGCCGAGCGACAGCCCGCCGGGGCTCTCCGACTCGGAGCTGTTGACGGTCTGGACGTACGCGATGATGTCCTTCTTCTGCTGCTCGGGCATCGTCGAGTCGGGGAAGGACGGCATGCTCTGCGGGCCGGTCTGCATGGCCTCGTAGAGGTGCTTGGGGCTCACGCCCTCCAGGTTGGGCGCGGACTTGCCCTTCGTCAGGGCACCACCCGCACCGGTGAAGTTGTGGCACTGCGCGCAGTTGGTGCGGAACAGCTCGCCACCCTTGGCGACGTCGGCGCCCGAGGGGTCGACCTGGCTCTTGGTCGGGACGATCGGACCGGCGCCGAGCGACGCGACGTACGCCGCCAGCTGGTCGATCTCGGCCTGCGAGTAGATGACCTTCTTCTTCGGCACCTGCGCGCCGGGCTGCTGCGCCGGCATACGGCCCGTGCCGACCTGGAAGTCCACGGCGGCGGAGCCCACGCCGACCAGGCTCGGCCCGTCGGTGGTGCCCTGACCACCGGTTCCGTGGCAGCTGGCGCAACCGACGGAGTACAGCTTCTTGCCCTCGTCGATGGCGAGGGACTGGGCGGTTTCGTCGGCCTGCGCCTTACTCGCGGGCGCAAACGCGGCGTACAGCCCCCCAGTAGCCGCCAGCGCGAGGAGTAGTACGACGACCGCCGCCAACGGATGGCGTCGTCGTGCGGAGAGCTTTTTCACGGATTACCCCGGTGTCAGGATCTTCTGCGTCGATGATGGGTCGGGTGCGGGCCCGGTTACTTGATCATGTAGATCGTGGCGAACAGGCCGATCCACACGACATCGACGAAGTGCCAGTAATAGGACACGACGATGGCTGCGGTCGCCTGCTCGTGGGTGAACCTCTTGGCTGCGTACGTCCTGCCCAGGACGAACAGGAAGGCGATGAGCCCGCCTGTCACGTGCAGCCCGTGGAAGCCGGTGGTCAGGTAGAACACCGAGCCGTACGGATCCGAGGACAGCGAGAGGCCGTCCTTCTTCACCAGCTCCGTGTACTCGAAGACCTGGCCTCCGATGAAGATCGCACCCATCACGAACGTGATCACGAACCACGTGCGGAGCTTCTTCACGTCGCCCCGCTCCGCGGCGAAGACGCCGAGCTGGCAGGTGAGTGAGGAGAGCACCAGGATCGTGGTGTTGGTCGCCGAGAACGGGAAGTTCAGGGCGGACGCCATTTCCTTCCAGTGCTCCGGTCCGGTCACCGATCGCAGGGTGAAGTACATCGCGAAGAGGGCCGCGAAGAACATCAGCTCGGAACTCAACCAGATGATGGTTCCGACGCTGGTGAGGTTCGGTCGATTGACCGACGGGTGCGCGTGCCCGGTTTCTACTGTCGTTGCTGTCGCCACGACCGACATTATGTCGGTCGCTTATCCCGCCCTCACTCCGGGGGGTGCCGTTCGGTGTGTCAGGGGGGTGTGTCCTCCCCGAACGGCCCAGGGATCCGTGCTCCGGAGCGGTGCTGACAGGCTGTCGGGCGGAGTACGATCCGCGCATCGGTTCATGCCCGGCACGCCCAGAGCGCCCCGAAGACACAGACGTCACGGAGGAACAATGCAGCCGACCGCCACGGTCCTGGTCTACAGCGACAACGCGCACACCCGTGAGCAGGTGAGGCTGGCGGCCGGACGCAGGCCCGCCGCGGACCTGCCCGAGGTGGAGTTCCTGGAGTGCGCCACCCTGCCCGCCGTCCTGGACGCCCTGGACCACGGCGGCGTGGACGTCTGCGTGCTGGACGGCGAGACGGCTCCGGCGGGCGGTATGGGCGTCTGCCGGCAGATCAAGGACGAGATCTTCCGCTGCCCGCCGGTCCTGCTCCTCATCGGCCGTCCGCAGGACGCCTGGCTGGCCACCTGGAGCCGCGCGGACGGCGCGGTGACCCTGCCGGTGGAGCCGGTCGAGTTCGCCGACGCACTGGCCGCCCAGCTGCGCGCCCGGCTCTCCGTGGGGGCCTGAGGCCCCGGCGCGGCGCGGCTGCCGCGAGGGGCGGCGCACCCCCGGGCGTCAGACCTGGGGGCGCAGCCGCGCCGCCCGGACCGTGTCGACGCGGTCCGGCGTGGTGCTGTTGGTGAGGGCGCTGCCCTTCTGCCACTTGGCCCAGGACAGGTTCCAGTCGCCGTAGCCGTTGTCGAAGGGCGTCATGGTCTCGCCCTCGCTGCCGACGACCTTGACGATGTCGCCCTCGCGCACGGTGTTGAAGAACCACTCGGCCTCGCTGGTGCTCATGCCGGTGCAGCCGTGGCTGACGTTGGCGTACCCCTGTGATCCCGTGGACCAGGGCGCCGCGTGCACGTACTCGCCGCTCCAGGTGACCCGGGTGGCGTAGTAGACGTCGAGGTCGTAGGCGTCGGCGGAGTCGGCGGAGATGCCGATGGACTCCCCGCGCATACGTACGTAGTACTCCTTGCCCAGCACGACCTTGACGCCGTTGCGGGTGGAGAAGCCCGGCTTGCCGGTGGTGACCGGAATGGTGTTGATCACTTCGCCGTTGCGCAGGACCGTCATGGAGTGCGCCGAGGCGTCCGTGATGGCCTCGATGCGGTCGCCGGTCCTGAGCTTGAGGGCCTTGGTGGGCGCCCCGTACAGCGCGTTGGTCACCTTGATGCCCGTCAGGGCGCTGCTGACCTCGATGGTGGCCTTGGCGGGCCAGTAGTCCTTCGGGCGGTAGTGCAGCGTCTTGTCGTCGACCCAGTACCAGGAGCCGGTCACCGCGGGGGTGGAGCGCACCTTCAGGGCGCGTTCCACGGTGGCCCGGGAGGCCCGGTCGGCGACCGGGGCGCTGAGCTGGGCGGTGACGGGCTGTCCGACGCCGTAGGTGCCCGCCTGCGGGCCGAAGGTGACCTGCAGCAGCTTCTTGGCCGCGGCGGTCTCGAAGGAGAGCGTACGGCTGCCGGGGGCGCCGTCGTCGTCCTCCATGCCCACCTTGACGGTGTAGCGGGTGCCGGCGGCGAGCGGGGCGGTGGAGCGCCAGCGGTGGCCCTCCGCGTCGAGTTCGCCCGCCAGGTGGCGGCCCTCGCCGTCCACCGCCGTCACATCGGTGATCCGGCCGTCGTCACCGTCGACGGTGACTTCCAGCGGCTTGTCGGGATCGATCTTCTCGCCCCCGTCGGGAATGCTGGAGGCGATCTCGTCCGCCGCGTCGAACGGCTGTGCCGAGAGCGGGTGGCCGTCGGAGTCCCCGCAGGCCGTCGCCCCGGCGATCAGGGTCACGACCAGCAGAGTGCAGCTCACTACGGGGCGGATGCGCGGCGTGTGGTTCATGCACCCACGCTAAGAAGATTCATCCGTTTCAGCGCGCGGGGTGACTGCAAACGGGGGGCCCGCACTCCGTGTCGGAGCGCGGGCCCCCCGAAAGGGTGGACCGGTGTGCTACTGGGTGCGGTTCTCACCGTGGTAGTACTCGAAGACCCAGCCGAAGAGACCGATCAGGATGATCGGGGCCGAGAAGTAGAGCAGCCACCAGCCGAAGACCACGCCCATGAAGGCGAGCAGGCCGCCGACCGCGAGCGAGAGCGGCTGCCAGCTGTGCGGGGAGAAGAACCCCACCTCGCCGGCCTCGTCCGCCACATCGGCTTCCTTGTTGTCCTGCGCCATGTCGTCGACCCGCTTGGCCGTGAAGGCCAGGTAGAAGCCGATCATGAGGCTCAGGCCGAAGCCGAGGACGAGCGCGGTGGTGCCGACGGGCTCCTTCGACCACACCCCGTAGGTGATGGCCATGATGAGGATGAACAGCGCCAGACCGAGGAACATCTTGCCCTGGATCTTCACTTGCCCGCCTCCTTGCCGCCGGCGAGGGCCTTGTCGTCCGCGGAGTGGTGCTCAAGCTGTTCGAGCGCCGCGATCTCCGGGTGGTGGAGGTCGAAGGCCGGGGATTCGGAACGGATCCGGGGCAGCGTGAGGAAGTTGTGCCGCGGCGGCGGGCAGGAGGTCGCCCACTCCAGCGAACGGCCGTAGCCCCACGGGTCGTCGACCTCGATCTTCTTGCCGTACTTGGCGGTCTTCCAGACGTTGTAGAAGAACGGCAGGATCGACAGGCCGAGCAGGAACGAGGAGATCGTCGAGATCGTGTTCAGCGCGGTGAATCCGTCGGCGGCCAGGTAGTCCGCGTAACGGCGCGGCATGCCCTCGGCACCCAGCCAGTGCTGGACGAGGAACGTGCCGTGGAAGCCGATGAACAGCGTCCAGAAGGTGATCTTGCCGAGCCGCTCGTCGAGCATCTTGCCGGTGAACTTCGGCCACCAGAAGTGGAATCCGGAGAACATCGCGAACACCACGGTGCCGAAGACGACGTAGTGGAAGTGCGCGACCACGAAGTACGAGTCCGAGACGTGGAAGTCCATCGGCGGCGAGGCCAGGATGACACCGGTCAGACCACCGAAGGTGAAGGTGATCAGGAAGCCGATGGCCCAGAGCATCGGTGTCTCGAAGGACAACGATCCCTTCCACATCGTTCCGATCCAGTTGAAGAACTTCACCCCGGTGGGTACCGCGATGAGGAACGTCATGAAGGAGAAGAACGGCAGGAGCACACCGCCGGTGACGTACATGTGGTGGGCCCACACGGTCACGGACAGACCGGCGATGGAAATCGTCGCGGCGACCAGACCGATGTAACCGAACATCGGCTTCCGGCTGAAGACCGGGATGACTTCGGAAATGATTCCGAAGAATGGCAGCGCGATGATGTACACCTCTGGATGCCCGAAGAACCAGAAGAGGTGTTGCCAGAGCAATGCCCCGCCGTTGGACGCGTCGAAGATATGCGCACCGAATTTACGGTCCACTTCCAGCGCGAAGAGCGCGGCGGCCAGCACCGGGAAGGCCAGCAGGACCAGCACACCGGTCAGCAGGACGTTCCAGACGAAGATCGGCATGCGGAACATCGTCATGCCGGGAGCGCGCATGCAGATGATCGTGGTGATGAAGTTGACCGAACCGAGGATCGTGCCGAAGCCGGAGAAGGCCAGACCCATGATCCACATGTCGGCGCCGACACCCGGCGAGCGGACGGCGTCCGACAGCGGGGAGTAGGCGAACCAGCCGAAGTCGGCCGCACCCTGCGGGGTGAGGAAGCCGGCCACCGCGAGCAGCGAGCCGAAGAGGTACAGCCAGTACGCGAACATGTTCAGCCGCGGGAACGCCACGTCGGGCGCGCCGATCTGCAGCGGCATGATCCAGTTCGCGAATCCGGCGAACAGCGGCGTCGCGAACATCAGCAGCATGATCGTGCCGTGCATCGTGAACGCCTGGTTGAACTGCTCGTTCGACATGATCTGCGTGCCGGGACGGGCCAGCTCGGCGCGCATGAAGAGCGCCATGAGTCCGCCGATGCAGAAGAACGCGAACGACGTGACCAGGTACATCGTGCCGATCGTCTTGTGGTCAGTGGTGGTCAGCCACTTGACGACGACGTTGCCCGGCTGCTTCCGCCGGACCGGCAGCTCGTCCTCGTAGGAGTCGTCTGCTGCCGCGGCACCCTGAGGTTCGTTGAGGATGCTCACAGTTTGTTGGTCTCCGCATTCCTGGCCGGGTCAGTCTGCTCGATACCGGCCGGCACGTAGCCCGTCTGGCCCTTCTTCGCCAGCTCCTTGAGGTGCGCCTGGTAGCGCTCCGGGGAGACGACCTTGACGTTGAAGAGCATCCGGGAGTGGTCGACGCCGCAGAGCTCGGCGCACTTGCCCATGAAGGTGCCCTCCTGGTTCGGAGTGACCTCGAAGGCGTTGGTGTGGCCCGGGATGACGTCCTGCTTCATGAGGAACGGCACCACCCAGAAGGAGTGGATGACGTCGCGCGAAGTCAGGATGAAGCGGACCTTCTCACCCTTGGGCAGCCACAGGGTCGGACCCGGGTTGCCGTTCTGGGGGTTCCGGGTTCCCGGGACGCCGACGTCGTAGACGCCGTCCGCGTTCTTGGGGAAGTCCTCGCGGAACCGGTCCGGGATGGCGTCGAGCTCCTTGGGAACTTCGTTGCCCGTGGCGGCGGAGCCGTCCACGTTCTCGATGTAGTTGAAGCCCCAGCTCCACTGGTAGCCGACCACGTTGATGGTGTGGGCCGGCTTCGGGGAGAGTTCGAGGAGCTTCGATTCGTCGCGCGCGGTGAAGTAGAACAACACCGAGACGATGATCAGGGGGACCACGGTGTACAGCGCCTCGATGGGCATGTTGTACCGGGTCTGCGGAGGTACCTCCACCTTGGTGCGGCTGCGCCGGTGGAAGATGACGCTCCACAGGATCAGACCCCAGACCAGCACGCCCGTGGCGAGCGCTGCCGCCCACGAGCCCTGCCAGAGGGAGAGGATCCGTGGTGCCTCTTCCGTTACCGGCGTAGGCATACCAAGGCGGGGGAAGTCCTTGTATGTGCAACCGGTTGCGGTCGCAAGGATCAGGCCCGCAGTCAGCACCTGCGGCAGCTTCCGCCGCATCGGGCGCCGCGACGAGCGGTCGGAGCCGTTGGGACTCACGTAGCGCCTTCCCGAGAGTCTCGCCCGCACGGTCGGCGCGGCCGGTCTCGCTGGTCGGTCGCCGGCCCTGTTGCGGGCAGGGGTTTGGATGTTTATGCGGACCAAACCCTACTGGACGCTATTTGGGGTCGCGCGGGGAGGGTGCCCAACGCGCCGCCCGACTCCCCGAAGGGGTGGAATCCGGCGCTCCGGCCGTCATCTGACGCCCTCTCTCCCGCCCCCGGGGGCGGCCGGTCCCGGGCTCCGGCCGGTGCCGGGCTAGCGTGGCCGGGTGCCCTACTTCGACGCCGCGTCCGCCGCTCCCCTCCACCCCGTCGCCCGCCAGGCGCTGCTTGCCGCCCTGGACGAGGGCTGGGCCGATCCGGCCCGGCTGTACCGGGAGGGGCGGCGGGCCCGGCTCCTGCTGGACGCGGCCCGGGAGGCCGCGGCCGAGGCCGTCGGCTGCCGTCCGGACGAGCTGGTCTTCACCTCGTCGGGGACCCGGGCGGTGCACTCCGGAATTTCCGGCGCGCTCGCGGGCCGTCGGCGTGTCGGCCGCCATCTGGTGGTGTCGGCGGTCGAACACTCGTCGGTGCTCCATTCGGCCGCCGCCCATGAGGACGGGGGCGGATCGGTCACGGAGGTGCCGGTGGAGCGCTCGGGCGCGGTGGACGCCTCGGTGTTCGCGCGGGCGCTGCGGCCCGACACCGCGCTGGCGTGTCTCCAGTCAGCCAATCACGAGGTCGGCACCGAGCAGCCGGTGGCCGAGGCCGTCGCGGCCTGCCGCGAGGCGGGGGTGCCGCTGCTGGTGGACGCGGCGCAGTCGCTGGGCTGGGAGCCGGTGGCGGAGGGCTGGTCGCTGCTGACGGCGAGCGCGCACAAGTGGGGCGGCCCGGCCGGGACGGGGCTGCTGGCGGTCCGCAAGGGCGTGCGGTTCGCGCCGCAGGGACCCGCCGACGAACGGGAGTCGGGGCGGGCGTCCGGTTTCGAGAACCTGCCGGCGATCGTGGCCGCCGCGGCCTCCCTGCGCGCGGTGCGGGCGGAGGCGGCCGGCGAGGCGGCCCGGCTGCGGGCCCTGGTCGACCTGATCCGGGCGCGGGTGCCGGAGCTGGTCCCGGACGTGGAGGTGGTCGGCGATCCGGTGCGGCGGCTGCCGCATCTCGTCACCTTCTCCTGTCTCTATGTCGACGGGGAGACACTGCTGCAGGAGCTGGACCGCTCCGGATTCTCCGTTTCCTCCGGTTCGTCCTGTACGAGCAGCACGCTGACGCCGAGCCATGTGCTCAGGGCGATGGGGGTGCTCTCGGAGGGCAATGTGCGGGTGTCACTGCCCGCGGGCACCACGCGGGAGGACGTGGACCGCTTCCTCGCCGTGCTGCCGCCGGTGGTGGCGGGCGTACGGGAGAAGCTGGGCGCGACCACCGGAGTGCCCGCGGCGCCCCCCTCCCCCGCCCCGGCGGGGCCCCGGGCGGACTCCCCGGCGGACTCCCTGGTGGTCGACGCGCTCGGACGGCGCTGCCCGGTCCCGGTGATCGAACTCGCAAAGGTGATCGGGGAGGTACCGGTGGGCGGGACGGTGACGGTGCTCGCCGACGACGAGGCGGCGCGCCTGGACATTCCGGCCTGGTGCGCGATGCGGGAGCAGGAGTACGTGGGAGAGGAGCCGGCGGAACGGGGCTCGGCCTACACGGTCCGTCGGCTGGTCTGACCGGGGCCCGCCGCTCGGGCGGGTCCCGGCCGTCGGACCGTCCTACGCGAGGTGCGCGCGGACCTCGGCGGCGGCCTCGTGGCCGTACGCCTTGGTGAAGCGGTCCATGAAGTGGGTGCGGTGCAGGGTGTACTCCTGGGTGCCGACCGTCTCGATGACGAGGGTGGCGAGCATGCAGCCGACCTGGGCGGCGCGCTCCAGGCCGACGCCCCAGGCGAGCCCGGAGAGGAATCCGGCGCGGAAGGCGTCGCCGACGCCGGTCGGGTCGGCCTTGACGTTCTCCTCGGGGCAGCCGACGACGATCGGCTCCTCGCCGGCGCGCTCGATGCGCACGCCCTGGGCGCCGAGGGTGGTGACCCGGTGGCCGACCCTGGACAGGATCTCCTCGTCGGTCCAGCCGGTCTTCGACTCGATGAGCCCCTTCTCGTACTCGTTGGAGAAGAGGTAGGTGGCGCCGTCGAGGAGGATGCGGATCTCGTCCCCGTCCATGCGGGCGATCTGCTGCGAGAAGTCCGCGGCGAACGGGATGCCGCGCGTACGGCACTCCTCGGTGTGGCGGAGCATGCCCTCCGGGTCGTCGGCGCCGATGGAGACGAGGTCGAGTCCGCCCACCCGGTCGGCGACGGCCTTGAGCTCGATGAGCCGGGCCTCGCTCATGGCGCCCGTGTAGAAGGAGCCGATCTGGTTGTGGTCGGCGTCGGTGGTGCAGACGAAGCGGGCGGTGTGCAGCACCTCGGAGATGCGTACGGAGCCGGTGTCGACGCCGTGCCGGTCGAGCCAGGCGCGGTACTCGTCGAAGTCGGAGCCGGCGGCACCGACGAGGATCGGGCGGGTGCCGAGGAGTCCCATGCCGAAGCTGATGTTGGCGGCGACTCCTCCCCTGCGTACGTCCAGGTTGTCGACGAGGAAGGAGAGCGAGACCGTGTGCAGCTGGTCGGCCACCAGCTGGTCGGCGAAGCGGCCCGGGAAGGTCATGAGGTGGTCGGTGGCGATGGAGCCGGTGACTGCGATACGCACGGGGAGACTGCTCCTGCGGAGGTCGAGGGGAACGACGTCGGCGTCCCCCGGGGCGGCGTGACAGTTCACGCTACCCGCTCGGGCAGTCGGGCGAACGGGAGAAACTACCCGATAGTAGGGCTTTCCTCCCGAGTGTGGTGATGCCTACGGTGCGGATATGTCGAACCACATCGCCCCGCACGAGACGTCCGAATCCGGTCTGGCCGAGCTGCGCGGGGACTGCGCGCGGATGGCCCCGCACTGGGTGGCGCCCGCGCGCACCGCCGCCGCCCCGGTGCCGCCCGCCCTGATCCACGGGGTGACGGTGCCGCCCGCCTCCGCCCGGCTGATCGACGCGATGTCCGAGTACGGGGACTGACCCGGCCCGCCTTCGCACCCCGGCCGCCCCCGGAGGGAACCGGCCGCGCGCCCGCCCCGTCCCACAGGTGTCCGCAACCCCATGGGCCGGACGATACGCCGCACGGCGGCGTATGACGGCGATACGGCGAAGGAGCGATCCGGTGAGCACCGAGCGACCCGACAACGATGTGACGGGACCCCGGCGGCGGCGGCCGCTCGCCGTGGCCTCGGTGGCGGCTGCCGTCCTCCTGGCCGGGGGCGGCGCGTATCTGGTCGCGGCCGAGGCGAGCGAGGGGAAGAGCACGCCCTCGTCGGGCGCGGCGGGCGCCGCTCCCCCGACGCTGGCCCTGGACGGTCCGGCGGCGGGCCCGGCGACGCCCGAGCCGCGCCCCTCGGCCCCGCCGGAGGGCATCGCCCCCGGCGAACCCGACCCGAACGGCGGCCGGGTGGTCTACCGCGCGTCCGGCACCCTGCCGAAGGGCCCGGACCGGGCCGCCGTCCAGCGGCCGGCCGGAGCGGTCACGGCGGCGGAGGTGAGCCGGCTGGCGCAGGCGCTGGGCGTGTCCGGTACGCCGAGGACGGAGGGCACCACCTGGACGGTGGGCTCCACCGGGGACGGTTCGGGTCCGGTGCTGCGGGTGGCCAAGGAGGCCCCGGGCACCTGGACGTTCGCCCGGTACGGCACCGGAGGCACGGACAACTGCACGAGCACGACGGTCTGTTCGGACAAGCCGGTGGCACCCGACGGCGGTTCGGGCTCCCCGGTGAGCGAGAAGGAGGCGCGGGCCGCCGCCACGCCGGTCCTCAAGGCGGTCGGCCAGGACGGTGCCGCCCTCGACGCACGGCAGCTGATGGGCCCGGTCCGGGTGGTGAACGCCGACCCGGTGGTCGGCGGGCTGCCCACGTACGGCTGGGCCACCGGTCTCCAGATCGGCTCCGACGGTGAGGTGACCGGCGGGAGCGGGCAGCTGAAGGGGCTGGAGAAGGGTGCCGAGTATCCGGTGATCGGCGCGGACGCGGCGCTGAAGGAGCTGAACGCCGCGCAGCCGAGGAGCGGCGGGAACATCGGCGGCTGCATCGACCCGCCGCCGGCCGGGGAGGGAGAGATGGCGCCCCACTACCGCTGCGGGAAGACGACCGGGGCGGAGCCGCCGCTGCGGACGGTGACCGTCGACAAGGCGGTCTTCGGACTGGCCGCGCAGTACGTGGACGGCAAGCAGATCCTCGTACCGTCGTGGCTCTTCACCGCACGGGCGGGCGCGGGCGGCCGGGGCGAGACGGTGGCGCAGGTCGCGGTGGACCCGGCGTTCCTGAAGAAGGACGCCCCCGCGACGCAGCCGCCCGGCGACTCCACGGGCACCACGTCCGGGCCGGTGATCCTGTCCTACGGCACCGACGGGCGGACGCTCTCGGTGACGTTCTGGGGCGGTGCGTGCAGCACCTACACGGCGAGCGCGAGCGAGGACGACGCGACGGTGCGGGTCACCGTGACGGAGAAGAAGGGCGATCCGGGGAAGGCCTGCATCATGATCGCCAAGCAGCTGACGCGCACGGTGACGCTGGACCGGCCGCTCGGCGACCGCACGGTCACCGACACCTCGTCGGGCCACCGGGTGCCGCGCGCCTGACCCCCTCCGCACATACGGAGGCGGCCCCGGGACTTTGATCCCGGGGCCGCCTCCGAATGTGCGGGGCCTTTCGGCGGCTCAGCTGAAGGAGTCGCCGCAGGCGCAGGAACCCGTCGCGTTCGGGTTGTCGATCGTGAAGCCCTGCTTCTCGATGGTGTCGACGAAGTCGACGGAGGCGCCGCCCAGGTAGGGGGCGCTCATCCGGTCGGTGACGACCTTGACGCCGCCGAAGTCCTTGACGACGTCACCGTCGAGCGAACGCTCGTCGAAGAAGAGCTGGTAGCGCAGGCCCGAGCAGCCTCCGGGCTGAACGGCGACGCGCAGCGCGAGGTCGTCGCGGCCTTCCTGCTCCAGCAGGGCCTTGACCTTGGCTGCGGCGGCGTCGGACAGGAGGATGCCGTCGCTCACGGTGGTGGTCTCGTCCGATACGGACATCTGCTTCTCTCCCGGGTTGTACGGAGACTGCTTGTCGACGGTGCAACCGTCGGGGCCGCTGATTCATTCCCCGCCGGGCCGTTCGCCTGTTCCCTTCATGCTCGCACACCGCCCCGCCAGGCGGATGCGTCACATCGACGCTATCGGCATCGTCAAACTGACGTGAAGCGGATATGATAGATAGCGTCAATTAGACGAAAAGCTCCTCCCGCAGAGAAGAAAGGGTGCGTGACGTGACCACGGCCCACCCCGTCCAGGATCTCGATGTCCAGCCGACGCCCCTCGCCCTGCTCCTGCTCGGCCGCGACGCCGACCCCAGGAGCGAGCGCGGTGTCGAATGCCCCGGCGACCTGCCCTCCCCGTCCGACCCGGACCTGGTGGAGCGCGCCCGCGCGGCCAAGGAGAAGCTGGGCGAGAAGGTCTTCGTCCTCGGGCACCACTACCAGCGCGACGAGGTCATCCAGTTCGCCGACGTGACCGGCGACTCGTTCAAGCTCGCCCGGGACGCGGCGGCGCGCCCGGAGGCGGAGTACATCGTCTTCTGCGGTGTGCACTTCATGGCCGAGTCCGCGGACATCCTCACCTCCGACGAGCAGAAGGTCGTGCTGCCGGACCTGGCCGCCGGCTGCTCGATGGCCGACATGGCCACCGCCGAGCAGGTCGCGGAGTGCTGGGACGTGCTGACCGAGGCGGGGGTCGCCGAGCAGGTCGTCCCCGTCTCGTACATGAACTCCTCCGCCGACATCAAGGCCTTCACCGGTCGGCACGGCGGCACGATCTGCACCTCGTCCAACGCGAAGCGCGCCCTGGAGTGGGCCTTCGAGCAGGGCGAGAAGGTGCTCTTCCTGCCGGACCAGCACCTGGGCCGCAACACCGCCGTGCGGGACATGGGCATGTCCCTGGAGGACTGCGTCCTCTACAACCCGCACAAGCCGAACGGCGGTCTCACCGCCGAGGAGCTGCGGAACGCGAAGATGATCCTGTGGCGCGGCCACTGCTCGGTGCACGGCCGCTTCTCGGTCGAGTCCGTCAACGACGTCCGCGCCCGCATACCCGGCGTCAACGTCCTGGTGCACCCCGAGTGCAAGCACGAGGTCGTCGCCGCCGCGGACTACGTCGGTTCGACGGAGTACATCATCAAGGCCCTGGAGGCCGCCCCGGCCGGTTCGAAGTGGGCCATCGGCACGGAGCTGAACCTGGTCCGCCGCCTGGCGAACCGTTTCGCCCCCGAGGGCAAGGAGATCGTCTTCCTCGACAAGACGGTCTGCTTCTGCTCGACGATGAACCGCATCGACCTGCCGCACCTGGTGTGGACCCTGGAGTCCCTGGCCGAGGGGAACCTGGTCAACCGGATCGAGGTCGACCCCGAGACGGAGAAGTACGCGAAGCTGGCGCTGGAGCGGATGCTGGCGCTGCCGTAGGCGTTTCTGGTGCGGAAGGTCCGGACGCGGCCGATTTTGTCCGGACCGGCCCGGAACCCCGTCCCCCGTATCTACGCTGCTGTCCTCATTCGGCGGTTGGTGTGGATACGGGGGACAGGCATATGGCGCGACGAGGCGGGGTCGACGATCTGGTGGTCGTCGTGCCGGGAATCCTCGGCAGCACGCTCGCGGACGCGGACGGGCACGAGGTCTGGGCGGCCTCCGGGAAGGCCCTGCTGCGGGGCATCCGCACCCTCGGGAACTCGGTCAAGGGCCTGACGCTCCCGGCCGGTCTGGGCGACGAGCACCCCGGTGACGGCGTACGCCCCACCGGCCTCATGTCCGACGTGCACGCCCTGCCCGGGGTGTGGAACCCGGTGGACGGCTACAGCGGTCTGCTGGACTGGCTGGAGCGGAACTTCACCCTCCGGCGCCGCCTGCCGGGCGAGGCGGCCGACGTCCCGGCCAACCTGGTCGGCTTCGCGTACGACTGGCGGCTCTCCTGCCGCTACAACGCGGAACGGCTGGCCGAGCGGGTGGACGAGGAGCTGGGCCGTTGGCGGGCGTCCCGCGCCGACCGGCGGGACGCGAAGGCGGTCCTCCTCTGCCACTCCATGGGCGGCCTCGTCACCCGCAGCTACGTCGAGCAGTGCGGGGGCGCGGAGGTCACGCGCCGGGTGGTCACGCTGGGGACGCCGTACCGGGGGTCGTTGGACGCGCTGATGTATCTGGTCAATGGGATGCGGTACGGGATCGGCCCGGTCGGCCTCGACCTCACGCCGTTCGCCCGGAGCCTCCCGTCGCTGCACCAGCTCACGCCGGACTACGCCTGCCTGGCGACGGCCGGGGGTGCGCCGTTGCGGTACGCGCGTGAGGTCACCGGGCTGCCCGGGGTGGACGAGGCGCTGCTGTCGGCCGCCGCCCGGTTCCACGCGGAGTTGCGGGAGTCGGACGCGGGCGCGCGGTACGGCGTGGAGTACGTCCCCGTCGGCGGGGCGCGCCAGCCGACGCCGACGACCGCCGAGACGGACGGCGACGGTCTGCGCGCCCTGCTCACCATCGACGGGGCGGACGAGGGCGGCGACGGGCGGGTGCCCGACCTCTCCAGCCGGGCGGTGGGCGCGGGCCGGCACGCGTACACCACGTGGGAGAAGCACGGCTCCCTCCAGAACAACAACGCCGTCCGCCAGGGCCTCGACGCGTGGCTGTCCCCCGAGCCGCCCGTCCACCGGGGGCCGGGCGACGGCGAGGTGCCTCTCTGTGTGGACGCGCCGGAGCTGCTGGTCGAGGGGGACGCGTACGAGATCCGGGCCACGGTTCCCCCGGGCACGGCGGGCCATGACCGGATCGCCGTGTTCGCGGGGATGGAGGGCGGTCCGATGCGGACGATGACCAATCGGGGCGGTGGGCTGTACACCTGCCGGATCAAGGGACTTCCGCCGGGCGGGCACCGGGTGCGGATCGGGGCGCGAGTTCCGTCCCATGTGGTGATGACGGCTCTGGTGCTGGTACTGGAACGGGGGTGACGGCGACGCGTCCCCGTCTTCATCGGCAGTCGTTCGCCTCCGCCGTGGTCATTTCGCCCTCCGGCGCCGTGAGGGCGGGGGCCAGACGGTGTCCCCGGCTCTCCGCGATCCTCAGGGCGGTCTGCAAGGACTCCGCGAGCCAGACCCCGGCGAACCTCAACTCGCGTGTCCCCACCCCCGCTTCCGCGAGCAGCGTCCGGGCCTCCGTCAGCACGTACTCGGCCGAGTCGAGCAGGTCCGTCTCCACCTCGTCGGCCAGCCGCGACATCCGGCTGTCCGGGTTGTCCGTGCTCAGGTAGCACGGATTCCCGCTCTCGCCGGTCCAGGGGAGCAGCCTCATCGGCCGACCCTCCGCGTCGAACATCATGTCGCCCCTGCCTTCGTTCGGGAAGCGCTCTGGCCTCCGGTCACACCGCCTGGTTACGGTGTGTGCCGCAATCGTCGCGCTGCGGCGGACCCTTCCAACAGGACCGCCCCGTCCCGACGTTCAGCACGGGACATACGGAAGGCCCGCTCCATGACGTTCAGGCCCCAGCCGCTCACGCCCTACCTCTCCGCCCGCCACTACTTCGGCTCCGAGCAGCGCCGCCACCGCGAGCGCGCCAAGCTCTCCCTCGTCCAGCTGGCCGACATCCTGAACTCCAGCAAGAGCACCCTCGCCCGGATCGAGACGGCGGAGCTGATGCCGCCGCCGGACATCCCGGGAGCGCTCGACGTCGCCTTCGGAACGGACCGGCACTTCCACGGGCTGTACGAGCTGGCGAAGCGGGAGATCCATCCCGACCAGTACCAGCGGTACATGGACTTCGAGGCACGGGCCGACCGGATAGAGCAGTACGGCGCGCAGGCCCTTCCCGGTCTGCTTCAGACCGAGGAGTACGCGCGCACGTTCCTTCGCTGCCAGACGGACCTGGACGCCGAGCAGGTGGAGGAACGTGTTGCCGCGCGTATGTCGCGGCAGGAGCGGCAGCATTCGGAGAACCCGCCCTTACGGTGGGCGGTCATCGACGAAGGCGTACTCCGGCGGCAGATGGGCAGCCGGTCCTGCATGCACCACCAACTGGCTTCCCTGTTGGAGCAGGTGGATGCTCCGGACAGTAAAGTTCAGGTGATGCCGTTCAGTGCGGGACTCCACTCGCTGCTGGGGGGCGCGCTGACTCTGCTGACCCTGCCCGACGGCACTTCGGTGGCGTACGAGGAAGGCATTCAGGCCGGTCACCTCTACGAGGATCCGGCTGCGGTGAAGAAGTGGCGGTGGCAGTACGAGGTGCTACGTGCCAACTCCCTCACCTTGGCCGAGTCGGCCGATCTGATCCGGACCGTGATGGAGGAGTACCGACCATGAACCGCACCCCCGAGCTGAGTAACGCCCGCTGGCGCAGCAGCAGTTACAGCAACTCCAACGGTGGCGAGTGCGTCGAGGTCGCCGACGGCTTCCCCGGCCTCGTCCCCGTACGCGACAGCAAGAACCCGACCGGTCCGGCTCTCGTCATCGAGGCGGCCGCCTGGAGCGAGTTCGTCTCGTCGCTGAAGTAGCGCGCGGCGCAACGGCCTGTCCCACACGCGGGTGGGGGACAGGCCGTTTCCTTATCACCCGGGGACCGGAAAGAGTCGAGTTTGTCCGGACCGGCACCCCGGCGTCCGATCCGTGCATACGCTGCTGTCCATTTCGACGGCGTGTGTACGGGAAGGCGGAGCGCCCGATGGCGGATGAGGCGGATGCAGTGGGCGGCGAGGCCGTGGGGACCGCGTTGTGCGTGGTGTGTGAGACGTACGCCGACGAGCGGACCTTTCCCCGGCTGACCGGCGCGACGGCCCAGATGGAGGGGATCGTCAACCGCCTTGAGACGCTGGGGATCGCGACCCGCATGGCGGGGGGCGGCAACCCTTCCTGGACGGCCTTCGACCGGGACCTCACCGCCTGGAGCGCGTCCGGTGCGGGGAAGCCCGCGATCATCGTCTGGTCGGGGCACGGGGTGCTCGTGGACGACGAACTCCGGCTGGCGCTGTGCGACTTGGATCTCGATGTCGAGCAGGTGGTCCGGGACGCGCGCGCCCTGAGGCACGGGGTATCGGCCGAGACGCTGGTGAACGAGGCGGTGGCGTCGGGGGCGGATCAGATTCTGGTGATCGTCGATGCCTGCCATGCGGGGGATGCCGTGGGGCGCGGGGTGGAGAAGGCGCTGCGGCGCTGGGAGACCACGTCCGCGCCGCCGGGGCGGGTGCAGTGGTTCGGGATCATGGCGAGTTGCCGGCGGGGTGAGACGTCGGACGGCGGCGGGCCGCTGCTGGAGGCGCTGGCCGAGGTGCTGCGGGAGGGCCCGGTCACCCGGGAGTACCGCTCGGCGTGGAGCGCGCACAACGCGTGGGTGAGCGGTCCGGATGTGCTGGCGGCGCTCGGGGAGCGGTGGAGCGGCGAGGGGCAGACGCCGGTTCCGGCCGCGCTGGGGACCGGGCGGCCGGTCTTCCCGAATCCGCGCCATGTACCGGGGGCGCCGGCCAGGCTGGTGGAGCATCTGGTACTCGCGGCGCGGGGGGTCGGGTTCCGGGAGGAGGGCTGGTTCTTCACGGGGCGGAAGCAGGTGCTGGGCCGGATCACCGCCTGGCTGGAGACCGACGAGGCCGGGCTCTTCCTGGTGACCGGTCCGGCGGGATGCGGCAAATCGGCGGTGCTGGGCCGGATCGCGACGCTCGCCGACCCCGTGCGGCGCGCGGAGACCGAGACGCACGGCGGGCTGCGCGCGGGCGATCCCGACCCGGGTGCGGGGCGGCCCCTCGCCGCCGTACATCTGCGGGGTCTGAGTCCGCTCCAGGCGGCGTCGGAACTGGCGGCGCGGCTCGGGCTGCCCGAGCCCCGCAACACGGACGACTTCCGGGGTGAGCTGCGCGAGCTGGACCGGCGTCCGGTGCTGGTGCTCGACGGGCTGGACGAGGTGCCCGCCGAGCATCTGCGTTCCATGATCGAGGAGTTGGTGTTCCCGCTGAGCCGGGCCGTGCCCGTACTGCTCGGCTCGCGGGAACGGGCGTTCCGGGGGCGGGTGGCGGACGGCGGGCATCCGGACGAGACGCTGCCGGACGCGTTGGCCCGGCTGATCGGGGCGGGCGTCATCACCGCAGACCTGGAGCAGGAGCCGCGTACGCAGGAGGACATCGCCGCGTACGTCTTCCGCCGGTGCGCGGCGGCCGGTGTCCCGGAGGAGCGGGCGCGGGAGGCGGGCGACGCGGTGGCCGCGCGCGCCTCGGCCGTGGGCGGCGGGTTCCTGTTCGCCCGGCTGGTGGCGGGCTCGCTGCTGGCGCAGGGGCGGCTCGCCGGGGAGGAGCGGTGGCGGGCCGGTCTGCCGGAGTCCATCGGCTCCGCGTTCGAGGACGATCTGCGGGCGGGTCCGGTCCGGGTCCGGGCCGACGGCCGTGAACTCCCCTCCGCCGCCCGGGATCTGCTGACCGCGCTGGCCTGGACGGCGGGGCGCGGCATGCCCGCCGGCGGTGTCTGGGAGGAGGTCGCCGGGGCGCTCGGCGGCCGGGACGTGCCGTACGACGAGTCCGATGTGGACTGGGTGCTCTCCGCGTACGGGCGCTCCATCGTCGAGGACGCGGAGGACGGGCAGGCGGTGTACCGCCTGTACCACCGGGAGTTCGTCTCCCATCTCGCCGCCCGTCCGGGGCCGCGCGGCGCCGACGCCGCGGAGGTGGTCGCCGCCGCGCTCGTCGCGCACGCGGAACGGCGGGTCCCGGAGGGCGGCTGGGCGGCGGCGGACCCCTACGTGGTCCGGGCGCTGTCCCCGCACGCGGTGCGGGCGGGCGAGGCGGGGATCGGGCTGCTGCGGGGGCTGGCGGAGCGGCTCGGCCCGGTCGCGGTGCCGCCGCTGGCCCACGCGTTGCACAGCTTCTCCGAACGGCTCGGGACGGAGGGCGACCTGGACGGGGCGCTGGACGCGGCGCGGGAGTCCGCCCGGCTCCTGGCGGACCTGGAGGGGCCCGCCGCCGGACGCCGGACGCCGGCGCTGGTCCGCTCGCTCATCAACGTCGCCAACCGGTACGCCGACATCGGGGACCGCGAGGGGGCGCTGGTTCCGGCCCGGGAGGCGGTCGCGCTCCAGCGCGGCGTCACCGAGGCGGGGGGCGACGCGACCGGGGGCGATCTCGCTCTGGCCCTCGCCACGCTCGGCCGGCGGCTCCACGAGACCGGGGACCGCGAAGGGGCTCTCACGCTCACCCGGGACGCCGCCGACGTCTTCCGGGAGCTGTCCGAGAAGGACCCGGCGGCCTACCGTCCGCGCCTCGCCGCCTCGCTGAACAACCTGGTGGTGAGCCTGTCGGCCGTCGGGGAGCGCCGGGCCGCCGTCGCCCCCGCGCAGGAGTCGGTGAGGATCACCACCGAACTCGCCGCCGCGCGCCCGGACGAGTTCCTGGGGCCGCTCGCCGCCTCCCTGACCAATCTGGCCTACGCCCTGAAGTCCGTCGGGCGGCACGCGGACGCCCTGCCGCACGCGGAGGCGGCGGTCCGGGCCAACCGGAAGGTGGCCGAGCGCCATCCCGCCGCGCTGCGGGCCGAACTGGCCGGTTCCCTGGCCAATCTCTCCGAACACCGGGAGGACGTGGGCGATCTCGCGGGGTCCCTGGCGCCCGCGCGGGAGGCCGTGGAGATCTGCCGGGACCTCGTCGCACGCCATCCGGCCGCCTTCCAGCAGGACCTGGCCGTGTCCCTGCACAATCTGGCGGACCGGCTCTCCGCCACCGGAGACCACGAGGGCGCGCTCTCCCCGGCCCGTGAGGCCGCACGCACCTTCGCCCGGCTCGCCAACGACCACCCGGACGTCTTCCAGCCCGATCTCGCCCGGTCCCTGACGTCCCTGGCCAACAAGACCGCGGCCGCCGGGGACCGCACCACGGCCGTACTGTTCGCCCGCCAGGCCCTCCAGCTCCAGCGCGATCTGGTCCGCAGCCGGCCGGCGGCCTCGCTCCCCGGACTGGCGGGGATGCTCAACAACCTCGCCACGCACCTGGCCGCCGACGGCGAGCTCGCGGAGGCCCTCCCCCACGCCGAGGAGGCCGCCGCGCTCTACGGGCGCCTCGCCGACGAGGACCGCGAGGCGTTCCTCCCGGACTACGCGGTGACCCTCAACAACGTCGGCAACCACCGCGCGAACCTGGGCGATCTCTCCGGGGCGCTCGCCGCGGGACGGGAAGCCGTCGCCCTCCGCCGGGAACTCGCCGTGCGGCGGCCCGCCGTCTTCCGGGCGGAGCTGGCCACGGCCCTCGCCAACCTCGCCGCCCATCTGAACCGGGCCGGCGAATCCGGCGAAGGGCTGGCCGCCGCGACGGAGGCCGTGACGCTGCTGCGTGAACTCGCCCCCGACGCACCCGTTCTGCGCTCCTCGTTCGCGGGGGCCCTCGGCACCCTGGCCCAGAACCTCGCCGACACCGGCAGTCCGGAGGAAGCCCTGACGGCGGCCCGGGAAGGCGTCGTCCTCTGGCACCGGCTCGTGGCGGAGCACACCGGCGCCCACCTTCCCGATCTGGCGCTCGCCCTGCGCAACCTCGGCAGGCTGCGGGGGATCAACGAGGATCCCGAAGGGGCCGTGAGCACGGCGCGGGAAGCCGTCACCGCCTACCGCGCCCTGGCCCTGGAGAATCCGCGCGCCTTCGCGGACGATCTGGCGCGCACGCTCGGCGACCTGGCCCGCGCGCTCACCCGCACCGGTGACCACGCCTCGGCGGTCGAGGCGTACGACGCGTGCGCGGCGGACTTCGCCGCCACCGACCCCGCGACCCTGCGGCTCCTCACCGTCGAGCGGGGCGCCCTCCTGCTGGACTGCCCCGAGCCCCGCCCCGCGGAGGGCGTACGCGCGCTCGTGTCGTTCCTGACGCGGGACGCCGGGCCCGACGACGGCCCGGACCGGGTGACCGTACGGGCCCGGCGGGCGCTGCGCGCGCATGGCGACCCGCAGGCAGTACGGGCCGTGTGGGAGGCGGAGACCTCGGGGCCGGCGCCCGACTGGCTGTCCCTGTCGGCCGGGACGCTGGAGCTGGTCGGCACCTGGATGTTCGCGCCCGACTGGCCCGCGTCGCGCGATCTGTGGTCCCGGCACGCCGACGCGCTCGGCGGCGAGGAGGCCGCGACGGCGCTCGACGAGCTGGCGCTCCTGGACCCCGTGACCGCGCGCCGGCACACCGCGCTCCGCGAGCTGGTGCTCGCCCACGGTGTGACCGCCGCCTACGATCCGCTGATCCTGTCGGAGCAGCTGGCCGCGTGGGTGGGGTGCGGATCCTGGGCCGAGTCGCGGGCGTATCTCCAGGACCATCCGCGTCTCCTCCAGGTCCGGCCGTCCCCGGACACTCCGCTCTCGCATGTCGCGCTGCTCGACATCGGCCGCGCGGAGGGGCTGGACGCCGCCTATCGCCTCGTGGAGGACCGCGACGCCCTTCACGCCTATGTGGAGCGGTCGATGGCCGCCGGGGACGGCACCGCACTGATGCACGCGGCGGCCATCGAGGGGCAGGTCTTCGACGACAAGCTGTCCTCCCTCACCCATGCGCAGGCGGGCATGGTGCTGGCCGGTGCGGTGGAGGGCGTCGAACCGGACGAGCTGACCACGCTGATCCCCCGTGCCCGGGAGGAGATCCGGGTGCGGCTGCTGCGGGAGATCGCCGCCCTCAGCGTCCGGCACGCGCAGCCGCACGGGGAGCTGTGGCTCCGTATGGTCCAGGCGCTCAGCGGGGCGGTCTGAGACCGGAACATACGAAGGGGCCCGGACCGCACGATGTCGTGCGGTCCGGGCC